>CASFCS010000017.1 GCA_949293245.1 uncultured bacterium | reverse complement strand
AGAGGGAGGCGGCGGCGGTGACCGCCAGGGGAATGCCCTTGTAGGCGGGGCCGAACAGGCAGGTGACCCCCTCGGGCAGGTGCTCCTGGATGCAGGCGGCGTAGTAGTCCCCCAGCTTGGCAGCCTGGGCGCCGGTCTTGTAGTTGCCGGTGTTGATGAAATAGGGGGTCTTGCGTCCGGACTTGGTGGTGAAGTCCCCAAAGGTCAGCACGCCGGAGCGGACCATGAACTGAATGAATTCTTCTTGATAGGTCATAACGGGCAGGTCTCCCTTCTCGTATTGGGCCGCGTCTGCCGCGGCAGGCGTCGATATTATACCATCTTCCCCCACAGGAGACAAGAGAGAACCCCCCATTCCCTCCTTCAGAGGGGGAAATTTTTCCCCCTTTCCCTGTTCATAAATTACAGTATCTTCTTGCCGGTTTTTATGGTATGATACTGTTTACCATGACCGGCGCCCGGGCCCGCTCCCGTTCCGGGCGCCCGCCGGCTTTCCCCCGGAAGGAGGGTACATTCCATTGAAAAAAGTATTCGCCCAGCTCCTGGCGCTCAGTCTCATGCTGCTCACCCTGACGGGCTGCTTCTTCAAGACGGCGGAGGAGCTCTTCCTCCTGCCCAAGATGCCCGAGAACTATACCGACCTCCAGAACAAGATCAACGAGATCACCAGCCAGCTGGGGGCGGAGACCATCTCCCCCCTCCTGGGGAGCAACACGGCCAACGTACAGCTTCAGGATCTGGACACCAGCGGCAAGACCTACACCATTGCCTTCTTCCAGGTGGCGGAGGCGGAGCACCCTCTGAAGATCTACATCTTCGCCCAGGATGACAACGGGGACTACTACGTGGCCTATCTGCTGGAGGGGGACGGCACCGCCATCAACGCCATCTCCTACCCCGACCTCAACGGGGACGGCACCCGGGAGATCGTGGTGAGCTGGCAGCTGAGCTCCCGGGTTCACGTGCTGGAGGTCTTCGCCCTGAGCGGCGAGTCCGCCGTGGAGATCATGCGGGCGGCCTACAGCGACCAGTACCTCATCTACGACCTGGACCAGGACAGCCAGCAGGAGCTGCTGGTGGTTCAGACCGATGAGAGCGGCGAAAGCGCCAACCGGGTAGAGTTTTATGATTACGACGCCGAGTCCTTCTCCATGGTCCTTCAGGGCAGCGCCCCCCTCTCCACGGGCATTGCCTCGGTGCAGAGCGCCGACACAGGCTACCTGACGGACAACGTCCCTGCCTTATATGTGATCTCCTCCGCCCGGTCCGGCGGTACCATTACCGATATCTTTGCCCTGCAGGACGGCACCTTTACCAACATCCTGCTGGACCCCGAGACAGGGTGCAGCGTGGAGAGCGTGAGCTATTCCATTGATGTAGCCGCCACAGACATCAACTCCGACGCCATTCTGGAGCTGCCCATGCCGGAGCCCATCCCCGAGTACAACGCCACCGGCCAGGCCTCCAACTTCCTGGCCATGAAGTGGCGGCAGTACGACGTGAACGGCAACCCCACCCACATCTCCACCACCTACCACAACGTCAGCGACGGCTGGTATCTGGATATGCCCGACCGGTGGGAGGGGAAGATCACCATCTACCGGGACGACTCCCGCAGCAACCGGGGGGAGCGCACCGTGATCTTTGCCCGGTGGGACGGGGAGGCGGACAGCGCCCCGGTGCCTTTCCTGGCCATCACACGCATCACGGGCACCAACCGTTCCCTGAACAAGCGCAGCACCCAGTTTACACTCTGCGAAACCAGCGGCGCAGTATACCTGGCGGAGTTCTACACCTCCAGCTGGGACTGCGGCCTCACGGAGGAGACCCTGCCGGAGGCCTTCCACCTCATTACAAATGACTGGTCCGGCTCGTGACGGCCCGGTTCGGAAAGGAGAATCCCCATGAAAAAAATCCTGGTCCTGGAGGACGAGGCCAATATCCGCAGCTTTGTGGTCATCAATCTCAAGCGGGCCGGCTATGAAACCATCGAGGCCGGGGACGGCCCTGAGGCCCTGGAGCAGATTCAGAAGAACCCCGACATCAAGGTGGCCCTGCTGGACATCATGCTCCCCGGGGACATGGACGGCTTTGAGGTGTGCCGCCGCATCCGGGCCACCAACTCCCAGATCGGCATCATCATGCTCACCGCCCGCACCCAGGAGATGGACAAGGTCACCGGCCTGATGACCGGGGCGGACGACTATGTGACCAAGCCCTTCTCCCCGGCGGAGCTCACCGCCCGGGTGGACGCCCTCTACCGCCGCACCGGCGGGGAGCCGGCGGCGGACAGCGCCGAAATCAGCCAGCCCCCCTTCCTTCTGAACACCCGCAACCGCACCCTGGAGAAAAACGGCCAGCGGGTGAAGCTCACCCAGGTGGAGTACTCCATCATGAAGCTCTTTATGGACAACCCCGGCAAGGCCCTCTCCCGGGACGAGATCCTCAACGCCGTGTGGGGCAAGAACTACGTGGGCGAGCTGAAGATCGTGGATGTAAACATCCGGCGGCTGCGCATCAAGATCGAGGACAACGCCCAGGCCCCCACCTACATCACCACCGTATGGGGGTACGGGTACAAGTGGGGCTTCTGAGGCCCGCCATGTCCTCCCCCACTCCCCAATGAAAGGCGGTGCGTTCCATGGCCCGTAAACCTCTCATGAAAAAGCCCAAGGCGGCCCGCCCCGCCCAGCGCCCCACCAAGCGGCAGGGCATCCGCCGCCGCTGGATGCTCAACTCCATCAGCGTGGTACTGCTGGTGGTGGTCATCGCCGTGACGGCCTTTACCCTGGCCATGTCGGGATACTACTACTCCACCATGGGTTCCAGCCTGGAAAATCAGGCCCAGACAGCCACCAACATCATCATCAGCACCTCCACCAGCCAATCCATGTTCACCACCACCGCCCGCAACTACGTCTCCACCGCCACCGAGCGGGACCGGCTGGAATTTCAGCTGCTCTCCTCCAGCGGGCGGGTGCTTTTGTCCTCCAGCAACCTGACCGCCGGCACCGTCCCCGGCACCGGGGATATCACCGAGGCCATCACCAGCAAAAAGACCTCCAGCGTGTGGACGGGCAGCGACCCCAGCACCGGGGAGCACATCATGGCGGTATCCTCCCCCATGCTGCACAACGGCACCCTGGTGGGGGTGCTGCGCATCGTCACCTCCCTGTCGGCCGTGGACTCCCTCATCGTGCTCATCGCCGGGCTGTCCATTCTGGTGGGGCTGTTCATCGTGGTGCTGGTGTACGTCTCCAACCTCTACTTCATCCGCTCCATTCTGGACCCGGTGGCCAACGTCACCGAGACGGCCAAGCGCATCGCCGCGGGCAGCTACGGGGTGCAGATGGAGAAGAAATTTGATGACGAGATCGGCGACCTCACCGACGCCATCAACGACATGTCCATGAAGATCAACCAGTCGGAGAAGGTGAAGTCAGACTTCATCTCCTCCGTGTCCCACGAGCTGCGCACCCCCCTCACCGCCATCAACGGCTGGGCGGAGACCATCCTCAACGGGGAGGTCCAGGACCCCCAGGACGCCCGGAAGGGCATGGGCATCATTGTCTCCGAGGCCCGGCGGCTGACCAACATGGTGGAGGAGCTGCTGGAGTTCTCCCGCATTGAGGACGGGCGCTTCACCCTGTCCATGGAGCCCCTGGACATCAAGGCGGAGCTGGAGGACGCGGTATACACGTATAAGGAGTTCTTCCGCCGGAAGGGCCTCACCCTGGAGTACGACGAGTGCGAGGAGGAGCTGCCCATCCTGGAGGGGGACCCCCAGCGGCTGCGGCAGGTGTTCTGCAACCTGCTGGACAACGCCGACAAGCACGGCGGCTCGGGCAAGCGGGTGGACGTGTCCATCCGCCCCGAGGGGGACATGGTCCTCATCGCCATCCGGGACTACGGCCCCGGCATCCCCGAGGAGGAGCTGCCCCACGTGAAGTACAAGTTCTACAAGGGCTCCTCCAAGGCCAGGGGCAGCGGCATCGGCCTGGCGGTGTGCGAGGAGATCGTCACCCGGCACAACGGCACCCTCACCATGGCAAACGCCGAGGGGGGCGGCTGCGTGGCCACCATCGCCCTGCCTCTTGGAACATAAGTTCTATTCTCCATTGCAATTTCATCCCATCCGTGGTACCATACTCTCAGCCCAGGGGGAACTCCCCGCCAGTGGGCTGAACTGTAAGACAAACTAGAAGGAGAACCCCCAAGCATGTCAAAACAAGATCGTTCCTGCTGCGAGACCCCCTTTAAGACCATGTGCGGCGGGCAGGCCCTCATTGAGGGCATTATGATGCAGGGCCCCAAAAAGCGCTCCATCGTGGTGCGCAGGCCCGACGGGGAGCTGGAGATCAAAACCACCCCCCTCCACCCCCTGAAGGAGCGCTACCCTGTTTTGGGCCTTCCCCTTATCCGGGGGGTAGTAGGCTTCGGCGCCACCATGGTGTCCGGCGTGAAGGCCCTGATGTACTCCGCCGACGTGGCGGGGGACGAGGAGGCGGAGGAGGAGGAGCTCACCGCCTTTGAGATCTGGCTGCAAAAGCACTTTTCCAGCGAGACCGTCATGAAGGTCATCGTCACCATCTCGGTGCTCCTGGGCGCCGGGCTGTCGGTGGGGCTGTTTATTCTGCTGCCCACCCTGCTGGGCGGCCTGGCGGCCATGCTGCCCTTTGTGTCCCTGTGGGCCCAGAGCATTGTGGAGGGCCTGTCCCGGGTGGTCATCTTCATGGGCTACCTCTTTTTGTGCTCCCGGATGAAGGAAATGCGCCGCATCTTCTCCTACCACGGGGCGGAGCACAAGACCATCTACTGCTATGAAAACGGCCTGGAGCTGACGGTGGAGAATGTCCGCAAGCAGCCCCGGCACCACCCCCGCTGCGGCACCAGCTTTCTCTTTGTGGTGATCATGGTGTCCATTCTGGTATCCGTGGTGGTCTTTACCCCCCTGGAGATCTCCAACACCCTGGTGCGTATGGGGCTGCACCTGCTGCTCCTCCCCCTGATCGTGGGGATTACCTATGAGCTCAACCACTATGTGGGGGGCCACTCCAACCCCGTCACCCGGTTTCTCTCCGCCCCCGGCCTCTTTATGCAGAACTTTACCACCTTTGAGCCCGACGACTCCATGATCGAAGTGGGCATTGCCGCCCTGAAGGAGGTCCTGCCCGAGAACCGGGGGGAGGACGCCTGGTAATACCGACAGGAGGGAACCCCATGGCCACCACCTACAACAATCTCTGTCTGGATCTCCGGCGGCAGCTGAGGGCCGCCGGAGTGCTCCAGGCCCAGCTGGAGGCCCGGGAGCTGGTGGCCTTTGCCGCCGGCAAGACCCGGCAGGAGCTGCTGCGGGACCTGTCCCTCTATGCCCCCCGCCAGGTGGAGGAGCGGTTGGCGGAGCTGACGGAGCGGCGGCTGGCGGGGGAGCCGGTGGCCTACCTCATCGGGGAGTGGGAGTTTTTTGGCCTCACCCTGGACATCACCCCCCAGGTGCTCATCCCCCGGACCGATACGGAGGTGCTGGCGGAGCGGGCCATCGCCTTTGTGCGCTCTCTGGTGGGGGAGCGGCGGGTGCTGGACCTGTGCGCCGGCAGCGGCTGCGTGGGGCTGGCCATCGCCGCCCACTGCCCCCAGGCCCAGGTGGTACTGGGGGACATCTCGGAGGACGCCCTGGAGGTGTGCCGGCGGAACATCCGCCGGTGCGGCCTGGGGGACCGGGTGAACGCCATGCTGGTGAACGCCCGGCAGGCCCCCACCTCGGTGCTGTGGGACTTCGACCTCATCGTGTGCAATCCCCCCTACATCCCCACCGGGGACCTGGCGGGGCTGGACCCCTCCGTGCGGGACTATGAGCCCGCCCTGGCCCTGGACGGGGGGGCGGACGGCCTGGACTTCTACCGCGTCCTGGCGGAAAAGTGGGGCAGGGCCCTCACCCCCCAGGGCCGCCTGATGGTGGAGGTGGGCATGGGCCAGTCGGAGGATGTAGAGCTCCTCTTGGCCCACAGCGGCTTTACCCACCTTGAGAGCACCCGGGACACCGGCGGCATCTGGCGGGTGGTGGAGGGCACCGCCCCGCCGGGATAATATACTGTCCTGTTTAAGGGACTTTTACTTTGCTACACTGACGGTGGGCCCACAGGCCCCACCATTTTTGGATAGACCGGCCCCGCCGGTTGGAAAGGATGATCGCAAATGGCTGCTGGAAAGAAGCCCGCGGTGGAGAGCGCCTCCCCCGCGTCCGACAAGAAAAAGGCCCTGGAGACCGCCATCGCCCAGATCGAGCGGGACTTCGGCAAGGGCTCCATCATGCGCCTGGGGGAGAACCAGGGGGCCATGGTAGAGGCCATCCCCACCGGCTCTCTCTCCCTGGACCTGGCCCTGGGCATCGGCGGGGTGCCCAAGGGGCGCATCATTGAGATCTACGGCCCCGAGTCCTCGGGCAAGACCACCCTGGCCCTGCACATCGTGGCGGAGGCCCAGAAGCGGGGGGGCGAGGTGGCCTTTGTGGACGCCGAGCACGCCCTGGACCCCGGGTACGCCCGGGCCCTGGGGGTGGACATCGACTCCATGCTCATCTCCCAGCCGGACACCGGCGAGCAGGGCCTGGAGATCACCGAGGCCCTGGTGCGCTCCGGCGCCATCGACGTGGTGGTGGTGGACTCGGTGGCCGCCCTGGTGCCCCGGGCGGAGATCGAAGGGGACATGGGGGACTCCCATGTGGGCCTGCTGGCCCGGCTTATGAGCCAGGCCCTGCGGAAGCTGGCCGGCTCCATCTCCAAGACCAACTGCATCGTCATCTTCATCAACCAGCTCCGGGAAAAGGTGGGCGTGGTATACGGCAACCCCGAGGTCACCACCGGCGGCCGGGCCCTGAAGTTCTACGCCTCCGTCCGGCTGGACGTGCGGCGGGTGGAGGCCCTCAAGAGCGGCAGCGAGATCATCGGCAACCGCACCCGGGCCAAGGTGGTGAAGAACAAGGTGGCGCCCCCCTTCAAGGAGGCGGAGTTTGACATCATGTACGGCGAGGGCATCTCCAAGGTGGGGGAGCTGGTGGATCTGGGCACCAAGCTGGGCCTGGTGCAGAAGAGCGGGTCCTGGTTCGCCATGGGCGAGCTGCGCCTGGGCCAGGGCCGGGACGCCGCCAAGCAGTTCCTCCGGGCCAACCCGGAGATGGCCGCCCAGCTGGAGGCGGACATCCGCGCCAACGCCTGGAAGCTCATGAGCAGCCAGGCCAAGGCCGCCGCCAAGGCCGCCGGCCGGGCGGTGGATGTGTCCGCCGAGGACTTTGAGGACAAGGATTGAAGCTCATTAAGGTAGTACCCTCCCAGAGGGTACAGGGCCGCTGGCTGGTCCACCTGGAGGGGGAGGAGCTCCTCCGGGTGGAGGAGGGCACCGTGGTGGAGCTGGGGCTGCGCCCCGGCCTGGAGCTGACGGAGGAGCAGGAGGCTGCCCTGCGCCAGGCATCGGAGCGGGACGCCCTGCGGGAGAAGGCCCTCTCCCTCCTCTCCCGCCGGTCCTACTCCCGGCAGGAGCTCCTTGACAAGCTCACCGCCCGGAAAAAGGGGGAGAGTGAGCTCCCCCCCGGCCGCCGGGAGGCGGCGGAGGCGGTGGCCGGTCGGCTGACGGAGCTGGGGCTGCTGGACGACGGGGTCTACGCCCTGGCGGTGGCCCGGCACTGCGCCGCCAAGGGGTACGGCCCCGGCCGGGTGCGGCAGGAGCTCTACCGCCGGAAGGTGCCCCGGGAGTACTGGGAGGATGCCCTGGCCCAGGGGGAGGAGGAGGACGCCGCCCCCCTGCTGGACGCCTTTGTGGCCAAGAAGCTCCGGGGGGAGGCGCCCGACCGGGCAGCCCTCAAGCGGGTGTCCGACGCTCTGGCCCGCCGGGGGTACCGGTGGGAGGACATCTCCGCCGCCCTGGAGCGCTACCGCGCCCAATTTGAGGAGGTATGACCTGTGGATACCCAGACCTGTCTGCTCCAGCGGCGCAGCGTGCGCCAATACCGGCCCGACCCCATCCCCGATGACATCCTTCAAGAGATCATGGCCTGCGCCCTGGCGGCCCCCTCGGCGGTGAACCAGCAGCACTGGCACTTCGTAGTGGTGCGCTCGCCGGAGGGGATGGAGAAGCTGCGCGCCATCATGTCCAAGGTGCCGGAGGCCTTCCTGCCGGTGCTGGAAAAGCGCTTTGCCCGCAATCCCCAGGTGATCGAGTCCACTTTGCGCTTCCTCTCCACCCTGGGGGGCGCGCCGGTGTGCGTGCTGGCCTTCTTCCTGCGGGACGACTACCCCGACCGGGACGGGGCCATGCAGTCCGTGTCCGCCGCCATCGAAAATCTCCTCCTGGCCGCCTGGGAGAAGGGCCTGGGCTCCTGCTGGATGTCCGCCCCCCAGCGCATGGGCTTTGGCGGGGAGTTTCAGCGGGAATTCGCCCCCCAGGCGGGGGAGTTTGTGGCCGCCGTCACCCTGGGCTATCCCAAGGCGGTGCCCTCCATGCCGCCCCGGCGGGAGGGCCGGGTGGTGTATATCTGATTGAAAAAGGGGACAATTTCCTTGAAAGTTGCATTTATTTCCCTGGGGTGCTCCAAAAATCTCATCAACACCGAGCAGATGATGGCCCTGTGCCGCCAGGCGGGGCACACCGTCACCGGCGACCCCGACGGGGCGGATGTGGCGGTGCTCAACACCTGCGGCTTTATTGACAGCGCCAAGAGCGAGGCCATTGACCACATTCTGGCCCTGGGCAAGCTGAAGGCGGAGGGCCGCCTGGGCAAGCTGCTGGTGGCGGGGTGCCTGTCCCAGCGGTACCGCCAGGAGATCCGGCAGGAGCTGCCCGAGGTGGACGGCATGCTGGGTACCGGCAGCTACACCGATGTGGTGGCCGCCCTGGAGGCCCTTGAGGCCGGGGAGCAGCCGGAGTGCTTCGGGGACATCCACCACACCGACGACGACGGCCCCCGGGTGGTAACCACCCCGCCCTACACAGCCTTTTTGAAGATCGCCGAGGGGTGCAGCAACGGCTGCGCCTTCTGCATCATCCCCAAGCTGCGGGGGCGGTACCGCAGCCGCTCCATGGACTCCCTCCTGGCCGAGGCCCGGGGCCTGGCGGAGAGCGGGGTGAAGGAGCTCATCGTCATCGCCCAGGACATCACCCGGTACGGCCAGGATCTGGAGCCTCCCGTCTCCCTGGCCCAGCTCCTCCGGCAGCTGTGCGCCCTCCCCTTCCACTGGATCCGCCTGCACTACCTCTACCCCGAGGCGGTGACCGACGAGCTTATCCACACCATCACCCAGGAGCCCAAGCTCCTCCACTACCTGGATATCCCCATCCAGCACTGCAACGACGCCATCCTCTCCGCCATGCGCCGCCGCTCCACCAAGGCGGAGATCACCGCCCTCTTTGCCAAGCTCCGGGCCGCCATGCCCGACGTGGTGATCCGCACCTCCCTCATCTGCGGCCTGCCCGGCGAGGGGGAGGCGGAATTTGAGGAGCTGTGCGACTTCCTGCGGGAGCAGAAGCTCCAGCGGGCGGGGGTGTTCCAGTTCTCCCCGGAGGAGGGCACCCTGGCCGCCCGGATGGAGGGCCAGGTGGACGGCGAGGTGGCCGCCCGGCGGGTGGAGCACATCGTGGAGCTCCAGTCCCGGGTGATGGACGAGTGGAACGACAGCCGCCTGGGCACCGTGATCGAGGTGCTGTGCGAGGGGTTTGACAGCCAGATGGGCTGCTTCGCGGGCCGCTCCCGGGCGGACTCCCCCGAGATCGACGGCCGGGTCTACTTTACCGCCGCCGGGGAGATCCCCGCCGGCTCCTTTGTGTCCGTTCGTCTCACCCAGGCCGTGGACGGCGACCTGATGGGTGAGATCGAGGAATAAAACCACTACGGCCCAGATTTCATCGAAGGAGGAATACAATGAACACCGCCAACAAACTCACTCTGCTCCGCGTGATCCTGATCCCTGTTTTCATGGTCGTCTTGTACATTCCCTTTGCCTACCACATGTATGTGGCCCTGGGGATCTTCATCGTGGCCAGCCTCACGGACATGGCCGATGGATACATCGCCCGGCACTACAACCAGATCACCGACTTTGGCAAGTTCATGGACCCCCTGGCGGACAAGATGCTGGTGCTCTCCGCCATGTCCTGGTTTGTGGAGGCGGGCATGATGCCCGCCTGGGCCCTGCTCATCGTGCTGGTGCGGGAGTTCGGCGTCAGCGGTCTGCGGATGGTGGCGGTGGACAACGGCCGGGTCATCGCCGCGGGCTGGTCCGGCAAGGTGAAGACCGCCTCCACCATGGTGTGCATCTGCCTGATGCTGCTGCTGCCCGAGGTGGTCATCCTCTCCCAGGTGTGCGTGGCGGTGATCGTCATCACCACCCTCTACTCCGGCCTGGAGTACTTCATCAAGAACCGGGACGTGTTCAGCGGCGCCATGTAAGCCCTTCTCCTCATATGCAAAATTCCCCCGCGGCTGAAAGCCGCGGGGGAATTTTTGTTATCATAAAGGTCTGATATAACCCAGAGGAATCAGATCTTCTTCCACTCCACGCCGTTGGGGGTGTCCTTGATCTCGATGCCCATGGCCTTGAGCTCATCCCGGATGGCGTCGGCCCGGGCCCAGTTCTTCTCCTTCTTGGCCTGGGCGCGCTGGGCGATGAGGGCCTCGATTTCCTCCGCCCCCTCCACCGGGGCGGCCTCCTTCTCCTTGAGGGCGGCGGCCTTGGCCAGCAGGTCCAGCCCCAGCACCGTGTCAAAGCTGCCGATGAGAGCGGCCTTGGTGGCGTCGTTCATGTCGGCCTTGAGCACGTCGTACAGGGCGGTGATCCCCAGGGAGGTGTTCAGGTCGTTGCCCACCGCCTCGATGAAGGCGGCCTTGTACTGCTCAAAGGCGGCCTGGTCCACCTCTCCCTCCCCGGAGAGGGCGGCCACCCGGGCGATGAGCTTCTCGTAGGCGGCCTTGGCGTTGTCCAGGTTCTCCCAGGAGAACACCAGCCCCTTGCGGTAGTGGGACTGGAGGCAGAAGAAGCGGTACACCAGGGGGTCGTACCCCTTCTCCTCCAGGAGGGACACGGTGAGGAACTCCCCCTTGGACTTGGACATCTTGCCGGTGTTGGTGTTCAGGTGGTGGACGTGCATCCAGTACTTGCACCAGGGGTGGCCCAGGTAGGACTCGGACTGGGCGATTTCGTTGGTGTGGTGGGGGAAGGCGTTGTCAATGCCGCCGCAGTGGAGGTCCAGGTACTCCCCGTTGTACTTCATGGAGATGCAGGAGCACTCGATGTGCCACCCCGGGTAGCCCACCCCCCAGGGGGAGTCCCACTTGAGGGCCTGGTCCTCAAACTTGCTCTTGGTGAACCAGAGGACGAAGTCGTTCTTGTTGCGCTTGTTGGTGTCCTCCTCCACGCCCTCCCGGACGCCCACCGCCAGGTCCTCCTCGTCGTGGTCATTGAACACGTAGTACTTGCCCAGCTTGGAGGTGTCAAAGTACACGTTGCCCCCGGCCACATAGGCGTAGCCCGTGTCCAGCAGCTTGGAGATGGTCTGGATATACTCGTCGATCATCCCCGTGGCGGGCTGCACCGCGTCGGGGTGCTTGATGTTGAGCTTCTTGCAGTCGGAGAAAAAGGCGTCGGTGTAGAACTGGGCGATCTCCATGACGCTCTTGTGCTCCCGTTTGGCGCCCTTGAGCATCTTGTCCTCCCCGGTGTCCGCGTCGGAGGCCAGATGGCCCACGTCGGTGATGTTCATCACCCGGTTGACGTCATACCCCTCATACCGCAGGAACTTCTCCAGCACGTCCTCCATCAGGTAGCTGCGCAGGTTGCCGATGTGGGCGAAGTGGTACACTGTGGGGCCGCAGGTGTACATCTCCACCTTGCCGGGGGTGTGGGGGACGAAGTCCTCCTTGGTGTGGGTGGCGGAATTATACAGTTTCATATCAATTTAAAACTCCTTTTCCTGTTGTTCTTTTTCTTCCAGCATTTTTTCCACAAATTCCAGCCGGGACTGGAGGGCCTCCAGCTTTTTCTGCACCGGGTCGGTGACGTGGATCTGGTCCACCTCTGCGGCGTAGTTGACCTTCTTCCCGGCGATGCGCACGATCTGGGCGGGGACGCCCACGGCGGTGGCGTTCTCGGGCACCTCCCGCAGCACCACCGCGTTGGAGGCGATGCGGGCCCCGTCCCCCACCTTAAAGGGGCCCAGCACCTTGGCCCCGCAGGCGATCATCACGTTGTTGCCGATGGTGGGGTGGCGCTTGCCGGAGTCCTTGCCGGTGCCCCCCAGGGTGACCCCGTGGTAGAGGAGCACGTCGTCCCCGATCTCCGCCGTCTCCCCGATGACAATGCCCATGCCGTGGTCGATGACGAACCGGCGGCCGATCTGGGCCCCGGGGTGGATCTCGATGCCGGTCCAGAACCGGCTCCACTGGCTGACGAACCTGGCAAGAAATTTCAGGTGGTGGCAGTAGAGGAAATGGGCAATGCGGTGGTAGATGGTGGCGTGGACGCCGGGGTACAGGAGAAAGATCTCCAGGCGGCTGCGGGCCGCCGGGTCCCGGGCCTGATAGGCCCGCAGGGTCTCGCCTAGTCTGGTCAAGGCACTCTTCCTTTCCAAAACAAAAATGCCTCCCATGCCCATAGGGCATGAGAGGCGATGGTAATCGCGGTTCCACTCTCGTTTGTCACTCAAACGGCCGTAACGCGGCCCCACGGCGGGCATCCACATCCCGCTCGCTCCCGACTGCATTTCACGCGGAGGCACCCGGGGTCCGCTTTCAGCCGGTGACGGCCCCTCTCTGACGGGTGGGAGATACGCGCTACTGATTCGTTCAACGCGATGTTCACTTGTTGCATTATATTATCACGGCGGCCCTTTGGTGTCAAGACCGGCCCCGGGGCAGGAGGCCCCGGCCCATGTCGATAAACTGGAAGGGGCACATCTCGTGGCAGCAGAAGCAGGAGATGCACTTGTCGTAGTGAATGACCGCCTTGCCCTCCACAATCTCAATGGTGTGGGCGGGGCAGCTCTCGGCGCACTTGCCGCAGCCCACGCACTTGTCCCGCCGGATCACCGGCCGGGGCCGGGTAAAGCGCTGCACCAGCTTGGCCAGGGGCCGCACCACCCCGGGCATGTGGTCGGTGAAATCCAGGGCCCGGGAGGCGGGGCGCTTGAAGTCATGAAACACCGGGCAGGGGTCCCCCAGCAGCTTCAGCTCCCCCACGTCTCCGGGCACCAGCCCCCGCTCCCGGCCGTGGACCAGGGTGGCTATCCCCTCCACCGGCAGGTCCATCATGTGGGCGAGCACCAGGTCGGCGGCAAAGGGGGAGGTGGAGCCCACCAGGTACCCCACCTGCCGGGGCTCTCCGCCGGAGGGGCCGTTCCCCTCCATAGCCACCACCCCGTCCACAATGGTGAGGGCGGGACCCACCGTGAGGGCCAGGTCCACCAGCATCTGGCAGAAGGCGTCGCTCTGGGGGTACTGGTAGTGGAGCTGGGGCTTCTGGAGGCCGGGCACACAGCCGAAGAGGTTCTTCACCCCGCCGCTCAGGGTGGTCATGCCGTGGGTTTTCATCTTGGCCACGTCGATGACCACGTCCGCCTGGGCCACCGGGGTGATGAGGTTGAACTCCCCCACCAGCCCCCCAGTGGGGGCGGGGCAGCGCTGCCAGGTGACGTCGTAGTTCAAAAGCTCCTCCCCCAGCGCTGTCATGCCGGCGCTCTGGTAGATGCCCTTCAGGGCCCCCTGGGTGTAAGGTCCCCCGGGGGAGTCGGCAATGGTGATGCGCTCCACCCCCCGGCGGCGCAGGGCGGCCACCACCGCCCCCACGATCACCGGGTGGGTGGTGGTGGCCCGCTCCGGGGCGCGGCGCATGAGCAGGTTGGGCTTGATGGTCACCCGGGTATCCCGCCCCAGCTGCGCCGCCCCGGGCCAGAGGGCAAAGATCTCCTCCACAATGGCCTGGGCCCCCTGGGGGTCGTAGGTGTCCAGGGCCCGCACCAGCACGGGGGCCTCTCTCCAGTGGTTCATGGCGCTCTCCTCTCTGGGTCTCCCGGGTCCGTCCTCACCAGACCAGGGTGGCGAAATAGTCGTCGGGGGTCTCCGCCCGGCGGATGAGGCGCACCTGCCGGTCCTCCTGGAGCAGCAGCTCCGCCGAGCGCAGCTTGCCGTTGTACTGGTAGCCCATGGCAAAGCCGTGGGCCCCGGCGTCGTGGATCACCAGCAGATCCCCCATGTCGATCCTGGGCAGCATCCGGTCGATGGCGAATTTGTCGCTGTTCTCACACAGGGAGCCCACCACGTCGTACTTGTGGTCACAGGGGGCGTCCTCCTTGCCCATGACAGTGATGTGGTGATAGGCGCCGTACATAGCCGGGCGCATCAGGTTGGCCGCGCAGGCGTCCACCCCGATGTACTCCTTGTAGATGTGCTTCTCGTGGACCGCCCGGGTCACCAGGCAGCCGTAGGGGCCCAGCATGAAGCGGCCCAGCTCGGTGAAGATGGCCACATCTCCCATGCCCGCGGGGAGGAGCACCTCCTCATAGGCTTTGCGCACCCCCTCCCCGATGGCCAGGATGTCGTTGGCCTCCTGGTCGGGGCGGTAGGGGATGCCCACGCCGCCGGAGAGATTGATGAAGGCGATGTGGCACCCGGTCTCCTCCTTGAGCTCCGCCGCCACCTGGAAGAGGATGCGGGCCAGGGCGGGGTAGTACTCGTTGGACAGGGTGTTGGAGGCCAGGAAGGCGTGGAGGCCGAAGTGCTCCGCCCCCAGCTCCTTCAGGCGGCGGAAGGCCTGGGTCAGCTGGGGCCGGGTCATGCCGTACTTGGCCTGGCCGGGATTGTCCATCACCTGGAAGCCCTCCTTGCTCTCCCCCAGGGTGAAGGTGCCGCCGGGGTTGAAGCGGCAGGACACGGTCTTGGGCACCGTCCCCAGGGTGTCCCGCAGGAAGTCCACATGGGTCAGGTCGTCCAGGTTGATCACCGCCCCCAGCTCCTGGGCCAGGACGAACTCCTCCGCCGGGGTCTCGTTGGAGGAAAACATGATCTCACTGCCCGAGAAGCCGCACCGCCCGGCCATCATCAGCTCGGTGCGGGAGGAGCAGTCCACCCCGCACCCCTCCTCCCGCAGGATCTTGAGGATCTGGGGGGTGGGGGTGGCCTTCACGGCAAAATATTCCTTGAAGCCGGGGTTCCAGGCGAAAGCCTGCCGCAGCTTGCGGGCATTGGCGCGGATGCCCGCCTCATCGTAGAGGTAGAAGGGGGTGGGATAGCGCTGGGCAATGGCCTCCAGCTCCTCCCGGTTTACAAAGGTCTTTTTCATGGTCATTCCACCTGTTCTCCCCCGGAGACCGGGGCTTCTGTTTTGAAAAAATCAGTATTATTTTATCCAAATGGGCTCCCCTTTGTCAATGGCGGGTCTGTGCGCATTTTCCCCTTGTCCCCCCCTCCTTCCGTATAAACCCACAAAGAATGCTGTCCGCGCCACTTTTTCTCCCTTTTTATATGGACTTCCCCCTCTTTTCCTACTATAATGTCGGAGACAGTGCGCCTTTGCCGGCGCAAATCAGTCTGTGAAAAGGGGTTTTGTTACATGTCCGGCAAACGAATCATCCAGGTGGATGAGCGGGTCCCTCTGGGGCTGCTGATCCCCCTGAGCATCCAGCATGTATTCGCCATGTTCGGCGCCTCCGTGCTGGTCCCCATGCTCTTCGGCATCCACTCGGGCATCGTGCTCTTCATGAACGGCATCGGCACGCTGCTCTTCATCCTCCTGACCAAGGGGAGAGCCCCGGCCTACCTGGGCTCCAGCTTCGCTTTCCTGGCCCCGGCGGGCATCGTCATCACCGAGCTGGGCTTCCAGTATGCCCAGGGCGGCTTTGTGGTGGTGGGTCTGCTGGGCTGCCTGCTGGCCCTCATCATCTACAAGTGCGGCACGGCCTGGATCGACGTGGTCCTCCCCCCCGCCGCCATGGGTCCCGTTGTGGCCCTCATCGGTCTGGAGCTGGCGGGCAACACCATCACCCCCGGCTCCACCGGCGCGGACCTGTCCTCCGGCCTCCACATTGCGGTCTTTGCCGTCACCCTGGGGGTGGCCATTCTGGGCTCGGTGCTCTTCCGCAAGTTCCTCTCGGTAATCCCCCTGCTGGTGGCCATGATCTGCGGCTATGTCACCGCCTGCTGCCTGGGTCTGGTGGACTTCTCCGCCTTCGCCTCCATCTCCCTGACCAACCCCCTGTCCTGGTTCTCCATCCCCCACTTCCAGCTGCCCAAGTTTGACCTCCAGGCCATCCTCATCATGGTACCCGTGCTGCTGGTGATCACCGCCGAGCACATCGGCCACCAGATCGTCACCGGCAAGATCGTGGGCCGGGACCTCATCAAGGACCCGGGCCTCCACCGCTCCCTGCTGGGAGACGACCTGTCCACCGCCCTGTCCGGCCTCATCGGCTCGGTGCCCACCACCACTTACGGCGAGAACATCGGCGTCATGGCCATCACCGGGGTGTACTCCGTGCGGGTCATCGCCGGGGCGGCCATCATCTCCATCATCATGGCCTTCTTCGCCCCCCTGTCCGCCTTCATCTCCACCATCCCCGGGGACGTGATCGGCGGCATCACCTTCCTGCTCTACGGTATGATCGGCACCTCCGGCCTGCGCATCCTGGTGGACAAGCAGGTGGACTACAGCAAGAACCGCAACCTGATCCTCACCAGCGTGGTCTTTGTGGCGGGCCTGTCCGGCCTGACCATCTCCGTGGGCGCCATCTCCATCACCGGTATGACCCTGGCCGCCGTGGTGGCCGTGGTGCTGTCCCTGGTCTTCTATGTGTGCGACAAGGCCCACCTGATGAACGACAGCGAGGGCTGAGCCTCCCGCCTTCCAAACGCCAGAGCCCCCCGGGCGCCCAGATTGGGCGCCCGGGGGGCTCTTTTTTGCTCTGGATGCGCAAACGCTCCCGGAGAGAGGGCTCCGGGAGCGCTGCACAGGAAAAGGAAAAACGCGGGAGGACTTCCACCGTCAGAAAACGGTTTACTTCTGGCTGCCCGCCTTCTTGCCGGCGCGCACCAGCATGGCGATGCTGCCCACGGTGAGCAGTCCGAAGAGCACGTCTCCTGCGATGAAAGCGATTTGCCACCAGGTCATGATCTCTTCAATGTGGGTATCCGGGCTGATGCCGTTCATGGCGTTGGAGTTGGCCACAGTGTAGAGGATGCGGGCAGTAGCCTGGCGCATGGCGTTGACCACCTGGGGATCGTCCTTGTTCTCATTGAGCTTGGGAGTCCACTTGTTGGCGTCGTTGCAGTCCCAGCCGTCCCCGCCGGCTAGCACGCCCTGGATCACGTCCATGTAGTCGTTGGAGTTGGAGAAGTCCGTGAGGGCGAAGCCGGGCATGGCCCACTCACCCCGCAGGATGTTGGTCAGCAGGTTGTAGTCTCCGCCGGCCCAGATGCAGCCGATGCGGTTGAAGGAGGTCATGACGCAGTAGGCGCCGGAGTCCTGGATGGGGTACTCAAAGGCCTGGAGGTAGATCTCACGGGCGGCCTGCTCGTTGGTCCACACGCAGATGCCGTCCCGGGCGGTCTCCTGGTCGTTGAGGGCGAAGTGCTTCATGTAGACGTACACGCCCTTGGACTGGATGCCCGCCACCTCAGAGGCGCAGGTCTTGCCGGACAGGAAGGGATCCTCGGAGTAGTACTCGAAGTTGCGCCCGGAGTAGGGGGTGCGGTGGATGTTTACGCCGGGGCCGTAGATGCCGGAGTAGGCCTTGCCGTTGGCCAGCAGGCAGTCGTTGCCCATGCTGGCGCCCACCTGGCGGGTGAGCTCGTCGTCAAAGGTGGCCGCCCGCAGGTCGGCGGAGGTGTAGCTGGTGGAGGAGGCGCCGCCGGTGAGGGTGGCGGTGATGCCCTGGGGACCGTTCTCGTCCTTGGTGGCGGGCTTGTTCACGCTGGCCACGGGGGAGGTGCAGTGGTAGGCCTGGCCGATGAGCTTGCTCATCTCGGCAAAGGTCACCTGGTCCAGCAGGTCATCCCAGGTGTAGGTCTCCCCGTCCAGAGTGATGCTGCCGTCCAGGGGCACCCCCACGAACTGGGCCAGGTTGAGCTCCCCCTCGGCCCCCATGGTGGGCATGGTGGTCTGCTCCTCGGGGCTGCCGGAGGACACGGTGGAGGTGAGGGCGGCGATCATGTCGTCATTGGCCTCCAGCTGCACCGCGGCAGTGTAATCCGTGGCGGTGATGGTGGCCTGGGGCATGGTGCCCGCCCAGTCGCTGCGGGTGAGGTACACCACGTCGTTGGAGGTGTCCTCGTCAAAGCGGTTCAGGTCGCCGTGGTCCAGCTGGTTGGTGATGGCCTGGCCGGTCACAGCGCTGACGGAGTAGGTGGTGTCGTCAAAGTTGGCCTGGACATAGCACACGGCCAGGGTCTCGTCGGCCTCGCCCACCATGCGGCTGGTGTTCACGGTGCCGTTGCTGGTGTCGCCCTGGGCGGCCTTGGCGGCCAGGATGTTGTTGAGGGCCTCGTGGGCGCCGTTGCCGGTGGCGAAGTAGTAGTTGCCCGCGTCCACGATGTAGGTGCCCGCACCGCTGACGTCGTAGGCGCGCATCTCGCTCTTGTCCACGGTGACGGTGGCGGTGACGGTCTCGCCGGCGGCCACGGTGACCTTGGTGTAGCCCACCAGCTCCACAGCGGCCTTCTCAATGCCGTTGGTCCGGTCGTAGTCGGTGTAGGGGGACTGCATGTAGATGAGCACGGGCTCGGCGCCGTCCACCTCGCCCACGTTGGTCACGTCCACGGTGAAGGTGAAGGTGTCCGCCTCCTCGGTCATGGTGAGGGGGCCGTAGGCAAACTCGGTATAGGACAGGCCGTAGCCGAAGGGGAAGGCCACGGTGGAGGCATAGTCATAGCTGCCCGCGTTGGGGTTGCCCAGCACCACGTCCTCATAGCGGGTCTCGTAGTAGCGGTATCCCACATAGATACCCTCCTGGTAGACCACATAGTACTCGTTGTTGCCCTCGCTGAAGGAGAGGCCCGCCTCGGCGGCGTTGGTGTAGGAGGTGGCGTGGGCGTTCTGGATGGCGGGGGAGGTGAGGTTGTCGTAGCAGTAGGTGTCCACCAGCTTGCCGGAGGGGTTCACGCTGCCGTTGAGCAGGTCGCCGATGGCGTGGATGCCGCTCTGGCCCACTTCGCCCACCCACAGGCAGGCGTCAATGCCGTAATCCACGCCGCAGATGTCGGGGTTGAGGAAGTCCAGCTCGATGGGGTTGGTGGCGTTGAGCAGCACAATGATCTTGCTGATCTCGCCGCTGGCCTTGCGCTGGCTCAGGGCCTGGAGCAGGTCCTTCTCCTCGCCGCTCAGCTCCAGGATGTTGCCCTCGCCGTCGCCGGCGCCGTACCAGGGCAGGTCGGCGCCCTCGCCGCAGATGCGGCCCAGCACCACGATAGCGGCGTCGCCGTAGTCGGCCACGGAGGACCACTCGGCGTCGGTGTAGACGCTCTGGGGCACCTCGTTGACGAAGAACTCGCCGTTGTCAAAGATGTAGTTGTTCAGAGAGCCGCTGGCGGTCTTCAGGCCGTACTCGCTGCCCGCGCCGGTGGCGTAGAAGTCCCACAGGGTGGGGTTGACGGCAAAGCCGTCGGCCTCCAGGGCCTCCCGCAGGTTGGTGGCGGTGGAGGTGTCCATGCCGCCGGAACCGGTGCCGCCGTAGACGAAGTCGGCAGCGGTGGTGCCGAAGAGGCTGATCTTGGCCCCCTGCTCCAGGGGGAGGGCGTTGTTCCGGTTGAGGAGCAGCGTGGCGCCGTTGGCCACGATCTGCTCACACAGGGCCTCCGCCGCCGCGGCCTGGTCGGCGCTGGAGGTGTAGTCGGCCTGGTAGTAGATTTCACCCTCGCTGCCCACCACCCGGGTGGACTCGGTGCCCAGCACCATGTTGATGATGGAGGCGTAGTTGTTGGCGATGGGGCCCCCCACCATGGTGACGATAAACAGCAGGGCAAACACGCCGGTCAGGATCTTCCACTTCAGGGTGCCTTTTACCGGGGTCTTTTTTGTTTTCATGTAAAAACTCCCTTCTTATGCCCCGGGCAGCCGCCCGGAGAGCGCTGTTGTCCCGTTTGCCAAATGGCCCGGCCCCCCTGGCGGGGGGCCGCGGCACAGTCATGTTCGATCAGGCGCCGGTGATGTCCAGGCTGTCCACGGACATGGTCACGATGCGGTAGGACAGAGCGGTGTCCTCGGGGTAGAGGGAGGGGTCCTCCACGGTCATGCTGATCTCCTGGCCGTACTTGGTAAGGAAGTCGGCGGCGCCGTCCTCACTGCCCTCGGGGAAGGCCACGGTGGTCATGTTGTCGGTCCAGTTGGCGGTGTCCAGCATCACGTTGATGGAGATGGGCTCCCGGCCGAAGGCCTTGCCGTGCTGCTCAAAGTAGATGCGGGTGGGGGCGGAGAGAGCCAGGTCCAGGTGGGAGGCGTCGCCGTCGGCGGAGGCCTCAGAGGTGTAGGTGCCGAAGTAGATGATGGTCTTCTCGCCCTTCATGCCGGGGTCGGTGGTACCGAAGATGTCCTGCTTGAAGTAGAGCTCGTAGGTGCCGTCGTCCCGGGTGACCAGCATGGTGTCGGAGTTGGAGTACCAGGCGATGGCATCCAGGTAGGTGGCCGAGCTGGTCATGTAGGTGGCGGCCACATCACCGCCCTTGCCGCTGTCGCCGGAGCAGGCGGCAATGGACACGGCGCATACCACGCCCATCAGGACCACGGCGGCCCGCTTGAAGAAGTTGCGTACTTTCATGATAATTTCCTCCTTAAATTCCTTTCCCAGGTTTCCTTGTCCTCTGGTGGCTGCATCATATCAAAGGCCCCCTCCCCTTTCAACGGCTACCACGCAACCCTCCCCTTTTGCATCGTGATTTGACAAACCGCCTTTCGGATGGACAGAAAAAGTGCCCCGCTCCATCAGGGAGCGGGGCACTTTTTGTGTGCATAACCAATAAATTTTATGGGAGTTTTCCCGGCTCATCTCCGTTTTACGCCGGCCGGGCCGCCTTTTCTCCGGCAGGCAGCAGGATATCCAGCTGGAACAGGCCCTCCTGCGCGGTGACCGACAGGGTGCCGCCGTACTTCTGGGCGATGTGCTCCATACTCTTGAGGCCGTAGCCGTGGTACCGGGGGTCCCCACTGGTCTGGGGCAGGCCCTCCTGAAAGCGCAGCTGCCCGGCGTAGGGGTTGTCCATATGCACCGTGAGGAGCCCCCCCTCCAGACTGGCGGTGAGGGTGATGAACCGCTCCTCCTCCGGCGGCAGGGCTGACACCGCCTCAATGGCGTTGTTCAGGGCGTTGCCCACCAGGCTGTACAGGTCCAGCTCCTCCACAAAGGAGAACTGCGTGCCGTCCAGAAAACAGGTCAGGCGGATGTCCCGGGCGGCGCACAGGGTGCGCTTCTCCGTGAGGAGTACGTCCAGCACCTGGCTGCCCGTGTGGATGTACAGGTCGTACTGGTCCACCGAGTGCTCCAGCTCCTCCAGCTGGGTGGAGGGGATCTGGCCGTGGAAGCTGCGCAGCAGGGCCTTCAGATCGTGATACTTCTCGTTGACCAGGTCCATGCTGGCCTTGCCCACCTCGTACTGCTGCCGCTGCTGATGGAGCATCTCCTTCATGGCGTCCACACTGTGGTGGAGCTTGGCCCGCTCCATGGTGCCGAACTGCAGCAGCAAAATAAACACCCCGCACAGCACGGAGTACAGGCTCTCGGTAAACTGGGCCGTCAGGTTGCGCTCCGGATTGTCCTGGGTGAGGCGGGCCATGCCGATGCACAGCAGCAGCACCCCGAAGGAGAAAATGGCCTTGAGCTTGTCGTCAAAATTCTCCTCCCGCTGGCGGGTGTAGGGGCGGAAGGCGAAAAAGAGGATGGTGAACACCCCGCCGTAGCACACCAGATCCACCAGCAATATCCCCAGGTCGTGCTCCGCCAGAGCCCCCACCGGGGGAATGAGCTTTAGAAGGCTTTTGGTGCTGCCGGCGATGTCCTGGGCGATATACCCCGAGGAGGTGACGAACAGGCAGGTCCACAAAGACGCCCGGCAGCACACCTTTACCACCGCGATCACGGCGAAATAGACCACCATGACCCCGGCGATACGCCGCAGGGTGCTCACCAGGTCCTGTCCGCTCACATAGAAGATCTGGGCGGTCAGGTAGCACACCGCCGCCCCCAGCGCAATCCATGCCGCAGCCTGCCACCGGGGAATGCGCAGCTTCAGGCTGTAGGCGAACAGGCCCACCCCAATGAGGGACTGGAAATACAGAAGAGGCGTGCGGATCTCGCGGTACCACTCCGGCATCAGCAGCTCCCCCCTTTGTACTGGGCCAGGGCCATGAGGAAGGCCTTCCGGCGGGACTTGCTGATGTTCAGCCGGTCCTCCCCCACCACCACGCAGTCCTTGTCGATGCCCCGGACAAATTTCAGATTTACCAGATAGCAGGCGTTGCACCGGACAAAGTGGGCCCCCTCCAGCAGCTTTTCGTATTTGGACAGGCTTCCCCACTGCTTGATGACCCCCTGGTCGGTGTGGATCATCAGGTCGTGGTCAAAGACCTCAAAGTAGGAGATGGCGTCCGACGAGAGGCGCACGCTCCCCTCCCGGCAGCGGATATCCAGGGATACGGCGCTCTCCCGCCGGGACAGAAAGCGCACCGCCCGCTCCAGCTTGGCGGCAAAGGAGGCGTAGGCCACCGGCTTGAGAATATAGTCAAAGGCCCTCACAGAGTATCCCTCAATGGCGTACTGGGTGAGGCTGGTGATGAAGATGATCATCACGTCCTGGTCCATCTCCCGGATGCGGTGGGCCGCCTCGATGCCCAGCATGTCGGGCAGGCGGATGTCCATCAGCAGCAGATCTGTATCCCGCCGGTAGCCCTCCAGCAGCTCCACAGCGCCCCGGTACTCCTCCAGAGAGTAGGTAAAACCGCTGTGCTCCCCCCGGTAGCGCTCCAGCAGAGAGCGCAGATGGGCGGCCTGGTCCGGCTCGTCCTCCAGCATCCCGATCTTCAGCATGTTCCCCTCTCCCCCCTTCCGGCAGACCGATCTGGTACCATTATATAGGGGCAGGAGAAAACAATCAATATTTTTGTCATTTTTCCCAGTTTTCTCTGATAAATGGCCGTTTCCTTGCCTTGACTGGGGTGTCCTTTCTCCGTATAATGGGAGGCGCGTGATCACCATGCCCTCCTCCTCCGCAGGCGCTTCTCCTCCGGGCGAAGCTCCCCGGGGCGGGGCCGGGGCTGGACAAAAAGGAAGGATGCTCCATGAAAAAAATCGCAGTGGTGGCGGGTCTGGGTCTCATCGGCGGCTCCATGGCCAAGGCCCTGAAGGCCCGCACCGACTATACCGTATACGGCTGGAACCGCACCGAGGCGGTAGCCCGGCAGGCCCTGGAGGAGGGGGCCATCGACGGCATCGCCGACGAGGGGATCTTTGCCGCCTGCGACCTGCTCATCCCAGTGCTCTACCCCCGCTCCACCATCATCTTTCTGGAGAGGGTCATCCCCCTGATGAAGCCTGGCTCCGCCGTGGTGGACCTGGTGGGGGTGAAGGAGGAAGTGGTCCGGGCGGCGGCCCCCCTGGCTCTGGCCCGGGGCGTGCGCTACACCGGGGGCCACCCCATGGCGGGCCTGGCCCGGGCGGGGTTCGAGCGCTCCTTTGCCGACCTCTTCCGGGGGGCCAGCATGATCCTGGTGCCCACCCAGGCCACCGCCCCCGGGGACCTGGAGGCGCTGGAGGCCCTCTTCCTCCAGGTGGGCTTCGGCTCCATCCGGGTGTGCGACGCCGCCACCCACGACCGGATGATCGCCCACACCTCCCAGCTGGCCCATGTGGTGTCCAACGCCTATGTGAAAAGCCCCGTGTCCGCCCACTTCCAGGGCTTTGCCGGCGGCAGCTATCAGGACATGACCCGGGTGGCCTGCCTCAATGAGCAGGTGTGGACCGAGCTGTTTCTCATGAACCGCCAGCCCCTCCTCACGGAAATCGACCTGCTGGTGGAGCACCTGTCCGCCGTCCGCTCCGCCCTGGCGGAGGGGGACGAGGCGCGGCTGGAGCAGGAGCTGCGGGAGGGCCGGGAGGCCAAGGACCGCATTGACCAGGTCAACCCATCCGCAAGAGAAAGTTGACCTATTCAAAAAAATGCAAGCATTTTTTGAGGGGATGCAGCCCCCGAGCGGCAAAACCCTGCCGAGGGCTTTTACTCATGCCAGAGACCTTCAGCTCCCTTTGTGGACTCTTTTGATCAACACGCTGAGGAAGGCCCCGCCGTTCCGGGAACGGCGGGGCCTTCTTTATGTTTCTTGTCTCTTAGCAGGAGGCGGCGATCTCTGCCACCGCCCGGACGGCGGCGTCCACTTCCTCCTCCGTATTGTACCACGAGAAGCTAAAGCGCACCGCCCCTTGCTCCACGGTGCCCAGGGCCTGGTGCATCCGGGGGGCGCAGTGGGCCCCGGGGCGGGTGGCGATGCCGTACTCCTCACTGAGGATGTCGGACACCTCCCCCGAGCCCATGTCCCCCACGTTCAGGGCCACGATGGCCCCCCGGCGGGGCTGGGTGAAGTCACCGTAAACCGTCACGTCTTTTAGGGATACCACTCCCCGGTAAAACCGCTCCATCAGCTCCCCCTCCCGGCGGCCGATGGTCTCCACCCCGGTGTCCCGGATGAAGTCCAGTGCGGCGGAGAGGCCCAGGATGCCGTGGCTGTTGAGGGTGCCCGCCTCCAGGCGGGTGGGGTATTCCTCCGGCTGCTCCCTGCTGTAGGACTGCACGCCGGAGCCCCCCACCTTCCAGGGGCGGATGTCCACCCCCGGGCGGATACACAGTCCCCCCGTGCCCTGGGGCCCCATGAGGCCCTTGTGGCCGGTGAAGCACAGCACGTCGATGCCCATCTCCTCCATGTGGATGGGCACCGACCCGGCGGTCTGGGAGGCGTCCACCACCAGCAGCACCCCCCGCTCTCTGGCCAGCCGCCCCACCCGGGCGATGTCCACCAAATTCCCCGTCAGGTTGGAGCCGTGGGTACACACGATGGCCTTTGTCTCCGGCCGGATGAGGGCGTCAAAGTCCGCCAGGGCCACATTGCCCCGCCGGTCGGCGGGGACGAAGCTCACCGCCACCCCCCGCTCCGCCTCCAGGCGGTAGAGGGGGCGCAGGACGGAGTTGTGCTCCAGGTCGGTGGAGACCACGTGGTCCCCGGGGGCCAGCAGGCCGCTGATGGCGGTGTTGAGGGCCTCGGTGGAGTTGCAGGTAAAGACCACATGGTCCGGCCGGGGGCAGCCGAAGAGGGCGGCCAGCTTCCGCCGGGTGTCGTAGATGGCCCGGGATGCCTCCAGGGCGCTGCCGTGGGCCCCCCGGGCGGCGTTGCCCATGGTGGTCATGGCCCGCACCACCGCCTCTATGACCTGGGGAGGCTTGTGCAGAGTGGTGGCCGCGTTGTCCAGATAGATCATGTGCAGTTCATCTCCCTTTTGCGCCCTTTCCCCGGGCGATGAGGGCCGCCCCCAGGGCGCCGGTGAAGTGTTGCCATTTATTGTAGCACATACTTTTCGGAAGTAAAATGGGAGCTTGTGATATGGCTCAATATACCGGATAGAACAAGTCAATGCTGTACAGCATGTATCCCGGATGGTCCTATTTTTTCCCGCCCCGCCTCAGGGAAAACACCGCCACCGCCAAAAGCTGGGAGGCAAAGATGGCCCCGCACACCGCCGCCGCAGTCTTGTGGGACACGCCGGGAAGGAGGGCGCACACCAGCGCCGCGGCCCCGCCCAGCATCAGCACCCTGCCGCCCCACCGCTGGGAGGCCATCCAGGGGTCGTCGCCCGACAGGGCATAGGCCGTGCGCAAGCCGGAGACAAAATTGCGCCGCAGCTTGGGCAGGGCGTTGCCCGCTATCATGCACACCAGGGCCACTGTCACGGCGGCCCACCGCAAAATGACAAAATTGTCCGGACGCAGTCCGCCCCCCGTCACCCCCAGGCAGTATACGGAAAGCCCGGTGAAGAACACCGTCAGCAAAATCTGGTTCCACCGCAAGATCCGGTCCGTCACCCGCTGGTTGTCCCCTTCCTGGCCCTTGGTCAGACAGGAGATGCCCTTTCGCAGCCCCAGCCCCAGCAAAAAACCGCAGTACCCCAGACAGCACAGCGCCAGCACCTCCGGGGAGGATTTGGGGGCGAACCGGTTGGCCACCCCGTCACTGGTAAAGTGGATGGGGACCTCCTGGGGCAGGTCGCCGTACCAGGCGAGATAGTACCAGATGGGCAGGGAGGCAAACAGCAGCTGGCCCACCGGGACGCGCCTTCCGCCCCTCATCCCCAGCTGCCCCCCTCCTGTCCCATCTCCTCCTGCGCCGGGTCCGGCTCCATCAGGGCGCTGACCCAGGTCAGGATATCCTGGAGCACCGTGGTGTCGATCTCATAATAAATAAACTGTCCCTGCCGGCAATCCCGCACCAGCCCCGCCTGCCTGAGGACGGCCAGGTGCCGGGAGATGGAGGCGTTGGAGATGGAAAAATGGCCGCAGATCTCTCCCGCGGACCGCCTTCCCTCCTTCAAAAGCCGCAAAATCTCCCTGCGGGTGGGATCGGACAGGGCCTTCATGGTGTCCTGCAGTCCCATGGCGTATGCCTCCTTCCCTATATTTAGTATTTAGCCTAAATGCTAAATATAGCATAGCATACATCTTTGACACTGTCAATGGATCTCCCCTGCCAAAATGATGCAGGCAAACTTCCGCATAGAAAGCCCCGGCTGTGTAATGCTATGTCCGGATTCTCCCCCACGGGAGAAACCAACAGACAGAAAAACAACGGAAAAGGAGAACAAGATTATGGCTAGCAAGAGTTCCAACAATCTGGTCGTCCCCAACGCCCGCGAGGCCATGGATAAGTTCAAGATGGAGGCTGCCAGCGAGGTGGGCGTCAACCTCAAGCAGGGCTATAACGGTGATCTCACTTCCCGCCAGGCCGGCTCTGTCGGCGGCCAGATGGTCAAGAAGATGATCGAGGCCTACGAGAACGGCCTGAAGTAATTCCCCGATCTCCCTTCCCCCGGAGGCAGCCGCCTCCGGGGGCTTCTTATTGTCAGTGCCCGGCCCGCCCCGGGTGGTGGTAGATCCCCACAGCCGTGGCCGCCGGCTTGTCCTCCTCCTGCCAGGCCCTGGCCTCCAGATAGCCCATGGTGCGGCCGCTGGCATTCACCCGGGCCCGGATAAAGAAGGGCCGCCCCAGCTGGATGGGCCGCAGGTAGGACACGGAGAGCTGGATGGTGGGGGTCATGGCCCCGCTGTTGCAGTAGCTGGCAATGCTGCCCATGGCGGCGTCAAAGGCGGTGGCGATCATGCCCCCGTGCATCACGCCCCCGGGATTGACGGCGAAGTCCGGGGCGTCAAAGGTCCACAGCACCCACCGCTCCCCGGCGCTGCACGAGACAAGGCGGGGGGCCATCCACTGGTTGATGGTGCCCGCCAGGGTGACCCCCAGCAGCTCCTCCACCCCCCGGAAGTAGTCCTCCATGCCCTGCTGGCTCTGGAAGTCCTCCGCCTCTTCCGCCCGGCGGGCGAGAGCCTCCCGGGGGGCGCCAGCGGCGGCGGGGTCCAGCAGGGCCCAGGCCGCCCGGCAGGCCGCCCCCTGCTCGGTGAGCCCTGCCCCGCCGGGCTCCACCAGGGGGAAGCCCAGGGCCTTTTCCAGCTCCGCCGCCGCGGCCAGCGCCTCCCCGTCCGGCTCCCCGGTCCAGGCACAGCGCACAAACAGGTCAACACTTCTCTTGATCATACGCATCTTCCTCTTGATGTGCCGGCGATTTCCACCCGGCGGAATATTTCTATGATTATAGCACAGCGGGCACTCCCCCCGCAATTTTGATTTCCTTTCGTATATTATGGCCTTTATATTCCATAATGTTAAACCTACCTCCCGCCCTTTTTCTTTAAAAAGGCCGGAATACGCCCTTTACATTAAAGCAGTATTGTGGTAGTATGCGAAAGTAACCTGTTACTACATATGGGAGGAATCCGTACCATGAAAAAGAAACTGTTTGCTCTGCTCCTGGCGGCGGCCATGGGCATCTCTCTGGTAGCCTGCGCCGAGCAGCCCGACGCCGGGCAGTCCCAGTCCCCCGACCCCAGCCAGACCCAGTCCGGCACCCCCGACCCCAGCCAGTCCCCCGAGCAGGAGAGCGATCTCCAGTATGTGAAGGACAAGGGCACTCTGGTGGTGGGCATCACCAACTTCGCCCCCATGGACTACAAGGAAGAGGGCAGCGACGAGTGGATCGGCTTTGATGCCGACATGGCCAGACTCTTTGCCGAGAGCCTGGGCGTCACCGTGGAGTTCCAGGAGATCACTTGGGATTACAAGGTGATGGAGCTGGACTCCAAGGCCATCGACGTGGTGTGGAACGGCATGACCCTCAACGATGAGGTCATGGCCGCCATGGGCACCTCCACCCCCTACTGCACCAACTACCAGACCCTGGTCTACCTCTCTGACCGGGCCGCCGACTTTGAGGGCCTCACCTCGCTGGAGGGGCTGAACATCGCCGTGGAGTCCGGCTCCGCCGGCGAGGACGCCGCCGAGGCCCTGGGGGCCACTACCGTGCCCGTCCAGTCCCAGGCCAACACCCTGATGGAGGTGGCTGCGGGCACCTCCGACGCCGCTGTCATCGACGTGCTGATGGCCGCCGAGATGACCGGCGAGGGCACCAGCTACGACAACCTCTCCTACAGCCTCAACCTCAACGACACCCAGGGCCTGGCGTCTGAGGAGTACGGCGTGGGCTTCCGTCAGGGCTCCGACCTGGTGGAGGAATTCAACCAGTTCTGGGCCGACAAAGTGGCCGACGACACCGTGCTGGAGGTGGCCACCACCTACGGCCTCCAGGACGCCGTGATCCTGGACTGAGCAGCGGAAAAACATGATACCACACCAAAGGCAGAGGGCGGGTCCGCCCTCTGCCTTTGGACAGCTTTTCCTCCTTTTTTCACCCCATCCACAGATCCAGACAGAGAGAGGACGATTCCATGTTCCAATCCATCTACGACTTTTTTTCCAATCCCCAGACCCAGACCGTCTTGTCCGCCCTGAACAGCGGCTTTCTGGTGACCCTACAGCTGTTCGTGATCACCCTGGCGGGGGCCCTGCCCCTGGGGCTTCTCATCTCCCTGGGGTCCATGAACCGCATGCGCCCCTTCGGCTGGATCGCCCGGCACCTGGGGATCATCCCCAGGCGGCGCGTGGCGGTGTGGATCTGCAGCTTCCGCCCGGTGAGCGCTATATGCCGCCTGCTGGTATGGATCATCCGGGGCACCCCCCTGGTGCTGCAGATCATTGCCCTCTACTATGTCCCCGGCATTGAGAAGTGGTTCTACTGGCCCAGCAGCAACGGGCGGATGATCGCCGTGTGCCTGGCCTTCATTCTCAATTACGCCTGCTATTTCTCTGAGATCTACCGGGGCGGCATCCAGGGCGTGCCCGTGGGCCAGCAGGAGGCGGGCCAGGTGCTGGGCATGACCAAGGGGCAGATCTTCTTCAAAGTCACCCTGCTGCAGATGGTCAAGCGCATCGTCCCCCCCATGTCCAACGAGATCATCACCCTGGTGAAGGACACCTCCCTGGCCCGGGTCATCGCCCTGCAGGAGGTCATCTGGATGGGCGAGTCCTTTATGAAGGGCAACTCGGGCATCTCCGGCCTCACCTGGCCCCTGTTCTTTACCGCGGTCTACTACCTCATCTTCAGCGGCGTGGCCACCATCCTCCTGGGCCGGCTGGAGAAGAAGCTCAACTATTTCCAGTAAGGGAGGGTCACACATGGCGATTTTGGAAGTACATAACATCGAAAAACACTTTGGCCCCACCCGGGTGCTGGAGGACATCAGCTTCGACCTGGAAAAAGGTCAGGCCCTGGCCATCATCGGCTCCTCCGGCTCGGGCAAGACCACCCTGCTGCGCTGCCTGAACTTTCTGGAGACCCCCGACCAGGGGCGCATCGTGGTGGGGGGCGAGACCCTGTACGACGCGGACGACCCCGCCACCCAGCGGGAGAGCCAGGTGCGCAAAAAGCGCCTCCATTTCGGCCTGGTGTTCCAGTCCTTCAACCTCTTCCCCCAGTACACCGCCCTGAAAAACGTCACCCTGGCCAAGGAGCTTCTAAGCCAGGAGCGGCCCGACTTCAAGCAGAACAAGAAGGCCATTCTGGAGGAGATCCAGGCGGAGGGGCGGGAGCTGCTGGCAAAAATGGGGCTCTCCGACCGGGAGAGCCACTACCCCTGCCAGCTCTCCGGCGGCCAGCAGCAGCGGGTGGCCATCGCCCGTGCCCTGGCATTGCAGCCGGACATCCTGTGCTTTGACGAGCCCACCTCCGCCCTGGACCCGGAGCTCACCGGGGAGGTGCTGAAGGTGATCCGCTCCCTGGCGGAGCAGAAAACCACCATGATCATCGTCACCCACGAGATGGCCTTTGCCCGGGACGTGGCCGACGAGGTGATCTTCATGGACGGGGGCGTCATCGTGGAGAAGGGCCCCGCCCGGCAGGTCATCGAGGACCCCAGGGAGGAGCGCACCCGGCAATTCCTCTCCCGTTACGCCCAGGAGCAGTAAGTTTTTTCTCCCAGACCACCGGCCGGACGCCCCCAAAGGGCGTCCGGCTTTTTGCCCTCCGCTTGCAAACCGCCGGTGGTTTGTGATAAGATATGCCCCGAACTGAGATTTTTGTATGGCGGCGGCGCCGCCCGCTCCCCCGCGGGGCATGGGCGGGGCGCCGGGCCGCCGGAAAGAGAGGCCCTGCCATGTATCTCCCCGACTACCACCTCCACACCGTCTGTTCCCCGGACAGCGACCTCACCCTCCACCAGCAGGCCAGGTTCGCCCAGGCCGCCGGGGTGCGGGAGGTGTGCGTCACCGACCACTGGAATCTGGTGGACCAGCAGGGCCGTCCCCAGCCCCACACCCTGGACTGGGGCCCCTCCCTGCGGCAGTTCCGCCGGGCCCGGAGCCGCTGGGCAGGGAAGGTGGAGCTGCGGCTGGGGGTTGAGGTGGGCAACGGCAATCTGGACCCCGACGCCGTGGAGGCCGCCCTGGCCCTGCCGGAGCTGGACTTTGTCATCGGCTCTCTCCACTCCCAGAGTCAGACCGCCGACGGTCTGGGCATCTACACCGCCGCCCACCGGTGCGCCAGCCAGGAGGCATGCATGGCGGTGCTGGAGGACTATGTGACCGACCTGGAGGACCTGGCCCGCACCAGCGGATATGATGTGCTGGGCCACATCATCTACCCCCTGCGCTACCTGCCCCCCCAGTACGGCCTCACCCTTCTCCCCTGGCGGGACCGCCTGGCGGAGGTGCTGCGCCACGTCATCGCCACCGGCCGGGGCATCGAGTTCAACACCAGTCAGGGGGCCACCGTGGAGCAGTGGACCGGCGTGCTCACCCTCTACCGGGACCTGGGGGGCGAGATCCTTACCCTGGGCTCCGACGCCCACCACGCCGGACAGGCGGGGGCCGCCTTCCCCCAGGCCCTGGATCTCATCCGGTCCCTGGGCTTTTCCTGGCTGGCCCTCTACCGGGGGCGCACTCCGGTTTTTGCCCGGGTGGAGTGAGAAAATACGGACAAAAAAAGACGGCGGCGGGGCAAATCTGACCATGGATTTTGCCCCGCCGCCCTTTTATACTTTTATTAGTACCATTTTGTCCCGGGGCCTGTGGGTCCCGGAGTGGTACACTGTCTAAGAGAAGGAGGGGTCGCCATGCTGGAGCTGAACCGTGACAATCTGCTGCCCTATCTCCGGGCCCACTACCCCGCCTTCGACACCTCCGGGGAAGTGACCGTCTCCGCCATCGGGGACAGCGAGGAGGACGTGCCCGGCCTGGTAAACTACATCTTCCGGGTGCGCAACGCCTCTCAGTCCATCATCGTCAAGCAGGGCCGCCCCACTTTGCGGGCCAAGCTGGATGACCATTGGGCGGTGCCCACCTGGCGCAACCGCATGGAGTATCTGACGCTGAAACTGCGCCACGCCATCACCCCGGAGTATGTGCCCCAGGTGTACTACATCGACCGGGAGAACAACGTCTTTCTAATGGAGGACGTGTCCTATCTGCGGCTGTGCCGCCGCCAGCTCACGGAGAGCGTTATGCTCCCCCTGCTGGGCAAGCAGTGCGCCCAGTTTGCCGCCACCAACGCCTTTTACACTTCGGAGTACTACCTGGACACCGGTCTGTTCCGGGAGCTGTCCAAGGTCTTTACCAATACGGATATGCGCTCTATTATGGAGAACTGGGTACTGCTGCGCCAGGGCCCCGTACGGGACAACCCCCTCACCGCCCACCTGCGGGCAGGGATGGAGGACGACGACACCATGGCCGCCACTTACCAGATGCGCCACCAGTTCATGGCCCACGGGGAGTGCCTCATCCACGGAGATCTCCACACCACCAACCTCTTTGCCGACGCCGGGCGGCTGAAGGTCATCGACATGGAGTACACCTTCGCCGGTCCCTGCTGCTACGACGTGGGGTACCTGCTGGCCAGCTTCGTCAGCCAGTACTGCGCCTCCCTCTACCGCACCTTCCCCACGGAGGAGGCCCGCCGCGCCTTCCAGACCTACATGCTCCAGATGATCTACGACCTGGTGGAGGGCTTCCGGGCGGACTTCGGGGCCTTCTGGGACCGGGACGCCAAGCCCGTTTACCGCCGGGCCCCCTCCTACAAGCGCCTGCTGCTGGACACCTTCCTTCAGGACATCGCGGGATACGCCGGCACGGTGATCCTGGCCTACACCCTGAGCGCGTCGGAGTTTATGCTGGAATTCTGCACCCTCCCCACCCAGGACCTCCAGCTTCAGGCCAGCCAGCTCTACTTCACCATGGGCCGCCGGCTCCTTCTGGGGCGTCAGGGCATTACCTCCACGGCGGACCTTATCTCCGCCCTCCTCCAATCCCAGGTGGACTACACCCGCTGGTGCGGCAGATAATACGGAAAAAGTCCTTGATGGGCGCCCTCCGGGGCGCCCTTTTTTTATAAATTAGTCAAATATATTTGAATTTCACGCCCTGAAAAATGGCCCCGGCCTCCCAGTATGTTTACCTTGCATTTTCCTTAAAGACTGCTATAATGTAGCATTGAGGTAACCCTATGAGGAGGATGATTTTGTGAAAAAGAGGATTTTGGGTATCTTGCTATCCGCCGTGCTGCTTTTGTCCGCGGTACCTGCGGCCCATGCCGCGGCGTCGCTTCACAACTTTGAGACAGTCAACACCTTCCAGAGCGGGCAGTTTTCCGATGTGAAAACATCCCACTGGGCCTACAACAATGTGAAAAGCGTCTATGAATACGGTCTGATGAAGGGCAAGGCCAGCAAATCCTTCGCCCCCAACGGCAGCCTGACCGTGGCGGAGGCCATCACAGTGGCGGCCCGCATCCACAGCATCTACCACACGGGTTTGGAGAACTTCACCCAGGGTTCCCCCTGGTACCAGTGCTATGTGGATTACGCCCTGGAGAATGGCCTGATCGACGGGGAGTACGCCAACTACAACGCGGCCATCCAGCGCTGGGAATTTGCCCAGATCCTGGGCCGTGCCCTGCCGGATACGGCGCTCCAGTCCATTAACACGGTGGAGGACGGCGCCATCCCCGATGTGGCTTCTTCTGCGTCCTTCGCACCTGATGTGTACCGGCTATACCGGGCGGGTATCCTCACCGGTTCCGGCTCCGACTGCAAATTTTCCCCCTATACCGGCATTCTGCGTTCGGAGGCGGCGGCTATCCTCTCGCGCATGGTGGAGCCCACACTGCGCCGGCAGTTTACCCTCACCAAGACGGACACGGCCCTGACCGCCAAAGAGGTCTATCAGAAAACCCAGAACAGCGTATTTTACATCGAGATCTACAACGCCTCGGGCAGCGCTTTGGCCAGCGGCTCCGGCGTGTTCCTCACGTCCTCCGGCGTGGCGGTGACCAATTACCACGTGATCGAGGGGGCCAGCTCCGCCCGCATCAAAACAAACTCCGGGCAGTGGTACACGGTCAAGGGCGTGTATGATTACGACGCTGGGGTGGATCTGGCGGTGCTGCAGATCGACGGCAGCGGCTTTACCCCCGCCCAGATGGGGGACTCCAGTGCTGTCGGCACCGGAGACGCCATCTATAGCCTGGGCAACCCCCTGGGACTGGAGAGCACATTCTCCGACGGCATCGTGTCCAACCCCAGCCGCCAGGTGCAGGGCATGACCTATATCCAGATCACCGCTCCTATCTCCAGCGGCAGCAGCGGCGGGGCCCTCTTTGACGATCAGGGCCGCCTTATCGGCATCACCACCGGCACCTTTGCCGAAGGGCAGAATCTGAATGTGGCGGTGCCGGCCTCCCGGATTGGTGATCTGCGCCAGAGCGGTACGGTCACACAGCTCAGTCAGCTGTTCAGTTCCTCCGCCAATACACCCGGCACCTTGACGGGCTACCGGGAATATCCTGATGTACCCGATATCGGCGCATATTACGGCATTCCTCTGTATGACAGCAATATAGACAGCGAGGCGGCGATATATGTTTATCGCCTGTCCGATCTGCCCGGCGGCGTAGAGGAATTTATTTTCACCCATGACGCTCTGCTTGAAGCGTGCGGGTTCATGTGCTATGATCAGGATTATCTCGGCGGCGTGCTGTGCAATATTTATGTCAATGGTTACGGACGTACCGTGGCCGTAGGCATCATGAGCGGCTCTGGCGAAAGCTACTACATGGTTGGAGTTGCATAAGCGTGTTGGTTTGCCTCACGGACCGGCCGCATCCCGATTTCGGGATGCGGCCGGCCATTTTATGCCGGCAGCGCGGCGCGCCCTCCGGGGCGCCCATTGTTCTGGTTGAAATCAGTTGAAACAGGCGGTATAATGAAACTATATCTCATATTTCAAATGGGCTGTTTTCCAGCCCGGTAAGGAGCCACGCCTATGAGCAACATCTGGCATGACATGGACCCCAAGCGCATCTCCCCCGAGGACTTCATCGCCGTCATCGAGATCCCCAAGGGCAGCAAGAAGAAATACGAGCTGGACAAGAGCAGCGGTCTCATCATCCTGGACCGGGTGCTCCACACCTCCACCCACTACCCCGCCAACTACGGCTTTATCCCCCGGTCCTACGGGGACGACGGGGACCCCCTGGACGTGCTGGTGCTGTGCTCGGAGTCCCTGGATCCCCTGACCCTGGTGCGCTGCTTCCCCATCGGCTGCATCTCCATGATGGACAGCGGCAAGCACGACGAGAAGATCATTGCCATCCCCTTCTCCGACCCCACCTACAGCGGCTACTATGACATCGAGGATCTGCCCACCCACATCTTTGACGAGATGCTCCACTTCTTCTCGGTGTACAAGAACCTGGAGGGCAAGGAGACCGTGGCCAGCGAGGTCAGCGGCCGGGAGACCGCCGTAAACATCGTGCGGGAGGCCATTGACCACTACGTGGACTGCTTCTGCAAGTGATGCCCCTCTTTTCTCCATTTTTCCAGGCTTTTTAAGGATTTTTTCATTTCTTCTCTCCCCGGGTTGTGCTATACTCATACATGCGGCGGGCCTGCGGGCCCGCCTGAGCAGCCCCGCCCGCCCCGCCGCCCTGCGGCTATGGTCGGGCGGTCTGTTCCGCCCGTGGGTTTTCCCTTCCCCGGGCTATTTTGTGAGAAAGTTGGTTTGTTTCATGTCTTTTGACGCCATCATTGTGGGCGCCGGGTTTGCCGGCGCCGTGGCCGCCCGGGAACTGGCGGAGCGGGGCGGCAAGAAGGTGCTGGTGCTGGAGCGCCGGGACCACATCGGCGGCAACGCCTACGACTGCCTGGACCAGGCCGGGGTGCTTATCCATCAGTACGGCCCCCACATTTTCCACACCAACAACAAGCGGGTGTACGACTATCTCTCCCGCTTCACCGCCTGGCGGGAATACCAGCACCGGGTGGTGGCGGACATCCCCATGGGGGAGGGGCGGGGCCACATGCCCGTGCCCTTCAACCTCACCTCTCTGGAGATCGCCTTCGGCAAGGAGCGCGCCCAGGCCCTGGAGCGCAAGCTCATCGACACCTATGGCCCCGAGCGAAAGGTAACCATTCTGGAGCTGCGCCTCAACCCCGACCGGGAACTCTCCGCCCTGGCAGACTACGTCTATGAGCATGTGTTCGTGTGCTACACCATGAAGCAGTGGGGTCAGAAGCCCGAGGAGATCGACCCCAACACCACCGCCCGGGTGCCGGTGTTCCTCTCCCGGGATGACCGGTACTTCCAGGACGCCTACCAGGGCATGCCCCTCAAGGGGTATACCCCCCTCTTTGAGGCCATGCTGCACCACCCCAATATCCAGGTGGAGCTGGGGGTGGACGCCGCCACGGCCCTGGACCTGTCGGGCAGCTGCATCCGCTTCCGGGGGGAGGACTTCACCGGCCCGGTGATCTTCACCGGCGCGGTGGACGAGTTCTTCTCCTGCCGCTTCGGCCGCCTGCCCTACCGCACCCTGGACTTCCAGTTCGAGACCCACAGCGTGGATTTCTACCAGACCCACGGCACGGTGAACTACACCATGGACCAGCCCTACACCCGCATCACCGAATTCAAGCACCTCACCGGCCAGGTCCTGCCGGGTACCACCACCATTATGAAGGAGTTCTCCCGGGCCTACACCGGCGCCCCCGAGGAGACCCCTTACTACGCCATCATCAGCCCCTTCAACAACGCCCTCCACGGCCGGTACGCCGCCCTGGCGGGGCGGCATCCCAACTTCTACCTGCTGGGCCGGCTGGCCGAGTACAAATACTACAACATGGACGCCATCGTGGCCCGGGCTCTGGAGCTGTGCGACACCCTGTGCCCCCCGGCGGCCCACTGAGAGGAGCGTGTGACCCCCTTGGATAAGATTATTACGTTTGCCGTCCCCTGTTACAATTCCGCGGCCTACATGGACCACTGCATCGAGACCCTCCTCACCGCGGGGGAGGACATTGAGATCATCCTGGTGGACGACGGCTCCACCAAGGACGACACCCCTGCCAAGTGCGATGAGTGGGAGCAGCGCCACCCCGGCATTATCCGGGCCATCCACCAGGAGAACGGCGGCCATGGAGAGGGCGTCAACCAGGGCATCCGCAACGCCCGGGGCCTCTACTACAAGGTGGTGGACTCGGACGACTGGCTGGACGCCGACGCCCTGGCCAAGGTCATGGAGAAGCTGCGGGAGTTTGCCGCCATGCCCGCCCCGGTGGACATGGTCATTGCCAACTACGTCTACGAGCACGTGGAGGACAACACCCAGAAGGTCATGGGGTACAAAAACGTGTTTCCCACCGGGCGCATCTTCACCTGGAACAACATCCGCCACTTCCGCGCCTCCCAGTACCTGCTGATGCACTCCGTCATCTACCGCACCCAGCTGCTGCGGGATTGCGGTCTGGAGCTGCCCAAGCACACCTTCTATGTGGACAACATCTTTGTCTATCAGCCCCTCCCCTTCGTCAAGACCATGTACTACCTCAACGTGGATCTCTACCGCTATTTCATCGGCCGGGCGGACCAGAGCGTCAACGAGTCCGTCATGGCCAGCCGGTCCGACCAGCAGGTCCGGGTGACCAAGCTGATGATCGACGCCCACGACCTGACCAAGATCCGCTCCCTCCAGCCCCGGCTGGGCCGGTACATGTTCAGCTATTTGTCCATGATGATGTGCATCTCCTCCATCTTCCTCATCATTGCGGACACGCCGGAGAGTCTGGGCATGCGCACCGAGCTGTGGGAGTACCTGCGGAAAAAGCGGGGCAATCTCTACCGCCGCATCCGGGGCAGCATCATCTGCGCGGGCACCAACCTGCCCGGCTATCAGGGCCGCAAGCTCTCCCTGAAGCTCTACCGCCTGGCCCGGAAGATCTACAAGTTCAACTAAAGCCCATTCCCGCGCCCCGGTTTCCCGGGGCGCGGTTTTTTGCGGAAAACGCCCCGGAGGCACGCTGTGAACCGGTCCGGTTCACGCGCCTCCGGGGCGTTTTTTACTGCCATGTGTACTTGTAGGAGTAGGGCACCACACTGGTGTTGATCCAGGACTGCTGGTACTCCACCACTTCCCCGTCCCCCGCAACCACAGTACTCACCGTGGTGAGCAAAGGGGTGCGCAGGGGCACCTCCAGATACTCGGCTTGGTGCCGGGTGGCCGCCACGGCGTTGACCCGCTGAATGGACTTGACGATTTCCAGCTTATACTCCGACTTTATGATCTCGTGGAGAGACCGGTTGGTGAGAAGCCAGGGGTTGAACTGGGGAAACATCCGCTCCACCAAATAGATGTCGTTGATGTTGAAGGGGCGCTCGTCGGCGTAGCGCACCCGATGGATGTGCAGAAGGGGCTCCCCCTCCGGACAGCGGAGACTCTGGCTCACCTCTCCGGTGGCTTTGATGCGGGCAAAGGAGAGAATCTTGGAGGAAGGGCGGATACCTGCCCGCAGCAGCTCCTGAAAGATGCTGATAGGCCGGTCAAAGTTGCTGTCAAACTTGGAGTAGGTCACATAGACCCCCTTGTTGGACCGCCGCTCCACCAGTCCTGCGGCGATCAGCTCATCGATGGCCTTGCGCAGGGTGGTGCGGCTGACCCCGTAGGTCTCACACAGCCACTTTTCATTTTTCAGGCGCTCGCCGTACTGGAGCACTCCTGTCTTGATCTCCTCCTCAATGGCGGAGACCACCTGGGTATACCTCAGGCCTGTTGACACCGTCTTTTCCAAGACAATATCCCCCTTTGCAGTCAGTGGGATGGCGCTTGCTCAGTAAACAGACTTTGTCCCGAAGATCTCCATCTGCTCCTTGGCGCAGGCGATCACAGTCTGAAGGGCGGTGTCATAGAGCTTGATGTAGCGCACCCGCCCGTCGGTCTCCTCGATCAGCTTGCGCATGGCCGCGATGGTGGCCAGGGACATACCGGTAAAGAAATTGATCTTATTGATGCCGTACTTCACCGCATTGCGGAAATCCTGCTCCGGCAGACCGCTGCCCCCGTGCATCACCAGGGGCACGTCCACCAGCTTCTTAATGGCCTGCAGCCGCTCCAGATCCAGGTGAGGGGTGCCGCGGTACACCCCGTGGACCGTGCCGAAGGCGATGGCCAGGGCGTCCACCCCGGTCTGCTCCACAAAATAAGCCGCGTCCTCGGGCTTGGTGAACTTGGACTCGTCCGCCACGCTGCCCTCCACGCTGCCCTCCGGGGCTGCCACATGGCCGATCTCCGCCTCCACGCTGACGCCGCAGGTGTGGGCCACCTTCACGATCTCCTTGGTGATGGCGATGTTCTCCTCCATGGGCAGGCTGGAGCCGTCGTACATCACCGAGGAACACCCGGCGTGGATGGCCTTGATGCACTCGTCGGCCTTGCCGTGGTCCAGGTGGTAGCAGATGGGCACCGGGGACTTGGCAATGCGGTCCAGGTTGAAGTCCAGCATGGACTGGGCGTCCGGCCGGTCAAAGATAAACCCGGGCAGCATCAAAATCACGGGCTTCCCCGTCTGCTCCGCCGCCTGGATAATACCCTCCGTCAGGGTGAAGTCCATGGTGTCGAAGGCGGCAACGGCGTAATTTTGCTCCTTGGCGGGGGCGAGAATCTCCTTCAAAGTGACCAGTGGCATAACTTTACCTCCTATTATACATGATTTGGATAATAAATGCAAATCTTCACTCGCACAAAGCGTAAATATTAATAATATCCTCGGTAGAGAGCTTTTTGAAATTGCCCGCCAGGCCGTCGGGACCCCGGCGGACGGTGGAGGCCAGGGTTGGGATGTCCTCCTTTTTTACCCCCAGCTCGCTGTAGTGGACGGGGATGCCCACGGAGCGGTAGAAATCCTTCTGCCGCTGGATGCCCGCCAGAATCATGCTCTCCGGGTCATAGGGATCGGCCTCCAGGCCCCAGACCTGGTTGAAATAGCGGACGAACCGCCGGGGATCCTCCTTGTAGACGTACTTCATCCAGGCGGGGGTGATGCAGGCCACGCCGGCGCCGTGGGCCGAATCGTACATGCCGCCGATCTCGGACTGGATGCCGTGGACCACCCCGTCCACCACCCGGCCCACGCCGCAGCTGTCGTTGTGGGCCAGGACGCTGGCCCACAGAAGCTGGGCTCTGGCGTTGTAGTTGTCAGGTTCCTTCAGGGCGATGGGCAGGTACTTGATGACCGTGCGGAACACCGCCTCCCCCAGGTTGTCCGTGAGATAGTTGTCCTCCCCCCGGGTGAAATAGCGCTCGTGGACGTGGGCCATAATGTCCACTGCGCCGCTGGCGGTCTGGAAGGGGGGCAGGGTAAAGGAGAGCTCCGGGTTCATCAGGGCGAACACCGGGCGGATCTTGTCGTCGTTGAGGGAGCGCTTCAAAACGCCCTTGGTGACCACGCTGCTCATGGAGCCCTCACTGCCGGTGCCGGGCAGGGTGTTGATGGCGCCCACCGGCAGGGCGGCGGGCACGGGGGTCTTTTTCAGGTAAAAGTCCTCCCACACGTCCCCCTGGTACAGGGCGGCCACGGCGATGTACTTGGCGGTGTCGATGACGCTGCCGCCCCCCACTGGGAGCAGGAAGTCAATGCCCTCCCGGCGGACAATCTCGGCGCCCTCCTCCGCCCGCTGGGCGGTGGGGTTGGGCTTGATGCCGGTGAAGTCCACCCACTCCACGCCGGCCTGGCGCAAGGAGGCAAACACCCGGTCCATCAGGGTGTTCTCAAAGTCCATGCCGGTGCCGTAGTGAAGCACCAGGACCTTTTTCCCCCCGTGCTGCAGGACGTACTGCCCCACATTGTTCTCCTCTCCCCGGCCAAAAATAAACCGGGTAGGGCTGTAGAACTGGAAATTATTCATACGGATCCTCCTTCATTTATACTCGCAGATCAGAAAGGGGCAGGATATTGCCCAGCACATAGCGGGCAATGGCCTTGGCCACGCCGTCCTCCTGGTTGCTCTGAATTTGCTGCCGCCCCAGCGCCAGCAGGGGCTTCTCCGCATTGGATACCACGAAGGCGCCCGGGGCCCGGCGGATCATCTCCACGTCGTTGAGGTCATTGCCAAAGACGCACACATGTTGGGGCGAGATGCCGTAGTAGCGGCACACCGCCAGAATCCCCTGCCATTTGTCCACGCCGGGGGCCAGCACGTCAAAGGACTCAGGGGTGGAGTGGATGAGCTGCAAGCCCCCTTCCCGGGCAAAGTAGTCCTCCAGCAGCTGGGCCTGCCGGGGCTCATGAAACAGCACGGATACCCGCAGGCCCCCTCCCTCCAGCGCCCGCATTGCCGCCTCTCTGCCTGCGATGCGGCACACCTTCACAGGCGCTGCCCCCAGCTCCGCGGCCAGGGCGTTGTACTCTTCATAGCGGGCGGCACGGGCGGGGCTTTCCTCCAGATAGACGCTGTCCGCGTCAAAAATGGCCCAGTCCAGCCCCTGCTGGCGGCAAAAGTCCAGAAATCCGGCTCCAGGCTCAAGAGGAAGGGGGCAATGGAGCAGAATCTGGCCGGTAGAGGGATGGCGCACGATGGCCCCGTTGTTGGCCACCAGGGGACCATCCAGTCCCAGAAAATTCTGATAGGCCCCCATCATGGCCGGCGGCCGCCCGGAGGTGAGGCAAAAGACCGCCCCCTCCCGCCGGGCCCTGGCAATGATCTCCCGGCTGTAGGGCGAGATGCGCCGGGCATCATCCAGCAGGGTGCCGTCCAGGTCGGAGCACAGCAGGGTATAGGGGCCCACCGCTCAGAACCCCAGCAGCAGGCCGCCGGTCATATCCACTACGGTGCCCACCGCCAGCTGGCACTGGTCGCTGGCCAGAAAGGCCACCATGGTGCCGATCTCCCAGGGCTCTCCCACTCGCTTCAGGGGCACCCGGTTGACCCGCCGCTGGAACTCCGCCGGGTCCTCCTTGTGCTGCTTGAGCAGGGTGTTAGCCATGACGAAGCCGGGCATTACGCCGTTGACGTGGATGCCGTACTGGGTGAGATCCACCGCCATGGCGTGGGTGAGGCCCACCTCTCCGGCCTTGTTGGCCACATAGCACACCCGGCCCTGGGTGGTGGACGTCATGGATGCCTTGGACAAAATATTTACAATCCATCCCGGCTTCCCGGTGGGGATCACCCGGCGGGCAAACTCCCGGGACATGAGAAACTGCCCTGTCAGGTTATCATTCAGCCCCTGATTCCACTGTTCCAGGGTGATTTCCCGGAAATCAATGGTATACCCGCGGCCGGCATTGTTTACCAGCACATCTACTTTTCCGAAGGCTCCAATTGCCGCGTCAAAGATAGCTTTTACATCATCCTCTTTTCCAACGTCCCCCTTTACCGCTACCGACTTGCACCCATACTCCTTTTGCAGACGGTCAATCAGCGCCTGAGCGCCTACGGGGTCGCTGTGATAATTGATGACCAGGTTCGCCCCTTCTTTGGCAAATACTTCGCAGATTCCTGCGCCAATTCCCTTGGAACCCCCTGTAATAATAACAACTTTTCCCTGATGGCCCAAATTCACAGGCCCGGCCTCCTTTCTTTCTTCTCGTGGCTGCAGCTATGTCCTTGTCTCATCTCCCCCTATATTGTCCGCTGTGTGTGTTGTTTATATTGTATCTTATTTGTATCTTTTGTCAATATAAAAATATATCAAAATTTTCTCAAAGATATTGACAAAACAAATATGATAGTTTATTGTATATTCAAGTTGATAAGGCAAAACAACGGATTGTCTCTTAATTACATCTAAATTTTCAGCAAAAATTGACATTATATTGTCCGTTTTGGGAGAAAGGGGGGAACTTCCGTACCCGGAAGGAGGATACAGCTATGAGCAACATTGTTATGACTCGTGTAGACGCCCGTCTGGTCCACGGACAAGTAGCCACCCGCTGGAGTAAGGTACTGGAGGCCCACCAGATCATTGTGGTGGATAACAAGACCGCCGCGGACGAGTTTCTGACCGAGCTGCTGTACATGGCCGCCCCCCAGGGTGTCAAGGTGGTGGTCTACAACGAGGAGCAGGGCCTGCAGCACTGGAAGGAGGACGGCTTCGGCGAGGGCAACACCATTTTGCTCTTCCAGAACGTGGACACCGCCAAGCGCTGCTTCGACGCCGGGATGGATTACAAGTCTATCAACATCGGCCAGGTGCCCAAGGCCCCCGGCCGGAAAAACGCCAACAACACCGTCCACCTCAGCGACGGGGAGCTGGACGCCCTCATCGATCTCAAGGCCCATGGCGTCAACGTCTATTTCCACCCCACGCCGGAGGACCGGCTGGTGGAGCTGGATGCCGTGGTGCGTAAGATGCGCGGCTAAAGATTCCCGCCCGCTCCTTCCCGTTATCTGCTTGCTGTGTGTGTATAGACTGAAAATACGTTAAGAGGGAGAATGTATCATGCAACTGACACTTGGCATTTGCATTCTGGTTGCCGTCTACTACTGGCTGTGCAACCTGGACCTGGGCAACCTGGGCCGTGCTCTGATGAACCCCACCTTTATCGGTGTGATTTTCGGCCTGTTCTACGGTGATGTGGTGACCGGTACCATCCTGGGCGCCAGCATCAACATCATGTACATCTCGGTGGCCGCCGTGGGCGCCAACATGCCCGCCGACGACTCCCTGGCCGCCTGTATCGCCATCCCCGTGGCCCTCACCAGCGGCCTGGATCCTGAGACCGCCGTGCTCCTGGCGGTGCCCTTCGGCATCCTGGGCACCTTTATGGACAACCTGCGCCGCATGATCAACGGCATCTGGAACCGCAAGGCTCTGATCTATGCCGAGAAGCTCAACTTCCGCGGCATCACCATCTGCAACACCATCGGCCCCTGGGCCATCCAGTTCCTCATCCGGGTTCCCATCGTTACCGCCATTCTCTGGGGCGTGAGCACCGGCACCAGCGCGGTGCTGGATGTCATCCCCGCCTGGATCATGAACGCCCTGTCCGTGGTGGGCGGCGTCCTTCCCGGCTTCGGCCTGGTGCTGTGCGCCACCTTTATCGGCAGAAAGCACCTGTTCCCCTTCTTTATCGCCGGCTTCTTTGTCATGAAGCTCTCCGGCATGCCCATGCTGGTGGCCACCATGTTCGGCCTGGTGATGGCCATTGTGTATGTGCAGCTGGCCTTCCCCAAGACGGAGAACGAGGAACCCCTCAACCTGGCTGAGCTCTTCGGCAAGGGTCAGAATGCCTTTGACGGCGTCATTACCAAGAAAGACTGCCACAAGACCGCCTGGCGGGTGATTTTGCTCCACCGCTTCGGCAACAGCCTGGAGGCCATGTACGGCACCGGCGTGGGCCATGCCATGATGCCCGTGCTGCGCAAGCTCTATAAGGACAGCGACGCCGAGCTCTCCGAGGCTCTCCAGCGCCACCTCCTCCCCTACATCTCCGAGATGTCCCTGGGCAACTGCATTATGGGCGCCGCCCTGGCCATGGAGGAGCAGATCGCCGCCGGCGAGGAGGGGATCACCGGCGAGGACGTGGTCACCCTGAAGTCCTCCCTCATGGGCCCCTTTGCCGGCTTCGGCGACAGCATCCTGTGGACCACCCTGGCCCCCGTCATCCGCACCGTGTTCCTGCCCTTCGCCCTGGGCGGCTCTGTTATCGCCGGCGTGCTGATGGAGCCCCTGCTCCGCCTGGGCGCCTGTATTGCCAGTATCTTCTCCTTTGACCTGGGCTACAAAATGGGCCGCCGCTCCATTATGGCCCTGCTCAAGGGCGGCTGGATGAAGAAGCTCATGACCGGCGGCGGCGTGCTGGGCATGTTCATGCTGGGCTGCATGGGCTCCAGCTACTGCAAGCTCAACGTGGCTCTGGAGATCACCACCGACTCCATTGACAAGACCTATGTCATCCAGGAGCTGCTGGACGGCATCATGCCCGGCCTGATCCCCTTTGTCCTGCTGCTGTGCACCTACCGCTACTTCTCCAAGGGCGGCAAGTATCTCTGGCTGATCATCGGCACCCTGGTGGCCGCGCTGGTCCTCTCTTTCTTTGGCATTGTGTAAATAACCACCAGTCCTTGAGAGGGGAACTCCGGCCGTGACCGCCGGAGCCCCCTCTCAATTTCATGAAAAGGAGCGTTATTATGCTGGTAAACATGACCGACATCCTCCGTAAATCCCGGGAGGGCAAATACGGTGTGGTGGCCCCCAACATCTGCAACGAGGACTCCGCCCGGGCGGCCATTGAGGTGGCCGAGGAGAAGCGGGCCCCGGTGATCCTGGACCTAATCTTCAACGTCAGCCCCGACATTCCCCTGCTGGCCTCCCTGGTGCGGAAGATGGCGGAAAAAGCCACCGTGCCCGTGGCCCTGAACCTGGACCACGGCGCTACCTTCGAGCACGCCATCATCGCCATCCGCTCGGGCTTCTCCTCCATCATGGTGGACCGCTCCAGCCTGCCTTATGAGGAGAACGTGGCAGAGGTGGCCCAGCTGGTGAAGATTGCCCACGCCGTGGGGGTCAGCGTGGAGGCGGAGCTGGGCCATGTGGGCAGCGGCGAGAACTACGACGTGGACCGCAACGCCGGCCTCACCGACCCCGCCCAGGCCAGGGACTATGTGGAGCGCACCGGCGTGGACGCCCTTGCTGTAGCCATCGGCACCGCCCACGGCAAGTATGTGGGCACACCCCACCTGGACTTCGACCTGCTGGACGCCATCTACAGGGAGGTGGAGGTGCCTCTGGTCCTCCATGGCGGCTCCGGTTCGGGAGACGAGAACCTGGCCCGGGCCACCCGCAGCGGCATCACCAAGGTCAACATCGGCACCGACCTCTTCCAGGCGGGCATCGACAACCTGCTGGCCCACCACGGGGAGCTCAAGCGGGCCCATCTGGGCTACGCCCTGATGGCCGAGGGGTACAAGGCCAAGCTGGCCCACTATATGGAGCTGTTCGGCCAGTGCGGCAAGGCGTGAAAGGAGGAGGCACCATGGAACAGACTGTCCCCGCCGTGCTGGTCCTCTCCCACGGCTTTTTCTGTCAGGCCCTCATTGACTCCACCAAGATGATCTTCGGCGATGCCCCCCAGGTGGAGGCCCTTCCCCTGGAGGAGGGCATGGACCCCGACCTCTACGAGGCCCGCCTGCGCGCCCTGGTGGAGCAGTACGGCGGCAACGTGTTCGTCTGTGTGGACATCATGGGGGGCACCCCCTTCAAGACCCTGGCCAAGGTGGCCAAGGACCACCGCCTGTCCGGCGTGGCCGGGGTGAGCATGCCCATGCTCATCGAGGTCCTCTCCAACCGGGAGGAGTGCCAGGGGGACGAGCTGGCCGCCCTGGTGGCGGAAAACTGCGGCGGCATGAACATGGACCTGACCGCTTTCCTGAAAAAAGTATACAATATGTAATATTTGATCAATTCTATACCATATTCCCCACGCAGTCACATTGGAAGGGAGCATTTGAATTCTATGGATCTACAGCTGAGAGGAAAAACCGCCATTGTCACCGGGGGCGCCCGGGGCATCGGCAAGGGCTGCACCATCGCCCTGGCGGAGGAGGGGTGCAACGTGGTGGTGGCCGATCTGAGCCACGACGACGGCACCCGGGCCTTTTTGCAGGAGCTCGCGGAGCGCACCGGCGTGACCCTCCTGCCGGTGGACGGGGACGTCAGCCAGGAGCAGACCGCCCAGGACATCATCCACGCCGCCCTGGACGCCTTTGGCCGGGTGGACATCCTGGTAAACAACGCCGGCCGGGGGGCCATCCGCAAGCCCTTCCACCAGCTCACCACCGAGGAGTGGCGCTCGGTCCAGGAGATCACCCTGAACAGCCAGTTCTTCATGAGCCGGGTATTCGTGAAGCTCTGCCGGGACCTGGAGCAGCCCGGGGCCATTGTCAACATCCTGTCCAAGTCGGCCTTCACCACCAACAGCGTGGATAACACCACCTACATCTCCGCCAAGGCGGGGGCCTACGGCCTCACCAAGGGCATCGCCAACGAGATGGCCCCCTACGGCATCCGGGTCAACGGCGTGGTGCCCGGCTATGTGCAGACCGAGCGCACCTACCCCGACGGGGACGCCCGCACGGAGCGCATGCGCAAGCTTCTCCCCACCCGCCGTTTTGCCACGCCCATTGAGATGGGCCGGGTGGTGGCCTTTTTGTGCTCCGACTGCGCCAGCCAGATCATCGGCGCGGCGGTGGACTGCACCGGCGGTACCATGCTGTAAATCCCGCGCAGCTGCCCCCTATTGAGGGTTTGTGTTGCCGGTTCACGAAAAATATACTAAAATAGGGGCAACGAGTACTCTAACTGAGGTGAGCACTATGGGTTTTGATTCCTCCATGCCCCTGTATTATCAGATCGTCTCCGACATCAAGCAGCAGATCAAGGACGGCGTGCTTCTCCCGGGAGACAAGCTGCCCGCGGAGAACACCCTCAGCCAGACCTATCAGGTCAGCCGGGTTACCGTGCGCAAGGCCCTGGATGACCTGTGCGCCCTGGGTCTCACGGAGCGGCGGCCCAACCGGGGCCATTTTGTGGCCCGGATCAAGGATGACCGGAAAAACGGCAAGCGCAGCCTGCACGACACCCTGCTCTCCTCGGGCCGGGTCCCCACCTCCCGCATCCTGTCCATGACCACCGAGCCCGCCTCCCCCTCCCAGAGCCGCCATTTCGGCATTCCCCAGGGGGAGCCGGTGATCCTGATTCACCGGGTGCGCTATGCCGACGGCGTCCCCTTTGCCCTGGAGCACATCTACCTCCCCGGGGACCTCTTTGAGGGCATCAACCCCTGGGAGCTGGAGAACAGCTCCATGATCCGCATCATGGAGGAGGAGTTCCACATTGAGATCGCCTACTCCACCCAGACCCTCAATCCCAAGGTTCCCACTGCCCAGCAGGCCGAGCTGCTGGAGCTGAAAAGCCGCAAGCCCCTGCTGGCCATCAGCAGCGACATCGTCAACAAGGATGGCCGGGTGGTCAAGCACACCGAGACCCTGTTTGTAGCCGACGTAGTGGAATATACATTTACCTGGTACGGATGACCTGCGGGCACATCCGTGCCCAAAGGAGGAAATCATCTTGGTAGAAACAACGGTACAGATCGTGAATAAGACCGGGCTCCACGCCCGTCCCGCCTCCAACCTGACCAACGTGGCCAAAAAGTTCAAGAGCCGCCTCACCCTCATTCACGATGACAAAAGCGGCAACGCCAAGAGCATCATCAACATCCTCACCCTGGACCTGAACATGGGCAGCCATGTGGTGGTACGGGCGGAGGGGGAGGATGAGAACGAGGCCCTGGCCGCCGTGGCGGACTTTATCTCCACCCTCACGGAGTAAGAGGTGCCGCCATGACAAGAGAATATCAGGGCATTCCCGTCTCCGACGGCATCGCCATTGCCCGGGCCGTAGTCCTGCGGCCTGCGGAGATCCAGCCCGATCCCACCCCCATCCAGCCTGAACAGGCACAGGCGGAGCTGGCTGCCTTCGCCGCCGCCCTGGAGGCCGCCCGGGAGCAGATCCAGGCCCTCTATGACTCCACCTGCCGGCGGCTGGGGGAGGAGCGGGCGGAGATCTTTTCCGCCCACCTGTCGGTGCTGGAAGACCCGGTGCTGGAGGAGACCATCCAGGACAAGATCACCCAGGACCACCGCAGCGCCGTGTGCGCCATTGCCCAGGGCGTGGAGGAGATCGCCGCCATGTTCCAGGGGCTTCAGGACCCCTACCTCCAGGAGCGGGCCGCGGACATCAGGGACGTGGGACGGCGCATCCTGGAAAACGCCGCCGGGGTCCCCCGGGTGGAGCTGAGCAGCCTGGAGGAGGACAGCGTGGTCATCGCCAGGGACCTGACCCCCTCCGAGACGGTGACCATGGACCTGTCCCACACCATGGGCTTTGTCACCGAGCTGGGGGGCCGTACCTCCCACACCGCCATCCTCTCCCGCAGCCTGGAGATCCCCGCCGTGGTGGGGGTATCCGGCCTGCTGGACCACATTGCCGGCGGCGATACCGTCATTCTGGACGCTCTGGAGGGGCGTCTGCTGGTGGACCCCACCGATGACCAGGTGGAGGACTACCGCCGCAGGCAGTCTGAGTTCCTCGCCCAGCGCCAGGCCCTCAACGCCCTGCGGGACCTGCCCGCCCAGACCCGGGACGGCAGGGTGTTCTCCCTGTGCGCCAACATCGGCGGCCCGGGAGACGTGGCATCCGCCCACAAATACGGCGCGGAGGGCGTGGGATTGTACCGCACCGAGTTCCTCTACATGAACAACACCCACTTCCCCACGGAGGAGGAGCAGTTCGAGGCCTACCGGGTGGTGGCGGCGGAGATGGGCAAGGACCGCCCCGTCATCATCCGCACCCTGGACATCGGCGGCGACAAAGAGCTGCCCTACTTCCAGTTTGACCAGGAGGACAACCCCTTCCTGGGCTGGCGGGCCATCCGCATGTGCCTGGACCGGGAGGACGTGTTCAAGACCCAGCTCCGGGCCATCCTCCGGGCCAGTATCTTCGGCAAACTCCTCATTATGTTCCCCATGATCATCTCCCTGGAGGAGTTCCAGCAGGCCAAGGCCCTGCTGGAGACCTGCAAGGAGGAGCTGCGGGCCGAGGGGAAGTCCTTTGACGAGAACATCCAGACCGGCATCATGGTGGAGACCCCCGCGGCGGTGATGATGGCCGACGTTTTGGCCCGCCATGTGGACTTCTTCTCCATCGGCACCAACGACCTCACCCAGTACACCCTGGCGGTGGACCGGGGCAACACCCGCATTGCCCACCGCTATGACCCCCTCCACCCCGCGGTGCTGCGGGCCATCGAGCGGGTGATCCAGGCCTCCCACGCCGCCGGAAAGTGGACCGGCATGTGCGGCGAGTTTGCCGGGGACCCCAGGGCCACCGTACTGCTGGCGGGCATGGGCCTGGATGAATTCAGCATGACCGCCTCCTCCATCCCCAAGATCAAACAGCTTCTTCGCTCTCTGGACTGCACGGCCGCCCGGACCCTGGCAAAACAGGCTCTGGCCGCCTCCTCCGTTACAGAGGTGCGGGAACTGCTCAACCTGAACTAAAACCGGTGCCGCCGGTGTTCATGGTCCTGGGCCCATTCCCTCCCTCTGTCTCCGTGCGGCCTCCATTGAAAGGAGAAGTATACTATGTCTGAACGTAAAGTTGTAATGCTGGTGGATTCCTCCCTCACCTATCAGAAGGTCATGGCGGAGGACGCCCAGCGTGTTTTGAAGCGGCTGGAGCAGTACGGCGCCAAAGTGGTGTACGTGGAGGACCAGAAGGGCTGGGACCGCAGCCAGTTTGTGGAGTACGCCTCCAAGGTGGAAAAGGTGGGGCCCGAGCCCTTCCCCGTCAACCAGGAGCTGCTGCGCGAGGCGGAAGACGCCGAGGTCATCCTGGCCAACTTCGCCCCTGTGGGCTCCCAGATCATTACTGCGGGCAAGAATCTCAAGATGATCGGCGTCACCCGCAGCGGCGCGGAGAACGTGAACCTGGAGGCCGCCGCCGCCGCCGGCGTGCGGGTGGCCGTGGCCCCCGGCCGCCTGGCAGAGCCCGTGTCCGACTTCACCGTGGGCCTCATCCTGGCCGAGTCCCGCAACATCGCCCGTATGAGCATCACCGACCACGCCGGGGAGTGGATGACCGACTGCCCCAACTCCTCCTACATCCGCAGTTTGAAGGGGGCCGTGGTGGGCCTGGTGGGCTACGGCATCATTGGCCAGCGGGTGGCCGCCAAGCTCCAGGCCTTCGGCTGTGAGATCATTGCCTATGATCCCTTCTGCCCCGCCGAGGTGTTTGAGCGCACCCACTGCCGCTCTGTCTCCCTGGAGGAGCTGATGCAGACCGCCGACTATGTCAGCGTCCACGCCCGCCTCACCAAGGACACCCAGGGCCTGGTAACCCGGGAGCACATCGCCATGATGAAGCCCCACGCCTTCTTCATCAACACCGCCCGGGCTGGTCTGGTGGACGAGGACGCCCTGGTAGAGGCCCTGGCCGCCAAGAAGATCGGCGGCGCCGGCCTGGACGTGTTCTCCGTGGAGCCCATCCCCGCCGACCACCCCATCCTCAAGCTGGATAACGTCACCCTCACCCCCCACCGGGCGGGCAACTGCAGCAACCTGGCCGCCATCTCCCTGGACATCATTGTCTCCGATGTGGAGCGCTATTTCCGCGGCGAGCCTCTGGCCCACGCCAAGTGTTAAGTTCCCCCCTCCTCCATTTGCTTGCCATCTTCTCTCACCTCCATACACGGCAGGGGCCCGAAGGAAATTCCTTCGGGCCCCTGCCACGTCTTTTGATTGTGTTGTGTTCTTTGCAGTCACTGTCCGGTGAGAAAGGCGTCCATGTCCTCATAGCGCACGTCGATGGGGTCCTCCGGGTGGTGGCAGGAGATGAGGTGCACATACAGCGGCGTCTGGTCCATGCTGCCGCCGCCAACCAGGAGGGCATAGCCGCCATCCATGGGGTAGCGCAGGATATACAGCCCGGAACCCACCTCCTGGCTGTAATAGGGGGACAGGTCCTCCCACGTCAGCTCCTCCCCTCTGCGTGCCGCCAGGTCCTCCAGGGTGGCCAGCGTCAGCGTGGGCTGCACTACATCGGATATGTGGTTGAACAGGGTGACGGTGCAGGCGGTACAGCCCCCGCCGCTGTCCCTCTCCCACTGGACCTCAGCAGATGCGCCCAGGTAAAGGAGGTCTTTTCCTCCCTCCAGGCTCTCACCGGTGTAGGTGAAGTGCTGCCGGTAGGCGGTGTCCTCCGTGAGGACAAACTGCACGCTTCCCCAGTCCTGGCTGTCCACCGTGATCACCTGTGCGCCCTCTTCCCCGCTGATATCGGCAATAGTACCGGCGCACAGCCCCGCCTCCGTCCCGTCCGGTCCGCCCGAGGCGGTCTCCTCCTCCGGCGCGCCGGTTGTCGTGCACCCAGCTGCCGCAAAGAGCAGCAGCCCCACCAGCAGTATCACACATCTTTTCATCCCGGGCCCCTCCTGTTCCAGTGTTCCTCTATTCTGATAGACGCCCCTCACTGGAAAAGGTTCCCCCGCCCGAATCCGTGCAAAAAGCAAAAAAGAGACCTGCTTTTCAGCAGATCTCTTCCTTGTGTCGGCATTACCTATTTTCCCGGGCCGTCTCCAGCCAAGTATTTTCGGCGCAGGTGAGCTTAACTTCCGTGTTCGGGATGGGAACGGGTGGACCC
>CASFCS010000016.1 GCA_949293245.1 uncultured bacterium | reverse complement strand
ATTTCCCGGAAACTTTTCCCCTGCCCGTGCATCAGGTATAGCTTTTCCCGCTCTTCTATGCTAAGATGTTTGTAGTGACTCATAGGGTTGCCCCCCTTCATTTGGTTGTCCGCAAACACCATTGTAAGGGCGTATCCCCTATGAGTCCACTTCTTTCTTACACTGTTGCACTTGTATTGTATATGCGCCATTATATTAACTTTTTAATAGATATTGGAGTAAAGTCAATGCGAAGTCATAAGAGGATTTTATGCGTTTTATTTCTTCTGGCGAGAGCACAAGCAAATATAAATTGCTTAACATCCGATATCTTGTTGGGTAAAAGTTTTAAATTTATAATTGTATAAGTTGAAATTTTAATTGCATGTGGGAGATAAAGCGACTTACAGCAAATAGATACATAGCAGGGGAGAAATACCATAACTACCCCCCTATGTGGCATCCCATGAAATTGCAACTTCGATTGAGCCTTGAACGAATCTACTGTAAAATTGTATGAGTCGTGTTGAGCACCCATATATACATTTGCTGACAATAAAATTATATTTAATTATATTGATAAGTCGATTTGAGTATACTACACTTCGCATATAAACATATCTATATTGGAGAGGAGAATGCATTTGAGTCAGCAGAATGTGAGAGTGCCTCAGATCGGAGAGATCTACATGATGCGTTTTGAGGGGCATGGGAGCGAGCAATCCGGACTGCGCCCTGGCCTTGTATTCCAGAACAACACAGGCAATAAGTACAGCCCGAACATCATAGAGCTGCCCATCACGAGTGCTATGAAGAAATTGGGACAGCCAACGCACATCCTGCTGAAGGCGAGTGAAACGGGGCTTCGTATGGACAGCGTGGTGCTGTGTGAAAACCCGGAGAGAATGTCCAAGGAGCGCATCGGGAAGTATATCACAAAGCTGCCGGACCAGGATATGAAGCGTGTGACAGAGGGGAGCCTCCTGGCGACCTCTGCCATCTCCTTTCTGGATATGGAGTCCCTGATCCGGATATGGAGAATGGCCGCAGCCCTGAATACTTCCAAGACCTCTATAATAATCTGAGGAGATATGGTAATGTATAACGAGGAACATAAGCGCAGGTTTATATCCAGTTACACGAAGAGCATCCATACAGGCAATGTGGCAAACACGATTTTCGAGGCCGTCTCGCCATACGAGGAAACTTACGAGAAGGATCTGTGCACCTTCACCGTGGACCAGCTGCAGCCTGTGGTGGACAATGTTTTTGGTCTTCGGACGGGAAGCAAGTGGATGGGCATCACGATCCTGCGGAAGTATGTGAGGTGGTGCATCGCGAACAATTTCCCGGGCGCGTGCGACAGCATCATGCATGTAGACCTTCTTGGTCTCGGCAAGGTGAAAACGCAGATGGTGTCGAGCCCGCTGCACCTCCAGAGATGTCTGGATGAGGTGTTTGACCCGGAGTCTGATGAGACCATTGACAACATCTATCGCTGCTTTTTCTGGATGGGGTATAGCGGGATGCGGGAAGAGGATACCATAGCCGTTGACGGCAGTTGCATCGATATGGAAAATCTCACGATACATTATGGTGGTGAGACCTTCCCAATCTACCGCGAGTCGATCCCGGCCTTCCGCAATGCCGTTGCTCTCAGGCAATTCCGGTACAAGCACCCAAACTACTCCAAGGATGTGCTCCGAGACAGGATAGGGGGCACATTCATCATGCGTAGCATCAAGTCCGATACAAAGATCATGACTCTCAGGGCCACATTGTCAAGACGGATGACAAAGGCGCAGCAGGAGGGGAAGACGGACAGACAACTCAGCTTCTACCGTATCTGGCTATCTGGGGTATTTTACAGAATGTATGAGCGGGAACGCGCCGGAATTCCTGTGGATTTTTCTGCGGTGGCGATTCAAGAGATGGAAGGAAAGACGTACAACCTGAGTGGGCGTTCCACTCTCAGGCAAAAGCAAAACCGCAAGGCGCGGGAGTACCTGGCTGATTATGAGAGATGGAAACTCGCGTTTTCTATTTGAGCGGCAAAATGGAGATTTGCGAAACTGGATTGAACTGGATCCTGTCAGCATTTCGAACTTCAGCCTGTGGCAATTTGTTCTGGTAGTTGTGATTACAACAACATTGCTTCACCGATATGTGAGGTTCAGAAAAATTGTTGCAGAATATGTATATAGCCTTTTGATGCTCTCAGTAGAGAACAGAGACACTCTACAGACTATGCTACAATAAGTTAAGAAGACAAGACCAAGAATGATAAACGCTCAAATATAATATTGTGTGTAATTGTGTGCAATTTTGAGAAAAGTTTTTCTCATTTATGGTGTGACATCTTCTCAGCGAACAGCGGCAAAGGTGAGGAATAGTGTTGATTACCGCTGGTTTCTTAGATACATATTATAAAATAAAAATTTCCATAACCATCAAATCGCCTGGCTCATAAAAAGGCCACTATCTTGTTGTCTTTTCGAGTTTTGGGATATTTTCTTGCAGCCCAAATGAATATGCCAGGTGGGTGGTTGTTGAACGCTTACGGGAAAATGAGAATACGGCAGGCCGCTGCGTGATATAATAAGCTATCAACCGCCCGGGGGGTGTGCATCCATTGCCAGAAGCGCCGCCTATGAGACAGATATACATAAGGGATTTGTCGGGGAGAAGGAGATCACAGTCAGATCTATGATCCCGGCTTTCGAGAGCAACGAGGAGCGGGAAAAACGGAAAGAGAGCGTCGAAAGCGGATTGTATAAAATTTTTGCGAAGTACGTCGATGCTTAAATCATGGAGCCGTCACGGTATCATAAACCCGTTGACGGCTCTTTCTTTTTCAGTAAGGAGGAAGGGCTCTTGGAACAATATGACGCCATCTATGGCAGGCAGTCCGTAGATCGGGAGGACAGCATCTCCATTGAGAGCCAGATCGAGTACTGCCAGTATGAGGCGAGAGGAGGAAGATATAAAACCTTTGCGGACAAAGGTTACAGCGGCAAGAACACAGCCCGCCCGCAGTTCCAGGAGATGCTGGAGGCGATCCGGCGGGGAGAGGTCAAGCGGGTGATTTGCTACAAACTGGACCGTATCAGCCGTTCCATCCTGGACTTTGCCACCATGATGGCAGAGTTTCAGGAGTATGGGGTAGAGTTTGTATCATGCACCGAGAAATTTGACACCTCTACGCCCATGGGCCGGGCAATGCTGAATATCTGCATTGTCTTTGCCCAGTTGGAGCGAGAGACCATCCAGATGCGTGTCTGTGATGCCTATGTATCCAGAAGCAGAAAAGGGTTTTACATGGGAGGACGCATTCCGTATGGGTACAAGAAGGAGCCCCATGTGATCGACGGAAAGAGGACGTCTCACTATGTCCCCATACCGGAGGAAGCGGAAATAGTCAGACTGATCTTCTCCATGTACGCACGACCGCAGACTTCATATGGGGACATTGTACGCTATCTGCTGGAAAACGGGATCGTAAATTCCAGGTCAAAGAATGGCGCGTGGGACAGATGCCGCATTGCGGAGATGATCAAGAATCCGATCTATGTCAGGGCGGACCTGGATGTATACCGTTTCTACAGGGATCAGGGAACCAATATCCACAATAGCCCGGAGGATTTTATCGGACATTTCGGGTGCTATCTGTTTTCAGAAAAGGGGGCCGGTCGCAAGCAATGCCACCTTGAGGGGCAGCATCTTGTGCTGGCTCCTCACGAGGGTATTGTGGCGTCAGACATCTGGCTGAAAGCGAGGGTCAAGTGTCTCAACAACAAACAGGTCACAAAGCCGCTGAAGGCCAGCAATACCTGGCTGGCTGGAAAGATCAAATGCGGGAAGTGCGGCTACGCGCTGACCATCCGGAAATGCAGACTGAAGGCCAGGACCGTGCGCTATTTTATTTGCAGCCGCAGGATGCAGACGAACCGATGCGAGGGCGTGGGTGGAATATTGGCAGATGACTTTGAGGCCTTTGTCCTACAGGAGATGCGGGAGCATATCCGGCAGTTTGAAACGCTGACACCTCCGCTTCAGGCACCCGAGGACCCGAGGGTACACGCCTTGAATGTGAAAATTGAGCAGACCACAGAGGAGATCAGCAAGCTGCTTGATAAGGTGTCGTCCGCAAACGATGTGCTCATGGACTATATAAACCGCCGCGTCAAAGAACTGGACACGCAGCTCACATCCTATCGGGAAGAAATCAGCCAGTTGTCTCCAATCCAGAGCAGCAGACAATGTGACGTCGGGCAGATCCGCGGTTACATGGAAAAGTGGGATATGCTGCGCTTTGAGGATAAACGGGCCGTTGTGGATCAACTGATTTTTGTCATAAAAGCTGCCCAGGACAGCGCCGAAATCATATGGAAAATCTGACTTTACCTTGATTGTATTGTTTCACCGAAGCGCTGGAAATGGACGATCTCCCGCTCCCGCAGGAAGCGGATGACGTCGCTCACGTCGGGGTCGTCGCTCAGGCGCAGGATGTTGTCGTAGGTCACCCGGGCCTTCTGCTCCGCCGCCAGGTCCTCGGTGAGGTCGCAGATCACGTCCCCCTTTACCGCCATGGAGGCGGCGCTCCAGGGGAAGCCGGAGGCGGCGGTGGGATAGACGCCGGTGGTGTGGTCCACGAAGTAGGGGGCAAAGCCCCCCTCCCGGGTCTGCTCCTCGGTGAGATTGCGGGTGAGCTGGTGGACCAGGGCGCCGATCATCTCCAGGTGTCCCAGCTCCTCAGTTCCTACATGGGGGGCAAAACAGGTCTCACCCACAGGCGGGGCACATACGCTGGTGGGGAGGAGGTGGTGGGATTGAACTGGATCACCGTGGAAGCCCCGGAGGGGCGGTACCCCGCAGCCGGGTACACCCTGGCCCTTCGGGAGGCGCTGCTGCTGGAGCTTGTCCGCCGGGGGTCGGTGGACCGGGACACCTGCGAGCGGGCCCTGGGCCTGCTGGGGAGGGACAAGGGATGAGCGGGAAGATCCCGGTGGCGGCCTACTGCCGGGTGTCCACCGACCGGGAGGACCAGGCCAGCTCCTTTGACAGCCAGCAGCGCTTCTTCCGGCGCTACATCGCCCAGCGCCCGGAGTGGACACTGTGGGAGATCTATGCCGACGAGGGGCTCTCGGGCACCTCCACCCGCAACCGCGCCGCCTTCAACCGCATGATGGACCACGCCCGGCAGGGCCGCTTTACCCTCCTGCTCACCAAGGAGGTGAGCCGTTTCTCCCGGAATATTCTGGACACCATCGCCTGCACCCGGGAGCTGCGGGCCCTGGGAGTGGGGGTGGTATTTCTGGCGGACGGCATCTCCACCCTGGACGCCGACGCGGAGCTCCGGCTGAGCATCATGGGTTCCATCGCCCAGGAGGAGAGCAGGCGCACCTCCCAGCGGGTGAAATGGGGGCAGCAGCGGCGGATGGAGCAGGGGTCGGTTTTTGGCCGGGCCCCCCTGGGGTACCGCCGGGCCGGGACCACCCTGGCGGTGGACCCGGAGGAGGCGGAGGTGGTGCGCCTTATCTTCCACCGCTACGCCCGGGAGGGGAAGAGCCCGGCGGCCATCGCCCGGGAGCTGGAGGAGCGGGGCTGCCCCACGGGACAGGGGGGGAGCCGGTGGAGCGCCGGCAGCCTGGCCAAGATCCTGCGCAACGAGAAGTATGTGGGGGACCTGGTGCAGAAAAAGACCATCACGCCGGACTACCTCACCCACGCCCGGCGGCCCAACCGGGGGGAGGAGGCCCTGGTGGTCCTGCGGGACCACCACCCGGCCATTATTTCCCGGGAACTGTGGGAGGAGACCGCGGCAGAGCTGGAGCGGCGCCGGGCGGGCCGGGGGGGACCCGTCGGGCGGTATCCCCTGTCGGGAAAGGTGTGGTGCGGCGTGTGCGGGGGCCCCTGCGTGGCCCGGCGGCGGAAGGGGCGGGAGGGGGCTGTCGCCCTGCGGTGGGGCTGCGCCAGGGCCTGCGCCAGGGGGCGGCAGGGCTGCACCCTGGGCTGGAGCATCGGGGACGGGGAGGCCATGGAGCTGGTGCGCCGGGCGGCCGCCTCCCTGGAGGTGGACTGGCGGCGGGAGGGAGAGGCCGTTCTCCGGGCGGTGGAGACCGCCGGGGACATGGGGGAGAAGGAGAAGCTGCTGCGGCACATTGCCGCCCAGCGCCGGGCCCTGGCGGAGCGCCGCCGCCGGGCGGCGGAGGCCATGCTGGCGGGGGAGCTGGACCGGGAGGAGCTGGCGCTGGTGCGGGCCCATTGCGCCAGAGAGGAGGCCCGGCTGGCACAGCGGATGGAGGAGGAGAAGGGGTGCGGCGCCCTGGAAAACGCCCTGCGGGCCCTGGCGGAAGGGGAGGAGGGAAGGCCCATTTTGCCGGCCCTCCTGGCGCAGCTGCGGCTGCTGCCGGGGCGAAACGTGGAAGTGGCCCTGAGGGGACAACCTGGGATCTGGAAGTTTCAGGGAGAAAAATGAGGCTGACAGATGGATTTTCCCTCTGGTGCTTCCGGCCGGTGGTGTGGTACAATAGGGGACAAGAGATGGTCCGCCCAGGCGGAAGGGGAAATACTGTAAAGCGCAATTACATTACACTATAAAACCAGGCGCTCCGGGACAAAGCTGGAGCTTATAGGAGAGAAAAGGGAAAGAATTTTGAAAATAGTTTCTCTGAAAGGGAATCATTTCTGCATGTAATGTATAAATGCTTTACATATATGATCTGTAACATTTGATACAAAACCGCCCGGAAGGGGCGGGGGAGGCGCCTATGATACTGATCCTCTGCGTGGACGACCGGGGCGGTATGCTCTTCAACCGCCGCCGCCAGAGCCAGGACCGGGAGGTCCGGCGGGACATCCTGGCCATGGCCGCCGGGAGGGTGCTGCGGATGAACCCCTACTCCCGGCGGCAGTTCCCGGAGAGGGAGCTGCCTGCGGTGGTGGAGGAGGACTTCCTCCAGCGGGCCGGGCCGGGGGAGCTGTGCCTGGTGGAGGACCAGCCCCCCGGCCCCTGGCTGCCCCGGGCGGAGCAGGTGATCCTGTACCGCTGGAACCGGGTGTACCCCGCGGACCTGCGGGCGGACTTCCCGCCCCCCACGGGGGAGTGGCGCCTGGCGGAGTGCCGGGAGTTTCCGGGCCACTCCCACAAAACCATTACGAAAGAGGTCTACTGCAAATGCTGAACAACACATCCCGCCGCCGCCCCCTGGCGCTGCTGCTGGCCCTGGCCACCCTGTGCGCCCTGCTGCTGTCCGGGTGCGACATGGCCGCCCCATCCCAGAGCTCGCCCCACCAGCCCAGCCAGTCCCTCTCCGGGGGGGCCGTCACCCTGGACCAGGTGCCCCCCTACAGCGGGGAGCCCTATGTGGTCCTGGAGGACAACCAGCCCGCCTTCACCCAGGAGGAGATTACCGATGAGTCCTACGAGTCCTACAGCCCCCTGGACAGCCTGGGGCGGTGCGGGGTGGCCATGGCCAGCGTGGGGCAGGACCTGATGCCCACGGAGGACCGGGGAAGCATTGGCCAGGTGAAGCCCTCCGGCTGGCACACGGTGAAGTATGACATCGTGGACGGCAAATACCTCTATAACCGCTGCCACCTCATCGGCTTCCAGCTCACCGGGGAGAACGCCAACGAGGCCAATCTCATCACCGGCACCCGGTACCTCAACGTGGAGGGGATGCTCCCCTTTGAGAACCTGGTGGCCGACTATGTGCAGGAGACGGGCAACCACGTCCTCTACCGGGTGACCCCGGTCTTTCAGGGGGACGAGCTGGTGGCCCGGGGGGTGGTGATGGAGGCCCTCAGCGTGGAGGACCAGGGGGAGGGCGTGTGCTTCCATGTGTACGCCTACAACGTCCAGCCCGGCATCACCATTGACTACGCCACCGGGGAGAGCGCCCTGGCGGAGGAGGAGGACGCCGCCCCGTCCGCCTCCAGTCCCGCGGGAGAGGAAGAGACCCACTATGTCCTCAACACCAGCTCGGGGAAGTTTCACCTGCCCGACTGCTCCGGGGTGGCCTCCATGTCCCCGGACAACCGGCAGGACTACACCGGCACCCGGCAGGAGCTGATGGACCAGGGGTACGAGCCCTGCGGCATCTGCAAGCCCTGACCCCTGCGGGGCGCAGCTTCTTTTCGCGCCGGCAGAGGGCGCAGAAAAATGATAGCTGAAATGACAAAAACCGGTGCGCTTTCCCAGAAAGCGCACCGGTTTTTATGCCGGGCGGACCTGAAACCCATCTGAAGTCCCGATATCGGTGAGCAGGCCCTTGAGTTGGGGCCAGGGCATGGAGTAGCGCTGGCTCAGATAGCGCAGGGAGGCGCCCAGTTCGCCGTCGGGACCTCCGTACTGACTGATGATAACGGAGGCCAGCCGGGGGTTGGGGGTGCGCACCCGGACGGGGTACTGCAATTTCTTCTCGTAGAGGAACATCAGCCCTTCATCTCCTTTCCCAGCTCCCAGGGCCAGGGATCATCGGGCCAGTTGTAACGGGACGCTGCGGCTGCCTCCGCCTGGCGCACAGGGCCGTGGGTACGCTCGTAGGTGCTCCGGGCCTCCCGCTCCATGGCCACATATTTCTGGAAGAGGGCGAATGCCTCCTGATCGTCGGGGTGGGTGTCCAGGTAGAGCCCCAGCTCAGTGACCACAAACTCCAGGGCCTGGAGCTGGGTGAGGGGGGAGTCGGCCAGACCGGCGGCCTTCTCCATGCGGAAGAAGGGCAGGTTCAGCCCGGGGAACAGGGTGCCCTGATTCAGGGCCTCCCCATGGGTGTAGCGCTGCTGCCCCCGGCCCTGGGGAGCCACGATGGGCACCGCCAGGGGAGCGCAGGAGGGCAGGGCGCCGCTGCCGTCGGAACAGGTGACGACAGGGGTTTTGTCAGGACTCACGGTGTGATACCTCCTGATGGATTCAGATCACCGCGCTGCCGCGGTGGGGACGGGTGGTCCCGCTCCATTCTATGGCCTGCCGGATGTCCGGGCGCTTCTTCCCAAGGGCGTGCCGCCGTGGTATAATGAGTTTCCGGCCACATACCGGGGGAATCCGCCTCATATGGTGGGATGAGGTGAGGGACCGTGAAAAAAATAATTTTTCTCCTGTGCGCCCTGGCCCTGGTCCTGGGGGCGGTGTGGGCCCCGGTGTTTGCCCCCGCCATGGGGGAGGAGGGGGCAGCTCTGTTCCCCCCGGCTTTTGTGATCGACCCGGGCCACGGCGGGGAGGACGGCGGGGCGGTGTCCCTGTCCGGCCACCCGGAGAGCGAGATCAACCTGGCCATTGCCCTGCGGCTGGAGTGGCTGCTGGCGCTGTACGGTTTTCCCGTCGAGATGACCCGGGAGGAGGACATCTCCGTCCATGACCCCCAGGCGGAGACCCTGCGGGAGAAAAAGGTGTCCGACCTGAAAAACCGAGTGGCCCTGGTGGAGGCGCAGCCCCAGGCCATGCTCATCAGCATCCACCAGAACACCTTCCCGGACCCCCGGTACTCCGGGGCCCAGGTGTTCTATGGTGGCGCGGAGGGAAGCCAGGACTGGGCCCTGGCGGCCCAGGAGCTGCTGCGCCAGGCCCTGGACCCCTCCAACACCCGCCAGGCCAAGCCCATTCCGGGTACGGTCTATCTCATGCAGCATGTGAGCTGCCCCGCCATTTTGGTGGAGTGCGGCTTCCTCTCAAATCCCACAGAGGATTTGATGCTCATCCAGCCCCAGTACCAGCTGAAAGTGGCCGCCGGCCTGGCGGCAGCCTGCCTCTCCGGGTGGGAGATCATACACGAGGGAGAGAATACCCATGGCTAAGGCAAAGACCCTTTTTTACTGCACCCAGTGCGGAAACGAGACCCCCAAATGGCAGGGGAAATGCCCCGCCTGCGGGGCGTGGAACACCATTGAGGAGCGGCCGGCGGAGCCCCGGCGCAAGAGCGGCGCCCCCCTGCGCTCCGGCGGGGGCGGCGCCGGGCTGAGCAGCCGCCCCCGGCCCATCGGCGAGGTGGAGATTACCGACGAGCTGCGTTTCCACACCGGTATGGCGGAGCTGGACCGGGTACTGGGGGGCGGCGCGGTCCAGGGCTCCCTGGTGCTGGTGGGGGGCGCGCCGGGCATCGGCAAGTCCACCCTCATGCTCCAGATCTGCCAGAACCTGTGTTCCTTTGCCAAGGTGCTCTATGTATCCGGCGAGGAGTCCGAGCGGCAGATCAAGCTGCGGGCCCGCCGGCTGGGGGTGGCGGGGGACTCCCTCTATCTCCAGGCGGAGACCAACCTGGAGGATATTCTGGAGTCGGTACGCCAGCTCCAGCCCCAGATCCTCATTGTGGACTCCATCCAGACCCTCTACAACGGGGACAGCACCTCCGCCCCGGGCAGCATCAGCCAGGTGAAGGAGTGCACCATGGCCCTGATGCAGCTGGCCAAGGGGGAGGGGGTCACCGTCTTTGTCATCGGCCATGTGAACAAGGAGGGCTCCATCGCCGGGCCCAAGGTCCTGGAGCACATGGTGGACTGTGTGCTCTACTTCGAGGGGGAGCAGCACAACACCTACCGCATCCTGCGGGCGGCCAAAAACCGCTTTGGCGCCACCAATGAGATCGGCGTGTTTGAGATGGCCGACGGCGGGCTGGAGGAGGTGCCCAACCCCTCGGAGATGCTCCTCTCCGGCCGGCCCCAGGACGCCCCCGGCTCCTGCGTCACCTGCGTCATGGAGGGGGTGCGCCCCGTTCTGGCGGAGGTGCAGGCCCTGCTGGCCCCCAGCAGCTACGGCAACCCCAGGCGGGCCAGCAACGGCTTTGACTACAACCGGGCCATGATGCTTCTGGCGGTGCTGGAGAAGCGGGGGGGCCTGATGGTGAACAGCTGCGACGCCTATGTGAACGTCATCGGCGGCCTCTCCCTGGACGAGCCCGCGGCGGACCTGGCCCTCATCATGTCCATGGCCTCCAGCTTCCGGGACAAGCCGGTGCCGGCGGACCTGGTGGCCATCGGGGAGGTGGGCCTCACCGGGGAGCTGCGCTCGGTAAACACCCTGGCCCAGCGATTGTCCGAGGTGCGGCGGCTGGGGTTTACCAAGTGCCTGGTGCCCGCCCGCAGCAGCTCCAAGCTGGCCGCGCCGGAGGGGCTGGAGCTCATTCGGGTGCGCAATATCCGGGAGGCCCTGGCGGTGCTGCTGTGACACCGCCGGTGCGGGGCAGGTAGTAGATGCACTTCTCCCGGCTGCCCGGCCGGCCGCAGGCGGCGGCCCGGTCCAGGGCGCAGCAGCCCTCCTGCTGGAACACGCAGTCGCTGTTGCAGGCGATCATGGCGGGGCGCCTCCTTGATACAAAGGTGGACGGCAGGCCGTCTGAGCTCTAGTTTGCGCGTGTGTTCAGCCCAATATCCTCTTTTTTGTGTGGGCGGCAGAAGAATATGCTCCACAGACAAAGGGGCCGGCCATTTCAGCCTGTCGAAAAAGCCAAAGTCTACGCAAGAAACGGAATGTGTCTTGCAAGCTAAAAAGCTCTCGGCAGAGTTTTGCCGCCCGGAGGCGGCAAAATCAAGTGAAATCCGTTTTTTCCGGGGACATGCGCCTCGGGAAAAACACTTCTCAGCCCGCAAGCGTGCGAGCAAAGCGAGTGCGACGCAGCGGGCTGCATCTCTTCAAAAAAATGCTTGCATTTTTTTGAAGCGTGTCGATTTCTTCGACACGCTGAAGCGGCCGGCCCCGTGAAAGGGGCCGGCCGCTTGACGTGAACAAGGGAAAAGACGGGGTTTAAAGCCGCTTGGCGATCTCGTGGCGCTTGGGGCCGGTGGAGACGGTCTTGATGGGCACGCCGATCTCCTGCTCCAGGAATTCCACATAGGCCTTGGCCTCGGGGGGGAACTTGCTGTAGTCGGTCTCCCCCCGGATGTCGCACTTCCAGCCCGGGAGGGTGGTGTACACCGGCTTGGCCTTGTCCAGCAGGGGGGTGACGGGGAAGTCCCGGGTGACCTGGCCGTCGATCTCGTAGCCCACGCACACCTTCAGTTCGTCCAGATAGCCCAGACAGTCGATGGCGGTAAGCACCACCTCGGTGGCGCCCTGGAGCTCGCAGCCGTACCGGGTGGCCACGGCGTCGAACCAGCCCACCCGGCGGGGCCGGCCGGTGGTGGCGCCGTATTCGCCCGCGTCGCCGCCCCGGCGGCGCAGCTCCTCGGCCTCATCCCCGAAGAGCTCAGAGACAAAGTCCCCCGCTCCCACGGCGCTGGAGTAGGCCTTGGTGACGGCGATGATGTCGCTGATCTGCCGGGGAGAGACCCCCACGCCGATGGTGCCGAAGCCGGCCAGGGTGTGGGAGGAGGTGGTGAAGGGGTAGATACCGAAATCCGGGTCCTTCATAGAGCCCAGCTGGGCCTCCAGCAGCACCTGCTTGCCCTCCTTCAGGGCCTGCTGCACAAAGGCCCGGGCGTCCCCCACATAGGGGGCGATGCCCTCCCGGTACTCCATGAGCTGCTCCATCAGCTCGTCCAGGTCGATGGGGGGCTTGTGGTAGAGGTTGACGATGAGGGCGTTTTTCAGCGTGCAGATGTTCTCCAGCCGCCGGCGCAGGGTCTTCTCGTCAAAGAGCTCGCAGATCTGCACGCCGTTTTTGGCATACTTGTCCGAGTAGAAGGGGGCAATGCCCGACTTGGTGGAGCCGAAGGCCTGTCCTCCAAGCCGCTCCTCCTCGTACTGGTCCAGCAGCACGTGGTAGGGCATGACGATCTGGGTGCGTTCCGAGACGATGATGCGGGGGGTGGGGACGCCGCCATCCACCAGGGCCTGAATCTCCTTGAGGAAGGTGGGGATGTTCAGCGCTACCCCGTTGCCGATGACATTGGTGGTGTGGGGGTAGAACACACCGGAGGGGAGCTGATGGAGGGCGAACTTGCCGTAATCACAGATGATGGTGTGGCCGGCGTTGGCTCCGCCCTGAAAGCGGACCACCACGTCCGACTGCTCGGCCAGCAGGTCTGTGATTTTGCCCTTGCCCTCGTCGCCCCAGTTGGCGCCTACGATTGCTTTTACCATATACAGTTCCTCCATGGCCGGGATTCGCAACCACGCAGGGTGGATTTGCCTTATCCGGCCTGAGAACACAGCTATTATACCCGCTTTTCCGCCACAGCGCAAGAAATTCTTGCTGGGAAAATGCCGCTTTTCCGCCCCCGGCCCCCCGGCCGGCGGCGGGATGCTTTCATACTTTACTTTGGTATTCCGGCATGGTAAAATAAATTTTACTGAACGAAAATACACTCAGTTCCGCCGGGCGCATATATGGGGCTGAGGACTATATGGAGGCAGACTGTATGGAAAAAAAGGAAAAGGCCAGGAGCGACGTGCTCTACGAGGCCATTCTCACCCTGAAAGATCTGGACGAGTGCAAGAAGTTTTTTCAGGACCTGTGCACCGTGGCGGAGCTGCGGGCCATGGAGCAGCGCTTTGAGGTGGCCATTCTTCTCAACGAGGGCATGATCTACAACGATATCCTGGAGCGCACCGGGGCCTCCAGCGCCACCATCAGCCGGGTGAACCGCTCGCTGCAGTACGGGGCGGACGGCTATAAAGAGGTGCTGCCCCGGGTGCGGGATATGCTCAAGGAGCGCCAGTGAGCAGCTACGGATTTCTGGCGGACAGCTATGACGCCCTGACGGAGGATGTGCGCTACAGCCGGTGGGCAGACTACCTCCAGCGGCACTTTCGCCGGGCGGGGCGGCCGGTGGAGACGGTGCTGGACCTGGCCTGCGGCACGGGCTCCCTCACGTGGGAGCTGGCGGAGCGGGGATACCGGGTCACCGGGGTGGACCGGTCCCCCGATATGCTGGCGGTGGCCTGGGACAAGTGCGGGGAGCTGGACCCCCCGCCCCTTCTGGTGTGTCAGGACATGGCCCGCCTTAAGCTGGCGGAGGGGGTGGACGCCTGCGTGTGCTGCCTGGACAGCGTCAACTATGTCACCCGGCCCCGGAGCCTGCGCTCCGCCTTCAGCCGGGTGTACCAGGCCCTGAACCCGGGGGGCATCTTCCTTTTTGACATCCGCACCCCCGCCGCCCTGGCCGCCGTGGACGGACAGGTCTTTCTGGACGAGGATGAGGACGTCTACTGCGTCTGGCGGGGCAGCTACTCCCCCCGCCGGCGGCTGTGCACCTACGGCATGGACATCTTCCGCCGGGAGGCGGACGGCCGCTGGAGCCGGGGGGAGGAGGTCCATGAGGAGTACGCCTACGAGCCTGAGGAGCTGGAGGCATATTTAAAGGAGGCGGGCTTTTCCGCCGTGAAGCAGTACGGCCCCCTGAAAATGCGGCCCCCCACGCCGGAGGACCAGCGCATCTTCTTTGTATCACGAAAGGAAACACAGTAACCATGGATGAACTCATTCGCATGATCACCACCGACGGGTATGTGAAGGCCATGGCCATCTCCGGCCGGGAGATGGTGGAGCGGGCCCGTCAGATCCATAAGACCTGGCCCGTGGCCACGGCGGCCCTGGGGCGGACCCTCATGGGGGCCTCCATGATGGGCAGCGACCTGAAGGGGGAGGGGAGCTCCCTCACCCTGCGCATCCGGGGGGGCGGCCCCCTGGGCACCATCACCGCCGTGTCGGACAGTGAGGGCAATGTCCGGGGCTATGTGCAGAACGGGGCGGTGGACCTGCCCCGGAAGGCCCCGGGGAAGCTGGACGTGGGCAGCGCCGTGGGACAGGACGGGGAGATCACCGTCATCAAGGACCTGGGGCTCAAGGAGCCCTATGTGGGCAGCATCCAGCTGGTGGGGGGCGAGATCGCCGAGGACATCGCCGCCTACTTTGTGGAGAGCGAGCAGATCCCCACCGCCTGCGCCCTGGGGGTGCTGGTGGCGCCTGACGGGGGCGTGACCGCCGCCGGGGGGTTCCTGGTGCAGCTTCTGCCCGGCGCGCCGGAGGAGACCATCACCCTGCTGGAGCAGAACATTGCCGCCCTGGGCCCTGTGAGCCAGGTGATGGACCGGGGCGTGTCCGCCGAGGAGATGCTCCGCCAGGTGCTGGAGGGCTTTGAGAGTGAGGTGCTGGAGCGCGCCGGGGTGGAGTACCGGTGCTACTGCTCCCGGGAGCGGGTGAGCCGGGCCCTCATCAGCCTGGGGGCCAAGGAGCTGCGGGAGATGATCGACCAGCAGGGCTTCGCCCAGCTCACCTGTCAGTTCTGCGACGCGGTGTACGACTTTACCGCCCAGGAGCTGGAGGAGCTGCTGCGCTCGGCCACATCGTGACGATTTAAAGAGGACCGGGGCCGCCTCCGGGCGGCCCCGAAAAAAATCTTAATTTTCTGTTGACAGCGGGCCCCATGTTTTGTATAATAACATTCGTCGTCCGGCGGGTGTCGGAAACGAAAGGCCCGGGAGCATAGCTCAGCTGGTAGAGCGCATGCCTTACAAGCATGATGTCACAGGTTCGAGCCCTGTTGTTCCCACCACCATATGGCGCGGTAGTTCAGTTGGTTAGAACGCCGGCCTGTCACGCCGGAGGTCGAGGGTTCAAGTCCCTTCCGCGTCGCCATATGCCTCTGTAGCTCAGTTGGTAGAGCAGGGGACTGAAAATCCCCGTGTCGCTGGTTCGATTCCGGCCGGAGGCACCATGGGACCCTGTGGGTCCCGATCTGCGAGTGTAGCTCATCTGGTAGAGCGCCACCTTGCCAAGGTGGAGGTAGCGAGTTCGAGCCTCGTCACTCGCTCCAGTTTTTTCTCAGCACCCGGCTTTGAGAGATCAGAAGGGTGGACAGCGGAGAACTCGCTGCCTCCACCCGCGCCCACGGCGTGCCGTGGGCGGTGAAATCAAGAGGTGCGGGCCCCGCAAAAGCAGCGCTTTTGTGGGTGCGGAAGCGAGTTCGAGCCTCGTCACTCGCTCCAGTTTTTTCTCAGCGTCCGGCCTGCGGGCAGGGCAAAGGGAGGTTGTACCGTACCAGCGGTACATACGGCGCCATAGCCAAGCGGTAAGGCAGAGGTCTGCAAAATCTCCATCCCCAGTTCGATTCTGGGTGGCGCCTCCAGAAGAAACACCAGCCAACAGGCTGGTGTTTCTTTTTTTGCTCCTGAAAAGGGTCTGTTGCAGAATTGACATTTTGCACATACCTGTCATTGCGAGCCAGTGGGCACACTGGCGTGGCAATCCGGATTCCCGGCAAGGAAGGCGGATTCCCACGAAAAACGGCCGCCCACCGGGCGGCCGTTTTTCTCGGAATGACGGGGTTTTGTGCAGTCTGTGCATTTTGTGACAGACCTTTTTCATATCCTGTCAGCCCTCCGGCCCCTGAATGGCCACCTTGATGACCCCGTCCCGGCGGGACTCAAACAGGTCATAGGCCGCGGCGATGTCCGCCAGGGGATAGGTGTGGGTGATGAGGGAGGTGGTGTCCAGCCTGCCCGCGGCGATGAGGGAGAGGATCTCGCCGCATCGACACCCGTCCACTCCGCCGGTCTTGAAGGTGAGGTTCTTGCCGTACATCTCCGGCAGGGGCAGGACCTGGGGGCCGTCGTACAGGGCCACCACGGTGACGATGGCGTTGGGCCGGGCGCACTGCCAGGCCAGGGAGAAGGTGTCCGCCCCGCCGGCCACCTCCAGCACCCGGTCGGCCCCGCCGTGGTCGCTGTGGGCGCGGACAAAGTCCGCCGCCTCCTCCGGCCCCACGGTGAGCACCTGGGGGTAGCGGGCCCGGACAAAGGCCAGGCGCAGGGGGTCCTTCTCACACAGGATGACCCGCCGGGGCCCCTGGAGAAGCACGCACTGGAGGGTGCAGATCCCGGTGGGGCCGCCGCCGATGATGAGCACTGTGTCCTCCGCCGTGATTTGGGAGATGTCCGCCGCCCAGTAGCCCGTGGCCAGGATGTCCCCCACAAAGAGGGCCTGCCGGTCGGTGACGGAGGGCGGGATGGGGGTGAGGCCCTGGTCGGCGTAAGGGACCCGCACGTACTCCGCCTGACCCCCGTCTATGCGGCAGCCCAGGGCCCAGCCCCCCTGGGGATCGGTGCAGTTGTTCACCCACCCGTGGCGGCAGAAGTAGCATTCCCCGCAGAAGGTCTCCACGTTCACCGCCACCCGGTCCCCGGGGTGCAGGGCGGTGAGGGCGGAGCCCACCTCCTCCACTACCCCCACCATCTCGTGGCCCACGGTGATGCCGGGCACCGCCCGGGGCACGGAGCCGTGCTTGATGTGCAGGTCGCTGGTGCAGATGGAGGAGAGGGTCACCCGGACGATGGCGTCCCGGGGGTGAAGAATGGCGGGGCGGGGCTTGTCCAGCAGTTCAAATCGGCCCGGGGCGGTGTAGGTATAGGCCAGCATGAAAACGCCTCCTTGGGTTTATTTTACATGGCGGGACAGGTCAGGGGGAGGGCAGGGTATCCAGCAGGTCCAGGATGTCGTCCGCCTGGTCCTCCAGCTCCTCGTGCCGGTCACCCCAGAGGGTGTGGGCCTCGCTGTCCATGTCCTCCGGCTCCTCCAGATCCAGCCGGGCGATCTCCTCCCGGACGGCGGCCAGGGCGGCCAGCAGGGCGTCCCGGTCCTCTGCCGCCGGGTTCTTCCCGAAGGGAATGAGCTTGCCCATGGGGCACCCCTCCTTTTTCATGGTGTTACTGCTATTGTACCAAATCTGTCCGCCTTTGCAATGGGAGAAACGCTGTGGGGCGCCGGCTGTGCCGGCGCCCCACACGGACTGTCGAAAAAGCCAAAGTCTATGCAAGCAACGGAATGTGTCTTGCAGGCTGCATCCCCTCAAAAAAATGCTTGCATTTTTTTGAAGCGTGCTCAGGAGAAGTTGATGGCCACCGCCACCAGGACAAAGATGGTGGACAGCAGGAAGAGGATTCCCTGCATCTTGATCTGGAACCGGGCCCACTTGCCCCACTCCAGCCGGGCCACGCCCAGCACCCCCAGCAGGCAGCCGGAGGTGGGCACGATCAGGTTGGTCAGGCCGTCGCCCAGCTGGTAAGCCAGCACCGCCACCTGCCGGGACACCCCGGCAAAGTCGGCCAGGGGGGCCATGATGGGCATGGTGAGGGCCGCCTGGCCGGAGCCGGAGACCACGAAAAAGTTAAAGACGCTCTGGAACACGTACATGAGCCAGGCGGACAGCATGCTGGGCAGGCCCTGGATGGCCCCGCCCAGGGAGTTGAGGATGGTGTTCATCACGCTGGGCTCGGTGGCGTCGGTGCCCCCCAGGATGATGACGATGCCCTGGGCCATGCCCACCACCATGGCGGCCCCCACCAGGTCGGCGGCTCCCCGCTGGAAGGAGCTGGCCACGTCGGAGGCCTTCATGCCGTTGAGCTTGAACACGCAGCCGATGATGCCGGACGCCAGGCCCATCACAAAGAACTGGGAGGCGATCTCCGGGATGTAGTACCCCTTCACCACAACGCCCCACACGGTCCACACGATGGTGGCCAGGATCACCAGCAGCACCAGGGCCTGGCCCAGCTTGAACTCCACCTGGCTGCTCTCGGTCTCAGCCATCTGGGTGCGGTAGTACCCGTCGCTCTCATAGGACACGGACAGCAGGGGGTTGCGCTTGATTTTCCGGGCGTAGATCATGGTGTAGGCGATGCCCGCCCCGGTAAAAACGGTCCACATCACCATGCGGAAGAAGGCGCCCGACAGCACGGGCACGCCGGAGATACCCTGGGCGATCACAAGGCCGAAGGGGTTCATCCAGCTGGTGGCAAAGCCGATCTGGGTGGCCACGTAGGTCACGCACACCGCCACCACCGCATCATAGCCCATGGCAATGGTGAGGGGCACCACGATCATGGCGAAGGGGATGGCCTCCTCCCCCATGCCGAACACGGCGCCGCCCAGGGAGAACAGGGTGAAGAGCACGGGGATGAGGATGATCTCCTTGCCTTTCGTGCGGCGGATCATGGCGTGGATGCCGGCGTCCACGGCGCCGGTACGCATCACGATGCCGAAGGCCCCGCCGATGACCAGGATGAAGGCCACGATGCCCACGGCGCTGCCCCACTTGTCTCCCGAGGTGAGGCCCTCAAAGACGTAGTTGAGCACGCCCTGCTCGCCGAAGTCCTCGGTGCCGAACAGGGGCACGCCCTTGCGCACCGCCTGGCCGTTCTCATCGTACTCATAGCGGAAGCTCTCGGGGATGACCACGGTGCGGGTCTTTTCCGTCTCCCCCACCATGTAGGAGACCTCCTGGGTCTCGAAGCTGCCCACCGGGACCAGATAGGTCAGCAGGGCGCACAGCACGATGACCCCAAAGATGATCACATAGGTGTGGGGCATCTCCTCTATAATGATACAAAAGGGAAGAAGGGGCAAAGGCCCTGAAAAACCGGGGCGCGCCTGCGCTCTTTGAGGAGAGAGATTCATATGAGACGTTATCGGGACCGGATCGTGGCGGATGTGTGCCGCCTGGTGGAGATCCCCTCTGTGCTCTCACAGGGGGAGGAGGGGGCCCCCTTCGGGCGGGAGGTGGAGCGCTGTCTGGACGCCGCCCTGGAGATGATGGCGGGTCTGGGGTTTCGCACCTGCAAGGACCCCGGCGGGAAGTACGGCTGGGCCGAGGTAGGGGAGGGGCCCCTCTTCGGCGTGCTGGGCCATCTGGACGTGGTGAATGCCCGCCGGGAGGACGGGTGGAGCCACGACCCCTTCCAGCCGGTGGTGGAGGACGGGTGGCTGTGGGGCCGGGGCACCCAGGATGACAAGGGCCCCGTGGTGGCGGCGGCCTATGCCCTCAAATCCCTGCTGGACGACGGGTATGCCCTCAATCACCGGGTGCGCTTCATCTTCGGCACCGACGAGGAGAACCTGTGGCGCTGCATCCAGGCCTACTGCGCCCGGGAGGAGATCCCCCAGGCGGCCTTTACCCCCGACTCCACCTTCCCCCTGACCTATGCGGAGAAGGGCCTGCTGCAGCTGCGCCTGCGCTCGCCCCAGCCCGCCCCCGTGCCCTGCCGGGGGGGCGACAGCTTCAACGCCGTGTCCGCCTGGGCCAGCTGTCCCCGGAATGGGCAGGTGGAGGCGGCCCTGGACAAGCTGGGCTACCCCTTTCACGCCGGAGAGGGGGAGATCCGGGTCCAGGGGACCACGGCCCACGCCAAGAACCCCTGGAAGGGGGTCAGCGCCAACCTGCGCCTCCTCCGGGCTCTGAAGGAGGCAGGGTATACCGGCGATATCATCCGGTTTACCAGCGACGTGCTGGAGGACAAGTTCCGCTTCGAGGGCTTCACCGGGGAGGACCTGTCCGACTTCTCCGGCCCGGTGACGGTGAACCTGGGCAAATTCTCCTGGGACGGGACCGGGGGGGAGCTGTGCCTGGACCTGCGCCTCCCGGTGGGGCGGACCAAGGAGGAGATCTTCGGCCTGGTGGCGGCCAGGGCGGGGGAGTACGGCCTCACCGCGGAGGAGTACGACTGGCTGCGGCCCATCCACGTGCCTCTGGACAGCCCCCTGGTGGTCAGCCTGCTGGGGGCCTACCGGGCGGTCACCGGGGATGAGGAGACCGAGCCCTACATCTCCGCCGGGGCCACCTATGCCCGGGCCTTTGACAACTGCGTGGCCTTCGGGGCCAACCTGCCCACCGCCCCCACCAGCGAGCACCAGCCCAACGAGCGGGTGCGGGTGGACAACCTGCTCCTGGCGGCCCAGGTGTACCGCCAGGCCTTCCTCAACTGCGTGGTGGAGAACCCGTAAGGCACAAAACAGCGCCCCGGAGAAGAGCTCTCTTCTCCGGGGCGCCTGCCATTATGAGGGGAGTGGGCATCAGCCCTTCAGGAACTTCAGCACCTCCTGGGGGTTGGTGTCGGGCTTTACCTTCTCCTTGGCCCACTGGATGATCCCCGCCTCGTCGATGACGTAGGTGGTGCGCACCACGCCCATGGACACCTTGCCGTAGAGCTTCTTCTCCTGCCACACGCCGTAGGCCTGGATGGCGGTGAGCTCCGGGTCGGAGAGGAGCAGGAAGGGCAGGGCGTGCTTGTGGGCAAACTTCCGGTGGGAGGCGGCGGAGTCCCGGCTCACGCCGATGACCACCGCCCCCAGGTCCGCAAAGGCCTGCCAGGCCCCGGCAAAGGCGCAGGCCTGCCGGGTGCAGCCGGGGGTGTTGTCCTTGGGGTAGAAATAGAGCACCACCTTCTTCCCCGCAAAGTCCGACAGGGACACGGGGGTTCCGTCCTGGTCGGGCAGGGTGAAGGCGGGGGCCTGCGTGCCGATGTCCAGCATATCAATCGTCCTCCTTGATGAATACCATCTCGTTCTCCGCCCCCTCGCCGGGGGCAAAGCGGAAGCCCAGCTCCCGGAAGGCGGCGGCCTCCTCCAGCTCCTCCGCCCCCCGCTGGGCCAGAAAGCGCACCATGCGCCCCCGGGCCATCTTGCACAGGGTGCCCTTCTCCACCACCTTGTCCCCGCGACGCTGGCCGAACACGCAGGTGACAAAGCGCACCGAGGGGGGCAGGTGGGGGGCCACCGCCCGGCTGTACTCCTTGGAGGCCAGGTTGAGCACCGTGTCCGTCTCCTCCGCCAGGGCCGCCGCCAGGGAATCCCCCCAGAACTGGTACAGGTCCCGGCGCCCGGGGGTGTGGAGCCTGGCCCCCATCTCCAGGCGGTAGGGGGTCACCCCGTCAAAGGGGCGGAGCATGCCGTAAAAGCCCGACAGGATGCGCAGGTGCTCCTGGAGGTAGTCCAGGGCATCCCCCTCCAGCACCCCGGGGGCCATGTAGCGGTACTGGATGCCCTCGTAGGAGAGCACCGCCGGGGTGAGGCGGCATGTGAGGTCCATCTCCGCCAGCCGCTCAATATTCAGCCGGGCGATGTCGTCGTTGCACTTCCAGAGGGTCTGGAGCTGCCGGGGGGAGAGGGCGCGCAGGGCGGCGAGAAGCTCCCCGGTCCGCTCCAGAAAGGCGGGGGCGGTGCGCACCGGCAGGCTGTCCAGGTCGGTGACCATCTTTTTGGCGGGGGAGATGAGAAGCCTCACGGGGCGCCCCCCTCTCTTCTCGTCACAGCGCGGGCCATGTCACACCCCGTTGACCACGCAGTCGGGCCGCTCTCCCGCCAGCAGCCGCCCCACGTTGGTCCACATGTGCCGGTGGGCCCGCAGGAAGAACTCGATGGTCACTCCGCCGATGTGGGGGGAGTAGACCACCTTGTCCTGCACCTGGGGGGGCAGGTCGATGAGGGGGTTGTCCGGGGTGTTGGGCTCGGGGTGGATGGTGTCCAGCCCCGCCCCGGCGATGGCGCCGCTTATGAGGGCCTCCCGCAGAGCCAGATTGTCCACCAGGTCCCCCCGGGCGGTGTTGATGAGGAGGGCGGTGGGCTTCATCCGGGCCAGGAAGTCCCGGTCCACCAGCCCCGCCGTCTCGGCCGTCACCGCCAGATGGAGGCTGACGATGTCGCACACGGCGCACAGCTCCTCCAGGGGCAGCCACTCCACGGCGTACTCCGCCTCCTCTTCGGGGGAGCGGCGGGTGCGGTTGTAGTAGTACACCCGGCAGCCGAAGGCCCGGAGCAGTCTGGCGGTGGCCCGGGCGATGTTGCCGAAGCCCACCAGCCCCACGGTCATGCTGCCCAGCTCGTGGATGCCGGCGGCCATGTTGGTCTCCTTGAACACGATCTGCTCCCCGGCGATGACGGCGGCGTGGCCCGCCACAGCCCGGCGCAGCAGGCAGAGCATGAGCATCACGCTCTGCTCGGCCACGGCGGCGGCGTTGGAGCCGGGGTTGTTGCACACGTAGATCCCCCGGGCCCGGGCGGCCTCCAGGTCGATCTTGTTGTAGGCCACCCCCTCGGAGTGGATGAGCTTCAGATTGGGCATGGCGGCGATGAGGGCGGCGTCGGCGGGGCTGATGGCGTCCAGCAGCAGGGCCTGGGCGTCTGCGCCGGCGGAGAGCAGGGCGGCGTTGTCCGACCCCCGGGGGCAGAAGATACACTGGACCTGGTCCCGGCAGGGCAGGTGGGGATCAAACTTCTCATAGCGGGCGGGATCGCCCACGATCAAAACTTTCATGGTGTCAGACCTCCTGGGGCAAGCGGACTTGCTTTTATTATGTAATGCCCTATTATACCAGAGCGGGGGAGGGCTGTAAAGCAGGCCGCCCGCTTGAAAAGGGAGGGGGCAGGTGGTACAATGGGGCCATCTGAAACCGTAAGGAGCGGATCACCATGCAGTATACCATTGGTTTTATCGGCGCGGGCAACATGGGCGGCGCCCTCATCCGGGGGGTGTGCGCCGCGGCGGACCCGGCAAAGGTGCTCATCGCCGACATGATGGTGGACAAGACCCGGGCCCTGTCTGAGGCCACCGGCTGCGCCGTGGCGGAGGATGCGGCCCAGGTGGCCCGGGAGTGCGGCATCGTCATGCTGTGCGTCAAGCCCCAGGTCCTGGCCGAGACGGCGGCCTCCATCCGGGACATCCTGGCCGACCGGCCGGAGGCCCTGGTGGTATCCATCGCCGCCGGGGTCACCCTGGACAAGCTCTCCGCCATGCTCCCCGGGTGCGCCAACCCCCTGGTGCGCCTCATGCCCAACACCCCCGCCGCCATCGGCAGGGGGGTCATCCTCACCGCCTGGGGCCGGGGGGTGACGGAGGAGCAGAAAGGGGCCCTCACCGCCCTGCTCACACCCTGCGGCAGCGTGGAGCCCGTCACGGAGAAGGAGCTGGACATGGGCTCCGCCCTCTCGGGCTGCGGCCCCGCCTTTGTCTACCTCTTTATTGAGGCCCTGGCCGACGGCGCCGTGGAGACCGGCCTCTCCCGGGAGAAGGCCCAGCGGTACGCCGCCCAGACGGTGCTGGGGGCGGCAGCTATGGTGCTGGAGAGCGGCCAGCATCCCGGGCAGCTCAAGGACGCGGTGTGCTCCCCCGGGGGCACCACCATCGCCGGCGTGGCCGCCCTGGAGGACCGGGCCTTCCGGGCCGCCGCCGCCGCGGCGGTGAAGGCTGCCTACGAGAAAAACTGCCGCCTGGGGGGCTGAACCCCGGCGGGCACACCATGAAAAACGGCCGCCTTGAGGCGGCCGTTTTTCATGGTCTCCTGACTTGCGCAGCGGGGACCGGCGGTCTCTCCGAGAGAGACCTTACATGTGCATGGCCTCGCTGATGTTCTCCACCACCTCGCCCACGGCCTTGATGGCCTTGCCGGCGGCGTGCTTGGCGGGCTTTTTGGGCTTGAGCATCATGGTGAGGGTGGCCCCGGCCACCATGCCGAGGCCCAGGGCGGGCAGCAGATTTTTGGGCTGGGTCATAGCGCGTACCTCCTGAAGGTGATTTCGGGTGGACGGGCCGGCGGAAAAGGCGCGCCGTCCCGGCCCTGTTAGTATCTCCGATTTCCCGGAAAAATGCATTGCGGAAACATGCGCCGTTCAGTATAATAAAATCGGCAGAAGTGGGGCCGCAGGTCCGCTTCTCCCGGAGCGGAGGCCAGGACCTCCGGCCAGAAAGGGCAAACTTGGCGTGGACGACACGCCGGAAAGGATGTGGAACAGTGTGAAGCTGCTTATACGGCGCGGCCGGCTGGTGGACCCCGTGGGCGGAATCGGCGGCGTGATGGATATTTTGATTGAAAATGGAAAAATCTCTGTCATTGGCACGGACCTCCAGGAGCAGGACGCCCAGGTGCTGGACGCGGAGGGCATGGTGGTTTCCGCGGGACTGGTGGACATGCACGTCCACCTGCGGGAGCCCGGATTTGAATATAAAGAGGACATCGCCAGCGGCTGCGCGGCGGCGGCCCGGGGGGGCGTGACGGCCATTGCCTGTATGCCCAATACCAAGCCCACCATCGACTCCCCGGAGCAGGTGCGCTACATCCTCCAGCGCGCCGGGGAGGCCTGCGGCGTGCGGGTGCTGCCCATCGGGGCGGTGTCCCGGGGCGAGAAGGGGGAGGAGCTCACCGACTTCGCCGCCCTGCGCTCCGCCGGCGCGGTGGCGGTGTCGGACGACGGGGTGCCGGTGCAGAGCGCCAACCTGATGCGGGACGCCCTCATCACCGCCAACCAGCTCCACATGACCGTGTTCAGCCACTGTGAGGACGAGACCATGGTGAAGAACTACGCGGTGAACGAGGGCCACGTGTCCCGGCGGCTCCAGCTGCCCGGCCGGCCCGCCATCGCCGAGGAGCTGATGGTCATGCGGGACGCCATGCTGGCGGAGGAGACCGGCGCGGCGGTGCACATCTGCCACGTGTCCACCGCCAGATCGGTGGACATCATCCGCCAGTTCAAAAAGCGGGGGGTGGCCATCACCTGCGAGACCTGCCCCCAGTATTTCACCCTCACCGAGGACGAGGTGCTCCAGCAGGGCACCATGGCCCGGGTAAACCCGCCCCTGCGCACGCCGGCTGACGTGGAGGGCATCATCCAGGGGCTCCAGGACGGCACCATCGACGTCATCGCCACCGACCACGCCCCCCACGCTGCTGAGGAGAAGGCACGCCCCCTGGACCAGGCCCCCAGCGGCATGGTGGGGCTGGAGACCAGCCTGGGCGTCACCCTGACGGCATTGTACCACACGGGGAAGCTGTCCCTGTCGGACATCCTGCGGAAGATGACCATCAACCCCGCCTGCATCCTGCGGGTGCTCAAGGGCCGTCTGGCCCTGGGGGCGGACGCGGACATCACCATTTTCGACCCGGAGGAGACCTGGGTGGTGGACCCGGAGGAGTTTGCCTCCAAGGCCCGCAACACCCCCTTCGCCAGGCGTGAGCTCAAGGGCCGGGTCAAGTACACCATCGTGGGTGGAGAGATCATCTACCAGGATAAAAAGTAAGAAACAAGACAAAGGAGACGTGTGTTATGTCCTTCGATCATCTGCAAGAGGCCATTATCGCCAAGAAGAATCCCACCGTGGCCGGGCTGGACGCTCGCATCGAGTATGTCCCCCAGTATATCCGGGACGCGGCCTACGCCCAGCACGGGGTGGGCCTTCAGGGGGCCTGCGAGGCCATCTGGCAGTTCAACGTGGGCCTCATCGACGCGCTGTGCGACATCGTCCCGGCGGTAAAGCCCCAGAGCGCCTACTACGAGAACCTGGGCTGGCGGGGCATGGAGATGCTGGAGCGCACCATCGCCTACGCCAAGAGCAAGGGGCTGTTCGTCATCGCCGACATCAAGCGGGGGGACATCGGCTCCACCGCGTCGGCCTACGCCGAGGGGTGGCTCTCCGCCGCCTCCATCGAGGGGCAGGCCTTCAAGACCTTTGACGCCGACTGCGTCACCCTCAACGGCTATATGGGCGCCGACTCCATCAACCCCTTCCTGAAGGCCGCCAAGGGGGAGGACAAGTGCGTCTTTGTGCTGGTCAAGACCTCCAACCCCGGCTCCGGCGAGCTGCAGAACATCCCCGCCGGGGAGGGGGACACGGTGTACGGCGTCATGTCCGACCTGCTGGAGAAGTGGGGGGCGGGCACCCAGGGCAAGTACGGCTACACCATGGCCGGCGGCGTCACCGGGGCCACCCACCCCCAGGAGCTGCGGGAGATCCGCGCCCGTATGCCCCACACCTTCCTGCTGGTGCCCGGGTATGGCGCCCAGGGGGGCACCGCCGAGGACGTGCAGTATGCCTTCCAGGACAAGGGCCGTGGGGCCATCGTCAACTCCTCCCGGGGCATTATGTGCGCCTGGCAGAAGACCGGCGGGGACGGCCACGACTTCCAGGAGGCTGCCCGCAATGCGGCCATCGCCATGCGGGATGACATCTGCCGCTATATCACCATCGAGTAAGGCAGCGGGGGAGAGAGCGGATGAAAGTAGAGCGCAAGTGTAAAATTGTATCCAAGACGTGGCTCAACCACGACGCGGTGTATATGGTGCTGGAGGTGGGCGACATGGTGCGCACCTCCTGGAAGGGGCCGGGCCAGTTCGTCCACGTGAAGTGCGGCGACGGATTGCTGCTGCGCCGGCCCATCTCCGTGTGCTCCTGCATGGAGGATGAGCCCGAGGACACTCTGGCCATCGTCTTTGAGGTGCGGGGCGAGGGGACCGAGTGGCTTGCCAACCGCCCCGTGGGCTACAGCGTGGATGTGCTGGGCCTGCTGGGCAACGGCTTTACCATGAAGCCGGAGGGCCGGTATCTCCTGGTGGGGGGCGGCATCGGCATCCCCCCCATGCGGGGCTGCGCCCAGTACACCTATGGCCGCTCCACCGCCGTTCTGGGCGGCCGGTCGGCGGACAAGGTGATTCTGCAAAACTGCTTCGCCGATGAGTGCGCCAAGGTGCTCATCGCCACGGACGACGGCTCCCTGGGCCACCACGGCTTTGTGGACGCCCTGGTCCGCCAGGAGCTGAGCGAGGAGAAAAACTACGACGCCGTATTGGCCTGCGGCCCCAAGCCCATGCTGCGCAGCGTGGCCCGGGCGGCGGAGGAGCTGGGCATCCCCTGCCAGGTGTCCATGGAGGAGCGGATGGGCTGCGGCGTGGGGGCCTGCCTGGTGTGCGCCTGCGACATGGCCGATGGCTCCCGCAAGCACGTGTGCAAGGACGGCCCTGTCTTTGACTCCAGGGAGGTGAATTGGGATGCCTGAGAAAAAGTTTGTTTATCTCCCCGAGGCGGTGGACTGCGGTGAAAATCCGCCCCCCGAGAGGCCCCATCCCTCCGTGCGCCCCGCCGCTCCCCAGGAGCGGCTGCCTGAGGTGGACATGTCGGTCACCCTGGCGGGGATGACCATGAAAAACCCCGTCTGCGTGGCCTCGGGCACCTACGGCTTCGGCCGGGAGTACGGCCAGTTCTATGACCTGAGCGAGATCGGCGGCATCTGCGCCAAGGGGCTCACCCTCCACCGGCGGGAGGGCAACCCCGCCCCCCGCATCGCCGAGACCCCCATGGGCATCCTCAACTCCGTGGGGCTCCAGAACCCCGGGGTGGACGCCTTCATTGCCCAGGAGCTGCCCTTCCTGCGGCAGTACGACGTGAAGGTCATCGCCAATATCTCGGGCAACACCCCCGAGGAGTACGGCATCATGTGCGAGAAGCTCTCCGCCGCCGGGGTGGATATGATCGAGGTGAATATCTCCTGCCCCAACGTGAAGGCGGGGGGCCTGGCCTACGGCACCCGGCCCGAGCTGGCTGCCGAGGTGACCCAGGTGGCCAAGGCCCACGCGGGCAAGGTGCCCGTGATGGTGAAGCTCTCGCCCAACGTCACCGACATCACTGAAATTGCCCGGGCGGTGGAGGAGGCGGGGGCGGACGCCCTCTCCCTCATCAATACCATCCGGGGCATGCGCATCGACGTGAATACCCGCCGGCCCGTTTTGAAGATGAACACCGGCGGCCTGTCCGGCCCCGCCGTGCTGCCTGTGGCGGTGCGGATGGTGTGGGAGGTGGCCCAGTGCGTGAAGGTGCCCATTCTGGGCATGGGGGGCGTGGCCAAGGGAGAGGACGCCGCCCAGCTCATGCTGGCGGGGGCCTCCGCCGTGGCGGTGGGCACCGCCATGTTCGCCGACCCCTTCGCCCCCCTGACCGTGCGGGACGGCCTGCGGGACATCGCCGCCCGCCAGGGCCTGTCCGCCGTGCGGGAGCTCACCGGCGGGGTGCGGCCCTGGTAAACCGAGGCTAAAAGAAAGGTATACCATGCTGGAAGAACTGATCGAACGGGTGCTGCCCACCATCATCTCCCTGTGCGAGCTGATGGGTATCGTGGTGGTGGTGATCACCGCGGTGCGGGCCTTCTGGAACTACCTGCGCAGCCTGTGGACCCACCAGGCCTGCGACATCAAATTTGACCTGGCAAACGGGCTGGCCACCAGCCTGGAATTCAAAATGGCGGCGGAGATTTTAAAGACCGTCCTGGTGCGGGAGCTCAATGAGCTGCTGGTGCTGGGGGCGGTGATCCTGCTGCGGGCGCTGCTGTCCCTGCTGATCCACTTCGAGATGAAGGAGCGGCACGCCCCCAAACAATCCACAAGAGAAGAGAGAGACCTATGACCCAAGTTTATCTGATCCGCCACGCGGAGGCGGAGGGCAACCTCTACCGCCGGGCCCACGGCTGGTACAACAGCCTCATCACCCCCAACGGCTACCGCCAGATCCAGGCCCTGGAGGCCCGCTTCCGGGACATCCCGGTGGACGCGGTGTACTCCAGCGACCGCTTCCGCACCATGACCACCGCCCGGGCGGTGTACGCCCCCAAGGGCCTGCCCCTCCAGACCTCCCCCGACCTGCGGGAGGTCCACCTGGGCTGCTGGGAGGACCGCCCCTGGGGCCTGCTGGACCGGGAGGACAGGGCCCGGCTGGCCCTGTTCAACGCCACCTCCCCGGACTGGAAGGTGGAGGACGGGGAGAGCTTTGAGGAGGTGCGCCAGCGCCTGGCCGGGGCCCTGCGGGCCATTGCCCGGGAAAACCCCGGGCGCACCGTGGCGGTGTTCAGCCACGGGGTGGCCATCCGCAACACCCTGGCCCTGTTCTCCGGCCTGTCCGTGGCCCAGAGCGCCGGGTGCGGCCACAGCGACAACACCGCCGTGTCCCTGCTGGAATTCGAGGGGGACCAGGTGCGGGTGGTGTTCCGGGACGACAACTCCCACCTGCCCCCGGAGATCTCCACCCTGGCCCGCCAGCGGTGGTGGCGGGAGGGGGGCTTTGCCGCCGACGCCAACATGTGGTTCCGCCCCATGGACCTGGAGAAGGAGGGGGACGTGTACCTCCGGGCCCGGAAGGAGGCCTGGAAGACCATCCACGGCACCATGCGCCGCTACCCCGGCCGGGCCTTCCTGGAGGACGCCATGGCCCACAGCCGCCGGGACCCCAGCGCGGTGGTGTGCGCCATGTTGGGGGAGGAGATGGCGGGCATCCTCCAGATGAACCTGGAGCGGGACGCGGACCAGGGCATTGGCCACATCCCCTTTTACTACATGATGCCCAACACCCGGGGCAGGGGCCTGGGGGTGCAGCTACTGGGCCAGGCGGTGAGCACCTTCCGCGCCCTGGGCCGGGACCGGCTGCGGCTGCGCTGCGCCCCGGAGAACCACATCGCCCAGCGGTTTTACCAGCGCTGCGGCTTTTACAAGGTGGGGGAGGAGCCCGGGGGCCTGGGCAGCCTGGACACCATAGAGAAGTACATCGGCTATGAGGTGACCCCATGAGTGGCTTTCTGCCCGTCTCCAAGGCGGAGATGGACGCCCTGGGGTGGGAGAGCTACGACTTTCTCATCATCACCGGGGACGCCTATGTGGACCACCCCTCCTTCGGCACCGCCATCATCTCCCGGCTGCTGGAGGCGGAGGGGTACCGGGTGGCCATCCTGGCCCAGCCCGACTGGCGCACCCCCCGGGACTTTCTGGCCATGGGCCGGCCCCGGCTGGGGGTGATGCTCTCCTCGGGGAATCTGGACTCCATGGTGGCCCACTATACCGTGGCCAAAAAGCGCCGGAGTACCGACGCCTATTCCCCCGGCAACCGCACCGGGCTGCGCCCCGACCACGCGGCGGTGGTGTACGCCAACTGCGTGCGCCGGGCCTTCGGGGACATCCCCCTGGTCATCGGGGGGCTGGAGGCCTCCCTGCGGCGCTTTGCCCACTACGATTATTGGGACGACAAGGTCCGCCGCTCCGCCCTGCTGGACGCCCAGGCGGACCTGCTGGTGTACGGCATGGGGGAGCGGGCCACGATGGACATCGCCGCCCGCCTGGCCTCGGGCACCCCGGTGGGGGAGATCACAGATGTAAAGGGAACCGCCTTTATAGCAAAAGATCCCTCGGCCTGCGCCTACCCCAAGGTGGAGTGCCCCTCCTTCGAGGCGGTGTCCGCCTCCAAAGAGGAGTACGCCCGGGCCAACATGCTCCAGTACCGGGAGCACGACCCCATCACCGGCAAGGCCATCCTCCAGCGCCACGGGAGGGAACTGCTCATCGTCAATCCCCCGGCCATGCCCCTCACCACGGCGGAGCTGGACCGGGTGTTTGAGCTGCCCTATGTCAGGGAGCCCCACCCCATGTACGACGCCATGGGGGGCGTGCCCGCCATTGAGGAGGTGCGCTTCTCGGTGATCCACAACCGGGGGTGCTTCGGGGCGTGCAACTTCTGCTCTCTGGCCTTCCACCAGGGGCGGATCATCTCCTCCCGCAGCCACGAGAGCGTGGTGCGGGAGGTGGAGGCCCTCACCCGTCACCCGGGCTTCAAGGGCTATATCCACGATGTGGGGGGGCCTACCGCCAACTTCCGCCGGCCCGCCTGCCAAAAGCAGCTCAAGGCGGGGCTGTGCCGCAACCGGGCGTGCCTCTCGCCGGAGGCCTGCCCCAATCTGGACGCCAGCCACGACGATTACCTGGCCCTTCTGCGCAAGCTGCGGGCCGTCCCCGGGGTGAAGAAGGTGTTCATCCGCTCGGGCATCCGCTTTGACTATATGATGAAGGACCCGGGGGGCGAATTCTTCGCCGACCTGGTGAAGCACCACATCTCCGGCCAGCTGAAGGTGGCCCCGGAGCACTGCGTGGACTCGGTGCTGGACTGCATGGGCAAGCCCCACCACGCGGTGTATGAGCGCTTCCGGCAGAAGTACGAGCGGCTCAACAAGCGCTACGGCAAGGAGCAGTACCTGGTGCCCTACCTCATGTCCTCCCACCCGGGGTGTACCCTGGCCGACGCGGTGGAGCTGGCCTGCTGGCTCAACGAGACCGGCCGCCAGCCCGAGCAGGTGCAGGATTTCTATCCCACCCCGGGCACCCTGTCCACCTGCATGTGGTACACGGGGCTGGACCCCCGGACCATGGAGCCGGTGTACGTCCCCATGGACCCCCACGAGAAGGCCATGCAGAGGGCCCTGATGCAGTGGAAGCGGCCCGAGAAGCGCCGCCTGGTGCGGGAGGCCCTGGCGCGCGCCGGCCGGGAGGACCTGATCGGCTACGGCAAGCACTGCCTCCTGCGGCCCGACGGGCCATCCGGTCCCCGGAAGGGCAGGGAAGTACCCCGCCAAAAGGAAGCTCCGCCCCGCCGGGGCAGGGCCGCCGGACAGAGCGGGCAGGGGAGGGGGAAGGGCAAAGGCGCCCCCTCCGCCAGGAGCTCCCGCCCGCCCAAGGGAAAGGGAAAGCGGTCCGGCCGCTGAAGAAAAACGCGCCGGGTACCTGGATAAGACCAGGTACCCGGCGCGTTGCGCCGTCAGTCTGTGCCGCTCTGGGGCTCCAGGTGGTGGATGAGGCCCTGACAGAGCTCCTGGAGGTAGGCGTCCTCGTCCACCTCCATGGGGATGCCCTGAATGCTGTGGAAAAGGATAATATAGCCCGTCAGGGCGGTGAGAAAGTTGAACACGGACATCTCCAGATTCACGTCCCGCCGGATGCTGCCCGACTCCTGGAAGGGCCGCAGGTAGCGCAGCAGGGCACTGTGGGTGGAGCGGAAGCTCTGCTCGTAATAGGCCCGGCCGAACATGGGGTAGCGGGTGGAGTCCCGCAGCACCGAGCCCAAAAAGGCGTTGCGGGCGGGGTCCCGGGAGTGCTCCAGATAGCTGTGGGCCAGGGCGGTGATCACCTGCCGCCAGTCGGCGCTCTCCTCCCCGGCGATCTCCACCTTCAGCGGGAGGCTCTCGGTATAGAGGTGGAGGACGTGGAGGAACAGATCCTCCTTGCTCTGGTAGTACTGGTACAGTGCAGCCTTTGAGAAGCCGGCCGCCGCGGCAATGTCCTCCATGGTGGTGCCTTCAAAGCCCTTGCGGCCAAAGATCACCAGGGCCAGCTGGGCAATCTCCTGGCGCTTTTTCTGAAACTCGGGCCGCTTCTCCTCCGCCTCAGGGATGCCGAGGGAGGCAAAGAGGTCCCGTTTTCCGCTGAAATAGAGATAGATGGTAGAGGGGGAGATCTCCGCCCTCCGGGCGATGTCGCTGATCTTGGTCTCAGCGTACCCCTTGGCGGAAAAGACCTCCCGGGCGGCGCGCTGGATGTGGGCGCGCAGCTCCTCTTTTCTGAAGTGGCTCATGTCCCGGCCTCCTCGCGGTATTCAGAAGGTGTGGTGACAGCTGGGTGAGAATTTAATCCATTAAAGCATAGATGGGCTGTCTTGTCAACGTCTTGTCAGGCAAAAAAGTATTCTTGTAAATAATTGTGATAAACTCAAAGAAAATTGCCCCCGGAATGGACAGGGAAGACCGCGTACCGGCGGGCAAGGGACTTCCTAACCATCTGATTGTGTGATAAAATAAAAGCCATGGGCGGCCCCGGGGCCGCCGGGACGGAAGACCATAGGTCCGGAAGACCGGACAAGAAGGAGATTATGATTCATGACCACGGAAACCAAAGTGCATACTCTGGAGGGCCTGCCGCCGGGCCAGTCGGGGTATATTCTCTCCGTCGGCTGCTGCCGTGGAGCAGTGAAGCGGCGCCTGGTGGACATGGGCCTCACGCCGGGCACGTATGTAACGGTGCGAAAGGTGGCCCCCTTCGGGGACCCCATTGAGGTGAACGTCCGGGGGTACGAGCTCTCTCTGCGCAAGGAGGACGCCAGGGCCATCACCCTGTGTCCCCCCGGCCAGGTGCCCGAGCAGCGGCCCCATACCCATCAGAAGCAGGGAATGGTCCAGCGGGTACCGGATGATGAGGCTCTGCGGCGCATGAGCGCGGCCCACGCCCACACCAAGGATGTCCATACCGGCACACCGGACTATGCCGACCACGACACCCGGGAGATCAAGCTGGCCCTGGTGGGCAACCCCAACTGCGGCAAAACCACCCTGTTCAATGCCCTTACCGGCTCCAATCAGTATGTGGGCAACTGGCCCGGGGTGACGGTGGAGAAGAAAGAGGGCAAGGCCCAGGTGGACGGGAAGGACGTGACGGTGGTAGACCTGCCGGGCATCTACTCCCTGTCCCCCTATTCCATGGAGGAGATCGTGGCCCGGGACTTCATTGTGGGGGAGCGCCCCGACGTGATCATCGACATTCTGGACGCCACCAATCTGGAGCGCAACCTCTACCTGACGGTGCAGCTGCTGGAGCTGGAGCGGCCCATGGTGGTGGCTCTCAACTTCATGGACGAGGTGGAGAAGCGGGGGGACACCATCTATGTGGAGGACCTGTCCAGGGCCCTGGGGGTGCCGGTGGTGCCCATCACCGCCCGGTCCGGGGTGAACGTGGAGGAGCTGCTGCGGGTGGCCCACAAGAGCATCCACGACGGCTTTACCGTGGAGCCCGACGACCTCTACGACGACTACACCCATTCCATCCATCACCGGGTGGACGAACTCATCCACGACCGGGCCTACGCCGTGGGCATGCCCGCTCACTGGAGCTCTATTAAGCTCATTGAGGGGGACCAGCTGGTGGAAAAGAGCCTGGGTCTGGACCAGAGGACCATGGACAAGGTGGAGGATGTGATCCGGGAGTACGAGGGGGCCTACGACCTGGGCGACCGGGAGACCCTCATCGCCGACAGCCGCTACCGCTTCATCACCCAGGTGGTGGATAAGACGGTGACCCGGGCCCGGCCCACCGGGGCCATGTCCATCTCCGACCGGATCGACAGCGTGGTCACCAACAAGTACCTGGCGGTGCCGGTGTTCCTGCTGACCATGCTGTGCATGTTCGCCCTGACCTTCGGCCCCATCGGCACCTTTTTGTCCGACGGGGTGGAGGAGCTGGTGGGGGTCCACCTGGCGGGGGCGGTGGCCGCCGCCCTCCAGGCCGCCGATACTGCCCCCTGGGTGGAGTCCCTGCTGGTGGACGGGGTGATTGCCGGGGTGGGGGGCGTGCTCACCTTCCTGCCCCAGATCGCCCTGCTGTTCCTCTTTCTCTCCCTGCTGGAGGATTCGGGCTATATGGCCCGGGCGGCCTTCATCATGGACCGGCTGCTGCGGCGCTTCGGCCTGAGCGGCAAGGCCTTTATCCCCATGCTCATGGGCTTCGGGTGCACGGTGCCCGCGGTGATGGGGGCCCGCACCATGGAAAATGAGAAGGACCGGCGCATGACCATCATGCTGGTGCCCTTCATGTCCTGTTCCGCCCGGCTGCCGGTGTACGGCGCTTTATCCGCCGCTTTCTTCCCGGGATACGCCGGGGTGGTGATCTTCTCGCTGTACATCCTGGGGCTGCTGTGCGCCATTCTCTCCGGCATCCTCCTGCGCAAGACGGTGTTCAAGGGGGAGCCGGCGGCCTTCCTGCTGGAGCTGCCCCCCTACCGCCTGCCCACCCTGCGCAACTGCGCCCTCCACGTGTGGGAGAAGGTGCGGGGCTTCCTGGTGAAGGCGGGCACCCTGATTCTGGCCATGAGCGTGGTGCTCTGGTTCCTCCAGTCCTTCGGCTGGCAGGAGGGAGGACTGGCCATGGCGGATAACGCGGCCCAGTCCCTGCTGGGCCGGTTCGGCGGCCTCATCGCACCCATCTTTGTCCCTCTGGGCTTCGGCACCTGGCAGGCGGCGGTGGCCCTCCTCACGGGGCTGGTGGCCAAGGAGGCGGTGCTCTCCTCCATGAGCCTTTTCTACGGCTTCTCCATTACCGCCACCGGGGCCACCATGGCGGCGGCCATGGCGGGCACTTTCGCCACCCCCCTGGCGGCCTACTCCTTTTTGGTATTCGTGCTGCTGTACGTCCCCTGCGTGGCGGCGGTGTCCACCATCCGCAAGGAGATGAACAGCCTCAGGTGGACCTGCTTCTCGGTGCTCTGGCAGCTGGCGGCCGCCTGGCTGATTGCCATGCTGGTGTACCAGCTGGGCTCCCTGGTGGTGTGACGCCGGGATGAAATATGTCATTTACGCCGCCATCGCCGCTTTGTGCCTGTGGGCGGTTTGGTACCTGGCGCGGCACATCAGAGATCAGGTGAGGGGCAGGGGAAAGTGCGGATGCGGCTGTGGGAGCTGCCCGGGCTGCTCCCACTGTGGCCCGGACCCCTGCGGGAAGAAGGCCCCCGACAGAAAAGAAAAACGCCTGTGAGTTTTGACAGGAATGGCTTGAGTATTGACATATCCTTTGCAAAATAAATCATCTGCGCTATAATGTTGTTTGAAAGCCCATGAATATGACTATTTGTGGAAGAAAATGGGGCAAATGTGACAAATATCTGAAAGGATTGCCGCAGGCTGCCTGACAGGGCTTGCACCTGGGAGGCACAGGAAGTATAATACTTCTGTCCTGATTTCAGGAACATGGTCATATCCATGAGAAGGAGAGGAGTGAAAACGATATGGCATATTGTACCAACTGTGGTCAGCAGATTGAGGACGACGCCCTCTTCTGCCCCCACTGTGGTGCGAAGCAGGAGGCCGCCCAGCCTACCGCCCCTGACGGGGGCGCTCCGGGCTACGGACAGAACGGTCCCCAGGCCGGTCCCACCGGGTATGGACAGAGTGGTCCCCAGGCCGGTCCCGCGGGCTACGGCCAGACCGGCGGCTATGCCGCTGCCCCCAAGCCCCCCAGAAAGCCCATGAGCAAAAAGAGCAAGATCATCCTGGGCAGTGTGGCCGGCGTGGTGGTGGCCCTCATCGTGGTGGTGATGGTGCTGCGCACGGTGTTCAGCGCGGAAAACACGGTGGAGCAGTTCCTCAACAGTGTCCGCGACCAGGATTACCAGGCCTTCTCCCAGGTGGTGGTGCTCCAGGGCGACGCCGTGGAGCTCACAGAGGAGAGCGCCGCCCCCTTCCTGGCCCTGTACAGCCAGGAGGAGTACCTGGAGGAGCTGCAGAGCAAGCTCAACACCGCCGTGTACGGCGGCGCCCAGAACGGAGGGACGCAGCTCCCTGCCGGCGACAGCACCGCCTCCTCCGGCGGCAGCGACGGAGCGGAAGGGGACCTCTACGACGTGGGGGAGAACTGGCTCACCCTGGAGGAGAACAACTATCTGCTTTTCAGCACCTATAAGGTGTCCATCACCCCGGTGAAGTGCACCTTCTGGTCCAATGTGGAGGAGGCCGACGTCTCTCTGGCCGGTCAGAGCGTCCACATGGAGAACGGCGAGGTCACCGTGACGGTGCTCCCCGGCGTCTATGACGTGACGGGCACCGCCCCCGGCCTGATGGAGGGGGCCCAGCTCACCTCCAGCCTGGACCAGAGCAAGATCACCTACTCCGGCGGCAGCAAGGAGCTCTACTTCGAGTTCTGCACCCTGTATGTCCAGCAGATCTCCCTGGAGCCCAGCGCCATCCTCATCAACGGCCAGCCCTATACCGGCTCCATGGACTTCGAGTATGGGGAGCTTACCCTCAGTCCCCTGTCCATGGGCGACACGGTGGAAGTCCAGTACCAGAGCGGAGACTACACCCTCAGCGACAGCTACACCATTGATGATACCGGCGCTTACTTCTATCCCCAGCCCGGCCTGCCTGACGAGGCTGCTGACGCCGCTCTGGAGGCCCTGGGGTCCTACATCACCCAGCTGGTCAGCGGCATCACCGCCAAGGACGCCGCAGCCATCACCGCCCTGACGGAGGGGGTGGACAACGGCCTTCTCACCAGCGAGGTATACAATGTCAAGGACAACGACGACTGGTATACCTACAACTACACCCTGGAGGAGGCCTACGGCGACAAGAAGTTCTCCCTCAACGAGGATGGGCAGTTCTCCTTTGATACGCTGTATTACATTCACATCACCGGCGACTACTCCAGTCCCTACAGTACTTATGATGTGGACAACGAATACTGCGGCTACGCCACGCTGGTCTACGACGAGACTCAGGGCACCTGGAAGGTCCAGGAGATCTGGACCAGCTGGTGGTATGACCTGGAGGACCTGAACGAGGCCGTGGATCTGCTGGCGTAAGGCCGGCACCCCATTTGTATCCCCGCCTGCCGGGCCCAAGTCCGGCAGAAGCCCATAGATTTTCAAGAAGAGAAAGAGGTTGACAAGTATGGCAAAATTCTGCAAGTATTGCGGTTCGCCTCTGGAGGAGGGCCAGGTTTGCACCTGTCCCCAGTCCCAGGCGGCTGCCGGCGCGCCCCAGCAGGAGCCCGTCCAGCCCAATCCCGGCTTCCAGGGTGGTCCCAACAACGGTTTCCAGGGCGGTCCCAATAACGGTTTCCAGGGTGGCCCCGGCTTCCAGGGCGGTCCCAACAACGGCTTCCAGGGCGGCCCCCAGCAGCCCAAGCAGCCCTCCGCCGTAGGCACCGCGTTCCAGAATATCGTGCCCTTCTTCAAGAGCTATCTGGATAACCCCGTGGCCGCCACCCAGGCCATGCTGGGCCAGCGGGATATGCCCATGGCCATCATCCTCCTGGTGATCCAGGCGGTGGTGGGCGGCCTGGCCCTGTTCGGCATCCTCAACAAGATTTGCGCCGCCCTTCTGGAAATCGCGAGTTTGGGTGTGGACCCGAGCAATATGATCGGCGCGTCCATCAGCCCCGCCATCCTGCCCACCCTGTTGTGGGGCGTGGTGGCCAGCGCCCTGTGCATCGCCCTGGAGATCGTGGGTGTGTTCGCCGTGGCCAAGATCATGAAGTCCCAGGCCACCTTTGTGGACGCCATGATCGCCTGCGCCGCCAACAGCAGCTTCGTCACCGTGGTGCTGCTGCTGGGCTTTATCCTGAGTTTCCTGAACCTGATGCTGGGCGCCGTTCTCATCGGCGTGTCCATGATCTGCTGGTTCATCATGGGCGTGATCTCCCTGCGGGCCATCACCCCCGACGCCGACCGGGGCATGGCCTGGATCGGCTATGTGGTGGCCACTGTGCTGGTGTACTTCATCGGCGCCTGGATCTGGACCCTGGTGATGCCCAGCGTCATCGGCGAGATCATCATCAACAATCCCAGCAGCGGCATGCTCTCCATGAGCATCAACGATATCCTGGCCCGGGATGGCATGACCATTCAGCAGTTCTTCGACATGATGACCAATATCCCCATGATGCTGGAGAACATGCTCTAATTGAGACAGCTCCGGAGGCGTTCCCCTTGCAGGGGTGACCTGCCGGAAACACAGTTCCCCGGGCGCGGTGACCGCGCCCGGGGAACTTCATATCAGGGTGACCCCAAGAGCAGGGGAGAGAGGAGGCAGTGTATGACACAGCAGGAGACTTTGCAGCATTGGGTGGACGAGAGCAGCCGCATCGTATTTTTCGGCGGCGCCGGTGTGTCCACCGAGAGCGGCATCCCGGACTTTCGCAGTGTGGACGGGCTGTACAGCCAGAAGTACGCCTATCCGCCGGAGACCATGGTGAGCCACAGCTTTTTCCAGAGCCAGCCGGAGGAGTTCTACCGCTTCTACCGGGACAAGCTGGTGGTGCGGGGGGCACAGCCCAACGCCGCCCACCGGAAGCTGGCGGAGCTGGAGGCGGCGGGGAAGCTGGCCGCGGTGATCACCCAGAACATCGACGGCCTCCACCAGGCTGCGGGCAGTAAAACCGTGCTGGAGCTCCACGGCTCCACCCACCGCTGCTACTGTACCCGCTGCCGCCGGCCCTATCCGCCGGAGACCATCAACGACGGGGAGGGCATCCCCCGGTGCTCCTGTGGGGGGACCATCCGCCCCGATGTGGTGCTCTACGAGGAGAGTCTGGATGAGGACCTGCTGTACCGGGCGGTGGAGTTCATCTCCGGCGCGGACATGCTCATCGTGGGCGGCACCTCCCTGGTGGTGTACCCTGCGGCAGGGCTCATCCGCTACTACCGGGGGGAGCGTATGGTGCTGATCAACCGCTCGGTGACGGCCTACGATGCCATGGCCAATCTGGTCATCAACGACTCCATTGGAGAGGTCCTGGGACAGCTCCGGGTATAAAATAGAGAGACGAGGCGGAGGGTAAACCCCTCCGCCTCTGTCTGTTTTTGTGCTGTCAGAATACCTGCCTGCACTCTTCCGCCGCGCGCTTGAGGGCCTCCAACGAGGCGGGCTGGTGCTTGCGGGCACGGATCTGTGCCTGGATATAGCCGGGGAGCCGGGAAAAATAGGACTCCATGGCCTGGTCCTTATACTGGTGAGTGTACAGGTCGGTATATGTGGGTTCCATAGGACCACCTCCGGTGATAGCTTGCCCAAAGCAGGAGTGGCTATCACACGCCCGGTCGGAGTGCATAAGGCGCGGCTGTGGAAAAGACGGGAGATTGGAACAGGTGACAAAATGCGGAAAACAAGAAAAAAGTGCTTACACAGCCCCAATACCATGAGATATAATAAACCCAGCACAAGAGAATAGATGGCCGGTAGTCGCAGTGAAAATGGAAGTAGCGAGACGAAAGTTTCGCCCCTTCCATTTTTTTGCCCTCCGGGAGATGAGAGGAGAACAAAAAATGCCCAAAACAACCTTTGAAAACGTCGTCTTCACCATTATCATGGCCACTATCATGGTCTACGGCATGATCGTGTACAACGTGGCCCTGAACACCGGCGGCGTCACCAACGCCACCTTTGTCAAGGCCCTCCACGAGCTGCCCATCATGATGCCCATTGCCTTTGTTCTGGAGTTCTTCGTGGTGGAGAAGCTGGCCACCCGCCTGGCCTTCTCCTTTATGCGGCCCACTGACCCGCCTTATTTTCCGGCTGCTGTTCCGCCGGAAGGGGGCGGAGCAGGCCGCCTGACAAGAGAAATACAGAAAAAAGCGCCGCGTCCCAACGGGACGCGGCGCTTTTGCATACAGGCAGAGGAGAGGTGGATTACACCTTGCTCTTGGCCAGCTCGGTAAGCTGAGTGAAGGCGGCCTTGTCGTTGACGGCCAGCTCGGCGAGCATCTTGCGGTTGATCTCCACGCCGGCCAGCTTCAGGCCGTGCATGAAGGTGGAGTAGTTCATGCCGTTCATCTTGCACCCGGCGTTGATGCGGGCGATCCACAGCTGACGGAAGTCGCGCTTCTTCAGGCGGCGGCCGGTGTAGGCGTAGGACAGGGACTTCATCACCTGCTCCTTGGCCATCTTGAAGTGCTTGCTCTTGGCGCCCCAGTAGCCCTTGGCCAGCTTGAGGACCTTATTTCTTCTCTTGCGCGTCATCATCGCGCCCTTGACTCTTGCCATGACAGTAGCCTCCTATATCTGAGTAGTAGAAATTATTTGTAGGGGATCATGCGCTTGATGGTGGCCTCGTTGGTGGAGTCCGCATAAGCGCCGGCGCGGAGGCCTCTCTTCCGCTTGGTGGTCTTGCCGTGGCCGTTGAGCAGGTGGGACTTGAAGGCGTGGGCGCGCTTGACCTTGCCGCTCTTGGTCAGGTTGAAGCGCTTTTTCGCACCACTGTGGGTTTTGATCTTAGGCATTTGTGTCGATCTCCTTTACTGTTTTGTGAAAAGCCCGGAGCCGGGCCGGTGGAGCCTGGTTACTTGGAGGCCTTGGCCGAGAGGAACATGCTCATGTGCCGCCCCTCCAGCTTGGGGTCCTTGTCCATGGTGGCCACCTCGGCGCACTGCTGGGCGAAGTCCAGCAGCAGACGGCGGCCGATATCGGTGTGGGCCATCTCGCGGCCGCGGAAGCGGACGGTGACCTTCACCCGGTTGCCCTCGCTGAGGAACTTCTGGGCGTTGCGCAGCTTGACGTTGAAATCGCCCACATCAATGCTGGGAGACATGCGCACTTCCTTGATTTCCACCACATGCTGATTTTTCTTGGCCTCTTTCTCCCGCTTGGCCTGCTCGAACTTGAACTTGCCGTAGTCCATAAGCTTGCACACGGGGGGGACGGCGTTGGGAGAGATCTTCACCAGGTCCAGATCTGCCTCCGCGGCCCGGTTGAGGGCCTCGGCCGAGGACATGATGCCGAGCTGTTCGCCGCTGGCGCTGATGAGGCGGACCTCTTTATCGCGGATCTCCTCATTGATCTGATGAGTCATGCTGCTGATGGGAAAGCACCTCCTACATAAAAAACGAAAACGTGGATACCTCGGTACCCACGTCACAAGGGGAGCGTACGCAAAAGCCGCGCGCGCTCACAGACCATGTTGACCTCTTAGCCCAGGGCGGGAGGTGAGGGACGGTGGTACCATGCCTACTTTGTTTTCTAAAGCAGTATACCAGCTTTACCCGGCCCTGTCAAGGGAAAATTCTCTTTCCCCCGAAAAAACTCCGGCGGGGGAGGGGACTCCCGCCGCCGGAGTGGGGCTCAGGTTTGGGCCGTCCGGGTGCTGCGGCGCTTGATGACCTTCAGCCGGACGAACTCCTCCCGCTCCTTCTCCTCCAGGGCCTCGGTGATGAAGCGGATGGTGGAGTCGAAGTTGGGGATGACGATGTTTTTCAGGGCGTTGGCCCGCTTCTGGGTCTTTTTGATGGCCTGGGCCAGGCGGTAGATGGCGTTTTCGATCTCCGCCATCTGGCGGATGAGCTCCTTGACCTGGTGGAACTTGATATAGGCCTCGTCCAGGGCGGAGCTGGTGCCCGACAGGCCGTATTCCGGTCTGGGGGCGGGGCTGCTGCCGGGGATGTGGGGCAGCTCCACCCCCATCACCGAGCGCCAGCGGACCTCCAGGGAGTCGTCCACCGACACCGCCTCGGCGATGTGGTCGCACAGGCCCAGCTCGATGTTGGCCCGGGCCATGGCGGCGTAGGCCTCCTGGAACACGGTGTCGATGCGGCTCTGGACGGAGGAGGCGGTGTCCATCATCTCCATCAGCTCCCGCACCAGGATGTTGCGCTTGCGGTCCATGAGCTCGTAGCCCGTCTGGGCCAGCTCCCGGGAGCGCTTGGTGGCCATCAGGTTGCCCTTGGTGGGCAGTACGGCGGCCATGGCGGTCCCTCCTTCCTTGTGGGGTATTTACAGGGCCTCGGGCTCCGGGTCCTCCTGCCAGGCGCCCTCCTGGTAGTGGGCCTGGAGTTCGGCGTCGCTCACCCGGTCCAGCTCCCCGGCGGGGAGGATGGACAGCAGCTTCCACCCCAGGTCCAGGGTCTGCTCAATGGTGCGGTTGGCCAGAAGGTCCTGGCGGACGAAGTACTGCTCGAAGGCCTGGCCGAAGCGCAGGTAGCGCTTATCCAGGTCGGAGAGCTCATCCTCCCCGATGACGCTGGCCAGGCTGCGGGCGTCCTGCACCTTGGAGTAGGAGGCGAACAGCTGGTTGGACAGCCCCGGGTGGTCCTCCCGGGTGCAGCCCTTGCCGATGCCGTCCTTCATCAGACGGGACAGGGAGGAGAGGATGTTGATGGGGGGGTAGATGCCCGACTGCTCCATCTGCCGGTCCAGCACGATCTGGCCCTCGGTGATGTAGCCCGTCAGGTCGGGGATGGGGTGGGTGATGTCGTCGTTGGGCATGGTGAGGATGGGCACCTGGGTCACGGACCCGGGCAGCCCCTGGATCATGCCCGCCCGCTCGTAGAGGGAGGCCAGATCGGAGTACAGGTAGGCGGGGAAGCCCTTCCGGGAGGGGATCTCCCCTTTGGAGGAGGAGAACTCCCGCACGGCCTCGCAGTAGGAGGTCATGTCGGTCATGATGACCAGCACGTGGTACCCGTGGGTGAAGGCCAGGTACTCCGCGGCGGTGAGGGCGCAGCGGGGGGTGAGGATCCGCTCGATGATGGGGTCGGCGGCCAGGTTGAGGAACATGACCACCCGCTGGAGGGCCCCGGCCTCCTCAAAGTTCCGCCGGAAGAACTCGGCGGTGTCATTTTTCACGCCCATGGCGGCGAACACAATGGCGAACTCGCTCTGATCCCCCTCCACCCGGGCCTGCCGCACGATCTGGGCGGCCAGCTCGTTGTGGCTCATGCCGGCGCCGGAGAAGATGGGCAGCTTCTGGCCCCGGATCAGGGTGGCGGTGCCGTCGATGGCGGACACGCCGGTGTAGATGCAGCTGCGGGGGTACTGGCGGGAGACGGGATTGATGGCCGAGCCGTTGATGTTGCGCCGCTCGTCGGGGTAGAGCTCCCCCAGGCCGTCGATGGGGCGGCCCGCCCCGTCGAAGATGCGGCCCAGCATCTCCTTGGACAGGGCCATGTCCATGGGCCGGCCGGTGAAGTGGGTGCGGGCGTTGTCCAGGGAGATGCCCCGGGTGCCCTGAAAGACCTGCAGCACCGCCCGGCCGCCGTCCAGTAAAATCACACGGCCCGAGCGCCTGGAGCCGTCCTCCAGGGTGATCTCCGCCAGCTCGTCATAGGACACGCCGGAGACGTTTTTCAGCGCCACCAGGGAGCCGGACACGTTGTCCAGGCCGGTATATTCCATTCTCATTGCACATCAGCTCCTTGCACTGGGGTAAGGTAGGGGGCCGCGGCCCTCAGGAATTGGCCCGGTTGACCTGGTCCAGGGCCTGGTCGATCCGGCTGTCGTACTCGTCAAACCGGGAGAGGTCCTCGTTGGGGATCTCGTACTTCATCTTGGTCAGCACGTCGAAGATGCCTGTGGCCACCAGCTGGGAGAGGGGGATGGCCTTGGCGATGGCGGCCCTGGCCCCGTCGTACAGGCGCAGGATGGCGGCCATCATCTTCATCTGCTTCTCCAGGGGGACATAGGTGTCGATGTCGTGATAGGCGTTTTGCTGGAGGAAGCCCACCCGGATGACCCGGGCGATCTCGATGGTGAGCTTCTGGTCCTCGGGCAGGATGTCCGAGCCGATGAGCTTGACGATCTCCATGAGCTTGCTCTCCTCCTGGAGGAGCACCGCCAGCCGCTGCCGGTCCCGGCAGAACTGGGGCCCCACGTTCTGGTCGTACCAGGGCTTCAGGTCGGAGAGGTACTCGGAGTAGGAGCTCATCCAGTGGATGGAGGGGAAGTGCCGGGCGTAGGCCAGGCCCCGGTCCAGTGCCCAGAAGCAGCGGATGAACCGCTTGGTGTTCTGGGTGACGGGCTCGGAGAAGTCGCCCCCCTGGGGGGACACGGCGCCGATGACGGTGACGGACCCCTCCTTGCCCTCCAGGGTCTCCACATAGCCCGCCCGCTCGTAGAACTCCGCCAGGCGGGAGGCCAGGTAGGCGGGGAAGCCCTCCTCGGCGGGCATCTCCTCCAGCCGGCCGGAGATCTCCCGCAGGGCCTCCGCCCACCGGGAGGTGGAGTCGGCCATGAGGGCCACGTGGTAGCCCATGTCCCGGTAGTACTCGGCGATGGTCATGCCGGTGTACACCGAGGCCTCACGGGCGGCCAC
>CASFCS010000015.1 GCA_949293245.1 uncultured bacterium | reverse complement strand
GGAGTTATGACAGCCGCGCCAGCGGAGACCGGAAATGTCCCCATCGTCAGGGGTGCGTGGCAAATATGGCGAATAGAAATCAAATTACAATACAGCAGCCGTATCGATTTACAGGTTAGCATATACCTTCACCTTTATCGGTACGGCTGCTTTTCTATTTTGACATTCTCCGCGCTGAGGAGGTGCTGATTATGAGTATGTCAATATCTCAAAAAGACGCTTACGGCATGGTTTTTTCGAACTATCCTGATATTGTCAGCGTCGCACAAATGAGTAAAATGCTGGGGGTCAGCGAGAAGTCTGCCTACCGATTGTTGCAGGATAACAGCATTGAACATTTCCGCGTGGGCCGAACCTACAAGATTCCCAAACTTCACATATTGAACTACTTGCACATCATCAGACGAAGCTAATTCATATCCTTGCTGCATTTACAGGGCGATGGTACCATGATACCGTCAACAGCGGGTGAATATAGCTGCTGCAAAAAAGGAGGAATGATGATGGTAGCAGGCCACCTGAGAGAGCAAAATGGATATTTCCAGATGATATTAAGCTGGAAAGGTGCTGACGGTAAGCGAAAAAGCAAATCCATCAGCACAGGACTTACTGTAAAGGGTAATAAGAAGCGGGCGGAAGCCATGCTGCTCAAAACCCGAAAAGAATTTAATCCCGAAAATCTGCTGGAAAACGCAGATATGCCGTTTCACATTTTTTTGAGTAAGTGGCTGAAAGAGAACGCTTTTTCCTTTAGCCCAAGTACATACGCGGAATATGCCTACAATGTTAGAAGTCAGATTGAGCCATTCTTTGAAAAACATCCTATTGGTTTGCTCAAAATGTCTGGACGAGATTTGGAGGCATTTTATCGCTATGAAAGACAGGAACACGAGGCTTCTTCGCAGGAACTGCTGCAATACCACGAGATAATCGTGGCAGCATTTCAATACGCCGTTGAGTTAACATGGCTGAAGGAAAACCCTGTGGCTCATATCAACCCCTGTGCAGATGAAGCTCCCATACTCTTTACCGATTTTATTCTGGAATGGCTGGAAATGATGAAAAGCAGCGTCGAGCTGACCACATATTCATCCTACGCCAATTCCATTAAGGGAAGCATTGTCCCGTACTTCAAAGACAAAATGCTCACCTTGCAGGACCTGGAGAAGCACCCCAAGCATATTCAGGACTACTATCAATCTGAGCTTGGTAAAGGGCTTACGGCTAATACCGTAATCCATCGCCACGCCAACATCCGTAAATGCTTGCAGTATGCGTTCCAGATCGGACTAATTAAGTCGAACCCCGCTGACCGTGTAGAGCGGCCCCGGAAAGACAAATATCTTGCGACGATTTACAACCAGCAAGAGCTCGAAATCCTTTTCAAGACTGTAAAGGGAGACCCCATTGAGCTGGGTGTTATTCTGGCCGCATTTTACGGACTGCGGCGGAGCGAGGTAGTCGGACTGAAATGGGATGCGATTGACTTTGAAAAAAAGACAATCAGCATAAAGCACACCGTTACGCAAGTCAATGTGGATGGCAAGAACATCACCGTACAGAAGGACCGAACGAAAACAAAGTCCAGTTACCGGACCTTGCCTTTGGTCCCACCCTTTGAAGAACTGCTGCGGCGCTTGAAACAAGAGCAGCTTGTCAATCAAAAGGTATGCGGTGCAGCCTACTGCAAAAAATATCTGGATTATATCTATGTAAATGCAATGGGCGAACTTGTCAAACCAAACTTCATCACACAGCATTTCGAGATTGTATTGAAAAACCACGGATTGAAAAAAATCCGTTTCCACGATCTCCGCCATAGCTGTGCCAGCCTTCTTTACGCCAACGGTGTCAGTCTGAGGGACATCCAGGAGTGGCTGGGACATAGCGACATCGGAACAACATCGAATATTTACACCCACCTTGATTATAGCAGCAAGGTTTCGTCAGCAAATGCGATCCTCGCATTTTACCCGCAAAACACCAGAGTACAGACTATTGGGCAATAAAAAAGCCCTGAACTCTGTAAGTTCAGGGCTGAAAATTCTGGTGCCGGTGGCCGGACTCGAACCGGCACGGATTGCTCCGCCGCATTTTGAGTGCGGTGCGTCTGCCAATTCCGCCACACCGGCATTTATATTTTAATTCCCTGTATCCCGCATATCTCTGATTTTGGAGGGATATGCGGGAGGGATATTAAAACCAAATGCTGTTATTCAGTTGAAAATATGCTGTAATACCAAGGGTCCTACAAAAACGCCTGTGAATGGACGAACAAGATTTTGAGTCCACTACGTCTACCAATTTCATCACACCGGCCCATAGGACCGAGTGACATTATACAGGATTTCCACCGGGGATGCAAGGATTTTTTCACGCTTTGTCCCCAGTCTCCTCCTCAGGCTTCTCCTCCCCGCTGCCGGTGGGGGCAGAAGGGGTCTTTTCTTCCGCCGGGGCGCTCTCCTGGTCCTCCTCCAGCTCCAGGTCCGCCAGGGTGAGGGTCATCAGGTCCTCCCGGCCCGGCTTCTCCAGGGTGGCCACCCGGTCGGCCTGGCGGGCCACCGCCCGCTCGAAGATGTTGCGCACGTCCCGGGCGTTGCCGAAGTTCTCGTCCCGCTGGAGGAACATCTCCTCGAAAGCTGCGGCGGCGGCCTTGTCGGTGCCCTCGTCCAGGACGTAGCCGTGCTTTTTGCAGATGGAGCGGAAAATCTCCATGAGCTGGCCGCCGGTGTAATCCTCGAAGTAGAAATACTTGTTGAACCGGCTCTCCAGGCCGGGGTTGGAGTGGATAAACTCCCCCATCAGGTCGGTATATCCCGCCACAATGACGATGAGGTCGTCCCGGTGGTCCTCCATGCCCTTGAGGAGCACCTCCACCGCCTCCTGGCCGAAGTCGTTGGGGTTGTCGTGGCTGGTGAGGGCGTAGGCCTCATCGATGAAGAGGACGCCCCCCAGGGCCTTCTGAATGACCTCGTTGGTCTTGAGGGCGGTCTGGCCCACGAAGCCCGCCACCAGGCCGGAGCGGTCCACCTCCACCAGCTGCCCCTTGGTGAGCACCCCGATGGCGTGGTAGATCTTGGCCAGCAGCCGGGCCACGGTGGTCTTGCCGGTGCCCGGGTTGCCCATGAACACCAGGTGGAGGGACATGGGGGGCACGGGGAGCCCCGCCTCCTGCCGCAGGCGGCGCACCTTCACCAGGTTGATGAGGCTCTTCACGTCGGCCTTCACCTTCTCCAGGCCGCACAGGCTGTCCAGCTCCGCCAGAAGCTCCTCCAGGGTGGGTTCGGGCTCCTTCTTCTCCTCCTTGGGGGCGCTCTGGGTCTCCGCCTTCCCCTCCCCCACGGCGGCGGAGGCGGGGGTGTCCGGGATCACCGGGGCCTCCTCCGGCCGGCCGGTTTTCACGGGGGAGCCATCGGTCCGGCGGGTGACAAAGTCCTGCACGTCCAGGGGCGCCTTACCCCCCCGGACCCCCTTGCTGTCACAGTAGGCCGTGAGAGAGTCGGCACAGGCATTGACAAAGGCGGCCTCCGCCTCGCTGACCACGTCGTCCACCGCCGAGAGCATCAGCAGATTCAGGGTGAACAGGTCCACAAAGCGGCGGCTGGCCCCGTGACCCCCCTGGCGGTCATATTCCACCAGGCGGCGGAAGAAGTCGGGCAGGCGGAAGCCGGGGTACTCCTCCACCTGGGAGGCCAGCTCCCAGTAGAGAATGGTGGGCACCTGGTTGCCCTTGCAGTAGATGGCGTTGTAGTACTCCACATGGCGGGGGGAGAGACCCCCGTCCTTCTGCCATACCCCCAGGGCGCACTCCCGCATAAAGGCGTCCACCCCGCGGGAAAACTGGACCCGGGTGGTGGGGTCGGCAATATAGCGCCGGAAGGCGGAGCAGCCCTCGTCGTACTGCTTGTGCACCGCCCCCGGAGAGAGAGAGGATTTCATCGCGATCACGTCACTTTCTACGGCAGATCCCCCGGGATCTCCCCCGGTTCGCCCCGGAGAGAGCACGGAAGGGGGAGACCGCCCGGTCTCCTCGACAGGTCCATTATACTCAAAAGCAAACCTCCGGTCAAGGCGGGGAAGCAGTAGACATAACGCCAAAAAAGGCGGGAAAAAACATTGACGGTGGCAGTCAAACCGTGTAGTATATTGTATGAAACACAACAGCCGGGCACCCGCCTTGGCAAGGAGGATGCAGCGCTATGGCACGCAAAACCACACCGGGTACTCATAGTCATCTGATACACTGTGACCGCTGCGGGGAGGACTACAGCTCCACCTACCGCTCCTGTCCCTTCTGTGAGGACGAGGAGGACGCGGTCTCCCCTGCTCCCCAGCCCGAGGGATCTGACTCCCCCGCCCCCGCCCCCCAGGCGGAGGAGGAGTTTCAGTTTGACGGGGGCGATCTCTTTGATGAGGAGCCCCCCGTCCAGACCAAGGGGGGCAAGCGGCTGCTGCACAGCCCCTCCCCCGCCCCCAAAAAGATCCGCGTGAGCTTCGTGCTGTCCCTTCTGCTCATTGCCGCCGCGGCGGTGATCGTCATCATCAGCGTGGTGATGCCCCTGCTGCGCAGCGGGCAGGGCCAGGACGACCTGACCTACCCCGGCACATCCCAGAGTCCCCAGGGGTCCGACCCCGGCGGGGAGCAGACCCCCGACGGCTCCGACCCCGATGCCTCTCAGAGCCCCGACGTGTCCGACATCCCGGAGGACCAGACCGCCACGGATTTCACCCTGAGCCATGAGGAGTTCACCATCAGCTCCCGGTACCCCGACCCCGTGCAGCTGTCGGTGACCTTCCTGCCCTCGGGCTCCACCGGCACCATCACCTGGACCTCCTCCAACCCCGACGCCGTCACCGTCAGCGATACCGGCCTGGTCCAGGCCGTAGGCAAGGGCACCGCCACCATTACCGCAACCATGGCGGGCGGAATCACCCACACCTGCCGGGTGATCTCCACCGTCTCGGAGGGGACGGGCACCGGCACCGCCGCAAGCGGCGCCGCCCTGGACAAGACCGACTTCACCCTGCCCCTGACGGGCAACAACTCCTACACCCTCCATGTGCTCCGGCTGCCCGCGGGGGTCACCGTCACCGCCTGGGCTTCGGAGAACACCTCGGTGGCCACGGTCAATGCCGGAGGCACCGTCACCGCCGCAGGAACGGGCCGCACCAACGTCACCGCCACCCTCTCCAATGGAGAGGTCCTCACCTGCATCGTGCGGGTGCGGTAACACCACATTCAGACAGCAGCGAGGGGAGCGCCCGCCGGGCGCTCCCCTCGTTTTTCGCTTTTTACTTCTCCTCTGATGTGGGTGCCCGGCAGCACGATCACGGGGATGCCTGCCAGCTCCAGCCAGGCCTCGGTGGGAATGTGGTCCAGGTATTCCTCCAGGGCGGCCAGGTTCTCCTGGCTGTGCTCGATCTCCCGGGAGAGGCGGGAGGCCAAGTCCTGCCGGGCGGCAGAGGTGGTCTCCCCCCGGGCCCGCCAGTCCGCCGCCCCCAGGGCCCCCAGCACCGCCGTGAGCCCCAGGCACAGCTTCACCTTGGACAGCACCTCCAGATCCCACACCGCCTGCAGGAAATACCGGGAGAGGAAATACCCCATCAGCCGGCCGTACTCCTCCGCCCCCTCCCCCAGGGCGGCGGCGTAGTCCTCCCGGGAGAGGTGGGGCAGGGCGGATTCACACGCCGCCAGCAGAGGGGGCCAGCTCTCCTCCAGCACCTCCAGGGTGGAGAGAAAGCCCGCCACCGCCCCCAGGTCCGCGGGAGCCGCCGGGGGGCGCTGGGCCAGATAGTCCTCAAAGGCCGCCGGGAAGTCACGCCGGCGCCACAGGGCGCAGGTCTCCTCCATGGCCTCCCAGTCCCCCGCGGCCAGGGGGGACTGGAGCTGTCCGGCCAGCACCAGCACCATGGCCAGGCGGACGGCCAGGGGCTCCTCCCCCGCCAGCACCCCTTGGGCAGTCTCCCAGGCCGTCCACAGGGCGTCCCGGGCCCGGCAATCCCAGGGGTCCAGCTCCTCCGTCTCCTCGCCGTCCTCCTCCAAAAAGGTGAGGGGCCCCGGCTCCTCCAGCAGGAGGCGGGCCGCCTCAGGGCAGGAGATGGCCAGGGCCACCTGGCCCCGGCTGCCGTACTCCTCCACAAAGCGGGGGTGGCTGCGGCAGGTGACGCTGGTAGCCGCCTCCCCCAGGGCCCGGTGGATGCGGCACAGCCCCTCCCGGTCCAGGAAGGGGCACCGCTCCCCCGCCAGGGGGAGGCACCACTCCCCCTCCTCCAGAACCATGACCCCCCGCAGCTCCTCCCCCAGGGGACCGGGGAGGGACTGGTAGTACCGGGCGGTGTCCTGGTCCAGCACCACCTCCCACCCGGCGCAGCAGGTGTGGGGGCACGCCCCCGCCAGGCAGCGGAAGTCATGGTAGTACCGGGGCAGGGTCACACGCATGGGGGTCTCTCCTCTCTCACGCCCCGGCGGCAAGGAAGAAGAAATCCTCCGGCCGTGCGTCCTTGTCAAACACGTTGGCGTAGCACAAAATGCGGTAGTCCGCCAGGGCGGCCCGGGCCGCCGGGGTCAGGTCCTCCTCCCGGTCGCTCCAGGTGCCCATGCCATCCCGGTACCCCATGGTGTTCACCACAGGCAGCACCTGGTAGTACCGGCTCAGGGTCTGCTGATACCCCGTCAGGGGCAGATTGGCGGTCTGCATCAGCAGGGTGGACAGGTAGTTCAGGGACAGCTCCACCCCCTGGGCCTCGGGAATGTCGTAGTTGGCCCAGATGAGGAAGGGCACGGCGTACTTGGTCTGGGCCGTCCCGCAGTCCAGGGCGCTGAGAGGCCCGCCCATCACATCGGTGTAGAAGGCGCTGGCCACCTGGGGCTGGTGGTCCCCAAAGACCAGCAGCAGCGTGGGCTCCTCCACCTGGGCGAAGTAGTCCACCAGATACTCCAGGGCCTGGTCGCTCTGGTAGATGAGGGAGAGGTACTGGTCCACGGTGGGGTACTTCCCCTCCCGCTCCCCGGTGAGCCACACGGTGCGCTCCAGGTTGGTCCAGGGCACCGTGTACCCCGAGTGGTTCTGCATGGTCACGTTGAAGAGGAAGAAGGGCGCTCCCTCCTCCTTGTCCTCAAACCGGGCGATGAGATTTTCGTAGTTGGTCCGGTCGGAGATATACCCCCGGATGTACTCCACCCCGGTGAAATCCCGGTTGAAGAGCACCGTCTCAAAGCCGAAGTCCTCGTACACCGCCACCCGGTTCCATCCGCTGGAGTAGTAGGGGTGCATGGCCAAGGTGGAGTACCCCAGGGCGGAGAGCTGCCCCACCAGGGAGGGCTCGTTGTCCGAGATATACAGCTGGTAGCCCACCGCCCCGGTGGGCAGGAAGGCGGTTGTGTTCCCCGTGAGGAACTCGTACTCCGAATTGGCGGTGGTGCCGCCAAACACAGAGGAGTAGGCGGTGCCCCGGATGGTGTTCTCCGTCAGGGACCGCCAGAAGGGCAGGCAGTCCTGGTTGGTCTCCAGGTCGGCCACTTCCCACAGGTCGGAGAAGGACTCGTTCATCACCACGATGATGTTCACCGGCTGCGTCCCGTCGGCCGCGCCTCCCACAGAGATGAGGGGGGCCTCCCCCTCCTCCGCCGTCAGCTCCTCCAGGCGCTCCTGGCTGTACCCCTCCGGCTCCTCCCCGGCGCTGTAGCGCAGGCACACGGAGAAATTCAGGGCCAGGCCGTTGCCGGTGGTGGTCCACATGGAGGGGGATATGCCCATCCAGGAGAGGAAGTCCGTCATGTAAAAGCCGTACACCAGCAGCCCCAGGGCGGCCCAGCCTGCCGCCCCCACGGGGATGGGCAGCTTGTGCCGCCCCCTCTTTCGGGGGCACAGCCCCATCAGGGCAAACAGCACCAGAAAGACCACCGTGGCCTCCACCTGCTCGGCGTCGGGGGTGTAGTCATAGCCCCCCGCCACGTTGGCCGCCGTCTGCAAAGTGAGCAGGTCCGCCGGGAAAATGGTGCGCCCCCGGAAGGACACCACATAGTGGTTGATCATCCCCAGGGCCCAGCCAAAGGCCAGGACTCCCCGGGCGGCAGCCACGGTGCGGCCCCACAGCAGCCGGAGGAGCACCGCCACGCCGGAATAGACGCACAGGTTCAGCGCCCCCTGGACAAAGCTCATGTCGGTCCAGCCGTTGTTGCCGTTGAGGTATTCCACCAGGGAGTAGGCCGCCGGGGGCGCCGCCACAAACCACAGCCGCCCCAGCCAGACCGCCGCCCGCTCCGGCGCCTCCAGCCGCACCCCCCACCCCAGGGCCAGGGCCGCGGCCCACCCCAGGGCGTACCACACCGGCATCTCCAGCAGCAGCAAAACCGCCCCCATTCCCCCCCACACCAGGGGGATCCACCGCAGCCGGCCGGTGCGCACCCTCACGGGGCGCGCCGCCCCGGCGGGGGGCATCTCTCTCTTGCCTCTTGTGCGCAGTCGCAAACCTTTCACGCTTGTTCCTCCGGGTCCCTCAGGTGTCCAGGAAGAAGAACCCCTCCAGCCGGTTCTCCTTGTCAAATACGTTGTTGTACTCCAGCACATGGTAGGCGTACAGGGCCTCCTGGGCCTGGGGGGAGAGCTCGTTCTCCCGATCGGCCCAGGTGCCCTCCCCGTCCCGGTAGCCCACAGCGCTGATAATGGGCAGGTCCTGGTAGAAGGCGGTCAGGGCCCGCTGATAGCCCGTCAGGGGGAAGTTGGCCGTCTGGGCCACCAGCGTGGAGAGGTAGTTCAGGGACAGCTCCACCCCCTGGGCCTCGGGAATGTCGTAGTTGGCCCAGATGAGGAAGGGAACCTTGTACTTGTTCATGGCCTCCTCCAGGCTCAGCTCCTCCAGCTCGCCCCCCATCAGGTCCACATAGAACTGGTTGTCCACCTTGGGCTGGTGGTCGCCGAACATCACCACCATGGTGGGCTCCTCCACCTGGGAGAAATACTCGATGAGGGCCTTGAGGGCCTGGTCGCTCTTGTAGATCAGGGAGAGGTACTGGTCGGCGTCGGGGTATTTCCCCTCCATCTCCCCGGTGAGCCACACGGTGCGCTCCAGGGCGTCCCACTCCAGGATATAGGGGGAGTGGTTCTGCATGGTCACGTTAAAGATGAAGAAGGGCTCCCCCTCCCCCTTGGCCTCGTACTGGGCGATGAGGTTGTTGTAGTCGCACTCGTCGCTGACATAGTAGCGGCAGTAGCGGCGGCTTTCAAAGTCCTCGGTAAACATGACCCTGTCAAAGCCGAAATTCTCATACACCTCCACCCGGTTCCAGCCGGAGGCCAGGTAGGGGTGCATGGCCAGGTCGCCGTACCCCAGGGACCCCAGCTGGCCCACCAGGGAGGGGTCGTCCTGGGAGACATACATGTGGTAGGCCACCGAGCCGGCAGGCATAAAGGCGGTGGTGTTCCCCGTGAGGAACTCGTACTCCGAGTTGGCGGTGGTGCCGCCGAATACAGAGGAATAGCCCGTGCCCTTCACGGTATTTTCCGTCAGGCTGTGGACAAAGGGCATGCAGTCCTGGTTGGTCTGCATATCCCCCAGCACCCCCAGGTCGGAGAAGGACTCGTTCATGATGACGATGAGGTTTACCGGCCGGGTGCCGTCCGCTGCGCCGCCCCCGGCCATCAGCTCCGCCTCCCCCGTGGCCCCGGCGATGTCCTCCACGGTCTGGAGGTCGTACCCCGCGGGCCGCTCCGGGATAATGAGCTGAAGGCAGGTGGTGAAATTGAGCAGCAGTCCGTTGCCCTTGGTGCTCCACATGGAGGGCTCGATGCCCAGCCGCCCCAGCAGCCCGGCGCACAGCAGCGTCACCACCACCGCGCAGCTTCCCCAGCCGATGCCCAGGGCCCGGGGGGAGAGGCGGCGCCACTTCTCCCTGGGGAGGGCCAGGGAGAGCTCCAGCAGGCCCAGCAGCACCAGGGTGGCCCCCACCTGTACCCGGTCGGGGGTGTAGTCATAGCCCCCAGCCACGTTGGCCGCGGTCTGCAGGGTGAGCAGGTCCGCCGGGAAGATGTTCCGCCCCCGGAAGGCGTAGACATAGCGGTTGATCATCCCCACCGCCCAGCTGAATACCAGAATGAACTGCCCGGAAAAGACGCTGCGCCGGGTGATGAGCCACACCAGGGCGGTGATCAGGCCGTAGAGCAGCAGGTTCAGGGCGATCTGCACCGGGGTGAAAATGGTCCACCCCTCCAGGCCGTCCAGCTTTTCCACCATGGTGTAGGAGATAAGCACCGCCCCCACCATCCAGAAGATGCGGGCCAGACGGGCCATATTGGCCCCCAGCTCCAGCCGGAAGACGGCTGCCGCCGCCAAAAGCACGCCGCAGATCACCGCCACCCGCAGGGAAAAATCCAGGGCCAGCAGCATCACCAGTGTGGCGGCCGCACCCAGCGGCACCGACCACAGCAGCCGCTTGGGGGCCAGCCCCAGACGGATGCGCCACTTTCTCTCTCCCGCTGCCAATGTCGTTCCCATTTTATCCCCCGATTTCCATGGGCCGCCTCCCCGCACTGCGGGCCGGGACGGCCTGTGTATTTCTGCTGTTGAACCGGAATAGTATAGCACAGTTCGGCGAGATTTGGAACATTTTTTAAAATTTTAAGAAATTTTGTGTCAAACCGCCGTAAATCTCCCCCCTTTTTTCTGGAATATCTTTCTCCTTATGCCACGGGTGCTGTTTCTTGTCCCTTGTAATTTGGCGAAGGGGGGCATATAATCAGGAAATGCCGCGGCGCCCGGCGCCGCTGAGAGAGGAAGGAGAAAGTGCTGTGAGACGTTCCTTTGAGATTGACATGTGCAGCGGCCCCCTCATGGGCAAGCTGCTGCTCTTTTCCATCCCGCTGATGCTCTCGGGCATTTTGCAGCTGCTGTTCAACGCGGCGGACATCATCGTGGTGGGCCAGTTTGCCGGCGACAGCTCCCTGGCCGCCGTGGGGTCCACCAGCTCTCTCATCTCCCTGCTGGTGAATTTCTTCCTGGGCATCTCCGTGGGGACCAACGTGCTGGCCGCCCGGGCCCGGGGCGCCAATCAGCCCCAGGAAGTGGAAGATGTGATCCAGACCTCCATCCTTACCGCCGCCCTGGGGGGCTGCATGATGGTGTTTGTGGGCTTTTTCCTCTCCCGCCCCCTGTTGGAGCTGATGGGTACGGACGAGAGTATCCTGGACCAGGCGGCACTCTATATGCAGATCTACTTTGTGGGTGTGCCCGCTTCCCTGGTATACAACTTCGGCGCCGCTGTCCTCCGGGCCGCGGGAGACACCCGCCGTCCCCTGATCTTCCTGGTAATCTCCGGGGCGGTCAATGTGGCCCTCAACCTGGTGCTGGTGATCCTTTTCCAGCTGGATGTGGCCGGCGTAGCCATCGCCACCGTGGTGTCCCAGGTGATCTCCGCCGGGCTGGTGCTCAACTGCCTCCACCACGGCCCGGAGATGTGCCGGCTGGACCTGCACAACCTGCGCTTCTCCCCCAGGCATTTTGTGGATATTCTGCGGCTGGGTCTGCCCGCAGGCCTCCAGAGCGTGGTGTTCAACATCTCCAATGTGCTCATCCAGGCCTCCATCAACTCCTTCCGCGACCCTCTGCTGGTGGCGGGAAATACCGCCGCAGGCAATATCGAGAGTTTTGTATATGTAGCCATGAACGCGGTTTACCAGGCCTCTCTCAGCTTTACCAGCCAGAACATGGGGGCCCGGCTCTACCGCCGGGTGGACCAGATCCTTGTGCGCTGTCTGGTCATCGTCACGGGGGTGGGGCTCCTTCTGGGCATCGGGGCCTGGAAGCTGGGCCCCTGGCTGCTGAACATCTACTCCAACGATCCCCAGGTCATCTCCTACGGTCTCATCCGGCTGAGCATCGTCAGCGCCACCTATTTTTTGTGCGGCGTGATGGAGAACTTCTGCGGCAGCATCCGGGGAATGGGGTACTCCATTTTGCCCATGCTGGTGTCTCTGAGCGGGGCCTGCGTGTTCCGCGTCATCTGGATCTACACCGCTTTCCAGTTTGACCACACCCTGTTCACCCTGTACATCTCCTACCCTATCTCCTGGCTCCTGACGGCGGGGGTCCACTGCCTGTGCTTCCTTATCATCCGGCAGCTGGTCCGCCGCCGGGACCCTCTGCCGGTCCAAAACTGATAAAAGTGCCGCCCGGGAGCTGCGCTCCCGGGCGGCACTTTACACTTATGTATCCGGTCAGGTCTCCTCCGGCCCGGACCCTGCGGCGGGGAGCTTCACCACAATGGTGGTGCCCTCTCCCAGGGTGCTGGTGAGGGTGATGGACCCGCCGTACAGGGCCACGATGTGCTTGACGATGGCCAGACCCAGCCCGGTGCCCCCCTGGGCCCGGGAGCGGCCCTTGTCCACCCGGTAGAACCGCTCGAACACCCGGCCCTGGCTGTCCTCCGGGATGCCGATGCCGGTGTCCGCCACAGTGAGGATGCACCACCCCTCCTGGCAGGAGGCCCCCACCGTCACAGTGCCCCCGGGGCGGTTGTACTTCACGGCGTTCTCCACCAGATTGAGTACCACCTCCCGCAACCGCCCGGCGGAGATGGCCGCCTGGCAGGGCAGGCCGCCGGTGGTGAGCTCCACCTGAACCTTGGCGGCGGCGGGCTGGAGGAACTCCGCCACATCCCGCACCACCGCCATCACGTCGGTCTGCTCCCCCGGCCGGGTGGCCCCCACCACCTCCAGCTCCGAGAGCTGGAGGATGTCGTCAATGAGGGAGATGAGCCGGTCCACCTCCACGGAGATCATGGTGATGCACCCCTTCTGGTCCTCGGGCCGCACCAGGCCGGAGGCCATCATCTCCACAAAGCCCTTGATGGAGGTGAGGGGGGTCTTGAGCTCGTGGGTCACGTTGGCAGTAAACTCGCTGCGGGCGGACTGGAGGGTCTCGTCCACCTGGGCCACCGCCTCCTGGGCCTCCTCCACGGGCTTGGCGGTCTGTCCCGCCACCCGGCGGGCCAGCAGCCAGCTGAGGATCAGCGCCGCTGCCGCCGCCGCCAGGAATCCCAGGATGCCGGGCACCACCAGGGCGTTCACCGAGGACAGCGGCATGGACACCCGGCCCACGTTGCCGTCGGTAAAGATCTTTGCCACATAGAGCATGGTCTGTCCCGTGGTTTCGGAGTGGCGGGTAGCCTCCCCCCAGCCGTCCTCCATGGCGGCCACCACCTCGGGCCGGTCGGCGTGGTTGGTCTCCAGATCCTCCACATCGGTGTCCCCCAGCACCTGGCCCTCGGCGGTGATGAGGGTGAGGCGCTTGTCCGGCGCGGCGGTGTGGAACTGCCCCAGCAGCTCCTCCGCGTCGGTGTAATAACTCTGGGCATCCATCAGGTTGAGGAGCTCCACCAGGTTCTGCCGGGCGGCGGCCACCTCCCGCTCCCGGTAGAGATAGAGCCCCACGGTGTTGGAGATCAGCAGGGCCACCGCCACAGTGGCGATGATGGCGGCTGTGAGCCGCCGGCGCAGGCGGCGCCCGTCTTCCAAAACTGCTCTGGTCACGCTGCCGCCCCCTCAGTTCATTTTGTAGCCCACGGAGCGCACCGTGGTGATGTATCCCTCTCCCAGCTTCTGGCGGAGGGATTTGACGTGCATATCCACCGTCCGGGTCTCCCCGGCGAAGTCGTAGTTCCACACCGCCGCCAGGATCTCGTCCCGGGTGAGGACGGTGCCCTGGCGGGTGATGAGCAGCCGCAGCAGCTCAAACTCCTTGTAGGTGAGCTCCACGGGGGTCCCGTTCCGGGTAACCGTGCGCCCCGCCGGGTCCAGCACCAGGTCCCGGTAGCGGAGGGTGGGATCGGCGGGGTGGATGCGCCGCAGCACCGCGTTCACCCGGGCCTGAAGCTCCATCACCCCGAAAGGCTTGGTGATGTAGTCGTCCGCCCCGGCGTCCAGCCCCTCCACCTTGTCCATCTCGGCGGACCGGGCGGTGAGCATGATGACCGGCACCTCTCCCCGCTCCTTGTCGGCCCGGAGGCGGCGGAGGACCTGGAAGCCGTCCATACCGGGGAGCATCACGTCCAGCAGCAGCAACGTCGGGGTGATCCCCGCGTCAAAAAAGGCCTCCCCCGTCTCGAAGGCGGCAGTCTCGTACTGCAAAGACCGGAAGTAGTACTCCAGCATGGCCCGGATGGAGGCGTCGTCCTCCACAATGGCGATGGTCATAGACATATGGCGCATCCTCCTTGATGAAAGCATAAAGCCGCCCCTCAGGGGCGGAGGGTAAAAATATGGAGATCCGGTGGGGCCATGGCGGCTGGGCCCGCCATGGTAAACCGAGTTTATTGTTTAGTATATAAGCAGAGCGGCAAGCCCTTTTCCCTTTTTATGATGGCGGGGGAACGTTGGTACTTTTCTTGCTCCCACAAGAAAAGTACCCAAAAGAATGGGCATAAGGGGGCTCTCCCCCTTATGGATCCCCCTGGACACTCTGGTGCCTGCTGCTATCGGCCGGCGCGTGGAAACTTTGTCGTATCTGCGCGTTGCCCGGCCGGCCTTCCGCGGCCTGGCTTGGTACTCGAAATACCTTGTCCTTCTCGCAAGGGCGCCTGGCCGGGTGATATTTGGTGGTTTGTTCGTAGGGGCGGCCTTTGGCCGCCCGCAGCTCCCGTCCCTCGTCCCCCGTCCCCGGGGGGTTCCGTCCAGAAAGGGGGGCCGCAGCCCCCCTTTGGCCTGGTCGTTTTAAGGGGTTCCTCTATTTTGTATCACCACACCCAAGCCCAGCCCAAGCGGGTCGGGTGTGGAGAGGAGACGCAGCGGAATGAGCGACACCTGCCCGCCAGGGCGGGGGGAGGGATATGGAGCTTGCGTCGACGACATCCCCCTCTTGACCGTGTCTTTTGGTTCTTTTCTGCACGAGCAGAAAAGAACATCCCCCGTCCCCAAACGGCGGGGCCGCATTGCCGCGCCAGCGTGCGCTCCATTTCGCAATGACAGGGCGGGAGGAAGCCCGATGCACAGTCGCGCGGGGCGGTGAGGACACCGCCCCCTACAAAGAATACGGGCGCTCCGGTCTTATTCGCCTGCACATGACGGCTCCGCGCTTCTTGTCACGCTTTGCGCCCTCCGCGACGGCACACTGCTCACCACTCCGCCGGAAATGCCGCCGGCCCTTGGCCGGCCTGTTTTCCGGTCTGCGTGGTTCGCTGTGCGCCTGCTTTCGGGCGCTCCGCGCTTCTTACTGCAATTTCCCCGTCACGCAGAAAATAGCCCAGTTTGCGATGTTCACCGCATGGTCGGCAATGCGCTCCAGGTACTTGGCGATGATGATGAGGTCCACCGCCTGGTCGGCGTTGTCCCGCTCCTGGACGATGCGCTCGATGAGCTCCTCCTTCACCCTGGTGAACAGCTCGTCCACCTGGTCGTCCAGATTGATGACCCCGTGGGCCACCGCCACGTCCCGGGCGGTGTAGGCGGCAATGGCCTGGCGGACCATCATGCCCGCCCGCTGGCTCATCTGCTGGATGTGGTCGGGCACCTCCAGGCCGCTGGGGTGCTGCTCCACCAGCAGCAGCGTCAGCTCGGCGATGTTGGCCGCCTGATCCCCGATGCGCTGGAGGTCGGTGACCATCTTCAGGGCGGTGGAGATGGTGCGCAGGTCCCGGGCCACCGGCTGCTGGCGCAGCAGCAGGGTGAGGCAGTGGTTCTCAATGTCCCGCTCCACCTGGTCCAGACCGGCGGTGCCCTCCAGCACCTGGCGGGCACCCTCCGCGTCCCGGCTGGTGAGGGAGTTGGTCACCACGTCAATGGCGGTCTGGGCCTGGAGGGCCATGTCGGTGAGCTCCTGGCCCAACTCCAGCAGCTCCGCATCAAAAGTCTTTCTCATGTCTCGCTCCTCCTTACCCGAACCGGCCGGTGATGTAGTCCTCGGTGCGCTTGTCTTTGGGCACGGAGAAGATCTGTCCCGTCTCCCCGGCCTCCACCAGCTCGCCGTGGAGGAAGAAGGCACACTGGTCGGAAACCCGGGTGGCCTGCTGCATGTTGTGGGTCACAATTACTATTGTATACTCTTTTTTCAGATCTGCAATCAAATCTTCAATCTTGGAGGTGGAGATGGGGTCCAGGGCGGAGGTGGCCTCGTCCATAAGGAGCACGTCGGGCTCTACCGCCAGGGCCCGGGCGATGCAGATGCGCTGCTGCTGGCCGCCGGACAGGGAGAGGGCGGACTTCTTGAGCCGGTCCTTCACCTCGTCCCAGATGGCCGCCCCCCGGAGGGAGCGCTCCACGATCTCGTCCAGCTCCCGCTTGCCCCGGATGCCGTGGGTGCGGGGGCCATAGGCGATGTTGTCGTAGATGGACATGGGGAAGGGGTTGGGCTTCTGGAACACCATGCCCACGTGGCGGCGCAGGGAGGTGACGTCCATGTCGGGGTCAAAGATGTTGCGCCCCCGGTAGAGAACCTTCCCCTCGATGCGCACCCCGGGCACCAGGTCGTTCATCCGGTCCAGGGTCTTGAGGAAGGTGGACTTGCCACAGCCCGAGGGGCCGATGAGGGCGGTGACCTGGTGCTCGGGCATATCCAGCGATACGTCCTTCAGGGCCTGGTTGGTCCCGTACCACAGGTCCAGATGTTCGGTCTTTAATATGGCTTGCATAGGATGTTTCTCCTTTTTACTGCTTGTTCTTGACCCGCCGGCCCACCAGAGAGGCCGCCAGATTGATCACCAGGGTGATGATCATCAGCACCGCACCGATGGCCAGAGCCAGGTCCACGTTGGCGTACTCGGTGACGTAGACGTACAGGGCCACGCTGAGGGTGCCGGAGGAGGTGTGCATGGCGTCCAGGAAATTGCTCACCACGCCGCCCATGCCGGCGGTGAAGAGGAGAGCGGCGGACTCGCCCACGATGCGCCCCACCGCCAGGATGCAGCCGGTGACAATGCCGTCCACCGCATTGGGCAGCACCACGGTGCGCACCATGCGCCACTTGCCCGCCCCCAGGCCCAGGGCCCCTTCCCGGTAGGACTGGGGCACGGTTTTCAGGGCCTCCTGGGTGGTGCGCACGATGGTGGGCAGGATCATCACCACCAGGGTGAGGCCGCCGGCCATAATGCCGTAGCCAAAGCCCAGCAGCTGGGCGAAAAACAGCATGCCCACCAGGCCGAAGATGATGGAGGGGATGCCCGTGAGGGTCTCGGTGGCAAACTCAATGACAGCCACCAGCTTCCGGTTGGAGGCGTACTCCGTCAGGTAGATGGCCGCCCCCACCCCCAGGGGGAGGACGATGACCATGGAGAAGCAAATGATATACAAAGTGTTTAGTATGTTGGGAAGAATACCATCAGTTTTGTTGATATAGCTCTTCTGGGTGGTGAGGAACTCCCAGGAGATGTTCCCCAGGCCGCGGTAAAACACATAGACGATGAGGAACAGCAGCAGCGCGCAGGTGACGGCGCCGCACAGGTACAGCAGGAAACGCAGGCCCCGGTCATAGAACCGGCGTTTGGCGGAAAGGGTCTCCACAAGTTATCCCTCCTTCTTGTTTTTGATAAACACGTTGAGAATGACGTTGATGAGCATAATAAAGAGGAACAGCACCAGGCCGATGGAGAAGAGGGACTCCTTCCACAGGGAGCCGGCAGGGGCGTAGTTCATCTCGGAGGTGATGGCGGTGGTGAGGAAGCGCACCGGGGTGAAGAGGCTGCCGGGCATGTTGGCCACGTTGCCCGACACCATGATGATGGCCATGGCCTCGCCGATGGCCCGGCCCACCCCCAGCACGATGGAGGTGGCCACGCCGGAGCGGGCGGCGGGGAGGGACACCCGGAAGATGGTCTCAATGTGGGTGGCCCCCAGGGCCAGAGAGGCTTCCTCATACTCCTTGGGCACGGCCCGCAGGGAGGTCTCCGCCACGTTGATGATGGAGGGGAGGATCATCACCGCCAGCACCACGATGGCCGACAGGAGGTTGGCCCCCGAGGACAGGCCGAAGGCCTGCTGCACCGCGGGCACCAGCACCACCATACCCACCAGGCCGTACACCACCGAGGGGATGCCGGCCAGCAGGGACACGGCGGAGCGGATCACGGCGGCCACCTTGTTGTTGGCCACCTTGGCCAGGAACATGGCGGTAAGCACCCCTACCGGCACGCCGATGAGGATGGCCCCGCCGGTGCCCGCCACAGAGGTGAGGATGAAGGGCAGGATGCCGAACTGGCCCTGCCGGGCGGTCCAGGTGTCCCCCAGGAGGAAGTCCGCCACGCCGATTTCCAGCATGGCGGGCAGGCCGGAGACCACCAGATACACGCTGATGAACAGCACACAGGCCACAGCCAAAAAGCCGCACAGGAAGAAGAAGCCGTGCACCGAGAACTCCAGCACATCCCGGGCGGTGTGCAGCCCGAACCGGTTTTTCAAGCGCGTCAGGGCGGAGGCTCCCTTCACGGCCCTCTCCTCCTTCGTCTGATCCGGCATCTGGGCCAGGATCTTCTCATTTTCCACAGGAACTGACTCCTTTCAGCAGTACAAGAAACTGGATCTCATGTCAGGGGAATAGCCCCCGCCGTGGCGGCGGAGGCTGTTCCGGGGCGTTTGGTTGGGTTAGGGGTGTTACTCGGCCACGGGCACAGCGCCGGCGGAGCGGATGAGGTCGGCAGCGGCGGCGGAGGTGGCCCAGTCAAAGAAGGCCTGGGCAGCGGGGGTGAGGTCCACGCCCTCCTTGGTCACCAGGACGAAGGGGCGCTGGATTTGATAGGTGCCGTCCAGCACGGTGGCCTCGCTGCACTCCACACCGCCTACGGTGATGGCCTTGATGCCCTCCTGGCCCTCCACAGCGGAGAGGGAGGCGTAGCCGATGGCGTTGGGGTTGCTGCGGACGGCCTCAATCACGGCGCCGGTGGAGGTGAGCTCCTGGTCCAGGACGCAGGTGTCCTCGGTGCCGGTGATGGACTCAAAGCCGTCCCGGGTGCCGGAGCCGGCCTCGCGGCCGTAGCAGGCGATCTCCAGGTCGGAGCCGCCCAGCTCAGACCAGTTGGTGACCTCGCCGGTGAAGATGGAGGCGATCTGCTCCACAGTCAGGTCGGCCACGCCGTTGTCGGCGTTGACGATGATGGCGATGCCGTCCAGGGCCAGGACGGTCTCCACCAGGCCCTGCTCCTTCTCCTCGTCCTTCAGGGCGCGGGAGGCCAGGCCGATGTCGGCGGTGCCGTTGGAGGCGGCCTCCACGCCGGCGGAGGAGCCGCCGCCCTCCACGGACACGGTAACGCCGGGATTGTCCAGGCCGAACTGCTCGGCCAGGGTGTTCATCACGCTGTCCATAGAGGTGGAGCCCAGGGTGGTGACGGAGCCGCTCAGGTCCGCCGGCTGGCTCTGGCTCTGGCTGGGATCGGGGGAGCCGGTGTTGTCCGCGCCGTCGCCGTTGTTGGAGCAGCCGGCCAGGACGCCCACAGCCATCAGGCCGGCCATGCACAGGGCAAGAATTCTCTTTTTCATGTTCATGATCTCCATTTCCTTATGTTTGATATAATTTCTGAAACATTCTGCCGGTTTTCTCACCGACAGCACTGAGTATACACAGCCATTGTAAAGACTGTGACCAGGGCATTGTAAAGTTTGAGTAAAGGCAGGAGCAGGGGACTTTTTTTGTGCTTTTTCCCCCTGTTTGTCCCGATTTTTCTCAGTTAAAAAGTGGAATATGCCCAACTTCCCGCCCTCCGGCGGAACCTACGGCGTCAGTTTTCCCCCGCTCCGCCCCCTCTATCCCCGGGGGACAGTTTACATTTCCCCCGCCGGTGTGATAGAATAAGCCCGTCAACTTTACCGGCCGGCGGCTTTTCCCGCCCGCCGCCCCGCGAGAGGAGGAGCCCGCCATGGTGGCCGTAATCACCGATGTCCATTACCGCATGTCCCTGGCCCTGATCCGGGACCTGGCCCAGGCCGGGGTGTCCCTGGTGGTGTGCGAGCAGATGGACCGGGAGGGCCGCCCCCTCTCCCCCCCTCTGGGTTTCCGCTCCCGCTATGTAAAGGAAAAGGTGCTCCTCCCCCGGGAGGACTACCAAGGCGCCCTGCTGGATCTGTGCCGCACCGTGGGGGTGCGGGAGGGCTGCCGCCCGGCTTTGCTCCCCGTGGGGGCGTCCACCCTGGCCATGCTGGCCCGGCCCGAAACCCGGGCGGCCTTTCAGGCGGTGTGCGGGCTGTGTCTCCCTACCCAGAGCCAGCTGGATACCTTTAATGATAAATCCGCCGTGGCCCGGCTGGGGGAAGAGCTGGGCATCCCCGTGCCCCGGAACTACGGCCCGGAGGAGACCCCCGCCTTCCCCTGCGTGGTCAAGCCCCTGTGCGGGGAGAAGTTCGGCCTCACCGCCCAGCAGCGCTATGTGATCGCCGCCGATTCCTCCCGGCTGGAGGAGGCCCGCGCCCGCTTCTCCGCCCTCACCGGGGAGGAGCCCCTGGTGCAGCAGTACCTCCCGGGGGGCGGCCTGGGCTGCTCCTTCCTGGCCCGGGAGGGGGAGGTCCTCGCTTGGGTGTGCCACCGCCGCCTGCGGGAGTACCCCGTGACCGGGGGGCCCTCCACCTGCTGCGCCGCCTTCCACAGTGCGGAGCTGGAGGGCTATGTCCGCCGGCTGGCTGCCGCCGTGGGGTACAGCGGCCTGGCCATGGTGGAGTTCAAGGAGGACGCCGAAGGCAGACCCCACCTGCTGGAGATCAACCCCCGGATCTGGGGCTCCTTCCCCCTGACCCGGGCGGCGGCCACCGGCATTCCCCTTTTGTGGTTTGCCCAGGCGTGGAACGCGGGCAACCCCTCCGCCCCCTTCACGCCCCCAACTCCTGCCCCCTATCCCCCCAGACGGATGGTCTTTTTCCCCTCGGACCTGATGGCCGGCCTGGGCTACTGCCGCCGGGGGCAGCCCGGAAAGGCCCTGGGGGCCCTGGCCGACTTCTTCAACCCCGCCGTACGGGACGGGCTCTTCCAGTGGAACGACCCCGCCCCCGCCCTGGCCTACTACCGCTCCCTGCTGGGGGGGCGGAAAAAAAGCGGGGCATGACCCCCGCCCCTGCCCCGTATGTATGAATGTATCCCCCTTCCCGCCAACACCGCCCCCCTGGGGCGTCAGTGAGGAGAATACACCATGGAGCTGAAAATCGACCTCCACGTCCACACCAACGCCTCCCCCGACGGCCGCTCCTCTCTGGGAGCGCTGGCCGCCGCCGCCCTGGCCCAGGGGTTGGACGGCATGGCCATCGCCGACCACAACCGCTTCACCCTGGACCGGCCGGAGCGGTACAACGGGGTGCTTCTGCTGCCCGCCTGTGAGATCTCCACCGACCGGGGGCACATGCTGGCCCTGTTTTGTGCCGCCTCCTTCGACGTGCAGGCCCTGATGGAGGGCGGGCTGGTGCCCGCGGCGGTGGCCGCCCGGGCCATCCATGAGGCCGGGGGTCTGGCAGTGATGGCCCACCCCTTCGCCCGGGCGGACCGGGACCTGGAGGACCTGGCCCCCCTGCTGGACGGGGTGGAGTGCGCCAACGCCCGGGCCTGTTTCAAAAACCCGGCGGCCAACGCCATGGCTGCGGAGTACGCCGCCCGCCGCCATCTGCCCTACACCGGCGGCAGCGACGCCCACCACGCCCGGGAGGTGGGCAACTGCTACACTCTGTTCCAGGCGGAGAGCGCCGACCCCGCCCACCTGGCCCAGGCCCTGAAGGCGGGGGACACCCGGGCGGTCTTTGTCCGGCCCACCCCCCGCTACCGCAAGGGCCTGTCCCAGATGACCCGGGCCCGCCGGTCCCACAACCCCCTGAAGGTGTGCCGCGGGGCGGCCTACCTGGCCTACTGCGGCCTGCGGGACCTGCTGCGGGTGTGACGTTCTAGGAAAAGAAAGGAAGTTTGCCATGTCCCTGGTGACCAAATGTATCGGCCTGGCCAAGCGGATGAAGCACCGCTACGAGGCCAGGCTCAAGGCCCGCACCCCGGTGTACCTCTCCCCGGTGCGGCGCATCGAGCGGGTGTCCACCCCAGACCGGGTGGTGGCCATGACCTTTGACGACGGCCCCTGCCGCATGCCCCCCTCCCCCGCCGGGGACTGGGGGGACAAGCCCCTGACCCTGTGCCTGCTGGAGACCCTGGAGCGCTTTGGCGCCAGGGGCACCTTTGACATCGTGGGCTCCACTGCGGACAACTACCCCGACCAGCCGGGGAAGCACGGCTCCGCCTCCTGGGGCGGGCTGCGCTACGACCACTACCCCGACATCCACCACGACGGGGAGGGGGGCGCCCTGGCGGCCCCCGAGCTGGTGAAGCGCATTCTGGAGGGTGGCCACGAGATCACCAACCACACCTACGCCCACGTGCTCTTCGGCCCCAAGGCCCTGGTGTACGGCCGGCGGCGCTACCTGGGCAAGTTTGAGCCGGTGGTGGAGGACCTGGACACCCTCCACCGTCTGCTGGAGAAGGACCACGGCTACACCATGAAGCTGGGCCGGCCCCCCCACTATGTGGACCGCATTGAGAAGGGGCTGTCCAGCTACGACGCCTACGCCGTGCTGGGGTACCAATACATGGCCGCCTCCTTCGACGGGGCGGGCTGGCTCCCCCTGGCCACCTACGAGGCGGAGGTGGAGGCCACCTGGAAGCCCCTGGAGGCCGCCCTCTCCGCCGACCCGGACAGCCTGCGGGGCCAGATCATCTTCCAGAAGGACGGCTTCAACATGGCCCGGCGCACCCCTGTGGCCGACGGCCTGGCCAGGCAGCTGGAGCTTCTCTCCGCCCAGGGGTACCAGGTGGTTACCGTGTCGGAGCTCCTCGCCCGCTCCCCCTTTGCCGACGTGGGCCCCGGCCACCCCGCCTTTGAGGCCGCCCGGGACCTGGCGGCGGCGGGGCTGTGCCCCGCCTTCCGGGACAACACCATCCGGCCCGACGCCCCCCTCACCCGGGGTGAGCTGGCCATGATGGTCTTCGGCTGGGAGGCCGCCCCCCACCGTGTCCGGCAGGTGCGCCAGGGCCGCCCACCCTGCTCCGACGTGCCCGCCGCCCACCCCTACGCCGGGGCCATCGCCCTGGCCGCCGAGGCGGGCTGCATTCCCGCCGGGCAGCCCCTCCGCCCCGGCGAGGCGGCAGACGCCGCCTTTGTGAAGGATTTCCTCCAGACCAGATACGGCCGCTGCCCCGCCCTGCCGGGCTCCGGCCCCTTCACCCACGGCCAGTTTCTCCCCATCCTGGCCCAGGCGGCGCTGTAAAGCATCAGAAACGATCAAAACGGAAGGGCCGCGCCCGGAGTTCTCCGGGCGCGGCCCTTCCGTTACTTATGCCGCAGCGGCTTTGATCAGGGCCAGAATCAGCCCGTAGACTACACTGGCGCTGATGCCGTATACCAGCACCGGCCCCGCCACGTTGAACAGCCGGGCCCCGGTGCCCAGCACCAGGCCCTCGCTGCGAAACTCGATGGCGGGGGACACCATGGCGTTGGCAAAGCCGGTGATGGGCACCAGGGTGCCCGCCCCCGCCCGTTTGGCCAGGTCGTCAAAGCGGCCCACTCCGGTGAGGAGGGCCGCCAGGAAAATCAGGGTCACCGACACCCAGGTCCCCGCCTCCCGCTCCCCCAGGCCCAGAGCGCGGTACCAGTTGCCCAGCAGCTGGCCGAAGGTACAGATGGCGCCCCCCACGCAGAAGGCCCACAGGCAGTTTTTCCCCAGGGGGGAGGGTTTGGCCTTGCCGCTGACATAGCGGTCGTACTCCTGATTTGACATCTCCATGTCCATCACCTCTCCCCCAGTATGCCCCAGGGGAAGGAAACTATGCCAACACGGGGCGCCGGAGGCCTCTCCCAGCCTCCGGCGCCCCGTGTCTCTCTGTTCCTTTGTGGGGTGGGACTCAGGCCAGACAGGTGTCGATGGCCTGGTTGATGCGCGCCACCTCGTCCTCCGTCAGGGACCAGGCCATGGCAGCGGTATTCTCCTCCGCCTCGGCGGCGCTGCGCACCCCGGTGAGGGAGGTATCCACGATGCCGCACTGGGTGGTCCAGTTGATGGTCACCTGGGCCACAGGCACCCCCCGCTGCTGGGCGATCTGGTCCAGCACCCCCAGCAGCTTCATGACCTTGGAGAACTTGGGCTCCACGAAGAAGTCGTAGAAGCCCAGCCGGGCGTCGCTGGGGCCGAAGCTGGGCAGCTCCCGGATGGCGCCGGTGAGGATGCCCGCCCCCAGGGAGCCGTACCCCATGGTGGCCACCCCCTTGTCGTGGTACTGCCGCAGCAGGTCCTCCCGGGTGCGGTTGACCATGGAGTAGGGGTACTGGATCACGTCCAGCACGCCCAGGTCGTAAAACTTCTCCAGCTGATCGGGCTCAAAATTGGACACCCCGGTGAAGCGGATCTTTCCCGCCCGCTTGAGCTCCTTGAGCACCTCTGCGGTCTCCTCCAGGGGGGTGTTCACATCGGGCCAGTGGATGAGGTAGAAATCCACATACTCGGTGCGCAGGCGGCGGAGGGAGTCGTCAATCTGCTTGCGGATGCTCCCGGGGCTGCTGTCCCGGGTGGCCCCCTTGCTGAAGTTCTTGGGTCCCTCGTCCCAGCGGATGCCGCACTTGGTGAGCAGCGCCACCTGCTCCCGGCGTCCCTCCAGGGCCTTGCCCACGATCTCCTCCGAGGCGCCCCGGCCGTAGGTGGGGGCGGTGTCGATGAAGTTGACCCCGTTGTCCATCATGGCGTGGATGGCGGCAATGGCGTCCTTTTCATCCACCGGGCCCATATCCTTGCCCCCCAGGGCCCAGGTCCCCACGGAGATCTCGGAGAGCTTCAGCCCGGTCCGTCCAAATTCCTTGTAGCGCATGCCTTGTCCTCCTTTGGTTTAGTGTATCATTATTATATTCTCTGTTTTCCTAAATTGCAATATATTTATCTTTTTAATATTGACAAATATAATACAATATTTTAGAATGACCTCAAAGGAGGGATTGCCATGATAAAAACCCTGTGCACTGCGGAATTTGACCCGGTTTGGGCAGAAAAAATGGAAAAAATGACACTATTTGATCGGGTTGGATTTAGCCTGGACAAGGACCCGGCCAGCCGCATGGGGCCGGAAGAGATCACCCGGGCCCTTCAGGGCTATGATGTCTTTCTGTGCGGCTATGAGAAGGTGACCCGGGAGGTGCTGGCCCGCTGTCCCGACCTGAAGCTTATTCTCAGCGTGCGGGACGGCCCCGAGGAGAACATCGATGTGGCGGCCTGTACGGAGCTTGGCATCCCGGTGTACTCCAGCAGCGGGCGCTGTATGCGCTCCGTCCCCGAGTTCACCATGCTGGCCATGCTCCTCATGGCCAAGCCCGCCATGGCCTCCGCCTCCGTCATCCGGCGGGAGGGGTGGACTGCGGAAAACGATTTAAAGCTCCGGCGGATCTGCGAGGCCTCCACGGAGCTCTCCGGCAAGACCCTGGGCATCATCGGCCTGGGCCGCAACGGCCAGGGCCTGGCCCGCCGGGCGGCGGGGTTTGAAATGGATCTCATCGCCTATGACCCCTATGCCTCGGCAGAGACCGCCCGGGAGCTGGGGGTGGCGCTGTGCAGCCTGGAGGAGCTGGTGTCCCGCTCGGACTATGTGGTCATGCTGGCCCGGGTGACCCCGGAGACCCGGGGCATGATGGATGCCGCCCACTTCGCCGCCATGAAGAAGGGGGCCTGCTTCATCAACACCGGCCGGGCCGCCCTGGCGGACAGCCAGGCCCTGCTGGCCCAGCTCCAGGCGGGCCGGCTGCGGGCCGCCCTGGATGTCTTTGACCACGAGCCCCTGGGGCCCCACTCCCCCTGGTACCAGATCCCGGAGGACCGGCTCCTTCTCACCTCCCACCTGGCGGGGCTGAGTGTGGAGCGCATCACCTTCCAGTCCCGGCAGCTGTGGTCCCTGCTCCGGGCCGTGCTCACCGGGGCGTGTCCCACCCCGTGCAACCCCCAGGTGCTGAAGGCGGCCGCCTTCTCCGGCCGGGGCGGCGCCCTCTTCGGCGTTTTCTCCCCGGACCAGGTGTCCCTTGAGGAGGACGCCTGAAGGGCCACGCCCCGCTGTGAGAAGTTCTTCCAAATTGGGGCAGCACTTTGACATTTCCGCTTGTTTTATATATAATGTCAGTCCCCCGTACTTTTACAACTTCTTTCGACAGGAGACTGACTCACCATGCCTCACCTGCATCTCCCCTCCCGCTCCCGGCTGTCCGGTATGCTGCGCCTCGCTCTGGTCCGTCAGCTTACCCCCCGGCTGCTGCGGCGGCTCCTGCTGCTTCTTCTGGGGCCTTTCACCGCCTTCTGGCTGTGCCAGCTGGTGCTGGAGGCCCCCTCCCTGGTGTACGCCCCCGGCATCTGGCTGGCCAACGCCGCGTGCATCGGGGTGATCTACTACCCCCTGTGCGCCCTGACGGGGCAGGTGGAACTGTGCTTTTTGCTGATTCACCTGCTGGCAGGCTTCTGGGGGGCGGCCAACTACTTTGTGGACCTGTTCCGGGGCACCCCCGTGCTTCCCTGGGACTTCACCGCCCTGGGCACCGCTGCGGCGGTGGCCAGGACCTACGACCTCACCCCCACCGCCCCCATGATGGCGGCCATTTTGCTGCTGGTCACGGCGGCGGCGGTGCTGCGCCGCCACCTCATCACCCGGCAGCCCCGGGGGATCTTCCCCTGGGTGGCCCGGCTGGCCATGCTGGGGGCGGGCGCGGCCTGCTTTTTCACCGCGTCGGACCTGGGTAAGCTGGAGGAGCTGGGAGTCAAGACTGACGTGTGGGACCCCACCCAGTCCTACTGCGACACGGGGGCCATGGCCACCTTCCTGTGCAACCTCACCTTCCTGGAGGTGGAGGCGCCCCAGGACTACTCCCCCGAGGCGGCCGAGGCCCTGGCCTCCCTCATCGCCCCCAACGAGGGGGAGGAGATGGACGGCCGGCCCAACGTGATTGCCATTATGAACGAGTCCTGGGCGGACTTTGAGGTCTTTGGCCACGCGGAGCTCACCGAGTCGGTGATGGACCGCATCAGTTCCCTGGACAACGCCATTTTCGGCCACGCCTACACCTCCGTGTTCGGCGCGGGCACCAGCGCCAGCGAATTTGAGTTCCTCACGGGCCACTCCATGGCCTTTCTGCCCTCAGGGAGCATCCCTTACCAGCAGTACGTGCTGGAGGAGACGGACTCCCTGGCCTCCCACCTGCGGCTGTACGGCTACCGCGCCGTGGCCCTCCACCCGGGGGAGCGCACCTCCTGGCAGCGGAGCCGGGCCTACCCCCTTATGGGGTTTGAGGAATTTCTGTGCGGGGAGGACATGACCGTCCCCCTCACCACCGCCCACGGGTACATCACCGACCACTCCTCCTACCAGCAGATCATTCAGCTCTTTGAGGAGAAAGAGGAGGGCGAGCGGCTGTTCCTCTTCAATGTGACCATCCAGAACCACGGGGCTTACACCGACCAGACCTTTCCCGCCCAGGTCCAGGTGGTGGGTCACGAGGGGGAGTGGCCCATGGCGGAGCAGTACCTCACCCTGGCGGGCATGAGCCAGGAGGCCTTCCTGGAGCTGGTGGACTACTTCTCCGCCCAGGAGGAGCCCACCATCATCCTCATGTTCGGCGACCACCAGCCCTCGGTGGAGCAGGAATTCCTGGACTACGCCTACGGCGTCACCCAGGACCAGATGACCATGAAGGAGTACATGGGCAAGTATTATGTGCCCTATGTGATCTGGGCCAACTACCCCCTGGAGGGGGTGGACGAGCCCCGGCAGGACACCAGCCTCAACTTCCTCTCCCAGATCCTGCTGGAGGAGGCGGACATCCCCCCCAGCTTCTACGGCCGGTATCTCAACACCCTGCGCCAGACCATCCCCGCCCTCACCTTCGTGGGGTACACCGATGAGGCGGGCTTCGCCTACAGCCACCTGGAGACCAACTCCCTCACCCCCTTCATCGGCCAGTACCAGATCCTGCAGTACAACGCCCTCTTTGACCGGGAGCACCGGCTGGATGACTTCTTCTCCTGACCGCCGCCCCGCCCATAAAGCGCCCCGCCCGGCCCCAGGCCCGGCGGGGCGCTTTCCTGTCTCCCCGGCAAATTCACCTCTGGACTTTCGCGGCCCTTTCCGATACACTAGACCCAGCCGCCTCCCCCGCCGGGGGCGGGAGGAGGCCCCATTCCAACAAGCAAAGGAGCATACCCATGGACACCATCATTTCCATCCTGGCCCGGGAACTGGGCCGGAGTGAGGAACAGATCGGCAATGTGGTGGCCCTTCTGGACGAGGGGAACACCATTCCGTTTATTGCCCGCTACCGCAAGGAGCTCCACGGCTCCATGGACGACACCGCCCTGCGCACCCTGGAGGAGCGGCTGGGCTATCTGCGCAATCTGGAGCAGCGCCGGGTGGAGGTGAAGCGTTCCATCGAAAACCAGGGCAAGCTCACCGAGGAGCTCTCCGCCGCCATCGACGCCGCCGCCACCCTGGCGGAGGTGGAGGACCTCTACCGCCCTTATAAGCAGAAGCGGCGCACCCGGGCCACTGTGGCCCGGGAGAAGGGCCTGGCCCCCCTGGCGGAGCTCCTCTTCGCCCAGGAGAAGGACTGTCCCTCCCCCGAGGAGGCCGCCCGGGACTTCATTGACCCGGAGAAGGGGGTGGAGACGGCGGAGGACGCCCTCCAGGGGGCCAGCGACATCATCGCCGAGATGATCTCCGACAGCGCCGACATCCGCAAGGTCCTGCGGGACCTGTGGTGGAAGAAGGGCACCCTCCTCTCCTCTGCCGCGGACAAGGAGCCCGAGGACAGCGTCTACCGCCTGTACTACGACTTCAAGACCGCCGTCAGCCGGGCCCAGGGCCACCAGATTCTGGCCATCAACCGGGGGGAGCGGGAGGAAAAGCTGAAGGTGGCCGTGGAGGTGGACCGGGGTTTGGCCCTGCCCATGATCAACCGGCGGGTGGTGGTGCCCGGCAGCGCCGCCATGGCCTTTGTCCGCGCCGCCGCCGAGGACGCCTACGACCGGCTCATCGCCCCCTCCCTGGAGCGGGAGATCCGCAATATGCTCACCGAGCAGGCGGACGAGGGGGCCATCCGCATGTTCGCCCTCAACCTGCGCCCCCTGCTGATGCAGCCCCCCGTGAAGGGGAAGGTCACCATGGGCCTGGACCCCGGATACCGCATGGGGTGCAAGGTGGCGGTGGTGGACCCCACCGGAAAGGTGCTGGACACCGCCGTGGTCTACCCCACCCACGGGGAGAAGCAGAAGCGGGAGTGCATCGCCAAGCTCTCCGCCATGATAAAGCGCCACGGGGTGGAGCACATCGCCATCGGCAACGGCACCGCCAGCCGGGAGACTGAGCAGATGGCGGTGGAGCTCATCGCCCAGGTGGGGGGCAAGGTGAGCTATATGATCGTCAGCGAGGCGGGGGCCAGCGTCTACTCCGCCTCCAAGCTGGCGGCGGAGGAGTTCCCCGACTACGACGTGAACCTCCGCTCCGCCGTGTCCATCGCCCGGCGGCTCCAGGACCCCCTGGCGGAGCTGGTGAAGATCGACCCCAAGGCCATCGGCGTGGGCCAGTACCAGCACGACATGCCCCAGGCCCGGCTGGGGGAGGCCCTGGACGGAGTGGTGGAGGACTGCGTCAACGCCGTGGGGGTGGATGTGAACACCGCCTCCGCCCCCCTTCTCACCCGGGTGGCGGGCCTCACCAGCGCCACGGCCAGGAACGTGGTGAAGTACCGGGAGGAGAACGGCCCCTTTACCGCCCGCAAACAGATCCTGAAGGTGCCCAAGGTGGGCCCCAAGGCCTTTGAGCAGTGCGCGGGCTTCCTGCGGGTGCCCGAGAGCGGCAGCGCCCTGGACAACACCGCCGTCCACCCCGAGAGCTACCCCGCCGCGGAGAAGCTCCTCTCCCTGTGCGGGTACACCCTGGCGGATGTGAAGGCGGGGGCCATCCCGGAGCTGAGGGCCCGGGCGGAGGAAAAGGGCCTGACCCAGCTCTCCCAGGCCTGCGGCGTGGGGGAGCCCACCCTGGCGGACATCATCACCGAGCTCATGAAGCCCGGCCGGGACCCCCGGGACGAGCTGCCCGCCCCCATATTGCGCACCGACGTGATGGAGATGAAGGACCTGAAGGTGGGTATGGAGCTTCAGGGCACCGTGCGCAACGTCATCGACTTCGGCGTGTTTGTGGACATCGGCGTCCACCAGGACGGCCTGGTCCACATCTCCAAGCTGCCCCGGCGGGTGAAGCACCCCAGCCAGGTGTGCGCCGTGGGGGACGTGGTCACCGTGTGGGTGGTGGAGGTGGACGAGAAGAAAAAGCGCATCTCCCTGACCATGCGCAAACCCGGCGGCAGCGCAACCTGAGGTTGCCTTTCCGGATGAAACGCTGGGTTGGTGGCGCCGCCGGGCTGTTTGGCCCATACTAAAGGGCAAGAGAACGGAGGGATGACCATGTCCACATTTTCCAACAATCTGCCCATCCTCCGCCGCCGGGCGGGGTACACCCAGGAGGCCCTGGCCGAGGCGGCGGGGGTGTCCCGCCAGGCCGTGGGCAAGTGGGAGGCGGGGCAGAGCATGCCCGAGGCCGCCACGCTGCTGGTACTGGCGGAGGTGCTGGGCTGCACCCTGGACCAGCTCATGCGGGAGGAGCTGGAGGAGGGGGCAGACAGCCCTCCCCCTGCCCTCAAGCGGCAGGAGGAAGAGGAGGATCTCTACCGGCGCTACGCCGCCCACATGGCCCGCTTCGCCCTGCTGATGGCCCTGGGGGTGGCCCTGGTGCTCACCGGGGTGGCGGCGATGCTGTTCACCTACCTGTGGGTGGGGGAGAGCGGCCTCATCGTCCTGCCCCTGCTGCTGTGCTTGGCGGCGGCGGTGTTCCTCTTCGTCTACGGCGGGATGGACCACGATGTCTTTCTCAAGCGCTATCCCCGCATTCCCGACTGCCGGGACTCCCGGGAGGAGGAGCGTTTCCAGGGTCCCTTCCGCCTGGGCATTGCCCTGGCCACAGCGGCCATCATCGGGGCGGTGGCCCTGCTGGTTACGGGGGGCGTCCTCTTTGAGGGGGACCAGAACATGGAGGTGCTGACGGTGGCCTTCTTCCTGCTGATCCTGGCGGGAGCCGTTGGGGCCCTGGTGTTCCTGGGTATCTTCCAGGAGAAGTACGATCTGGAGGGCTACGCCCGGGAGGCGGATAAGATCGCCCGGGAGACCAGGCTGGAGGAGAAGCTGGAGGACCGGGTAGACGCCGCCCTGGAGGAGGCCCTGGAGGAGAAGGAGCACCCCTGGACCACCCCCATCATGCTGGGCGCCACGGTGCTCTTCCTGCTGGCGGGCTTCCTGCTGGACGCCTGGCACCCGGCCTGGATCATTTTTCTGGCGGCCGCCCTGCTCAACAGCCTCCTCTCCCGAAAGGAGACCTGAACCTCTCCCCGCAGTCCTGCTTCGGCGGCCCAGGGCTCCCGAAGCTCAACCGGAACCACCAGTTCCGCCGGTGAGAGGATACATGCATACAACAAGGCCCGTTTCCGCGCCGGAGAAGGCGCGGAAACGGGCCTTTGCATTTCTTTCTTACGAAGCAGGCGCCCCTTATCTCTCCGGGCGCTGGTACTCCAACAGGTCTGCCACCTGGCAGTCCAGCACAAAGCAGACCTTTGCCAAAAAATCCAGGTCGGCCATCTCCACGCTGACGCCCTTGTAATAGCGGTCGATGACCTCATATTTGACCCCGGTCAGGGTACGCAGGCGGTTGCGGGTGATGCCGCGGCCGTCCAGCAGCTCCGCCAGCTTGACCCGGATATGGCCGTACTCACGGGTCTGATATTGCACGATGCTCTTCACGCCGTCCATCCCGCTCCCCCCTTCTTGCGTTTACTCTATCTGGGAATGACGTGATTATCTCCGCCCCCCGGCTCCATGGCAGCCAGCACCGTATCCAAAACCCGTTTGACCGCCCAAAACTGTCTGTCCGGCAGGCGGGAGAGCCGCTCTGTGACCAGCTGCACGGCGGCGGTGCGGTCGTCGGCGGGGCCCTCCTCCGGCTGGCCAAACAGCACCCGGTCCGCCGATACCGACAGCAGGGTGCAGATCCTTTGCAGGGTGGGCAGCGACAGGCCCACAGCGCCCCGCTCAATGGCGGAAATATGCTTCTCTCCCAGGCCCACCAGCTCGGAAAATGCCTCCTGTGTCAGCCCTGCGCTCTCCCGCAGCTGCTTGATATTGCGGCCGATCTCCACGTTGATCTGCTTCTTCTCCTTCATGCCCACACCACCTTTTTTATTAGTTTATCTAACGGTAGTGTTGACCTTAACCATCTATATTTATTATACTAAGTAATAAATATAAAATTAGATCGCGGTGTATCAGGAGGAAAGATCTTATGAAGCTGTGCTTTTTTATGGGCCACCGGGACGCGCCGGAGGAACTCTTCCCCGCCCTGGAGGCGGAAGTGGAGCGGCACATCACGGGGCTGGGGGTCACGGATTTCGTGGTGGGGCACTATGGACAGTTTGACCGCCTGGCCGCCCGGGCAGTGCGGCAGGCAAAAAAGCGCCACCCCCAGGTCAGTCTCACCCTTCTGCTGCCCACTCTCCCCGGTGTCCAGTCCGTCCCCATCCCCAGGGGCTTTGACGGCGTCTTTTGCCCCCCCGGGCTGGAGGGCGGCGGGTCCCCCATCCTCCGGGCCAACCGCTGCATGGCCGGCCGCTGCCAATATCTCATCGCCTATGTCCGCTGTCCCTCCGGCAATGCGGCCCGGCTGGTGGATTACGTCCGCCCCCGGCAGCGCCGGGGGGACCTCACCATCACCCTGCTGCCCGCTCCCGGCGATACAAACAGGCCTCCCACCGGACAAAAGAATTGTAAACTATATAACGAAAAGTAATTTATAAAATATATAATACAAAGTGGAGATTGCACTTGGAGATTATCTCTAAAAATTTTTAAAATCTTGCGTATTTTTTGAGGAAAAGGGTGGAAAGATAAAAAAGGCTGTGCTATAATATCTCCTGCCGGTCAGGAAACGCAGTGCGTCAGCCCCGCGGGGCGCGCCAGACAGTGAGTGCGGCTGCTGTCGAATGCCCAGAGACCGGTATACCCCTTTTGGTATCCGGGGTATACAAGCAAAAGAAAAGGAGGAGGAAGCGCCGTGCTGTCTTTTGATGAAGTGGGAGATCTCCTGGATGAGATCGCTGAGGAGTTTCCCGCCCCATTGTTTGACTACTTGAACGGAGGGGTGTCCCTGCTGCCCCAGGAATTTTCTGACCCGGAGGCGGGCGAGGATGTTTACATTCTGGGAGAATACTGCAACGACCAGATGGGACGCTACATCAACATTTACTACGGCTCTTTCGCGGCGCTGTTTGCCGACGAGCCCTGGAGCGTCTGGCAGGAGGAACTGCGCGCCACTCTGGCCCATGAGCTGACCCACCATGTGGAAAGCCTGGCCGGAGATCACAGCCTGGAGGATATGGACGCGGCCTGGCTGCTGGAGACCCGGGTGTAAGGCCTGCGCCCCCAGAAGGGAGATTTTATGTTCAAGGATTTCAGACCCAAGGGAGTGTGCTCCAAGCGCATGGAGATCACGGTGGAGGACGGAGTGGTCCAGTCGGTGAAGGTCACCGGCGGCTGCTCGGGCAACCTCCAGGGCATCTCTGCGCTGGTAAAAGGGATGAAGGTGGAGGAGGCCATTGCCCGGCTGGATGGCATCCGCTGCGGCTTCAAGCCCACCTCCTGCCCGGACCAGCTGGCCCAGGCCCTGAAAGAAATGGTATAAACGCAAAAGACCGGGGCGGCTGAGCCGCCCCGGTCTTTTCTCGTCTTATGATGCCGGCGAATCAGCGCCGTCGTCCGCCGGTGTACCGCCGCCAGCCACCGCTGCGGCGGCCGCCGTAGCGATTGCTCCGCCGCCGGCGCAGGGCGATCCAAAGAATCAGGAAGAGGATCAGGAGCACTACTACCACCACCAGGGCCTTGGCCCACCAGTGGGAGAAGAACTCCTGCACCAGCTTCATGTAATACTGGAAATCCGAGCGCTCCACGCTGTCGGCGGCCACCATGTCCAGAGTGCCGTACTCCTCCCCCTCATACACCAGGGTGACGGTACCCACCTTCTGGCCGGCGGCCACAGGGGCCTCCACGCTCTCGGCCAGCTCCACCCGCAGCTCCGCCTGCTCCAGGTCGAAGTCCACCGGCACGGTGCGCTCCACCGTGCCCACAGGGGAGGCGATCACATAATCCACATCCCCGCCCAGGGTCACGGGCACCTCCCGGATGGCGGAGTTCTCGTCCAGCAGGGTCTTGCGGGTGAAGTTTTCAAAGGCCCACTCCAGCAGCCGCTTGGCCTCCTTGAAGGAGTAGCGCACGGTCTGGCCGTCCTCCACCACGTTCTCCGCGCCCAGAATGATGCAGTAGAAGGTGCGCCCGTCGTCGTCCACGGCGGCGGCGGCCAGGCACTGACCGGCGGCATCAGTGGAGCCGGTTTTGATGCCGATGGCTTTGGAGTAGGTATAGCCCGCCACCCGCCAGTTGTCAATCAGGGCGTTGGTGGTGTAGAGATTGCGCACATCGCTCATGTTGGTAGCGGGAATCTGGTACCGGGTGGTGGAGACGATGGTGCGGAAGGTCTCATACTCCATGGCGGCCTTGGCCATGAGGTAGATGTCGTAGGCGGTGGTGTAGTGCTCCGGGTCGTGGAGGCCGTTGGGATTGGCGAAGTGGGTCCCCTCCATCCCCAGCTCCGCGGCCTTCTCGTTCATCAGCACCACAAAGTCCTGGATGCTGCCCGCTACGGTCTCCGCCAGGATGTTGCACGCCTCGTTGGCGGAGGCCACCAGGTCGCAGTAGAGCAGCTGCTCCACCGTGAGCACCTCCCCGGGCTTGATGTTCTGGGTAGAACTGTCCGCCGTGATGGCGTCAATGGCGCTCTGGGAGGCGGTGACCGGGGTATCCAGGGCAATGGTGCCCTCCTCAATGGCCTCCAGCACCAGCAGAGAGGTCATGATCTTGGTGATGGAGGCGGGGTACATCCGCTCGTAGGCGTTGTGGTCGTAGAGCACCTCGCCGTAGTCCCCGTCCACCACCACGGCGGCGCCGCACTGGGCCTGGGGGTCCTCCAGAGCCAGGGCCGGCACGGGGAGGACCATGACGGCGGCCATCAGCACGCTGAGAAAAAGAACGAATATTTTTTTCATAGGAAACTCCTGTATGATATGATATAATCTCCACTACAGAGAGGTGGAAAAAGCCGCACCATAAGACTGCCTCTGGCGGATTCGACAGATATCATTATATCAGACCCGGAAGCGGGGTGCAATGGGGAGGAAGCGAGATGAGAAAAATCTCCCGCTGGGAGCAGGTCCTGCTGGGCGTGACAGCAGCGGTAATCCTGGTGATGCTGGGCTTTTTCTGGGGCAGAAGCACCGCCGGAGAGCAGTACACCATCTCCGGCGACCCCATGCCAACGGGCAGCCCGGCCTCCAGCGTCTCCCCGCTGCCCGCCGCCCCATCCGACAGCCCCTCCCCTTCCGCCCCGGCGGACACGGATATGCCGGTGGACACGGATATGCCGGCGGACACCCCGGCGCCCCTGTCGGAGGACGGGAAGATCAACATCAACACCGCCACCGCCCAGGAGCTGGAGGAGCTGCCCTATATCGGAGAGGTGCGGGCCCGGGCCATTGTGGAGGAGCGGGAGCGGGGCGGTCCCTTTCTCCGGGTGGAGGACATCACCCGGGTGTCCGGCATCGGCGAGGGCATCCTGGAGCGGATACGGGACCACATCACAGTTTAAACAGTGGAAATAGGAGCGAGTCATCATGGCAAAAATTCTGGTTGTAGACGACGAGAAGGTCCTGGTCAAGGGCATCAAATTCAATCTGGAGAACGAGGGCTACCAGGTGGAGGTGGGCTATGACGGGGAGGAGGCCGTGGAGAAAGCCAAAGCGGGGGGCTTCGATCTGGTGATCCTGGATCTGATGATGCCCAAGATCGACGGGCTTCAGGCCTGTATGCGCATCCGGGAGTTTTCCAACGTGCCCATCATCATGCTCACCGCCCGCAGCGAGGACACGGACAAGATCATCGGCTTTGAGTGCGGCGCCGACGACTATATCACCAAGCCCTTCAACATTCTGGAGCTCAAGGCCCGCATCCGGGCCATGCTCCGCCGGGCTGGGATGAAGCAGCACCAGGAGCAGGACGCCAACCGCCTCCAGCGGGGGCACATCACCCTGGACGTGGGGGCCCGCTCCGCCTGGAAGGAGGGCAAGAGCGTGGACCTCACCGCCAAGGAATTCGACCTCATGGAGCTCTTTATGCGCAACCCCGGCCGGGTATACAGCCGGGAGAACCTGCTCAACCTGGTGTGGGGCTACGAGTACATGGGGGACTTCCGCACGGTGGACGTCCACGTGCGCCGCCTGCGGGAGAAGCTGGAGCTGGACCCCGCCAACCCCCGGTATATCCTGACCAAGTGGGGCGTTGGCTACTATATGAAGGGGAACGAATGAGCCGCAGGGAGAAAAAACGCCATAAGGGGGAACTGCCCCCGGACCGGGGCCTCCCGGCCGGGGCCCGGGTGCCCTTCTGGCACAGCATCCGCTCCAAGTACGCCCTGACCTACCTGGTGGTCATCGCGGCGGTGATCTGTCTGCTCAACACCTACCCCCTGCTGATGGCCCAGAACATGGTGTTCAAGTCCAAGGAGACCGCCCTGAAGAGCCAGACCGCCGCCGTGGCCAGCGCCCTGGCGGTGTCCGAGGAGCTCACCGCCGAGGGGGCGGAGCAGGCCATGCTGCTGCTGGAGGACCTGTCCGCCACCCGCATCCTGGTGACGAACGAGGCGGGGCTGGTGCTCTACGACTCCTCCACCCGGGAGGACAACCTCTACCGGTACGCCATGCTGGGGGAGATCGTCACCGCCCTGCGGGGCAACGACGTGTTCCGCTCGGAGTACCGGGACCGGGCCTTCCGCAGCCGGGCGGCGGTACCCATCGTCTACCGGGGGCAGACCATCGGCGCGGTGTACCTCTACGAGTCGGACGCGGAGCAGGCCCAGCTGCTGGAGGAGATCCAGGGCAACCTGCGGTATATCTCCGCGGTGATCTGCGTGGCGGCAGTGGTGCTGTGCGTCGTGTTCTCCCGGGCCCTCACCCGCAATGTGGACAACCTGCTGGCCGCTTTCCGTCAGGTGCGGGAGGGGGAGTACAGCTACCGGGTGCGCCTGCGGGGGAAGGACGAGCTGGCCATGCTGGCCGGGGAGTTCAACGAGCTCACCGGCCGGCTCCAGACCACGGAGGAGGTGCGCCGGCGCTTCGTGTCCGACGCCTCCCACGAGCTCAAGACCCCCCTGGCCTCCATCCGGCTGCTCACCGACTCCATCCTCCAGAGTGAGAACATCGACATGGATACGGTGCGGGAGTTTGTCTCCGACATCGGGGAGGAGGCCGACCGTCTCACCCGCATCAGCGAGAAGCTCCTCACCCTCACCCGGCTGGATGCCCGCACCACTGTGGAGACCCAGCGGGTGGACGTGGCCCATGTGATCCAGCGGGTGGAACACATGCTCTTCCCCCTGGCCCGGGCGGTGGAGGTGCGCCTCACCTGCCACCTGGAGGAGGGGTGCGCCGTGCTGGCCACGGGGGACGACCTCTATCAGGTGGTGTTCAATCTGGTGGAAAACGCCATCAAATACAACCTTCCCGGGGGCTTTGTAGACGTAAAGCTGTGTAAAAGCGGGGACACGGTGATCCTCCAGGTGTGCGACAGCGGCGTGGGCATCCCGGAGGACGAGATGGACAAGATCTTTGACCGGTTCTACCGGGTAGACAAGGCCCGCTCCCGTGCCGCCGGCGGCACAGGGCTGGGGCTGAGCATCGTCCGCCAGACCGCCCGGCAGCACGGCGGCGAGGTCACCGTGGCCCGCCGGGAGGGGGGCAGCGGCACGGTGTTCACCGTGACCTTCCCCGCCTTCTCAGGAGAGGGGGATGCCCAGTGAAAAAGAAGACGCGCCGCCTGGTGCTGTGGGGGCTGCCCATCCTGCTGGCCGCCATTGCCGCGGCGGTGATCCTGGCCCTGGTGCTCCGTCCCCCTCAGCGCACCGGGCTATTGTGGTTCGCCGTAAAGGAATCGGAGGACCACATTACCCCCGCCGCCCTGGGGTGCGAGGACTACTACGGCGCGCTGGACGCAGGCGCGCTGCTGGACGCCCTGATGGACGGCCCCCGGGATCCCCTGCTGGAGAGTCCCTTCCAGGGAGTCCATGTGCTCAGCTGGGAGCTCGATCAGGAGGGCACCATGACCGTGGACCTGTCGGAGGAGTACGGCGGCCTGTCCGGGGTGGATCTCACCCTGGCGGACTATTGCATCACCCTCACCCTGAGCCAGCTGCCCGGGGTGGAGCAGGTGCGCACCCTTGTGGATGGGGAGGAGCTGCCCTACCGCAGCAAGCAGGTATTCAACGCGGAGGACGTAATCTTCTCGGGCACCGAGGAGGAGCCGGTGGAGGTGGATGTCACCCTCTACTTCCCCCGGCAGGACGGCGCCGGCCTGGGGTCGGAGGGGCGCACCCTCACCCTGACGGAGGATATGCCCGTGACCCAGGGGGCCCTGGAGGCCCTTCTCCAGGGCCCGGAGGACACCGCCCTGCGGGCGGCGGTCACCCATGAGCTGACGGTGCTGGCAGTGCGGCTGGACGAGAGCAGCGGCATCTGCTATGTGAATTTCAGCACCCAGTGGTGGGACTGTGTCCCCGAGAGCCTGTGGGAGCAGCGGCTGATGCTCTTCAGCATCGTCAACACCCTGTGTTCCATGGACAAGGTCACCCAGGTGCAGCTCCTGGTAGACGGGGCCGCCCTGGACGCCCTGGGGGGGCTGAACATCAGCGGTCCGGTGGCGCCCGACTGGACCCTGGTGGGTGCCGCCGATTGACAGCGCCCGGCCCTTGGTGTTACAATGCAGGTTAATCTTTTTGTTTTCAGACTGCCCCACAGCGCCGGGGCTGACTTCCGTCAAAGAAAGGAACGAAACCAGAATGAAAATCGCCACCGACTGCCTCCACGCCGGCTATCGCCCCGGCAACGGAGAGCCCCGCAACTTCCCCATCGTCCAGTCCACCACCTTCCGCTATGAGACCAGCAAGGAGATGGGCAAGCTCTTTGACCTGGAGGCCAGCGGCTACTTCTACACCCGGCTGCAAAACCCCACCAACGACACCGTGGCGGCCAAGATCGCCGCGCTGGAGGGGGGAAGCGCCGCCATGCTCCTCTCTTCCGGCCAGGCGGCCAACTTCTACGCCATCTTCAACATCGCCGGCTGCGGGGACCACGTCATCTCCTCCACCTCCATCTACGGGGGCACCTACAACCTCTTCGCCGTCACCATGAAGCGCATGGGCATCGAGTTCACCTTCGTGGACCCGGAGTGCTCCCAGGAGGAGCTGAGCGCCGCCTTCCGCCCCAACACCAAGGCGGTGTTCGGCGAGACCATCGCAAACCCCGCCCTTACGGTGCTGGACATCGAGAAGTTTGCCAGGGCCGCCCACGACCACGGCGTGCCCCTCATCATGGACAACACCTTTGCCACCCCGGTGAACTGCCGCCCCTTTGAGTGGGGGTGCGACATCGTCACCCACTCCACCACCAAGTACATGGACGGCCACGCCCTCACCGTGGGGGGCGCCATCGTGGACAGCGGCAAGTTCGACTGGAACGCCCACGCCGACAAGTTTCCCGGCCTCACCACCCCCGACGAGAGCTACCACGGCGTGACCTACACCCAGCGCTTCGGCCTGGAGGGGGCCTTCATCACCAAGGCCACCGTGCAGCTCATGCGGGACCTGGGGTCCATCCCCTCCCCCAACAACTGCTTCCTGCTGAACATCGGCCTGGAGACCCTGCCCCTGCGGATGAAGAAGCACTGCGAGAACGCCCAGGCGGTGGCGGAGTACCTCCACAACCACGAGAAGATCGCCTGGGTGGAGTACGCCGGGCTGCCCGGGGATAAATACCACGAGCGAGCCCAGAAGTATCTGCCCAACGGCACCTGCGGCGTGGTGGTCTTCGGCGTGAAGGGGGGCCGCAAGGCGGCGGAGAAGTTTATGGCCGGGCTGAAGCTGGCTTCCATCGCCACCCATGTGGCCGACGCCAAGACCTGCGTGCTCCACCCCGCCTCCTCCACCCACCGGCAGATGACCGACGAGGAGCTTGCCGCCGCCGGGGTCTCCCCCGACCTGGTGCGCTTCTCCGTGGGCATCGAGGACGCGTCCGACATCCTGGCGGACCTGGAGCAGGCCCTGGTGGAAGTGTAAACCATTTTAGATTTCAGTTGACAAATGCGCCGCCGCGGACATCCGCGGCGGCGCATTTACATTCTGTTTTAAATTTTCTGCCCCTCATAGACCTGGGGGCACACCGAGAGGATCTTCTCCCGCAGGGCCACCAGGTCCTCAAAGGTCTCCGGCCGCTTGGCGGGGTCCCGCAGCAGGGCGGAGGGGTGGTAGAGGGCGGTCATCTCCACGCCGCTCTTGGTAAACCACTGCCCGTGCTCCCTGGTGATCCTGAAGTCGGGCTTGATGAGGCGCATGGCGGCGATGCGCCCCAGGCACACGATGATCCTGGGCCGCATAAGGGCGGTCTGCCGCCGGAGGTAGCCGATGCAGGCGTCCTGCTCCGGCCCCAGGGGGTCCCGGTTCCGGGGCGGCCGGCACTTGACGATGTTGGTGATATAGAAATCCCGGCTGCGCTCCAGGTGGATGAGGGAGAGCATGTCGTCCAGAAAGCGGCCCGCCGGGCCCACAAAGGGCTCCCCCTGCAGATCCTCCTGCTCCCCGGGGCCCTCCCCCACGAAAAGGATGGGGGCCCGGGGATTGCCCGTGCCAAAGACCACGTTGTGCCGCGTCTCCCCCAGGACACATTTCTGACAGGCGGCGCACTCCGCCCGGATGGCCTCCCAGCTGTCCACGGTCCTCTCCCCCTCTTCCGGCGTTTTCCCCAGTATACCACACAGGAGGCCAAATCACAAAGGGAAGAAATTTTGAAATTCCCCCTTGACAATCCTGCACAACAGGCATACAATACCGCCATACAAGCAAAGGCGATGAAAAAGACCGCCCCCCGTGAGGGCCGCCAGAGAATCCGGGTCACCGACTGAGAGCCCGGTCCGGCAGGATGGGAAGGCGCAACACTTTGGAGCCGGCCGGTCGAAACTTCCCCCGGAAGGGGTAGGCCGGGCCCGTTTCCCGCGTTAAGGGGTGCGAGAGGTCCTCTCGAGGAGGAGAGGGCAAGCTTTGGGTGGCACCGCGGATTTTCCGTCCCGAACTGCGTTTTGCAGGTTCGGGGCTTTTTTTATTCATTTTCCCGGCCACTATGAAATTTCTGGAAAGACAGGAGCTGAACGGTTATGGAATTCCTGCGGGGCGCGCGCGCCGGCATAGGACTGGAACTGAAGGACATCTGGGAGGGCGGCCGCAACAATGAGACCGTTCAGGCGGCGGGTATGGTCCACGCCCTGCGGGAGCTGGGAGAGGACCTGACCTTCCTCACCCTGCGCAAGCGGGAGGGGCTCCTCCAGTGCGTGTGCGGCGGCGGGGTGGACCTGCAGGGGGTGACGGAGGAGTGCGCCGTGGTGGTTACCGGCACCCTCCGCGCCGAGCCCCGGGCCCCCGGCGGGGTGGAGCTGGCGGCAGAGACGGTGGAGGTTCTCTCCCGCCCGGCGACCCCCATGCCGGTGCCGGTGTACAAGACCCGGCGGAAGCTGACGCTGGACAAAGAGCTCTCCCTGCGCCCGGTGGTGCTGCGCTCCCTGAAGGAGCGGGCGGTGTTCTCCATCCAGGCGGGTATCTGCCGGGGCTTCCGGGAGTACCTCCAGAGCCAGGACTTCACCGAGATCCACACCCCCAAGATCGTCCGGGCGGGGGCGGAGGGCGGCTCCAACATCTTCCGGCTGGATTACTTCGGCAAAAAGGCCTTCCTGGCCCAGTCCCCCCAGTTCTACAAGCAGACCATGGTGGGGGTGTACGAGCGGGTGTACGAGGCGGCCCCGGTGTTCCGGGCGGAGAAGCACGCCACCCAGCGCCACCTGAACGAGTACACCTCCCTGGACTTCGAAATGGGCTTTATCCGGGATTTCCGGGAGATCATGGCCATGGAGACTGGTTTTTTGCAGTACACCATGGACCTGCTCTCCCGGGAGTACGCCCCGGAGCTGGAGCTGCTGGGGGTGGAGCTGCCCCGGGTGGACCAGATCCCCGCCGTCCGCTTTGACGAGATCAAGGCCCTGGCGGCGGAGAAGTACGGCTACGCCATCCGGGACCCCTATGACCTGGAGAGCGAGGAGGAGCACGCCATCGGCAGGTACGCCAAGGAGGAGTGGGGCAGCGACTTCGTGTTCGTCACCCACTACCCCAGCAAGAAGCGCCCCTTCTACGCCATGGATGACCCCGCAGACCCCCGGTACACCCTGTCCTTCGACCTCCTCTTCCGCGGGCTGGAGGTGACCACCGGCGGCCAGCGCATCCACGACTATGCCGCCCAGGTGGCCAAGATGGAGGAGCGGGGCATGGAGGTGGAGGAGTTTGCCAGCTACCTCATGATCCACAAGCACGGCATGCCCCCCCACGGCGGCCTGGGCATCGGCCTGGAGCGGCTGACCATGCAGCTGTGCGGCCTGGACAACATCCGCCGGGCCACCCTCTTCCCCCGGGACCGCACCCGGCTGGAACCATGAGGGAAGAGTGAAAAGTTGAGAGTGGAGAGTGAAGAGAGCGGTGCCGGGGGAAATTCGCCCCGGGCGAATAAAATCAAATCATCCGGCTATGCCGGATACCATATCTCCACTCTTCACTCTCCACTCTTCACTCTGACAGATACGATTAGGAGTGTTTGCCATGAAAATCACCACAGAACTGGTGGATTATATTTCAGACCTCTCCCGGCTGCGCCTGCCGGAGGAGGAGAAGGCCGCCATGGCGGCAGAACTTGAGACCATCGTCACCTATATGGACACCCTCAACACCCTGGATACCGCCGGGGTGGAGCCCATGAGCCATGTGTTCCCCCTGAAAAACGTGCTCCGGCCCGACCAGGTGGTCCCCTCGGCTCCCCGGGAGGAGCTGCTGGGCGGTGCGCCGGAGCGGGATGAGGAGACCTTCCGGGTCCCCAAAGCCGTGGAATAAGGAGGGCGTGTCATGCGTGAACTGCTGGAACTGAGCGCCCTGGAGCTGGGCGCCGCCATTCAAAAAGGGGAGGCCTCCATTGCCGAGGCCACCCAGGCCGCTCTGGACTCCATGGCGGAGCATGAGGGGTCCCTGAACTGCTTCATCACCCAGGCCGGAGAGGAGGCCCTTGCCCGGGCAGCGGCCCTCCAGGCCGGGGCAAAGGGGGCAGAGAGCCCCCTGTACGGAGTGCCCATGGCCCTCAAGGACAACATCTGCACCAGGGGGGTGCGCACCACCTGCGCCTCCAAGATCCTGGGGGACTTCGCGCCCCCCTACAGCGCCACCGCGGCGGAGCGGATGGCGCAGGCCGGGGCCCTCTCCCTGGGGAAGCTGAACATGGACCAGTTCGCCATGGGCTCCACCACGGAGACCTCCTTCTTCGGCCCCACCCGCAACCCCTGGGACACCGCCCGGGTGCCCGGGGGCTCCTCCGGCGGGGCGGCGGCGGCGGTGGCCGCCCGGGCGTGCTGGTTCGCCCTGGGGTCGGACACCGGCGGCTCCATCCGCCAGCCCGCCGCCTACTGCGGCGTCACCGGCATGAAGCCCACCTACGGCACCGTCAGCCGGTACGGCCTCATCGCCTACGCCTCCTCCCTGGACCAGATCGGCCCAATCGCCCGCACCGCCGCCGACTGCGCCGCCGTGCTGGACGCCATTCAGGGCAGGGATCCCCGGGACGCCACCAGTCTGGACGCCCCCGCGGGGGGGCTGCTCTCCTCCCTCACCGGGGACATCCGGGGCATGAAGATCGGCCTGCCGGCGGACTGCTTCGGGGAGGGGCTGGACCGGGAGGTCCGGGCCGCGGTGCTCTCCGCCGCCGACGTGCTGAAGGCCCGGGGGGCCCAGGTGGAGGAGTTTGCCTTCCCCCTGATGGACTATATGGTGCCCACCTACTATATCATCGCCTGCGCCGAGGCCAGCAGCAACCTGTCCCGGTTTGACGGGGTAAAGTACGGCTGGCGGGCCCAGGGGTATGAGGACCTCACCGACCTCTACTGCAAGACCCGCACCCAGGGCTTCGGCTCCGAGGTAAAGCGGCGCATCCTGCTGGGCACCTTCGTCCTCTCCTCGGGGTACTACGACGCCTACTACAAAAAGGCCCTCCAGGTGAAGGCCCTCATCAAGGGGGCCTTTGACCAGGCCTTTGCCAAATACGACCTGCTGCTCACCCCCGTGTCCCCCACCACCGCCCCCCGCCTGGGGGAGAGCCTCACCGACCCCCTGAAGATGTACCTGAGCGACATCCACACCGTGCCGGTGAACCTGGCGGGACTGCCCGCCCTCTCCATGCCCTGCGGCTTCGACTCGGCGGGGCTGCCCATCGGGGCCCAGCTCATCGGCCCCGCCCTGGGGGACGGCGCGGTGCTCAACGCCGCCCACGCCTTCCAGCTGGAGACGGACTGGCACAAACGCTCCCCCTATGGAAAGGAGGCGGAATAACATGACCTGGGAGACCATTATCGGCCTGGAGACCCATGTGGAGCTTGCCACCCAGACCAAGATCTTCTGCTCGTGCACCACCGCCTTCGGCGGGGCGCCCAACACCCACTGCTGCCCGGTGTGCACCGGAATGCCGGGCACCCTGCCGGTGCTCAATGAGAAGGTGCTGGAGTTCGCCGTGAAGGCCGGGCTGGCCCTGAACTGCCAGATCAGCCGCAAAAGCCGCTTTGACCGCAAGAACTACTTCTACCCCGACCTGCCCAAGGCCTACCAGATCAGCCAGCTCTACCTGCCCATCTGCCACGACGGGGCGGTGGACATCGGCGGCGGCAAGACCATCCGCATCCACGAGCTCCACATGGAGGAGGACGCGGGCAAGCTGGTCCACGACCCCTGGACCGACCAGACCTGCTGCGACTACAACCGCTGCGGCGTCCCTCTCATTGAGATCGTCACCGAGCCCGACTTCCGCTCGGCGGAGGAGGTCATCTCCTACCTGGAAAAGCTGCGCTCCACCCTCCAGTACCTGGGGGTGTCCGACTGCAAGATGCAGGAGGGCTCCCTGCGGTGCGACGTGAACCTGTCGGTGCGCCCCGCCGGTTCTGAGGAATTCGGCACCCGCACGGAGATGAAGAACCTCAGCTCCTTCAAGGCCATCGCCCGGGCCATCGCCTACGAGGCCAGGCGGCAGATCGAGCGCATCGAGGAGGGCAAGCGGGTGGTCCAGGAGACCCGCCGGTGGGATGAGAACAAGGACGCCACCTACGCCATGCGCTCCAAGGAGAACGCCCAGGACTACCGCTACTTCCCCGAGCCCGACCTGCCCCCCCTGGAGCTGTCGGAGGAGTATATCGACGCCCTCCGGGCCGCCCAGCCCGAGCTGGCCCAGGCCAAGCGGGAGCGATACCAGCGGGAGTGGGGCCTCCCGGTCTATGACACGGAGATGATCACCTCCCAGAAGGCCCTGGCGGACTTCTTTGAGGAGACGGTGGCCCTGGGGGCCCCGGCCAAGCAGGCGGCCAACTGGATCATGGGGGAGGTGCTGGGCCAGCTCTCCGCCCACGGCCTGGAGGCCAGGGACATGGCCCTCACGCCCCCCACCCTGGCCCGGCTCATCGCCCTGGTGGGGGAGGGCAAGCTCAACCGCAACACCGCTGTGAAGGTCTTTGAGGCGGTCTTTGACACCGACGGCGACGTGGACGCCTATGTGAAGGACCACGGCCTGGAGCAGGTGTCCGACGCCGGCCTGGTGGAGGCGGCGGTGGACCAGGTCCTCGCCGCCAACCCCAAGTCGGTGGCCGACTTCAAGGCGGGCAAGGAGAAGGCCTTCGGCTTTTTGGTGGGCCAGGTGATGCGCCTTCTCAAGGGCCAGGCCGCCCCGGCGGTGGTGAACCAGCTGCTGCGGGACAAACTCAGTCAATAAACCGCTTCAAAAAAATGCAAGCATTTTTTTGAGGGGATGCAGCCCGCTGCGTCGCACTCGCGTTGCTCGCACGCTTGCGGGCTGAGAAGTGTTTTTTCTCAGGCGCATGGCCTGAGAAAAAACGGATCTGATCTTATTTTGCCGCCTGCGAGCGGCAAAACTCTGCCGAGAGCTTTTTGACTTACAAGATACTTTCTGTTTCTTGCATAGACTCTGGCTGTTTCGACAGACTGAGGGCGCCCCGGATCTGAGATCCGGGGCGCCCAGTTGTTTTGTTTGGCCTTTATTCGCTGCGCAGGGCCTCCACCGCGTCCTTCTTGGCGGCCATGCGGGCGGGGATATGCCCGCCCAGCACGGTGAGGACGGTGGATACCACCACCAGGGCCAGGGCGTGGAGGGGCTGCAGGGTGGCCACCCCCTCCAGCTCCGTCAGCTCCAGCAGCACGGCGTTGATGGGGAAAGTGGCCAGCCAGGCCAGCACCACCCCCAGCACCCCGGAGAACACCCCCAGCATCAGGGTCTCTGCGTCGAACACCCGGGTGATGTCCTTCCGGCGGGCCCCCAGGGCACGGAGAATACCGATCTCCTTGGTGCGCTCCAGCACCGAGGTGTAGGTAATGATGGCGATCATAATGAGGCTCACCACCAGGGAGATGGCGGCAAAGGCCACCAGCACGATGGTGATGCCGTCCATGATGGAGCTGGTCATGGTGCTCATGGTCTGGGCCAGGTCGGTGTAGACAATCTGGTCTTCGTTGTCCAGTTCCCGGTTGTACTCGTCCAGATAGGCGGTGATGGCGTCCTTCTCCTCAAAGCTGGTGGGGAAGAGCATGATCATATAGGGGGTGGCGTCCCCGCCCAGGTAGGAGAGCATCTGCTGCTTGGTGTCCTCGTCCATCTCCTCCATGGTGAAGATGTTCCAGGATACCTCCTCCTGGGCCCGGACGATGTCCGAGTCCTCATTGGCGTCGATCACCAGCTGGGAGAGCTCATCGGAGTAGGCGATGCCGCTGCCCAGAAGGCCGATGGTGGTGTCCTCCTTCTGGCGGATGATGCCGGCGATGGTGACGGAGATCACCCCGTCCCCGTCATACATAGCCTGGTAATCCTCCCCGGGGAGGAAGGTGCCGAACTGAGTCTCGGTGTAGTAGAGGTCGTTGGGGATGATGCGCAGCTCGGTGCCCACGATGTCCTCAAAGGGCAGGGTATCCAGCCCGTCCACCTGGAAGCCCAGGGCCTCCAGGGTGTTGATGTCCAGCCGGTTGCGGGTGTCCACCACCAGCATCAGGTCCGTGGGGGAGTCGGGGTAGGACCCGCACAGCAGGTCGTAGTTGTCCGACACATAGGCGTAGGGGTCGTCCTGATCGTCCAGCCGCACGGGGTAGGAGGACAGGCCCATGGAGCTCATGCCGCTGGTAGCGGACAGGGCGGAGGTCTGGCCGCCGGAGGAGGCGGACAGGGACACGCTCTCCACCCCCTCCTCCGTCTCCCGCAGCAGGTTCATGGCCACGATGCGGGTGGCCCCCACGCTGCGGCAGATCTCCGGGTCGATGTCCTGGAGGTAGGAGAGGAAGTCCTCGGTGAACACATTGCGGTGGAGGAGGGTGTTGTCCGCCGGGTCGTAGAGGAGGACGGCGTCTGTATCGGGGTATTCCACGGCGGCGGCCTGGGTCTGGTGCATGGTCTGGATGGTCTCCATGTCCACCTCCACGGTGGACTGGGTGATGATAATGGGGAACTCCGCCAGGGCGTCGGACTGGAAGCCGTCGATCTGGGTCTGGAAGCCGGTGGACAGGGAGAGGATCACCGCGATGCCGATGATGCCGATGGAGGAGGCGAAGGCGGTGAGAAGGGCCCGGCCCAGCTTGGTGCGCAGGTTCTGGGCGGAGAGGCCCAGGGCGGTGGTGTAGCGCATGGCGGTCTTTTTCAGGGAGAACTGGCCGCTCTGGGGCCGGGCCTCATAGGGGTCGCTGTCCGAGATCACCTTGCCGTCCTGGAAGCGGATGACCCGCTGGGCGTACTTCTCCGCCAGGTCGGGGTTGTGGGTCACCATGATCACCAGCCGGTCCCGGGCCACCTCCTGGATGAGGTCCATGATCTGAATGCTGGTGGCGGTGTCCAGCGCGCCGGTGGGCTCGTCGCACAGGAGGATCTCCGGGTCGTTGGCCAGGGCCCGGGCAATGGCCACCCGCTGCATCTGGCCGCCGGAGAGCTGACTGGGCTTCTTGTGCAGGTGGTCCTTCAGCCCCACCTGCTCCAGCACCTCCAGGGCCCGGCGGTGCTTCTCCGCCGCGGGCACGCCGGAGAGGGTCATGCCCAGCTCCACGTTGGCCACGATGGACAGATGGGGGATCAGGTTATAGCTCTGGAAGACGAAGCCCACAGAGTTGTTGCGGTAGGCGTCCCAGTCCCGGTCGGAGAAGTGGGAGGTAGGCTTTCCCTTGATGATGAGCTCCCCCGAGTCGTACCGGTCCAGTCCGCCGATGATGTTCAGGCAGGTGGTCTTGCCCGAGCCGCTGGTGCCCAGGATGGCCACGAACTCCCGCTCCCGGAAGGAGATGCTCAGGTCCTCCAGGGCCCGGGTCTCAATGTCTCCCACCCGGTAGGTCTTGCTGATGTGTTTGAGCTGCAGCATGTTCCGCTCCCTTCCGCCGTCCCGGCATATGAGGCGGCGCGGTAATCATTTGGTCACAATACAGTATATTGTGCAGGCCCCAGGAAAAAAATCAAGGGGAAAAATGCGAACAAACTGTGAACCCCGCGTTGACAACCGCAGGTGTCCCCGGTACAATATGGTTTTGGACTCCGGGCGGGGGCGCCCGCCGGGAGAAAAAGGAGGAACATAAGTGAAGGAAAGAGAGAGTTTTGGCTCACGCCTGGGCTTCCTGCTGATCTCGGCGGGGTGCGCCATCGGGCTGGGCAACGTGTGGCGCTTTCCCTACATCGTAGGGAAGTACGGCGGCGCCGCCTTTGTGCTGATGTATCTGATCTTTTTGGTCATCATGGGCATCCCCATCATGTCCATGGAGTTTGCCGTGGGCCGGGCCAGCCGCCAGTCGGTGGCCACGTCCTTCCACAAGCTGGAGCCGGCGGGCAGCAAGTGGCACTGGTACAGCTGGTTTGGCATGGCGGGCAACTACATGCTCATGATGTTCTACACCACCGTGGGGGGCTGGATGCTGCTCTACTTCGTGAAGATGGCCCGGGGGGACTTTCAGGAGCTGGACGCCGCCGGGGTGCAGAAGGCCTTTGACAGCCTGATGGCACAGCCGGGGCTGATGCTGGCGTTCATGGTGCTGGTGATCCTGCTGGGCATGGGGGTGTGCGCCCTGGGCCTGCAAAACGGGGTGGAGCGCATTACCAAGGTGATGATGCTGTGCCTGCTGGCCATTTTGCTGGTGCTGGCGGTGCGCTCGGTGACCCTGCCGGGGGCCGGGGTGGGGCTGGAGTTCTACCTGAAGCCCGACTTTGTCAAGCTGGCCCAGGGGGCCGACGGGGCTTTCAGCTTCTCCCGCCTGGGGGAGGCCATCTTTGCCGCCATGGGCCAGGCCTTTTTTACCCTGTCCCTGGGCATCGGAGCCATGGCCATCTTCGGCAGCTACATCGGCCGGGAGCGCCGGCTTATGGGTGAGGCCCTCAACGTGGCCATTCTGGACACCTTCGTGGCGGTGGTGGTGGGCCTGGTGATCTTCCCCGCCGCCTTCCACTACGGGGTGAACCCCGGGGAGGGTCCCTCCCTCATCTTCGTCACCCTGCCCAACATCTTCAATGAGATGCCCGGCGGCCGGGTGTGGGGGGCGCTGTTCTTCGTGTTCATGTCCTTCGCCGCCATGTCCACGGTGATCGCCGTGTTCCAGAACATTATCACCTTCCCCATGGACAAGCTGGGGTGGAGCCGGAAAAAGTCCGTGGCGGTAAACACCGTGGCCATCTTCATCCTGTCCCTGCCCTGTCTGCTGGGCTTCAACCTGTGGAGCGCCTTCCAGCCCCTGGGAGAGAAGTCCACTGTGATGGACCTGGAGGACTTTATCCTGAGCAACAACCTGCTGCCTCTGGGTTCCCTGGTGTACCTGCTCTTCTGCGTATCCAAGCGGGGCTGGGGCTTTGAGAATTTCCTGGCAGAGGCCGACCAGGGGAAGGGCCTCCCCTTCCCCCGGAAGCTGCGGTGGTACTTCACCTGGGTTTTGCCCTTTGTGGTGCTCTTCATCTTTATTATGGGTTATTGGCAGACGTTCAGCGCCATGCTGGCGGCGTAACGGAAAGCCCGGGCGGGCGCTCACATTTCTTTGTGAGCGCCCCCTTTTTTTCGGCAGGGCATTGCAATTTGAAGGGCAAACAGGTAAAATGAAAATCTGTACCACTGTAAAAAGAAGGAGTGAAGCAGCCATGTCCGACGCAACCCGTACGGCACTGGACGAGACCCCCGCCATGGCTCAGAATTTTATCCATGATTTTATAGATGAGGACATTGCCCCCGGCGGGCAGTACGAGGGTATGGCGGTCCACACCCGCTTCCCCCCGGAGCCCAACGGCTACCTCCACATCGGCCACGCCAAGGCCATCTTCATCGACTTCGGCACCGCCGAGAAGTACGGCGGACTGTGCAACCTGCGCATGGACGACACCAACCCCACCAAAGAGGACGTGGAGTACGTGGAGGCCATCCAGGAGGACATCCACTGGCTGGGCTACGACTGGGGCGACCGGTTCTACTACGCCTCGGACTACTTTGAGAAGATGTACGAGTACGCCGTGGAGCTCATCAAAAAGGGCCTGGCCTATGTGTGCGAGCTCACCCCCGAGGAGTTCCGGGAGTACCGGGGGGACGTGAACACCCCCGCCCGCTCCCCCTGGCGGGACCGGCCCGTGGAGGAGTCCCTGGACCTCTTCGCCCGGATGCGCGCCGGGGAGTTTGAAAACGGCCGCATGACCCTGCGGGCCAAGATCGATCTCGCCAGCGGCAACTTCAACATGCGCGACCCGGTCATCTACCGCATCAACCACATGCACCACCACCGCCAGGGGGACAAGTGGTGCATCTACCCCATGTACGACTTCGCCCACCCCCTGGAGGACGCCCTGGAGGGGATCACCCACTCCCTGTGCTCCCTGGAGTTTGAGGATCACCGGCCATTGTACGACTGGGTCATCCAGAACTGCTCTGTGCCCGCCAAGCCCCGGCAGATCGAGTTTGCCCGGCTGGGCATCAACTACACCGTCATGAGCAAGCGCAAGCTGCGCCAGCTGGTGGAGGAGGGCCGGGTGTCCGGCTGGGACGACCCCCGTATGCCCACCCTGTGCGGCCTGCGCCGCCGGGGCTACACCCCCCGGGCCATCCGCAATTTCTCCGAGCGCAACGGGGTGAGCAAGGCCGCCTCCACCGTGGAGTACGCCTTTTTGGAGCACTGCCTGCGGGAGGACCTGAACCTCACCGCCCAGCGGCGCATGGCGGTCCTCCGCCCTGTGAAGCTCACCATCACCAACTACACCGTGGAGAACAACCCCAACGACCCCGCCGCCGGCAGCCGGGAGATCACCTTCTCCCGCACGGTGTATGTGGAGGCGGAGGACTTCCTGGAGACCCCGGTGCCCAAGTACAAGCGGCTCTACCCCGACGGGCCCGAGTGCCGCCTGAAGGGGGCTTATCTCATCCGCTGCACCGGCTGCGCCAAGGATGACGCGGGCAACGTCACCGAGATCTTTGCCACCTACGACCCGGACAGCCGGGGCGGCGACCCTGCCGACGGCCGGAAGGTGAAGGGGGCCACCCTCCACTGGGTGGACGCCGCCACCGCCGTGGACGCCGAGATCCGGCTGTACGACAACCTGTTCATGGACGCCGACCCCGACGCCGGGGACAAGAACTTCCTGGACTGCCTGAACCCCGCCTCTCTGGAGGTCCTCTCCGGGGCCAAGGTGGAGGCTTCCCTGGCCGACGCCGCTTCCCCCGCCTCCTTCCAGTTCCTGCGGCAGGGGTACTTCTGCGTGGACAACAAGGACTCCGCCCCGGGCCGCCTGGTGTTCAACCGCTCCGTGAGCCTGAAGGACTCCTTCAAATTCTAATTTCAAATGCGGCGGGCGGCCCCAGGCCGCCCGCCTTTTTATGGAGGATATTTTCATGTATAACTTCCGCAACGACTACTCCGTCTCCGCCCACCCCGCCGTGCTGGAGGCGGTGGTCCGTCTGGGAAGCGCACCCTTCCCCGGCTACGGCAGCGACCCCTGCTGCCGCCGGGCGGAGGCCCTGATCCGGGATTTGTGCCAGGCCCCCCAGGCCGCCGTCCACTTCTTCGTGGGGGGCACCGCCGCCAACCTCACCGCCATCGCCGCCCTGCTGCGGCCCTGGGAGGGGGTCATTGCCCCCACCACCGGCCACATCAACGTCCACGAGGCCGGGTCCGTGGAGGCCACGGGGCACAAGATCATCCCCGTTCCCACCCCGGACGGCAAGCTCACCCCCGCCCACCTGGCCCCCATTCTGGAGCTCCACCGGGACACCGCCATGGTCCTGCCCCGGCTGGTGTACCTCTCCCAGGCCACCGAGATCGGCACGGTGTATAACAAGGAGGAGCTGGAAGCCCTGTCCCGCTTCTGCCGGGCCCACGGCCTGCTCCTCTTCCTGGACGGGGCCCGGCTGGCTACCGCCCTCACCGCCCCGGGCTGCGGCCTGACCCTGGCCGATCTGGCCGTTCTCACCGACGCCTTTTACATCGGCGGCACCAAGAACGGCGCCCTCATGGGGGAGGCCATGGTGATCCCCGACCCCGCCCTCCAGCCCCACTTCTTCCGGGCCATGAAGCGCCAGGGGGCGGTGCTGGCCAAGGGCTTTTTGCTGGGAGCCCAGTTTGAGGCCCTGCTGAAGGACGGGCTGTACTGGGACCTGGCCCGCCACGCCAACGCCATGGCCCAGACCCTCCAGACGGGTCTGACTGAGCTGGGGCTGCCCATGCTCCACACCTCCCCCACCAACCAGATCTTCCCTCTGGCGCCCAATTCCCTCCTGCCCGCCCTGGAGGAGCTGTGCTCCTTCGAGGTGTGGGACCGGCCCGACGCCGGCCACACCGTCATCCGCCTGGTGACCTCCTTCGCCACCACCCGTGAGGAGGTATCCGGCCTTCTCTCCGGCCTGCGCCCCCTGGTGTAAAAGACAAAGCTCCGGCCCCGGCATCCAGGATGCCGGGGCCAGAGCTTTTTTTCACGGAGCTGTGGGCCGCGCTCACCCATGGCGGGCAGCCGCCCGGCGGCTGGCCGCCAGGCCCAGCTCCACCAGGGACAGTATTCCCAAAACCGGGAGGAGGGCCAGCAGCAGCCACCCCCAGTCTCCGCCCTGTACCTGGGCGAACTGGTCGGACAGGACCCCGAAGTTGTACAGCTGCCGGCAGGCCAGCCACAGCCCTCCCCCACAGGCCCCCAGGGTGAGGAGCAGCAGCACCGCCTCCCGCCCCCCAGCGTTCCTTCTCAGGGCCAGGCGGGCGCAGCAGGCGGCAAAGAGCACCGCCGCCAGGACCAGCAGCGCCCCGCTGTTATAGAGGTAGTGTACGGAGATCTCCGGATTGCCGGGATGGGGGACAGACAGGGCGTCCCCCAGGGACAGCAGCACCCCGGTCTGCCAAATCACAATGGCCAGGCAGACCCCGCCCATGGCCGTCCCCAGAACAGGCAGCGCTTTGGATTGCATGGCATGACTCCTTTCTTACGGCGCGGCTTCTATCCTTCCAGCTCCATTATACCATATATTCTGTCCAAAAAAAGATTGATTTTCAAAATTATGTATTTCTTAAGAAAGTTTCCTCAGTCCCCTGAGCGGCGGTTGACGTACTCCGCCTTGAACTTGGAGTACATGATCTTCTGCTCGCTGTACAGCCCGTGGTAGCCCGACATCATGTAGCTCACGGCGCAGCACAAAGCGAACAGGGGCAGCCCCGCCCCGCCGAAGAGCTCGTATGCCAGCAGCAGGGCAGTCAGGGGGCAGTTGGTCACGGCGCAGAACACCCCCGCCATGCCCAGCCCCGCCCCGAAGGAGGGAGACAGCCCCACCAGAGGGGCGAAGCAGCACCCGGAGGTGGCCCCGGCAAAGAGGGCCGGGACGATCTCGCCCCCCTTGAATCCGCAGCCCAGGGTGATGGCGGTGAGGAGGATCTTCAGGGCAAAGGCCTCCGGCCGGGCCTCCCCCGCCACCGCCCGGGCGATTACGTCCGTCCCCGCGCCGTTGTAGTCCCGGGTGCCCAGGGCAAAGGTGAGCCCCGCCACTATGGCGCCCCCCAGGACAGCCCGGAGCACGGGGCTGGGCACCTTGTCAAAGAGGTGGTGGACCTTCCCCAGCGTCCACACCATGGCCATGGCCACCAGGGCGCACACCAGGCCCACCGCCGCCACGGCGGGCAGCACCCCCGCCTCCAGGGCGGGCACCCCCGCCAGGGTGAAGGCCTCCGCCTCCACCCCCAGGGCCGCCGCCACCAGCCGGGCAGTGAGGGCGGACAGGGCGCTGGGGAAGATGGCGGCGTAATACATCACCCCCACGCTGCACACCTCCATGGAGAACATGGCCCCGGCAATGGGGGTGCCGAACAGGGCGGAAAACCCCGCCGCCATACCGCACATGGTGAGCACCCGCTCGTCCTTCTCGTCCAGCTTCAGCCACGCCCCTGCCTTTCCGGCGATGGAGCCCCCCAGCTGGATGGCGGCCCCCTCCCGGCCGCTGGACCCCCCCAGCAGGTGGGTGAGGGCCGTGGAGAGGATGATGAGGGGGGCCATGCGCAGGCGCATGGGGGCGTTGTCCCGCACGGCCACCAGCACATAGTTGGTGCCCGGGTCCTTCCCCAGGCCGCACACCCGGTAGAGCAGCACAATGGCCGCGCCCCCCAGAGGCAGCAGCCAGATGAGCCAGTCATGGGCGGCCCGCAGAGCGGTGGCGGCGTGGATGGCGTGGCTGAAGAGGGCCCCCACCAGCCCCACCACGGCGCCGATGAGCACCGCCAGTACCCCCCACAGCACGAAGGTCCTGCCGCTGTTCCAGATGATCTCCGCCCGCCGGCGCCAGCTCTCTCTCATGCTTCTCCCCCTCCCGTCTTTCTTCCCCATTGTATCGGCCTCTCCAACAAAATGCAAGGGTCCTCTCCCCTGTCCCGCCGCAAAACTGGGGCCCGGGACTGTGCGTCCCGGGCCCGCCCTATGGTATCTTATACAAACTGGTTGCGCTGGGGGTCGTAGCGGTAGTCCACCGCCGCCAGCTTCTCCTCCAGGGCCTGGCGGTCCTCCTCCAGGTCGTCGCACAGGGCCTCCAGGGTGGGGTACTGATCCCGCAGCTTGGTGTTCACCACGCTCAGCAGGAGGATGGGGTCGTTGGGCAGCATGGGTACTTCCCTTCTTTCACAGGATATCCGGCCCGGGGCCCATCAGCCCGGAGGCCAGGTTAAGTCTCTCCCCGCCAGCACATGGAAGTGGAGGTGGAACACGCTCTGCCCCGCCTGCTCCCCGATGTTGGACACCACGCGGTAGCTGGTGAGGCCCAGCTCCTTGGTCACCTTGGCGATGACGGTGAAGATGTGAGCCACCACAGGGGCGTTGCTCGCATCCACCGCCGCCACGGAGGGGATGTGGGCCTTGGGGATCACCAGGAAGTGGGTGGGCGCCTGGGGGTCAATGTCGTAGAAGGCGTAGCACAGATCGTCCTCATACACCTTGTTGGAGGGGATCTCTCCCCCGGCGATCTTACAGAACAGACAATCGGACACGGTAAACCCTCCCTTTCACTTCTTGAGCTTCATGGACACCACGTTGTCCACCATGGCCAGGGCGTTGTCCACCATGAGCACGTCCTTGCCGCCGCCCATGGCGGAGTCGGGCTTGCCGCCGCCGGAGCCCCCGGCGATGGCGGACACCTGCTTGACGATGTCCCCGGCCTTGATGCCCTTCTTCACGGCCTCCTTGCCGCACACCGCCAGGAAGGTGATCTTCTCCCCGTTGATGGCGGCCAGCACGGCCACCACGTTGGGGTCCTTGTCCCGCATGGTGTCCCCCATCTGGCGCAGCCGGGCAGCGTCCGCGTCGGGCACGGTGGCGGTGATGACCCGCACATCGCCCACGGTGTGGCCCCCCACCAGGAAGCGGTCGGCCTCGCCGGCGGCCTCTCTGGCCTTGTACTTCTCCACCATCTGGCGCAGCTCCTTCATGCTGCCCATGAGCTGCTCGGCCTTCTCCCGCAGCTCGCCGGGCTTGGCCTTCAGGGCGGCGGCGGCCTGGAAGAGCATCTCCTGGTTGCGGTTCATCACCGCCAGGGAGGCCTTGCCGGTGGTGGCCTCGATGCGGCGCACACCGGAGGCCACGGAGAACTCGCTCTCGATGTGGAACACCCCCACCTTGGCGGTGTTGTCCAGGTGGGTGCCGCCGCAGAACTCCACGGAGAAGCCGTGGCCCATGTCCACCACCCGGACGGTGTCGCCGTACTTCTCGCCGAACAGGGCGATGGCCCCCCGCTCCTTGGCCTGGTCGATGGGCATCACCTCGGTGACGATGTCAAAGCCTCTGAGCACCGCGTCGTTGACGATGGCGCTGACCTTCCCCAGCTCCTCAGGGGTCATGGCGGAGAAGTGGGTGAAGTCAAAGCGCAGCTTGTCGGGCTCCACCAGGGAGCCGGCCTGGTGCACGTGGTCCCCCAGCACGGCGCGCAGGGCGGCGTCCAGCAGGTGGGTGGCGGAGTGGGCCCGCATGATGGCCGCCCGGCGCTCGCCGTCGATCTGGGCCCGGACGGTGTCCCCCACCTTCAGGATGCCCTCGGTCATCTTGCCGTAGTGCATATACTTGCCGCCCTTGTTTTTCTGCACGTCGGTGACGGTGAAGCAGGCGGGATGCTCCCCCTCCATGACGATGACGCCGTGGTCGGCCACCTGGCCGCCCATCTCGGCATAGAAGGGGGTCTTGTCCAGCACCACGATGCCCTCCACGCCGGGCATGAGCTCCTCGGCCTGCTCATTCTCCACCACCAGGGTTCTCCACCACCAGGGCCACCACCTTGGCCCCGGGATAGGTGCCATACTCATAGCCCACAAACTCGGTCTCGGGCACGTCCTTGCCGAACTCCACGCCGGCCCAGCCCAGGTCGCCCAGGGCCTCCCGGGCCTTCCGGGCCCGCTCCTTCTGCTCCTGCATCAGGTCCTTGAAGCCCTTCTCGTCCACGGTCATGCCCTGCTCGGCCACCATCTCCATGGTCAGGTCGATGGGGAAGCCGTAGGTGTCGTACAGCTTGAAGGCGTCGGCCCCGGAGAAGGTGCTCTCCCCCTTGGCCTTGTGCTGCTCCAGCATATCGTGGAAAATCTTCAGGCCGCCGTCAATGGTCTTGGCGAAGTTCTCCTCCTCCACCCGGATGACCTTGGTGATATACTCCTGCCGCTCTCTGAGCTCGGGGTAGTGGCCCTCGTTCTCGTGGATGACGGTGTCGCACACCTCGTAGAGGAAGGGGTCGTTCACCCCCAGGAGCTTGCCGTGGCGGGCGGCCCGGCGGAGGAGGCGGCGTAGCACGTAACCCCGGCCCTCGTTGGAGGGGAGGACGCCGTCGCAGATCATGAAGGTGGCGGAGCGGATGTGGTCGGTGATGACCCGGAGGGACACGTCCTTCTCGTGGCTCTCGCCGTAGTGGGCGCCGGTGATGGCGGAGACCTTGTTGGTGATGTTCATGACGGTGTCCACATCGAAGAGGGAGGCCACGTCCTGGCACACACAGGCCAGGCGCTCCAGGCCCATGCCGGTGTCGATGTTCTTCTGCTTGAGCTCGGTGTAGTGGCCCTCCCCGTCGTTGTCGAACTGGGAGAACACCACGTTCCACACCTCAATATACCGGTCGCAGTCGCAGCCCACGGTGCAGCCGGGCTTGCCGCAGCCCCACTGC
>CASFCS010000014.1 GCA_949293245.1 uncultured bacterium | reverse complement strand
GGCAAACACGATGCCCTCCTCCACGCCGAAGCGCTTGGCGAAGGAGCCGGCGGACACGTTGCGGATGATGACCTCCAGGGGGACGATGGTCACCTTCTTTACAGCGGTCTCCCGCTCGCTGAGCTCCTCCACGAAGTGGGTGGGCACGCCGGCCTTCTCCAGCTGCTGCATGAGGAAGTTGGTCATCTGGTTGTTGATGGCCCCCTTGCCGGTGATGGTGCCCTTCTTCAGGCCGTCAAAGGCGGTGGCGTCGTCCTTGTAGGACACGATGACCACGTTGGGGTCCTCGGTGGAAAAGACCTTCTTGGCCTTGCCCTCGTACAGCATTTCGACCTTGTTCATTGCGAATCGTTCCTTCCTTTATAAAATCATAGAGTGGGGATGGATAGCGGCGCTCAGCCCTCCAGCTCCTGCTGGAGCTTGGCCTCCTTCTCCGCGATCTGCTGCTCCATGGTCTGCCGGGCCTGGTCCAGCTTCCGGGCCAGGTCGTCGTCCGCCACGGAGAGGATCTGGGCGGCCAGCACGGCGGCATTCTTGGCGCCGTTGATGGCCACAGTGGCCACCGGGATGCCGCTGGGCATCTGCACCGTGGCCAGCAGAGCGTCCAGTCCGTCCATGGCGCCCCCCTTCATGGGGATGCCGATGACGGGCAGGGTGGAGTTGCCGGCGAAGGCGCCCGCCAGGTGGGCGGCCATACCTGCGGCGCAGATGAGCACGCCAAAGCCGTTGTTCCGGGCCTCCCGGGCGAAGGCGGAGGCGGCAGCGGGGGTGCGGTGGGCGCTGAGGATGTGGGCCTCATAGGGGATGCCGAAGGCTTTCAGCTGGTCGCACGCCCCCTTCACCACCGGCCAGTCGGAGTCGGAGCCCATGATGACAGCAACTTTTTTCATGTCAGAATCCCTCCAGAAAAAAATAAAGAACAGGCCGCCTGCCGGGGGCAGACAGCCTGTGCAGATTACACGCCGGATTTGGACGCAACACCACCCTGGAGACCGAGAAATCGAGATGCGTTCACAGGAAACCGGTCATACATAGACGGGACCTCCCAAAGCAGCTTCCAAATCATGTAGACATTTTACTGGACAATCTCCCAAATTTCAAGGCTATTTGGGGGAGAAGGGCTCATTTTTGTGAGCTTATACAAGGAGAGAAAGAAAAAAACCGGGAAAAATTTCGATTCAGTCAAAACTTTCGCAAAGGGACGCAAAGGGCATGCACACCGCCCGCTGCCGCCGCTCTCCTCAAAAGAGGGCGGCGGTCTCCAGAATGCGGTCAATCTCCTGGGCCCGAAGGGCCCAGGACGCGGCGGCACTGTACTCCTTCCGCCGCCGGGACACCCAGTTGGGGTCCTCCTGGACGGCCTGATCGCAGCAGCGCAGGAAACCGGGGGCGCTGTAGGCGGCGTACACCACGTCGGGGAATTCCTCCACCTGGTTGGGAGCCAGCATGGTCACCACGGGCTTGCCTGTGGAGAAGTACTCGTAGAGCTGGGGGGAGAGAATGTCGCTCCCCATCCGGTCCAGCCGGAGCAGGTCAAAGCATACGTCGCAGGCGGCCAGACAGTCGGGCACCTCCACTGAGGGGACGGGGCCCATCAGGCGGATGTTGGGAAAGGCGGACAGGGTACGCTCGGCCTTGGCGCTGCACCGGCCGATGAGGAGAAAGGTCCACTCCGGCCGGGCGGAGGCGGCGTGGAACAAAGGAGTGAAGTCCACCCGGCTGGACAAGCTGCCCACCCGGCAGAAAATGGGGTGGCGCAGCCGCCGCAGAGGAAGGGGGGGCTCCAGATCGGAACGGGTGAACATCACGTGGTTGACCCCGTTGGGGATGAGGGCAATGTTGTCGTTGCAGGGGGAGAGGCGGTGGACCAGACCGGGGGAGGCGGCAAAAATCACGTCGGCGGCCAGGGCCAGGTCGCTCTCCCACCGGAGGGGGACGTTGTCCCACTCCCGGTCACAGTCGTACACCACCCCGCTCTGGGGCAGGTACTCCAGCAGATGGACCTGCTCCGGGTCGGTGAGCCACAGCAGGGGCTCCCGGAAGCGGTGCTCCTCCAGAATAGAGCGAATGTACTTGGCCAGCCGCCGCTGCCCTCCCTGGAAGAAGAACCGGTGGGAGGGATCCACCTCCATCACCTGGGGCAGGGTGTACACCAGGATGTTGGGCCGGGCCTGCCGGGGCGGACGGCTGGCGCCCCCCCGGGCGGGGGGCTCGAAAAAGAGGATGCGGACGTCCTTGAGCCGGGTGAGCAGCTGCTGGGTCCGGGTGGGGACTCCCCGCCAGGGGCGGTAGGACAGGCAGACAAGCTGTTTCATGGCGTCACCCCGCCGTCTCCTGCTCCAGGTCCAAAAGCCGCCGGGCGGCCTGGATGTTGTGACGCTCCAGCTCCCGCAGCCGCTCCACGCTCCGGGTGAGCTGTTCCCGGTCTCTGCCGCTGGCGATGGCCTTGTCCAGCATGGCGCACAGCGCCCCGGCGCTGAGTTCCCGCAGGTCCATATAGAGGTTCTGCCCCACAGATTCCAGGAAGGAGCTCACCTTCTGGTCGTACACCACCCCCACCAGGGGGACGCTGTGACTGGCAGAGAAAATCAGCGCATGCAGGCGCATGGAGAGGACCGTGTCCATCCGGGCAAAGAGGCCGATGGTGCTGGCAGAGCGGTCACAGGCGGGCATAATGTGGCGGGGGGCCTTGGTGAGGAAGGAAGCCACGTGCTCCGCCGCGTCGGTGTCCAGCCGGGCCTCGATGGGGAGGAACACGGGAATAAGACCGTAGGTCTCGTAGACATAGTCGACGGCCTGGGCAAAGATGGGCGCCCGGTCCCGGAAGCCGGGCCAGGGCCGCACGCTGATGCCCAGGAAGTGGGCCTTGGGGTCCAGCCCCTGGCTCTCCAGCAGGCCCTCTGCGGCCTCCCGGGGGGCGGCGGGGAGGATTACCGTGGGATCGGCGGAGAGAAGAATCTCCGGGGCGGTGACCCCCATGTCGGCCAATTCCTGGCGGGAGTGGCTGTCCCGAAGTGTGATGATGTCCACACAGCGGTTCATCACCTGGGCCGCCCGCCGCCGGTTGGAGGGGTGGCGGATGGGGCCGATGCCGCAGCCGTACATCATCACCTTGCACCCCATCCGCCGGGCGGAGGAGATGGTGAGAAGGTAGAACCACAGAGAGCGGCGGCTGGTGGCGTCCTGCATCAGGGAGCCGCCGCCGTTGATATAGAGGGCGCTCTTCCTCATGCGCCGCAGGAAAGCGGGCATATGGAAGGTGTAGATGGTGTTCACCCGGTAGGCAAGGCGGGTGGCCTTGGGGTTGCGGGAGAGGACCCAGATGGGCATGTCCCGGTCGATCTGGCGCATCTCGGCGATGATAGCCTCCAGGATGGCGTCGTCCCCGGCGTTGCCCCGGCCGTAGGCGCCGCAGATGATGGCGCCGTCCCGCTTCCGGCGGGGCCGGGCCTGGAGGCGGAGGATGTCCTCGTAGATCTTCATCTGCTTTTGAATGGTACTCTCCAGGGAGAAGTCGGTCTTGGCCCGCTGGTAGAGCTGCTGGCCCAGCCGCTCCCGCAGGTCGGCGCTCTCGCAGAGCATCTGGAGGCAATGGGCCAGAGCGTCGCTGTCACCCGGATCGAAGAGCAGGCCGGTGACTCCATGCTCGATGAGATAGGGCACGCCACCCACCCGGGAGGCCACCGTGGGCCGCTGGGCCCGGGCCCCCTCGGTGAGGGAGTAGGGGAAGGTCTCCGACAGGGAGGTAAGGGTGTTGATGTCCAGGGCGTGGTAGAAGGAGTCCACGTCGCTCAGCCAACCGGCAAAGCATACGTCCTTCTCCACCCCCAGCTCCTTGGCCAGCCGCTTCAGGCTGTCCATCTCCTCCCCGTCGCCGGCGATGGCCAGCTTCAGCCGGGGGAAGGCGGCGTGGGCTTTGGCAAAGCCCCGGATGAGGGTGGAGATGTCCTTCACCGGGTTGAGGCGGGCGGCAATGCCCACCACCACGTCCTCGGGGGAGACGGGGAAGTCCAGGCTGCGGAAAAAGGTCTCCCGGTCCATGGCCACGGGCCGGGGGGTGAAGTCCAGGCCGTTGTAGATGGAGAAGATCCGCTGGGGGTCGAAGTGGCGCTCAATGAGCTGGTCCACCATGGCGTCGGACACGCCGATGTAGTAGTCCAGCTTCCGCAGGGCGATGGCGTTGAGGGTGCCGTAGGTCAGCCGGGAAAAAGGCCGGCCCAGGTAGTCCAGCCGGTAGTCGCTGTGGATGGTGGACACCACCGGCAGTCCGGTGGAGCGGCGGAGCATGGAGCCGATCAGGTTGCCCCGGGCGCCGTGGCAGTGGATGATATCGTAGTGTCCGTCAATGATCTTTTTGCGCAGGATGGAGACGGTGCGGAAAATATTGTGACCGGTGATGACCTCCGTGGGGATGCCCAGCTCCCGGGCCTCCTGGGTGAAGGGGCCCTCGGTGAAGCACACCATGTGGGCCTCGATGTGCTTTTGCAGCCCCTGGAGGAGGGAATGGACGTGGGTTTTGGCGCCGCCGGTGTCGCCGCCGCTGATCAAGGTGATGACTTTCATGAAGGGCCTCCGGAAAAAATACTTGTCTAACTTATCAAAATGTAATACAATAATGCAGAAAGCGGAGGGGCGAAAGGGCCCGTCTGCCCACCATTATACATGCTGTATGGAATACGGTCAAGCAACGGAGGAAGGCTATGAAGATAGTGGACAGCAAGGGAAAGCTCTTCGGAAAGATCAGTGTGATCGATCTTTTGGTGATTTTATTGGTCATCGCGGTGGCCGTGGTGGTGGTGGTGAAGCTCACCTCCACCCCGGAGAGCGGAGAGATCGAGACCAGCGGCACCAAGCTGACCTACACGGTGCGGGTGACGGAGGTGGACCCCGCCGCCTATGAGACGGTGACTCGTTATGTCTACCGCAGCGCCGGCTTGAAGGACCAGCTCATGGCCTCCGGCGACATGATGAACGGCTACGTGGTGGACTGCGTGGCCACCCCCCACATCACCTATGTGGAGCAGCCTGACGGAACGGTGGCGGCGGTGGAGTCCACCGGGGACGACACCCGGCTGGACCTCCTGTTCACCATTGAGGTCTATGTGACCGACACGGTGCGCAACACCGTGGGCACCCAGGAGGTGCGCACCGGCAAGAAGCATGTGGTCAAGACGTCCCATTTTGAGTTTGAGGAGGGTGTCATCCTCTCCTGCGTGTGGGATGAGGCGGATTGAAAACAGTCTCCGGCACAAGGAGCGGCGGCAACACGCCGCTCCTTTTTCGCCTGAACAGAGAAAGGAGTGAGACCGGGTGCTGGATATCATTGTCATGCTGGACGAGCAGGCCCTGCTGTGGATCCAGGAAAATCTGCGCACCGAAGTGGGGGACGTGCTTATGCCCATCTGGTCCAGCATGGGCAACTTCGGCGCGGTGTTTATCCTGAGCGCCGGGCTGATGCTCCCCTTCCGCCGCACCAGGCGGGCGGGGACCCTGGCCCTGGGCTCCATGCTCCTGGGGCTGGTGACCACCAACCTGATTTTGAAGAACCTGGTGGCCCGCACCCGGCCCTGGTTCGTGGTGGAGGGGCTGGAGACCCTGCTGCGCTCGGCGGACCTCAATTCCTTCCCCTCGGGCCACACCTGCGCCGCCTTTGCCTTCGCCACCGCCCTGTGCATGAACCTGGACGACCTGCCCTGGGCGCGGCGGGCGGCGGTGCTGGCGGCGGTGATGATGGGCTTTTCCCGGGTGTATGTGGGGGTCCATTTCCCCACGGACGTGCTGGCCGGGGCGGGAGTGGGCAGCCTGTGCGGCCTTACCGCCACCCTGCTCTACCGCCGCCATCTCCAGGCGCGCTTCCCCCTGGGTGGCAGCCCCACCCATACCCCCCGCCGGCGGCGGAAGGAAAAACGCTCCTGACCGGCTTTCCAGTTGATGACAACAGGCTGTCGAAAAAGCCAAAGTCTATGCAAGAAACAGAACGTGTCGTGCAGGCTCCAAAAGCTCTCGGCAGAGTTTTGACGCCCGGAGGCGGCAAAATAAGATTGAATCCGTTTTTTCCGGGGACATGTGCCTCGGAAAAAACACTTCTCAGCCCGCAAGCGTGCGAGCACAGCGAGTGCGACGAAGCGGGCTGCATCCCCTCAAAAAAATGCTTGCATTTTTTTGAAGCGTGCCGACTTGTTCGACACGCTGAGGCACTCGGCGCACCAGGCCGGGTGCCTTTTCCTTTTCCTGAATTGGCGGCGGGAAAAACAGATATTTGACACAGAGAATACAAACTGAGAAGATAAGATGAAGGCAGAAAGGAGGGAGAGGGAATGCAACACAGGATCCTGCTGGCGGAGGACGAGGAGAAGCTGCGGGAGGTGCTGTGCGACTACTTCCGCAGCAAGGGGGAGATCCCGGTGGAAGCGGCGGACGGCGAGCAGGCCCTGGCCCTGGCGGAGGAGGGGGAGTTTGACGCGGTGCTGCTGGACATCATGATGCCCGGGCTGGACGGCTTCTCGGTCTGCCGGGCTCTGCGCCGGGACCAGGATGTGCCCATTATCTTTCTGACCGCCCTGTCCGACGAGGAGGACAAGCTCCTGGGCTATGAGCTGGGGGCGGACGACTACGTGACCAAGCCCTTTACCATGTCCGTGCTCTACGCCAAGACCATGGCCCTCATCCGCCGCAGCCGGGGGACCATGCGCTCCGGGGACCGGTTGGAGGCGGGGGGCATTGCCCTGGAGCTCTCCGCCCGGAAGGTGTACGCCGGCGGGCGGGAGATCGCCCTGACACCCAAGGAGTTTGCCCTGCTGCGCTGCCTGATGGTCAACCGCAACCTGGTCATGAGCCGGGAGCAGCTGCTGGTGAAGTGCTGGGGCTATGACTATGAGGGGGAGGCTCGGGCGGTGGATACCCACATCAAGCGCCTGCGGGAGAAGCTGGGGGAGGCCGCCGGGTGCATCAAGACGGTCATCAAAGCGGGCTATAAGCTGGAGGAGTGAAGATGGAAACGGAGAAAAAAGGGAAGAGGTGTCCCCGCTCCCTTACGGCGGTTACAGCCCTCCTCTCTGCCATTGTGCTGACGGTGTGGGCGGTGTCCATGGGGCTCCTCACCGCCGCGGCGGCGGAGTTCGGGGCCTATCAGGTGAAAGCCGTCAGCGAGAGCCAGGCGTCCTATATGACTGAGCTCCTGAAATTTTCTCTGGAACGGCGGGAGAGCCGCCCCAACGGCAGGGAACTGGCTTTCTGGGAGACCTTCGCCAGTACCAATGCCCTGGCGGTGCCCAGCTATCTGCAGCTCCACGAAGGCCGCCTTCTCCCCATGTGGGAGCATGAGCAGCTCTATACCGCCGCCGCCATTTATGACGGGGAGGGCAACCTGCTGGGGTGCAGCTGGCAGGACTCCATGTATTTCCAGTATATGACGGCGGAGGAGTGGGAGGCCGGGGGGGAGCATACCACAGATATGGCCATTGCCCTTCTGGACCGGACCTGCCTCACCCGGCAGGGGCAGGAGAACCTGGGGGAGTACAGCATCTCCCAATGGCCCCGGGCCCTGCGCCTCACCGGCGTTTTTGAGGGTACCACCTTCCGGCCCGCCAGGATCGAAGGGGTTTTGTATGAGGATGTGGAGGCGGCCCTGAGGGAAAGGGGCGGCGGCAGCTACATCCTCTCCCAGGTAATAGAGGACTACGATCTCCCCTGGCAGCTCCTCTATGAGGACCCGGAGGTGAGCGAGGACGTCACCCTCAATGCCGACTACTTCCGAACCAACTGGGGGGAGGACTCCCCCGCCCTGTCCTACCAGGGCGAGGAGTACCCCAACCTTGCGGCGTTGATGGAGGAGCTGGGCCCCACGCTGGCGGGGGCGTCGGAGGACCTGAACCAGCACCAGTGGCGGGATCTGGTACGCATCTCCGCAGACTACCGCGTCATCTATGAGGGCCAGACCTACTGGGACTCCAACTACGCCGGCGAGAATGGCTATCAGGGAGAGGCCCCGGAGGTGGAATACTGTCTGGTGAGCATGGTATACGCCTCCCCCCTCCGAAACGCCCTTTGGAGCCTTTGGAAGCTCTATGCCTGTACCTTTTGTCTGGCGGTGGCCCTGGTGCTGGCGGGCCGCGGAGTCCTCCGGCGGCAGCTGATCCGCCCGGCCCAGAGCGTGGGGCGAGCCCTTTTGAAGGAGGACACTATGCCCGACCGGCGGTACAGCGAGAAGTGGTACTGGCGGGAGGGAGCGGACCTGCTGCAAGGTTTTTTGGACAACCGGGACCGCTGTCAGGCCCGGAAAAACGAGGTAAATCGTCTGACCGCTGCCCTGGACTACGCCAAAACCGCCGAGGAGGACCGGCGGCAGCTCACCTCCCACATCGCCCACGAGCTCAAAACCCCCCTGGCGGTGGTCCACAGCTACGCCGAGGGCCTCAAGGAACACATTGCGGAGGACAAGCGGGACAGATACCTGGAGGTGATCCTCTCGGAGACCGAGCGGATGGACGCCATGGTGCTGGAGATGCTGGATTTCTCCCGGCTGGAGGCGGGAAAGGTGAAGCTCTCCCGGGATGATTTCTCTCTGGCCGATGTGGTGCGGTCGGTTTTCGACCGGCTGGAGCGGTCCATTCAGGCCAAGGAGCTCACGGTCACCTTGGATTTCCCGGAGGACTCCACCGTCACCGCCGATGAGGGCCGCATGGCCCAGGTGATTGAGAACCTGGCGGTGAACGCCGTTCGGTACACCCCGGAGGGGGGGAACATCTGGGTGCGGATCGAAAGAAAAAGGGGAAAGACCACCCTCCGCATGGAAAACACGGCCCAGCCCCTGCCCAACCAGACCCTCAGCCGGATCTGGGAGCGTTTTTACCGGGGTGACCCGGCCCGGACGGGGGAGGGGACCGGCCTGGGGCTGGCCATTGTGAAAAGCATCATCGACCTCCACGGCGGCACCTGTGCCGCCCGGAACACCCGGGAGGGACTGGAGTTCTCCGTGACCATTTGAATTTCCCCCGGGCAATAAAAAGAAGCGGCATGACATAAGTCATGCCGCTTCTCGTATGTTGGGGTAGGGAAGGGGGTGAATTACTTCAGCTCCACCTTGGCGCCGGCCTCCTCGAGCTTCTTCTTGAGCTCCTCGGCCTCGTCCTTGGACACGCCCTCCTTCAGGGTCTTGGGAGCGCCCTCCACAGTGGCCTTGGCCTCGCCCAGGCCCTGGCCGGTGATCTCGCGGACGGCCTTGATGACCTTGATCTTGGCGGCGGCGTCGAAGCCGGCCAGGACCACGTCGAACTCGGTCTTCTCCTCCACGGCGGCAGCAGCGCCGGCGCCGGCGGCGGGAGCGGCCATGGCGGCGGCGGACACGCCGAACTCATCCTCCAGAGCGTGGACCAGCTCGGAGAGCTCCAGCACGGTCAGGCCCTTGACTTCCTCGATCAAAGCAGTGATTTTCTCGCTAGCCATGATAATATACCTCCTGAATCAATAATAAATAGATAATGAATGTCTGAGTTTGGAAAAGGGAATTACTCGGCAGCGGGGGCTTCCTCGGCGGCGGGGGCCTCTACGAAGCCGCCCTTCTCCTCGGCGATGGCCTTGAGGACCAGGGCCAGGCTGGTGATGGGGGCCAGCATGGTGCCCAGGACCATAGCCTGCAGACCCTCCTTGGAGGGCAGCTCGGCCAGAGCCATGATGTCCTCCAGGGGAATGACCTTGCCGTCCATAAAGCCGCCCTTGATGACGAACTTGGCGCCGTTGAACTGCTTGGCAAACTTGTTGATCACCCGCATGGGAGCGATGGGATCGTCCTTGCAGGTGGCCAGAGAAGTGGTGCCGTTGAGCAGGGGATCCAGCTCATCCAGGCCGGCTTCCTTGATGGCGAAGCGGGTCAGGGTGTTCTTCACAACAGCATACTCAACTTGGTTCGCGCGCAGCTCCACACGCAGGGCGGTGTCCTCGGCCACGGTGATGCCGCGGTAGTCCACCAGAACGCCGCTGGAGGCGGTCTTGAGGGTCTCGGTCAGAGACGCCACCACGGCCTGCTTCTCGCTGAGAACCTTGGCGTTAGGCATGTGTATTCACCTCCACAAAAAAATAATGTGCTGTATCCGCGTTCAAAGCGAAAACAGCACAGTGACACAACACAAATCAAAGGCCGCATTCTCGGCAGGACTTATGGCCCGGAGGCCCCCTGCTGTCTTTGAACACGCAAAATAGTATATCACCCCGGACAGGCCATGTCAAGCACGACCTGTCCGGGAATGACGATTTTTTTACGCTGCCGCCCGGGGAACGGAGAAGTGCGGATCACGTTTTGTGCTACCGGCTCCTAGCCGCCTGCTCCCGGGCGCTCCGCGCTTCTTGTCACGCTGCGCGCCCTCCGCGACGGTGCCTAAGCCCTGCGACTGCACAGAAACCCCATTCGGGGCTTTGGCCCCGCCTGGGCTTTCTGCTCCGCTCCGGTCTTAGTCACCTGCTCCCGGGCGCTCCGCGCTTCTTGATTACGCCAGCTTGGCGGCGTTGATCTTCACGCCGGGGCCCATGGTAGAGGCGCACACACAGCTCTTGATATACTGGCCCTTGGCGGCGGCGGGCTTGGCCTTGATGATGGCGCTCATGAGAGCGGCGAAGTTCTCAGAGAGCTTCTCGGCGCCGAAGGACACCTTGCCGATGGGGCAGTGGATGATGTTGGTCTTATCCAGACGGTACTCCACCTTACCGGCTTTGATCTCCTGGATGGCCTGGGTGACGTTGGGGGTCACGGTGCCGGCCTTGGGGGAGGGCATCAGGCCCTTGGGGCCCAGCAGCTTACCCAGACGGCCCACCACACCCATCATGTCGGGAGTGGCCACCACCACATCAAAGTCAAACCAGTTCTCGCTCTGGATCTTCTGGACCATGTCCATGTCGCCCACGAAGTCGGCGCCGGCGGCACGGGCCTCCTCGGCCTTGTCGCCCTTGGCAAAGACCAGCACACGGGCGGTCTTGCCGGTGCCGTGGGGGAGGACGATGGCGCCGCGGACCTGCTGGTCGGCGTGGCGGGAGTCGACGCCCAGCTTCACGTGGAGCTCCACGGTCTCGTCGAACTTGGCGGGAGCGGTCTTGACGATCAGCTCCATGGCCTCGACAGTGTCATACAGATTGGACTTGTCGATCTGCTTGGCGCTGTCCACATACTTCTTACCCTTTTTAGCCATTGTTGTTTCCTCCTTCCCCGATTACTCTTCCACGGTGACGCCCATGGAGCGGGCGGTGCCGGCGATCATGCTCATGGCGGCCTCGATGCTGGCGGCGTTCAGGTCGGGCATCTTGGTCTCGGCGATCTTGCGGACATCTTCCTTGCTGATGGTGGCAACCTTGGTCTTGTTGGGCACACCGGAGCCGGACTCGATGCCGCAGGCCTTCTTGATGAGCACGGCGGCGGGGGGAGTCTTGGTGATGAAGGAGAAGGAGCGGTCGGCGTAGACGGTGATCACCACGGGGATGATCATGCCCACGTCGTTCTTGGTGCGCTCGTTGAACTCCTTGGTGAAGGCGGCGATGTTCACGCCGTGCTGACCCAGGGCGGGGCCGACCGGGGGAGCCGGAGTGGCCTTGCCGGCGGGAATCTGCAGTTTTACATAACCAGTAACTTTCTGTGCCATTTGAAACAGCACCTCCTACAATAATGTGGTTCATGGCGGAGCGCCTGGACGCTCCTCCCACGTTGGGACCGGTCACAAGGGGACCGGGGACGATCAGCCGATGGGCTCGACCTGATCCAGCTCCAGCTCCACAGGGGTCTCGCGGCCGAACATGGACACCACAACGCGTACCTTGCCGCGCTCCAGGTCCAGCTCGTCCACAGTGCCCAGGAAGGAAGCCAGGGCGCCGTCGGTAATCTTGACGCTGTCGCCCACCTGGTAGGAGACCACGATCTCCCGCTTCTCCACGCCCAGGGCGGCGATCTCCTCATCAGTGAGGGGGATGGCGTCGTTGGCGGAGCCCACGAAGCCGGTGACGCCGCGGATGTTGCGCACCAGATGCCAGCTCTCGTCGGTCATCACCATCTTCACCAGCACATAGCCGGGGAAGACCTTGCGCTCCACGGTCTTGGGCCCATTCTCCGTGATCTCGGTCACGGTTTCCATGGGGATATTGACCTCTTGAATGAGGTCATGCATGCCGCGGTTTTCCACCGCGCGCTCAATGGAGACGGCCACAGTATTCTCGTATCCGGAATACGTGTGGGCCACATACCATTTCAGATCTCCAGACATGACCCGTTCCTCCTGATCAACCGAACAAATTGATCAGAGCCTCGATGACGGCGCGCGCCAGCCAGTCAAACAGCCAGATGAACACGCCTACGATCAGAACACAGGCGATCACGGTGCCGACGTTCTTCATGGTCTCTTTGAACGTGGGCCAGGACACCTTTTTCAGCTCGCTTCTCATCTCACGGAACCAGCGCCCAGCGCGGGCGAAGAACCCGGGCTTCTTGTCTTTGGACTTTTGCGGAGCCTTTTTATCGGCCTTGTCAGCCTTATCGGCCTTGGCCACGGACTCGCTCTGCTTTTCCAGTTCAGACATTTTGGTTCACCCTACTTTCCTTGCGACGTACTTGGCGCTGATCACTTGGTCTCATTGTGAACGGTGTGCTTTCTGCAGAAGGGGCAGTACTTGTTCAACTCCAGGCGGTCAGGTGTGTTGCGCTTGTTCTTGTTGGTGTTGTAGTTGCGCTGCTTGCACTCAGAGCATCTCAGGGTGATCTTCACCCGCGTTCCGGCTTTCGCCATGTCGGCACCTCCTTCAATAGTTTCCGGCTCCGCAGCAAAAAACCGGAGCCGATCCGACGGACCGATTCCGGTAAACATCGCAGGCGCACCCCATGGGCGCGTCTGGGCGGGCTTACGGCGGAGTCGGCATATTTGCCTCCCTATGAGCCAAGATGGCGAAAGGGTTTGCGCGTCATCCCGTAAAAATGCGCACAAAGAAAAAGCCCTATTCATAGGTATGAATTACTTTACCACAGATGCTGGTGGATGTCAAGGGAGAATTGACAGTTTTTTTTCTGTGGGGTATGATATCCTCTGCAAGACAGGCCGCCCGGGTACCGGGCGGGGAGAGGAGCATGGTATGCGCGTAATGGCAGTGGACTACGGGGACGCACGGACAGGGGTGGCCATTTCCGACCCCACAGGCTTTCTGGCTGGGTATACCACGGTGATCCGAAGCCGCAGCCAGGACCAGGTGGTACAGGAGCTCTCCCGCCTGATCCGGGAGCAGGGGGTGGACCGGGTGGTCATGGGCTTCCCCCGGAACATGGACGGCACCGAGGGCCCCCGGGGGGCGCTGTACCGGGAATTTGCCGCCCTGCTGGAGAAGGAGACCGGACTGCCTGTGGCATTGTGGGACGAGCGGCGCACCACCATTGAGGCCCACGCCATCCTCCACGCCGGGGGCAAGAAGATGAAGGCCCACAAAAAGACGGTGGACGCGGTGGCGGCTACCCTTATTTTGGAGGGCTATCTCACCTTCCTGCGCACCAGAAGGACGGAGGAGTAGGCTCACCCATCCCCTGCCGGAGGCCGGGAGAGGAGCTCCCGCAGGCCGATGAAAAGGAGAAAAAGCCCAAAGCCCTTTTTCAGCAGGGCGGGGTCCAGGCTGGTGGCGGCCCAGGCCCCCAGGGCGGTGCCCACCAGGCCGGTGAGGATGGCGGGCAGGGCGGCGGCTTTGTCCACATAGCCTCCCCGGATGTGGGAGGGCAGGGCGCTGCCGGCGGTGGGGAGAAAATAGAGCAGGTTGATCCCCTGGGCGGCGGTCTGGGTAAGGCCGCCCCAGGCGGTCATATACACCAGAAGCAGAGAGCCGCCCCCCAGGCCGAAGGCGGACAGCACCCCGGCGGCGGCCCCTGCCAGAAAGGCTCCCCAGTCCATCACAGCAGGGAGCGCAGGCCGCCCCACACCAGCAGCAGAGCGAACAGGCGGCGCAGCCACTTGGGGGACATTTTGCCGAACACCATGCCCCCCACGCTGCCCCCCAGCAGTCCCCCCAGCAGGTAGGGCAGGGCGGCGGCCAGGTCCAGCTGGCCCTGCCAGTAGTAGAGCAGGGCGGACAGGGCGCACAGGGGCAGTATGATGGCCACAGAGGTGGCGAAGGCCCGCCGCTGGGTGAGGCCGCACCGCCGGGTCAGCAGGGGCACCAGCACCACGCCCCCGCCGCCGCCGAAAAAGCCGTTAAGCAGCCCGGCGGCCATGCCCGCCGCGGCGGCTCGCTGCCGTTTGAGGGTCTCATCGGATTCCTTCATAGAAAAACCTCCCATGGCAAGGTGTCCGGCCAACCGAGACGCGGTTGGCCTGGTACACAGGAGCATAGCCATGGGAGGGATTTTTTATACCTGCCCGGTGAGATCTGCCACCACCGCCGCCGCCAGCTGGAGCCCGGCGCAGGCGGGGACCCACATGACGCTGGCGGGGATGCTCCGCCGGCCGGGGGGCGGGGCCTCCTCTCCGGGGGTGCAGGCGTGGGGCAGCTCGGGGGAAAAGACCACCTTGTGGTGGAGGATGCCCCGCTGCCGCAGCTCTTTGCGGATCACCCGGGCCAGGGGGCAGCCCTGGGTGCGGGAGATGTCCGCCACCTGGAGCTGGCCGGGGTCCAGCTTGTTGCCGGTGCCCAGGGCGGAGATGATGGGGATGCCCCTGGCCCGGGCGCTCTCGATCAGGTCCAGCTTGCAGGACACCAGGTCGATGGCGTCCACGATATAGTCATATCCCCCGGCGAAGAAGTCCTCCCGGGTGTCGGCGCAGTAGCGCAGCACCAGGGGGCGAACCCGGGCCTCCGGGGCAATGTCCCGGCAGCGGGCGGCCAGGGCCAGGGCCTTGGACTGCCCCAGGGTGGAGTGGAGAGCCTGGGCCTGCCGGTTGAGGTTGGTGGGGGCGATGTGGTCGTGGTCCACCAGGGTGAGGGACCCCACGCCGGTGCGGCAGAGGGCCTCGGCGCACCAGCTGCCCACGCCTCCCAGCCCCACCACCGCCACATGGCTGGACCCCAGGCGCTCCATGGCCTCCTGACCCAGGAGCATGGCGGCACGGGAAAACTGTTCCTCCATTTCACTTCCTCCTTTTCTGAACGTAACGCAGCGGAAAAACATACGGGACAGGGCGCCGGCCCTGTCCCGTATGTTTTCTACATTGAAAAGACTCAGCGCAGATAGTCGGCGCCGGAGGCCAGGGCGGCGGCGTAGCCCTCCACCAGCTCCTCCTGCCAGGTGGTCATAGCCTCGCTGAGCAGGGCGGTTTCGCAGCTGCTCCACCATACGGGGTCATTCTGCCCCTGGTAGTAGACCACAAAGTATCCGTAAGAGCCGGACTGCTCGCTCTCCACCACGGCGGTGTCCCCCTCCTGACGGCCCTCCTCAAAGAGCCAGGTGTCGTACTCAGGGGAGGCGGAGGCGAAGCGGCCCTGGTAGACCGCCTCAAAGAGACCGCCCTCGGCAGAGGTGTTCTCATCGGTGTTCTCGTCCGCCAGAGCGCCGAAGGACTCGGCGGTCTTGTCGCCGCTCTCCCACTGGGCCAGCAGCTCTTCGGCCTTGGCTTTGGCGGCATCCATCTGCTCCTGGGTGGGCTCGTCGGCGTCCTCATCCATCTCCGCGGCCACCAGCAGACGGCGGGTGTCCACAGTGGGGGTCTCGTCCAGATAGCGGTCGTGGAACACCACCACATAGCAGTTGGTCTCGGCGTTCTCGATCACGGTGACGTCCCCGGCCTGCCGGTCTGCAGACTGGAGCCATTCCTTATAAATAGAGCTCAGAGAAGAACCAACGGAGGAGGCGTCGGCAGAGTAGGACTCCACCTCGTACTCCTCAGCCACATCCTCTACAGAGGAACCGCTCTCCAGGGCCTGGGCGGCGGCATCGGCCTTGTCCTTGGCATCAGCGAAGCTGGCCTCCTCAGCGGCCTCCACCTCCTCGTCGGTCATGGACTCGTCCTCATTGTCCACCTCGGCGGGGTTGAACACCAGATAGGAGTAGGTGAAGGTGTCCAGGCTGTCCTTGTTTTCGTCGTAGTAGGCCTGGATTTCCTCATCGGAGAACTCCAGGGACTCCTGATAATCGCTGATATAGCGGTTGGCGATGGCCTGACGGGTGATGACGGTGCGGTAGCTGCTCTCCGTCATATACTCGCCGTACTGGGCCAGCAGGTACTGCTTGAAGTTGACATAGCCGCTGGTGGAGGCGCTGTCCTTGGCGCTCTGGATGGCCTCGTCCACCTCGTCCTTCACGTCGTCGGAGGTATAGCCGTCGGCCAGGGCGGCGTCATAGGCGGCAGTGGTGGTCTTCAGAGTCTCCAGGGCACTCTCCATGAAATAATCATAGTAGGTCTGGCCGGACTCCTCGTCATAGGTCTGCTCGTCGGCGGGGGTGTCGGGGTCAAAGGCGGAGTAGCCGTACTGGGCCATCATATACTCGGAGAGATAGGCATTATAGTAATAATAGCTCAGATCGGCCACATCATACTGGGTGTCGCCCACGGTGGCAGCGGTGGTGCGGCGCTGGAAGAAGTTGGAGTTCCACACCAGCAGAGCCACCACCAATACCACGCACACGGCCCCGATCACGCTGTAGATGATCATGTTGCGGCGCTTCTGGGCGGCAGCCTTCTGGGCCTGGATCTCCCGCTGGGACAGACCGGTGGCGCCCTGACGCTGCTTTTTTTCTCTGGATGCGCTCATGGTAACATTCAGTCCTCTCATAAGGTGTCATTCTGCGGTATTATACAACAGATTATTCCGCCGTGCAAGTAGAATCTGGAGGGGGAACGGGAAAGAGCGTGCAGTTTTTACGGATTGTTCACAACACCCGATACAAAACGTGGGAAAATAAAAGGACCCCCGCTCTGGCCGTGGGGACCCATTTAGAACCTGCACCATGATGCAGGTGGGTTGCCGCCGAACCGTTTCACTGCTTCCAACTTCCGGCCTGGGGCCAGGAGGCCTGCAATCCGCGGCGCGAGCTGCGCATCCCTTATCTAAAATGTGGGTTTAAAAGAGTCCCTCACGAACCGAGCAGGGGAACCAAACAGTGGAAAGGGGAAGACTCAGTCCTCGTCCTCCTCCTGGAAGAGCTGCTCCATAAACAGCTCGTAGACCGCGTTGAGCTCGGCCTGATCGTCTACATCGGCCAGCAGCTCCTCGCCGTTTTCCTCGATCACCTTCAGGATGATCATCCCGAAGTCCTCGTCGTCCTCGTCCATCTCCGCCGGCAGGAAAGCCATGTAGGCCTGGCCGCTGTGCTCAATGGTGCCCAGATGCTCCAGCTCGAACTCCTGGCCCTCCTCGTCGGTGACGGTGATAAAATCGGAGCCGTACTCCTCGCTCATGGGAAAACCTCCTTGAATCAGGGGACCGGCGGGGAGCCGGATACCTTTTCTCTGGCTCTATTGTACCCAAGGCCGGGTGAAAATGCAAGAGGGGGAGAAAAAATTCGGGACCGGCCGGTCAGAAAATGGAAGAAACAGGTAAAAGTGCCCCGCCGGGGTGGACAGAGTAATGAAAACATGGTATACTAAAGTTTAATTCAGGGGGGAAAAACGGCGCCGCCGCCCTCTGGAGGACCAGAATCTAACAGCAGTCAGGGCCTTTCCCAACTCTGCCGGCACACAGGCGAGGCTGGGAGGGCGTGCCACAAGTGGAGGTGTTTCCTTGTCTAATTATCATACACAGTCCGGCGGAGAGCAGCCCCGTCCCCGGCGCAGCAGCCAGCCCACCCGCTCTCAGGAGAGCGACAGGCGCCTCTCCTCCGGCGCGCCCCGGCGGCGGAAGTCCAGGGGCAAAGGGGTCACGGTGGGCCGGGTCTTTCTCCGGCTGGGGCAGGTGCTGGGCACGCTGCTTCTCATCGGCCTGGTGACCAGCGCCTTTCTGGCCTGCTACGCAGCGGTCTATATCAAGTCGGTGATCCTGCCCCAGTGCGACCTGCCCCTGGAGTCTATTTCTATCCGGGAGAGCTCCACGGTGTACTACACCGACAGTGAGACCGGCGAGGTGGTGGAGATGGCCACCCTGTCCGGCCTGGAGCACCGCATCTGGGTGGACTACGACGAGATCCCGGAGTACCTCAAGGAGGCCGTGGTGGCCATTGAGGACAAGCGCTTCTGGGAGCACCACGGGGTGGACTGGTACCGCACGGCGGGGGCCTTCGTGAATATGTTCCTGGGCATGAAGGACAACTTCGGCGGCTCCACCCTCACTCAGCAGCTGGTGAAGAATGTCACCCAGTACGACGACGTGACGGTCAAGCGCAAGATCCAGGAGATCTTCACCGCTCTGGAGCTGGAGAAGAAATACGAAAAGGACGAGATCCTGGAGTGGTACCTCAACTATATCTATCTGGGCCAGGGCTGCAACGGGGTGGAGGCCGCCTCCCAGCGCTATTTTGGCAAGAGCGTCAGTGAACTATCCCTGGCAGAATGCGCCAGCCTCATCGGCATCACCAACAACCCCTCCCTCTATGACCCCTTCTCCCCCATTGAGATTACCCGCTACAAGTGCTCGGCGTGCGGGAAGTACACCACCCAGGCGGGGGACACCTGCCCCAACTGCGAAGAGGTGGGCACCCTGGACGGGGGCACCGTCTGGACCGGATTGGAGTACAACAAGGCCCGGCAGATGACCATCCTGGGCGAGATGCTGGACCAGGGCAAGATCAGCCAGGCGGAGTACGACCAGGCCGCGGCGGAGGAGCTCCACTTTGTGGAGGAGGCGGAAGAGGAGGAAAACCAGACCGGCCAGGTCTACAACTGGTACACGGAAGCGGTCATCGACAGCCTCATCGCCGACCTGAAGGAGATGTACGGCCTCTCGGACACGGCGGCCCAGGACATGGTGTACGGCGGCGGGCTGAAAATCTATACCCCCTTTGACCCGGATGTCCAGGCGGCGGTGGACGAGGTGTATGAGGACCGCAGCAATCTCAACTACACCTCCAGCGACGGCCAGCTCATGCAGTCGGCCATCACGGTGGTGGACAACGAGACGGGCTACGTGGTGGCCATGTCGGGGTATGTGGGGGAGAAGGAGGGCAACCTCCTGTTCAACTACGCCACCGACGCCCTGCGGCAGCCGGGCTCCTCCTTCAAGCCCCTGGCGGTATACGGCCCGGCCTTCGAGCTGGGGTATATTACCCCGGCCACGGTGATTGACGACTCGCCCTACTCCGTGATGAACGGAGCCGCCTGGCCCAAAAACTCTCCCTCGGGCTACAAGGGCCTGACCACCATTTTGGACGGTGTCACCCGGTCGGTGAATACGGTGGCCGTAAAGGTGCTGGCCGATTATGTGACGCCCTCTGTATCCTATGAATTCCTCACGGAGAAATTCCACCTGTCTACCGACCACGTCATCAGCTATATGGAGGTCAACGGCCAGGCCAAGTCGGACATTGACCTGGCCCCCCTGGCCCTGGGCGGCCTGACCAAGGGCGTGACCACCTTCGAGATGGCGGCGGCCTACGCCACCTTCCCCCGCAACGGGGTGTATACCGAGCCGGTGGTCTACCTGAAGGTGGTTCAGGGCGACGATGAGGACGCCACTGTCCTCATTGACAACACGCCGGAGACCACCTACTCCCTCAGCGAGAGCACCGCTTACTATGTCAACACGGTGCTGTCCAATGCCGCCACCTATGGCACCGGCAGCTCTGCCCACCTGTCCAACATGACCACCGCCGGCAAGACCGGTACCACCAACAGCAACAATGACCGGTGGTTTGCCGGGTACACGCCCTACTACACCGCTGTGGTGTGGACAGGATATGACAACCCCATCAGCATCAACACCAACAGCAACCCCGCCATCCCCATGTGGAAGGGCGTGATGAGCCGCATTCATGAGGGACTGGAGAACAAGAGCTTTTCCACGCCCAGCGATGTGGTACAGGTGTCGCTGTGTATGGACTGCGGCCTGAGAGCCACCGAGGGCTGCCGCAGCGACCCCAGAGGCAGCCGGGTAAAGACCTTTACTCTGATGAGTGACGATGTGCCGGCGGAGAACTGCACCTGTCACCAGCCCATTACCGTGTGTACGGAGGACCCCATTCTGGACGCCAGCGGCAATCCCACGGGGCTGTACTATATGGCCGGGGAGTTCTGCCCGGAGGAGAGCTGCAAGACCGTCTATATGGTCAACTACGACCGGCAGCTGCCCATTCAGGTGCCGGTGAGCGATTCCATGTACCTCATGTCCTACTATGAGGGCCTGGAGCGCACCGAGTGCTCTGTCCACCTGACGCCGCCGGAGACGGAAGACCCCGACGTGGATCCCGACGACCCCAACACCGACCCGGAGGGTCCCACGGATAACCCGGAGGACCCCAGCCTGCCCCCGGATGAAGGAAGTGGAGGAGGGGAGGAGACCCATCCCACAGACCCGGTGGACCCGGATGAACCGGATGCCTCTCTGGAGCCCAACCCCATACACCCGTAGCAGACCGGACCCGAGCCTGGCGCGGGGGGCGGCACACATGCCGCCCCCCGCGGTTTTGCGCCTGATGGGCAAAATTGTTTCAGAATGATGCTGATATGGAAGAAATATGTGGGAACACGCAAAAAACCCCGGGGAGAGGATTGGAAAATTGTGCTGTTTGTCAAATTATTTGGGGCTTGAAACGGCGGGTTCAGTGTGCTAAAATGGACCACATTGGACGAACAAATGACCGCGATTTGAGGACACATGCCTGGAATATCCGGGGAGAGGAGAGGACCGGCCGTGACATCCCTACCCAAATATTTTATCATCGAGGCGGCGGCCCTGCCGGAGATCTACCTCAAGGTGGCGGAGACCAAGCGCCTGCTGGAGACGGGGGAGGAACAGACCGTCAACAGTGCCACCAAGCGCACCGGCATCAGCCGCAGCGCCTTCTATAAGTACAAGGACGCCGTGCGCCCCTTTACGGATATGATGCAGGGGCGGATTGTCACCATACAGATCATGCTCAAGGACGAACCGGGGGTGCTCTCCTCGGTGCTGAACGTCTTTGCGGACCTGGGGGGGAACATTCTCACCATCAACCAGGGCATTCCCACCAGCGGCTGCGCCGCGGTGTCCATGGGGGTGGAGACCTCGGGACTGCGGGTGCCCATGGAGGAGCTGATCTCCGCCGTGGGGGGCCAGAAGGGCGTGATCCGCTGTGAGATCCTGGCGGGCTGAATATTCTCAGAGAGGAGAACAAGCAAATGGTTAATGTAGCGATCCTGGGCTTCGGCACCGTGGGGTCCGGCGTAGCCGAGGTGCTGACCGGCCATGAGGACAGCATCTCCCGCAAGGTGGACGATTTTGTCCGCCTGAAGTATATTCTGGACGTGCGGGATTTTCCCGACAGTCCCTATGCCGGGTGCTTTGTGAAGGATTTCTCCGTCATCGAGAGCGACCCGGAGGTGGACGTGGTGGTGGAGACCATCGGCGGGGCCACGGTGGCCCTGGACTTCACCCGCCGGGCCCTGAAGGCGGGCAAGAGCGTGGTCACCTCCAACAAGGAGCTGGTGGCGGAGTACGGCTATGAGCTGCTGATGCTGGCCAAGGAGTACAACGTGAACTACCTCTTTGAGGCCAGCGTGGGGGGCGGCATCCCCATCATCCACCCTCTGTCCCAGTGCCTGGCGGCCAACAACATCCTGGAGATCTACGGCATCCTCAACGGTACCACCAACTACATCCTGACCCGGATGATCCGGGCGGGCCTGTCTTTTGACACCGCCCTGAAGGAGGCCCAGGAGCGGGGGTACGCCGAGCGGGACCCCTCCGCCGACACCGAGGGTCACGACGCCTGCCGCAAGATCTGCATCCTGGCGGCCATCGCCTTCGGGCGGCACATCTACCCCCGCCAGGTGCCCACTGAGGGCATTACCCGCATCACCCTGGCGGACGTGGACTACGCCGACGCGGCGGGGCGGAAGATCAAGCTGCTGGGCCGGGCTATCCGTCAGGAGGACGGCAGGATCTGTGCCTATGTGGCCCCCCACCTGGTGAACAACGAGAACCCCCTGGCTGGGGTGGAGGACGTGTTCAACGGCATCACCGTCCGGGGGGACGCCATCGGGGACGTGATGTTCTACGGCCGGGGCGCCGGTAAGCTGCCCACCGCCTCGGCGGTGGTGGCCGACGTGATCGACGCGGCCAAGCACATCGGCTCCCGCAAGCTCATGGACTGGGCCCCCGGCGGGGAGGACACCACCCGCTCTCCTGATACCCTGCGCAGCCGCTGGTACGTCCGGGCCAGCTGCACCAACGACATGATGCGGGCCATGCTGGGAGACGTGCTTCCCCTGGCCCGCCGGGGAGCGGCGGAGAACGAGGCGGCCTGCATCACCGCCGACGAGATGACCCGCACCCAGCTGGGTATCCGCCTGCAGAACATCCCGGTGCTCTCTGTCATCCGGGTGCTGGACTGACGCGGAGGAACTGGAAAACATAGAATGGGGAGGATACCATCCTTCACATTTGGGAGGTTAAAACGAATATGGGACTGATTGTTCAGAAATTTGGCGGCACCTCTGTGGCTGACGCCGACCGCATCCGCAACGTGGCCCGGATCATCACCGAGACCTACCGCCGGGGGCACAGCGTGGTGGCGGTGCTCTCCGCTCAGGGGGACACCACCGACGACCTCATTGACAAGGCCGCCGAGATCAACCCCAACGCATCCAAGCGGGAGATGGATATGCTTTTGTCCACCGGCGAGCAGATCTCCTGCTCCCTGTGCGCCATGGCCATTGAGGCCATGGGCTATCCGGTGATCTCTCTCACCGGCTGGCAGGCGGGCTTCCGCACCGATTCCGCCCACGGCAACGCCCGCATCAAGCGGGTGAACACCGAGCGGCTCATGCAGGAGCTGGATAAGAAATCCATCGTCATCGTCACCGGCTTCCAGGGCATCAACCGGTATGACGACATTACCACCCTGGGCCGGGGCGGGTCGGACACCTCCGCCGTGGCCCTGGCTGCCGCCCTCCACGCGGACCTGTGCCAGATCTACACCGATGTGGACGGGGTCTATACCGCCGACCCCCGCATGGTGAAGGAGGCCCACAAGCTGGAGGAGATCACTTACGACGAGATGCTGGAGCTGGCCACCCTGGGGGCTCAGGTGCTCCACAACCGCTCGGTAGAGATGGCCAAGCGCTACCACGTGAACCTGGAGGTCCTCTCCAGTTTTTCCGGACAGCCGGGAACGAAAGTCAAGGAGGTTGTAAAAACCATGGAAAAGTCTCATATCAGCGGGGTTGCCCGGGACAAGAATATCGCCCGTCTGGCTCTGGTGGGCCTGGAGGACACCCCCGGCATCGCCTTCAAGATCTTCTCTCTCCTGGCCAGCAGCGGGGTGAATGTGGACATCATTCTCCAGTCCATCGGCCGCAGCGAGACCAAGGACATCAGCTTCACCGTGGCCAAGAGCGACATGGACCTGGCCCGCCAGGTGCTGGAGGAGAACAAGGAGTCCATTAACTTCGACCGCATTGACGTGTCCGACCACATTGCCAAGGTGTCCATCGTGGGGGCCGGCATGATCAACAACCCCGGGGTGGCCGCCACCATGTTCGAGGCGCTGTTCAGCGCGGGAATCAACATCAACATGATCTCCACCAGCGAGATCAAGGTATCCGTCCTGGTGGACCTGGACGACGCGGACCGGGCGGTGCAGGTGATCCACCAGCGGTTTTACAGCGAGTTCGGGGATAAGTAAATTCTGTCTCCAATCGGATATGTGAACGAGGCCGGGCGGCAGCCCGGCCTCATTTTTGTCTCCTTGTACCATTGCGGGCTTGGCCGGGGTGGACCATAATAATGGATTACAATACAAAAGGAAGCGGGGGAATGACCATGACCGCGGCAAAGAAAAACAACACCGGGGCACCGGGCATTCTGGGCCTCACCTGGCCCATTTTTGTGGAACTGGTGCTCCAGATGCTGGTGGGCAACGCCGACCAGATCATGGTGGGGTGGTACGACCCGGACTCGGTGGGGGCCATCGGCAACGCCAACCAGATCACCAATCTCCTCATCCTGGTGTTCTCCGTGGTGTGTACCGCCGCCATGATCCTCATCTCCCAGCACCTGGGAGCGGGACAGCGGGAGAACCTGGGGCGCACCTGCACCCTCTCCCTGCTGGTGAACACCGTCTTTGGCGGGGCGGTGATGGTACTGCTGCTGGTGGGGTGTGAGCCCATCTACCGCTCCATGGGGGTGGACGCTCTCATCTTCCAGGAGACCTGCGCTTACACCCGCATCATCTCCGTGGGCATGCTTCTCCAGGCGATCTATCTCACCTTCACCGCCTTTTTCCGCAGCCACCAGATGATGCGGGAGAGCATGATCATCTCGGTGATGGTGAACCTCATTAACATCGGGGGCAACGCGGTGTTCATCAACGGGGCCTTCGGCCTGCCGGCCATGGGGGCCGCCGGCGCCGCCCTGGCCAGCGATCTGAGCCGCCTGGTGGGGGTGGGGGCCATCGGCTGGCTCTTCATCCGGCGGTTTCCGGGACTGCTCTCCATGGGGTACCTGCGCCCCTTCCCGGGCGGGGAATTTGTCCGGCTGATGAAGATCGGTATCCCCACCGGGGGAGAGTCGGTGTCCTACAATGCCTCCCAGATCTGCATCCAGTCCATCTGCAACCGGATGAGCCTGGTGGTGGTGAACACCCGGGTGTACGCCAACATGTTTGCCATGCTCTCCTACATCTTTGCCTCCGCCATTGGCCAGGCGGCCCAGGTGGTGTCCGCCAACCTGATGGGGGCCGGGCGGCTGGAGGAGATCGACCGCCTGGTGAAGCGAACGCTGCTGCGCGCCCTGGCGGTGTCGGCAGCGGTGTCTGTGGCCCTCTTCCTGCTGGCCAGGCCGGTGTACAGCCTCTTCACCACCCAGGAGGGGGTGCTGGCCCTGTGCGGCACCATCATGCTCATTGAGATCCCCCTGGAGCTGGGGCGGGCGGTGAACATCGTCATGTGCCGCTGCCTCCAGGCCTGCGGGGATATCCGCTTCCCCATCGCCATCTGCATCCTCAGCGCCTGGATCACCGCGGTGGGGGGCGGCTTCCTGCTGGGGTCGGTGCTGGGCTTCGGCCTGCCGGGGGTGTGGGCCGCCATGGCCTGCGACGAGTGTTTGCGGGCGGTACTCTTCCTGCTGCGCTGGCGCAGCGGCCGCTGGAAGGAAAAGTGCCTGGTGGAGCGCGGCCCCCGGGGTGCGGAATGACCGGGAGAAATGGAAAAGGTGCGCCTTGCTTTTTGTAAAAGCCTATGCTATACTCTTGACACACATTTGAATGCAACTTCTTTATCACGTCTGCTCCGGCCGGTCCCCCGGTCTGGGCAGAGGGGAAGAGGAGCCTGCCGGCCGGCACCCGTGGGGCCGGTCTGCTTTTGCGTATCATCCGCCCTCCGGGCGTGAAAAGCAAACTGGAGCTGATTGGATTGACCACTAAGCCCTTTGGCCTGTTCCGTAAGCGGCAATTTAACCCCACCCGCTTTGTGGTGTTCTCTTTTGGGGCCATTATCCTCACCGGTACGGTGCTGCTGATGCTGCCCTGGGCCTCCACCAGCGGGGAGTCGGCGGGGCTCATGACCGCCTTGTTCACCTCCACCAGCGCCACCTGTGTCACCGGGCTGGCCCTGGTGGACACCGCCACCTCCTGGACCATTTTCGGACAGGGGGTCATATTGCTGATGATCCAGATGGGCGGCCTGGGGTTCATGACGGTGCTCACCCTCTTCTCCCTGGCCCTCAACCGGCGCATCAACCTGAGTGAGCGGCTTTTGATTGTCTCCACCCTGAACCTCACCGACACTGACGGGGTGGTGCGGGTGGCGCGCAACGCCCTGCGTCTGACCTTCGCGGTGGAGGGGGCGGGGGCCCTGATCCTGGCCTTTCGGTTTGTACCGGAGTACGGCCTGGCGGGAGGGATCTGGCGGGGGGTATTCACCTCCGTGTCCGCCATGTGCAACGCCGGATTTGACCTGATGGGCCCCGAGGCGGGGGGCAGCCTGATGCGCTACCAGAAGGACCCGGTGGTGCTGCTGGTGATCATGTTCCTCATCGTCTTCGGCGGCCTGGGTTTCTTTGTATGGGAGGATATCCGCCGGGCAGGGCGGTGGCGGAACCTGCGGCTCTACAGCCGCATGGTGCTGGTGATGACCGGCGCCCTCATTGTGCTAGGGGCGGTGTACTTCATGGCGGTGGAGTGGAACAACCCCAACACCATGGGAGAGCTGGCCCCCGGCTGGAAGGTGCTCAACAGCTTTTTCCAGTCCGTCACCCTGCGCACCGCGGGCTTTTACAGCATTCCCCAGGGGACTATGCACGACAGCTCCATGGTCATGAGCTCGGTGCTCATGCTCATCGGCGGCTCCAGCGGCTCCACCGCCGGCGGCCTGAAGACGGTGACGGTGGCGGTGCTCCTCCTCACCCTGCGGGCGGGCCTCAGGGGGAACAGCGAGGTCACCGTCCGCCGGCGCACCATTGACCAGGAGCGCATCATCAACGCCATGACGCTCTTTATGGTGGTGGTGATTTTGTTCTTTGCCGGGTCCATGGCCATCTCCCTGCTGGACGAGGTCCACTATCTGGAGGCGGCTTTTGAGACGGCGTCGGCCCTGGGCACCGTGGGCCTCACCACGGGGATCACGCCCATCCTGTCCGGTGCCAGCCATGTGCTGCTCATTGCCCTCATGTTCCTGGGGCGGGTGGGCGTGCTGTCCTTCTCCATCGCCTTCCTCACAGTCGGCGGTGGGAAAAATAACATCCACTATCCCACATACAATGTGATGATCGGCTGAGGTGAGACGGAAGATGAAAAAAAGCTATGTGATTATCGGGCTGGGCCGGTTCGGCACTGCCGTGGCCACCGAGCTGAGCAGCTTGGGCAATGAGGTGCTGGCGGTGGATATGGACCGGGCCAAGGTCCAGGCCATTGCCGACCAGGTCACCCAGGCGGTGGCGGCCGACGGCCGGGACCCCTCGGTCCTGCGCTCCCTGGGGGTGCGAAACTTTGACTGCGCTGTAGTGACGGTGGGGGACCTGGGCAGCAGCGTGCTGGTCACCCTCTCCCTGAAGGAGATGGGGATCCCCAAGGTGGTGTGCAAGGCCCAGAGCGACGTGCACCGCCGGGTGCTGGAGAAGATCGGCGCCGACCGGGTGGTCTTTCCCGAGCACGAGATGGGGGTGAAGCTGGCCCAGACTCTTGCCCACTCCAACGTGCTCAACTTTATTGAGCTCTCCCCGGACTACGGCATCATTGAGGTGGCGGCCCCCCACAGCTGGCTGGGCCGCACCATCCGGGATGTGGACGTGCGCAACCGCTACAAGGTGAACATCATCGCCCTGCGGGACAGCGTTACCGGAGAGATCAACGTCTCCCCCGGCGGCGACCACGTGCTGTGCTCCAGCGATATGCTCATCGTCCTGGGTGAGGACCAGCACACCAACGCCATCCACTCCCTGTAAGGCCTGTGGAGCGCATTACAAGCAGAAATAACCCCCTTATCTCCCGCCTGCGCCGCCTGGCCGCCCGGCCGTCGGCCCGCCGGGAGGAGGGGGTAGCCCTGGGGGAGGGCCCCAAGCTCCTGGAGGAGGCCCTGCGCTGGGGGGCGAGGCTGGAGACGGTGGTGACCGTCCCCGGCTTTTCCCTGCCTCCCCTGCCGGAGGAGACCCGGCTGGTGGAGGTGCCTGAGGACCTGCTGCGGGCGGTGGCCCAGACCGAGACCCCCCAGGGGGTTCTCTTTGTGTGGCGGGTGCCGGACACCGCCCTGCCTTCCGCCCTGACAGGCCCCTGCCTGGTGCTGGACGGCGTCCAGGACCCGGGCAATGTGGGCACCATCTGGCGCACGGCGGACGCCTTCGGGGCTCAGAGCGTGGTGCTCTGTCCCGGCTGCGCCGACCCCTGGGGCCCCAAGACCGTGCGGGCCACCATGGGGGCCTGCTTCCGCCTGCCGGTTTACCAGGGCGGACTGGAGGAGATCGCCGCCGCTCTGGAGCGGGGGAACACCCCCCTGTATGGGGCGGCTCTGGGAGAGCATACCATAGACGTGCGGCAGGCGGACCTGGCTTCCGCCGCCGTGATCATCGGCAGCGAGGGCCGGGGGGTCTCCCCCCTGGGCCTCTCCCTGTGCGCCGGGACGGTGAAGATCCCCATGCGCCCCCGGTGCGAGTCCCTCAACGCGGCGGTGGCCGCCGGGGTGGTGCTGTGGGAGATGGCCCGGCAGGGGTGAGGGTCTGCCGGAGAGAGAGGGGGCGGCAGAAGTGGCATCGGTGAAATACTGGCTGTGGCTCACCAGCCTGCCCGGGCTGAGCCCCCAGGGCGTCCGGGCGGTGCTGGCCCATTTCGGCACGCCGGAGGGGGCCTACTTTGCCGACAGCGGGGCCTATGCCCTGGCGGAGGGACTCACCGCCCCCGCCCGCCGTGCCCTGGAGAACAAGGACCTCACCCGGGCGGAGGCCATCCTGGGCCGGTGCGAGGAGCTGGGGCTGCGCATTCTCACCTTGCAGGACGCGGATTACCCCGAGCGGCTGCGGCAGCTCTATCTGCCGCCGGCAGTGCTCTATGTGAAGGGCCGCCTTCTCCCCTTTGACGAGGAGGCGGCCATCGCTATGGTGGGCACCCGGGAGTGTACCCCCTACGGCGAGAAGATGGCGGGGAACATCGCCATGGAGCTGGCCCGGAAGGGGGCTGTGGTGGTGTCCGGTATCGCCCAGGGCATCGACACAGCGTCCATCCGGGGGGCCATCAAGGGGGGCGGTACGGTGGTGTCCGTCCTGGCGGGGGGCATCGACCTGCGCTACCCCCACAGCAGCTACTACCTCTATGACGATGTGGCCGCCTGCGGCGCCCTCATCAGCGAGTACCCGCCGGGCACGCCCCACCGGGGCGTCCACTTCCCGGTGCGCAACCGGATCATCAGCGGCCTGTCCCTGGGAGTCGTGGTGGTGGAGAGCCCCCTGCGGGGCGGCTCCATGCTCACGGCGGAGCACGCCCTGGAGCAGGACCGGGACGTGTTCGCTGTGCCCGGACCTGCCGACGCCCCCAACAGCCGGGGCACCAACGCCCTCATCCGCCAGGGGGCGGCCAAGCTGGTGACCCGGGGGGAGCACATTCTGGAGGAGTACCGCTACCGCTTCGGCCACAGGCTCATCCAGGCGCCGCCCATGAGCGCGGAGACCGCGGCCCAGCGGCTGGAGCCGGGGGAGCCCATGCCCCCCGCGCCCTCCCGGCCCAGGCAGGCCGACAGCCAGAAAAAAGTTGACAAGGCCGGGGAAGTACCGTATATTGACTGGAAAGAAGATACAGCGGTCCTGACGGATGACCAGCGGGACCTGCTGCTGGCGCTGGAGGGTGGGTCCCTCCTGGCCGACGAGCTCATTGAGCGCACCCAGATTCCCGCCCGCCGGGTCCTCTCCGCCATGACCATGCTGCAGATTGCGGGCTATGTGACGGAGCTGCCGGGGCGGCGTTTTCAGGCCCAAGTCAGAGTGAAAATGGAGTAACGATATGGCGAAGTCTAATCTAGTGATCGTAGAGTCTCCGGCCAAGGCCAAGACCATCGGCAAGTACCTGGGCCCGGAGTATCAGGTGAAGGCCTCCATGGGCCATGTGCGGGACCTGCCCAAAAGCAAGCTGGGGGTGGATGTGGAGCACGACTTTGAGCCCGATTACCAGCCCATCAAGGACAAGGAGGACGTGATCCGGGACCTGCGCTCCGCGGCCAAAAAGAGCGACCGGGTCTACCTGGCCACCGACCCGGACCGGGAGGGGGAGGCCATCTCCTGGCACCTCCAGGCTATGCTGGACCTGTCGGCGGACAAGACCTGCCGGGTGACCTTCAACGAGATCACCCGCAAGGTGGTCACCGAGTCCATCGCCGCCCCCCGGGCCATTGACATGGACCTGGTCAACGCCCAGCAGGCCCGCCGGGTGCTGGACCGCATCGTGGGCTATGAGCTCAGCCCCCTGCTGTGGAAGCACGTGTACCACGGGCTGTCCGCCGGGCGCGTGCAGTCCGTGGCCACCCGGCTGGTGGCCGAACGGGAGGAGGAGATCCGGGCCTTTGTCCCCCGGGAGTACTGGACGCTGTCGGTAAACCTCAGCCGTATCGCCCCCAACATCGGCTCCTTCACCGCCGACTTCCACGGCCGGGAGAAGAAGATGGAGCTGGGCAGCCGGGAGGAGCTGGAGACGGTGCTCCATGCCGTAAAGGAGTCTCCCTTTACGGTAAAGCAGGTGAAGCGCCAGGACAAGAAGCGCAGTCCCGCGCCCCCCTTCATCACCTCCACCCTCCAGCAGGAGGCCTCCCGCAAGCTGAACATGACCCCCCGGCGCACCATGTCCATTGCCCAGCAGCTCTACGAGGGGGTGGACATCCAGGGGGAGGGCACCGTGGGCCTCATCACCTATATGCGTACCGACTCCCTGCGCCTCTCTGACGAGGCCACCGCCGCCGCCCGGCAGTTCATCCTGGGGCGGTACGGCCAGGACTACTACCCCGGGTACGCCCGGCAGTTCAAGAGCAAGTCGGGGGCTCAGGACGCCCACGAGGCCATCCGCCCCTCGGACGTGCGCCTTACCCCCGAGCAGATCCGCAAGGATCTCACCACCGACCAGTACCGCCTCTACAAGCTCATCTGGAGCCGCTTTCTGGCCTGCCAGATGGCGGAGGCGGTGTACGACAGCGTGGCCATCGACGTGGAGAGCGCCGGCTATCTCTTCAAGGCCAGCCACGCCTCCATCAAGTTCTCCGGCTTTACCGCCGTCTACGAGGAGGGCCGGGACGACGACGGGGAGGAGTTCCACTCCCCTCTGCCTGACCTGAAGGTGGGGGAGGGGCTGGACCTCAAGGGGGAGAAGCATGAGCAGAAGTTCACCCAGCCCCCCGCCCGGTACACCGAGGCCACCCTCATCCGGGCTCTGGAGGAGAAGGGCATCGGCCGCCCCTCCACCTACGCCCCCACCATCGCCAACATTGAGGATAAGCACTACGTCCGCAAGGAGGGCAAATACCTGCGCATCACCAACCTGGGAGAGGCCGTCACCAACGAGTTCATGAAGAAATACTTCGCCGACGTGGTGGACGTGACCTTCACCGCCCGGATGGAGGAGCGGCTGGACCAGGTGGAGGCGGGCAAGGTCTTCTGGAAAGACGTGCTGCGGGGCTTCTACGGCGGCTTTGAGCAGGACCTGCACACCGCCGCCGCCGACCTGGAGGGCAAGTGGATCAAGATCCCCGAGGAGCTCTCGGAAGAGGTGTGCGACCTGTGCGGCCGGAAGATGGTGGTCAAGCACGGCCGCTTCGGGGACTTTCTGGCCTGCCCGGGGTACCCCGAGTGTACCTTTACCAAGCCCCTGGTGGTGGAGATGCCCGGCAAGTGCCCCCGCTGCGGCGGACGCATCCTGAAAAAGACCTCCAAGAAGGGGTACATCTACTACGGCTGCGAGCACAACGCCGACAAGGACGAGAGCTGCCGCTGCGACTTCATGACCTGGGACGTGCCCGTGAAGGACACCTGTCCCGAGTGCGGCCACACCCTGTTCAAGAAGTCCGGCCGGGGAGCCCGTAAGCCTTTCTGCATCAACGAGGCCTGCGGCAACTTCACCCCCGAGGAGAAGCGGGGGGGCTGGAAGAAAAAGACCGCCGCCCAGGACGGCAAGGAGGCGGGGGAGAAGGAGGAGAAAGCCTCCAGCGGCAAAAAGGCCGCCCCCGCCAAAAAGACGGGGACCAAAGCCGCCCCCAAGAAGGCTGCATCGGAGAAAAAGGCTGCCGCCCCCAGGAAAAAGACCGCTAAAAAGGCGGCGGAGGAAGCCTGATGGGGCAGCACGCCGGAGAGAGGAGGGGATGAGTTGGACGCGGTACACGTGATCGGGGCGGGCCTGGCCGGCAGCGAGGCGGCCTGGCAGCTGGCCCGCCGGGGCATCCCGGTGGTCCTCCATGAGATGAAGCCCCACAAGATGACCCCCGCCCACCACAGCCCCCTCTTCGGGGAGCTGGTGTGCTCCAACTCCCTGCGCTCCGACCAGCTGGAGAACGCTGTGGGCCTGTTGAAGGAGGAGCTGCGCCGCAGCGGCTCCCTCATCCTCCGGTGCGCCGACGCCCACCGGGTGGAGGCGGGGGGCGCCCTGGCGGTGGACCGGGAGGGCTTCGCCGCCGCCGTCACCCAGGCGGTGCGAACCCACCCCAACATCACGGTGGAGGAGGGGGAGGTGACGGCCCTGCCGGAGGGGCAGGTGATCGTGGCCAGCGGGCCCCTCACCTCCCAGGCCCTGTCGGAGGAGATCGCCCGGGTCCTCCCCGGCAGCCGGTATCTCAACTTCTATGACGCCGCCGCCCCCATCGTCACCTTTGAGAGTGTGGACATGGAGCGGGCCTGGTTTGCCTCCCGGTATGACCGGGGCACCGCCGACTATATCAACTGCGCCATGACCCAGGAGGAGTACCTGGCCTTCTGGCGGGAGCTGTGCGCCGCCCAGGAGGCGGAGGTCCACGGCTTTGAGGACAGCAGCGTCTTTGAGGGCTGCATGCCCGTGGAGGTGATGGCCCGCCGGGGGGAGCAGACGCTGTGCTACGGCCCCCTGAAACCCCGGGGGCTGCGGGACCCCAAAACAGGGAAGGAGCCCTACGCCGTGGTGCAGCTGCGGCGGGACAACGCGGCGGGCACCCTCTACAATATCGTGGGCTTCCAGACCCATCTGAAGTGGGGAGAGCAGAGGCGGGTGTTCTCCATGATCCCGGCTCTCCACAGTGCGGAGTTCGTCCGCTACGGGGTGATGCACCGCAACACCTATCTGGACTCCCCCCGGCTGCTGGACCGGTATTACCGGGTACGGGGACAGGAGGAGCTGGTGTTTGCCGGCCAGATCACCGGCGTGGAGGGGTACGTGGAGTCCACGGCCTCGGGCTTTGTGGCGGCGGTGGAGCTCTCCCGCCGGCTGCGGGGCCTGCCCCCCCTGGATTTGCCCCAGGAGACCGCCATGGGGGCCCTGGCCCTCTATGTGAGCAACGAGAGCATCACTGATTTCCAGCCCATGAACATCAACTTCGGCATCATCCCCCCGCTGGACCACAAGGTCAAGGGGAAGAGAAATAAAAACGCCGCCCTCAGCAGCCGGGCCCTGGAGCGCCTGGCGGCTGTGCCGGTGGAGGAATAAACGTGCGGGAGCCTGCCGGCGGGGCCGGGGGCGCACAGAAAGAAGGAGAAGACATGCGAGTCATCATTGACGCCATGGGCGGGGACAATGCCCCTGCGGCTCCGGTCCGGGGCGCGCTGCAGGCAGTAAAGGAGTACGGCATTGAGGCTATCCTGGTGGGCCGGGGCGAGGCCATCCTGGAGGTGCTGAAAAATGACGGGGTGGGGGACCTGCCCGCCGGGGTGGAGATCGCCCACGCCGACCAGGTGGTGGAGATGTGCGATAACCCCGCCACCGCCTTCAAGGAGAAGAAGGACTCCTCCCTCACCATCGGCCTGAACCTCCTGAAGGAGGGGAAGGGAGACGCCTTCATCTCCGCCGGGTCCACCGGGGCCCTGCTCTCCGGGGCCACTCTGGTCACCCGGCGCATCAAGGGCATCCGCCGGGCGGCCCTGGCCCCCGTGGTGCCCACGGGCAACGGCGGCGCGGTGCTCATCGACGCGGGGGCCACCGCCGAGTGTACCCCCGAGTATCTTCTGCAGTTTGCCTTCATGGGCAGCTACTACGCCGAGCGGGTCCTGGGCCGGCCTGAGCCCAAGGTGGCCCTGCTGAACATCGGCGTGGAGCCCTCCAAGGGCACGGAGCTCCAGCTGGAGGCCTACAAGCTGCTGAGCAAGGCGGGCAAAGAGGGCCGCATCAACTTCGTGGGCAACATTGAGGCCCGGGAGGCGGTGCAGGGGGCCGTGGACGTAATCGTGTCCGACGGCTACTCGGGCAACATCTTCCTCAAGACCATGGAGGGTACCGCCCTGTTCATGGCCAAGGAGCTCAAGGGCATGTTTATGGCCAATCTGGCCAGCAAGCTGGCGGCGGTGCTGGTGTCCGGCGGGCTGAAGAAGTTCAAAAAGAAGATGGATGCCGGCGAGGTGGGGGGCACCGCCATGCTGGGCATCTCCAAGCCGGTCATCAAGGCCCATGGTTCCTCCGATGCCTACGCCATCAAAAACGCCATCCGTCAGGCGGTAACTTTTGCCCAGGCCGGGATCATTGAGGACATCACCGAGAACATCGATTATATGCGCCTGAGTCCCAAGAGCGAGCAGGGTTGAGGATCCAAGAAAAAAGCTATTGACAGCGGGGATGTTTCCACCTATGATGGTGGTACAAAATCCCTGTGATGAAGGAGCTGCATAGAGGCATGCTGGAAAAATTGTGCGCTGTCATTGCGGAACAATTCGGGGTGGACCCCGCCTCCGTGGACGAGGATACCGCGTTCGAGGGGGATCTGGGCGCCGACTCTGTGGACCTGGTGGAGCTGTCCATGGCCCTGGAGGAGGAGTTCGGGATGGAAGAGATGGTGGAGGAGGACATCGCCCACATTGTGACCGTGGGGGACCTCTACCGCTACATGCAGGAGCGGCTGGAGCTCTGAACAGATGAAACTCTGGAAGCCTCGCCCACGGCGGGGCTTCCTGTTTTGAGGTGACCGCGATATGGATATTTTGGAAGAGAAGCTGGGCTATACCTTTACGGACAAGGGGCTGCTGCGCAACGCCCTCACCCACAGCTCCTACGCTAACGAGCACCGGGCCGAAGGGGCGGTAAGCAACGAGCGGCTGGAGTTTTTAGGGGACTCGGTGCTGGGCATGGTGGTGGCCGACCACCTGTACCGCACCCATCCCGACATGCCGGAGGGGGAGCTCACCCGCACCCGGGCCGCCCTGGTGTGTGAGGAGAGCCTCCACCAGGTGGCCCTGGGGCTGGATTTGGGGCCCCACCTGCGCCTGGGCAGGGGGGAGGATGCCAACGGCGGCCGGGTGCGCCCCTCCATCCTGGCCGACGCCACCGAGGCGGTACTGGCTGCGGTGTATCTGGACGGGGGCATCGCCCCCTCCCGGCGGCTCATCCGCCGGCTGATTCTGGACCAGGAGCAGGAGAAGGCGGTGGACCGGGACTACAAGACCGCCCTCCAGGAGCTGGTGCAGCGCACCCCCGGCAGCCCCATCACCTATTGCCTGGTGAAGGAGACCGGGCCGGACCACTGCCGGGTGTTCGTGATGGAGGTGTCCGTGGGGGGCCAGGTGGCCGGCCAGGGGAAGGGCCGCACCAAGAAAGAGGCCGAGCAGATGGCCGCCCGGGCCGCCCTGGAGAAGCTGGGGGACGGCCGGAGCTGACAAAACAGAAGATCAAAGGACGGGCCGCCGGGCCTTTCGCCCGGCGGCCCGTTTTTTGTGTGAAAAGGGCCCCGGGAAACCGATTGCAAAGGGCCCCGGGGTCTGATATAATAAATCGATTACGAAACGATGGAAAGTAGGGGTGCGCGGATTGTATCTTAAGGCGCTGGAGATCCAGGGGTTCAAGTCGTTCCCCGACAAGACGGTGCTCACCTTTCAGGACGGGATCACCGCGGTGGTGGGGCCCAACGGCTCGGGAAAATCGAACATAGCCGACGCCATCCGCTGGGTCATGGGGGAGCAGTCCACCCGGGCCCTCCGGGGCAGCAAGATGGAGGACGTGATCTTCGACGGCACCGCCCGCCGCCGGGGCCTGGGCTTTGCGGAGGTCTCCCTGGTGCTGGACAACTCCGCCCGCCTCTTCCCCATGGACCAGCAGGAGATCATGGTGACCCGCCGGTACTACCGCTCCGGCGAGAGCGAGTACTACATCAACCGCCGCTCCGTCCGCCTGCGGGACATCAACGAGCTCTTTATGGACACGGGCCTGGGCCGGGAGGGGTACGCCCTCATCGGCCAGGGCCGCATTGACGAGATCCTCTCCGCCAAGAGCACCGACCGCCGGGAGATCTTTGAGGAGGCAGCGGGCATCTCCCGCTTCCGCCACCGGAAGGAGGAGGCCAGGCGCAAGCTGGAGCGCACCCAGGACAACCTGGTGCGCATCAACGACAAGATCGGGGAGCTGGAGCTCCAGGTGGAGCCCCTGCGCCTCCAGGCGGAAAAGACCAGGAAATTCCTGGCCCTGCGGGACGAGCTGCGGGGGCTGGAGATCTCCCTGTGGCTTACCCAGCTGGAGGGGCTGCGGGCCGCCGCCATCCGCACCCAGGCGGATTATGAGACCGCCGCGGCCCACCGGGAGGAGCTGCGCGCGGCGGTGGAGGCGGCCTACGCCCAGGCGGAGGCATGCGCCGCCAAAATGCGGGAGAAGGACGTGGAGACCGACCAGATCCGCTTCCGCCTGTCCCAGATGGAGGCCGACGCTCACAGCTGCGAGAGCGCCATCGAGCTTTTGAAAAACGACATGAAGAACAACGCCGACAATGCCAGGCGTATCCAGGACGAACTCAGTCAGCAGGAGGGGCGGGCGGGGTCCATCGCCCAGCAGATCGCCCAGCGCCAGGCCCGGCTGAAGGAGATCCAGGTCCAGGACCGGCACCTGCGGGACGAGCTGGCCCGGGCGGAGGAGTCCAACCGCCAGGCGGCCCAATCCGCCGGGGCCCTGGGGGAGGAGCTGGAGGCCCTGCGCAGCCGGGAGGGTCTGGAGAGCGCCTCAGCCGCCCAGCGGCGGGAGCTCCTCTCCGCCCTGGCTGCCGCCGCCCAGGAGCTCTACGACCGGGAGGAAAACCTGGGCAAGGAGCGCATTGCCCTGGAGGACAGCAGGCAGCAGGCCGCCGCCGCCCTCCGGGAGCTGGAGGGGCAGCTGGCGGACAAGGGGGAGGAGGAGACCTCCCTGCAAAACGCCATCCAGGGCTATACCCTCCGGGCGGAGGGCCGCCGCCGCCGGGCGGAGGAGGCCGCCCAGCGGGTCAGCCGCCTGGAGATGGACGAGAACAATCTGAGCTCCCGCATCCATATGCTCTCCGAGATGGAGAAGCTCTACGAGGGGTACTCCAAGGCGGTGCGCCTGGTGATGAACGAGGCGGGCCGGGGGGGCCTGGCCGGGGTCCACGGCCCGGTGGCGGGGCTCATCCAGGTGCCCGACGCCTACACTGTGGCCATCGAGATCGCCCTGGGGGGCGCCATGCAGAACATCGTGGTGGACACCGACCAGGCGGGCAAGGCCGCCATCGCCTTCCTCAAACGGCGGGACGGGGGACGGGCCACCTTCCTGCCCGTCTCCACCATCCGCCCGGCCCAGTTCCGGGACGGGGACGTGGCGAAAGAGCCGGGCTTTGTGGGCATGGCCGACGCCCTCATCACCTGTGAGCCGCGCTACCGGGATATCTTCTCCAACCTGCTGGGGCGGGTGGTCATCGTGGAGGACATGGACAGCGCCATCGCCATCACCCGGAAATTCAGCCACCGGTTCCGGGTGGTCACCCTGGACGGGCAGGTCATCAACGCCGGCGGCTCCATGACCGGCGGCTCCGCCTCCCGCAGCGCGGGTATCCTCTCCCGGGCCAACGAGCTCCAGCGGCTGAAGGAGCAGCAGGCCGCCCTGGCGGAGGACCTGGCCGCCGCCCGGCTCACCCGTCAGGGGGCCCAGCGGGAGCACACCGCTGCCCAGTACCAGCTGGACACCGCCCGGGAGCAGCTCTCCCAGCTGGAGAAGGAGCTTCTTCTGCTGAAAGAGCGCCTGGAGAGCGCCCGGCAGCAGGAGGCCGCCCTCCGGGAGCGGATGGAGCTCATCCGCCAGGACCAGGCGTCCATTCAGAGCCGCATCCAGGACAACCAGCGGGATACCCAGGCGGCCCGGGAGAGCGTGACCGAGCTGGAGGGGGCCGCCGAGGCCCTCCGGGCAGAGGCCGAGGCCAAGGAAAAGGGCCAGGAGGAGCTGCGCCGCCGGGTGGAGGAGACTGCCCGGCAGGTGGCCATGTACCACACGGAGCTGGCCGCCCTGGAGGGGGAGCGCAGCGCCTCGGGCCAGGCTCTGGAGGAGCTGGAGGCCCTGCGCCAGGAGCTCACCGGGGACCGGGAGCAGCGCCAGGCCCTGATCCGGCAGTATCAGGACCGCAACCAGGCCCTCTCGGGGCGCATCCTGGAGCAGGAGGAAAAGCTCCAGGCCCTGCGGCAGCGCCGGGAGGAACAAGAGGGCCGCATCCAGCGTCTCAATCAGGAGAAGCTGGCGCTGGAGGGGGAGCGCAACCAGGCCGACCGGCTCAGCCGGGAGCAGAACACCGCCCTTTTGAATATGGAGCGGGAGGTGTCGGTGCTGGAGCAGAAGAAGCTCTCCGCCTCTATGGAGGAGAAGCAGCTGCTGGACAGGCTGTGGGAGACCTACCAGCTCTCCCACGAGGCCGCCCGGCAGCAGCAGGTGGAGCTGGAGTCCACCGCCAGGGCCGCCCGGCGCATCTCCGAGCTCAAGCGGAGCATCTCCGCTTTGGGGAGCATCAACCCCGACGCGGTGGAGGAGTTCCAGCGGGTAAACGAGCGCTACACCTATTTTATTGAGCAGCGGGACGACGTGGAGGGGGCCAAGCGGGAGCTGGAGGGCATCATCTCGGGCATTACCCGGGAGATGACCGACATCTTCTCCACCCAGTTCCAGCGGATCAACCAGGCCTTTCAGGAGACCTTCGTGGAGCTCTTCCAGGGTGGCAAGGCCAACCTGGAGCTGGAGGACGAGAAGGAGATCCTCACCTGCGGCATTGAGATCAAGGTGCAGCCACCCGGCAAGGCTTTGAAGAACATCTCCCTCCTCTCCGGCGGGGAGAAGGCCTTTGTGGCCATCGCCCTGTACTTCGCCATTCTGAAGGTGCGGCCCACCCCCTTCTGCGTCATGGACGAGATTGAGGCCGCCCTGGACGACGCCAACGTGGTGCGCTACGCCAGCTATCTGCGCTCCATGACCGAGGGGACGCAGTTCATCGTCATCACCCACCGCCGGGGCACCATGGAGGAGGCCGATATTCTCTACGGCGTCACCATGCAGGAGCAGGGTGTGAGCCGGCTTTTGACCATCGACCTGAACGACGTGGAGAAAGAGCTGGGTATCCAGTGACGGCGGAGAGGAGAGCGGCCGACGACGCCCGCCCCCGGCGGGCCGGCGAAAGCCGCCAGGGCTTTTCATGGAAAAGCCTTGAAATCGGCGGGATTCACTCCCGGCGATTTGAGTCAAATGGGGGCCCCGCGCAGCCTGGGCTGCGTGGGAGAGAGGCCGACATTCTCTACGGCGTCACCATGCAAAGAGCAGGGTGTGAGCCGGCTTTTGACCATTGCCCTGAACGACGTGGAAAAGGAGCTGGGCATCCAATGACAGAAAAGCACTGCTGCAGCTGCGGCGAGGCACTGCACTTTTTGAAGAGAGAGTACCTGCAGCTGGGCCAGGCAGGCTGGCTCTTGGGGAGCCTTCCCAACCTGGCGGCGGGGGGACTGGACGTGGAGATCTGGTGCTGCCCGGCCTGCGGGAAGCTGGAGTTCTACCGGGGAGACGGGGAGGAGGAGCAGGAGGACCGGATGGCCCAGACCATCTGTCCCGCCTGCGGCCGGTCCCACGACCTGGACGACCCCAGGTGCCCCTTTTGCGGCGCGGCCAATCCAAATCTATAAGGTGAGATAAGGAAGAATAGTATGGGATTTTTTGATAAGATCAAGAAGATCGGCATTTTCAGCAATATGTTCTCCCAGCTGGACGAGGAGTTCTACGAGGAGCTGGAGGAGTCCCTCATCATGGCCGACATGGGCATGGATACCACCATGGAGGCGGTGGAGGAGCTCCGGAGCCGGTGCAAAGAGCAGAAAATCAAGGACGTGGAGGGCGCCCGGGCCTGCATGAAGGAGATCCTGGCGGAGATGCTGGAGGGCCAGGGCTGCGCCATGGACCTGAGCAGCACGCCCGCGGTGATCCTCTTCATCGGGGTCAACGGGGTGGGCAAGACCACCACCATCGGCAAGCTGGCCGCCAGGCTGAAGAAGGAGGGCAAGCGGGTGCTGCTGGCCGCGGGAGACACCTTCCGGGCCGCCGCTGCCGACCAGCTCACCGTGTGGTCCCAGCGGGCGGGGGTGGACATCGTCAAGCAGCACGAGGGGGCGGACCCCGCCGCCGTGGTGTATGACGCCATCTGTGCTGCCCGGGCCCGGGGGTGCGACGCCGTGCTGGTGGACACCGCCGGCCGGCTGCACAACAAGCAGAACCTGATGAACGAGCTCAACAAGATCAGCCGGGTCATCGACCGGGAGCTGCCCCAATCCAGCCGGGAGACCCTGCTGGTGCTGGACGCCACCACGGGGCAAAACGGCCTCATCCAGGCCAAGGGCTTTGCCCAGAGCGCCGGGGTCACCGGCATCGTGCTCACCAAGCTGGACGGCACCGCCAAGGGGGGCATCGTGGTGGCCATTGCCCGGGAGATGGGCGTGCCGGTGAAGTATGTGGGCCTGGGGGAGGGCGTGGACGACCTGCAGCCCTTCGACGCCCGGGCCTTTGCCGAGGCCCTGTTCTGAGGGCACACGGAAAAGGAGGACGACATGGACCAAAGATTGGACGGGCGGAGCGCAGATCAGCTCCGGCCCCTTGAGATTATCCCCGGTATCAACCGCTTTGCAGAGGGCTCCTGCCTGGTGCGCTGGGGGAACACCCATGTGCTGTGCACCGCCTCGGTGGAGGAGAAGACCCCGCCCCACGTCCCGGAGGGGGAGGGCTGGGTCACCGCCGAGTACTCCATGCTGCCCCGGGCCAACCGGGAGCGGTCCAAGCGGGACATCGCCAAGCTCAAGCTCTCCCCCCGCTCGGCGGAGATCCAGCGTCTCATCGGCCGGGCCCTCCGGGCGGCGGTGGACATGAAGAAGCTGGGAGAGCGCACCATCACCGTGGACTGCGATGTGCTCCAGGGGGACGGGGGTACCCGTACCGCCAGCGTCACCGGGGGCTATGTGGCCCTGGCCTGCGCCCTGTACAAATTGGTGGAGCAGGGGGTGCTCACCGAGATGCCCCTGACCACCTGCGTGGCCGCCATCTCCGCCGGCATCGTGGATGACCGGCTGCTTCTGGACCTGTGCTATGAGGAGGACTCCGCCGCCCAGGTGGACTTCAACTGCGTCATGACCGGAGACGGCCGCCTGGTGGAGCTCCAGGGCACCGGCGAGGGCCGGGCCTTTACCCTGGAGGAGCAGCGGGCCCTGGTGGACCTGTGCGCCAAGGGCATCCGGGAGGTCCAGACCATTCAGCGGGCCGCCCTGGGAGGTTGAGCTATGAAAATCGTACTTGCCAGCAAGAACACCCACAAGCTGGAGGAGCTCCAGGCCATCCTGGGGGCCCAGGGGGTGGAGGTCATCCTGGAGGCCCAGGCCGGCGTGGACGTGGACGTGGAGGAGACGGGGACCACCTTTGAGGAGAACTCCCTGCTCAAGGCCAGGGCGGTGATGGAGGCCAGCGGCCTGCCCGCCATCGCAGACGACTCCGGGCTGTGCGTGGACGCCCTTCAGGGGGCCCCGGGGGTGTACTCCGCCCGCTACGGCGGGGAGGGCCTGGACGACGTGGGGCGGTATACCCTGCTTTTGAACAACATGCGCGGGCAGCTGGACCGGCGGGCGAAATTCGTCTCGGTGATCACCTGCTGTTTCCCCAACGGGGACGTGCTCACCGCCCGGGGGGAGTGCCCCGGCACGCTGGCCTACGCCCCAAAAGGGGAGGGGGGCTTTGGCTACGACCCCATCTTCTACCTCCCTGCGTTTAAAAAGACCTTCGCCCAGATGACCGCCCAGGAGAAGAACACCGTGTCCCATCGGGGGCGGGCCCTGGCGGCCTTTGGCGAGAAGCTGGCGGCCTATCTGGCCGCCCACAACGGCTGAAAAAGGAGAAATTCACTTTGGAACTGACAAGCAAGCAGCGCGCCCAGCTCCGGGCCCTGGCCAACGGGCTGGACACCATCCTCCATGTGGGCCGGGAGGGCCTGGGGGACAACCTCATCAAGCAGGCCAACGACGCCCTGGAGGCCCGGGAGCTCATCAAGGGCCGGGTGCTGGAGAACTCCCTGCTCTCCGCCCGGGAGGGGGCGGAGGCCCTGGCCGCCGCCACCCGCAGCCAGGTGGTGCAGGTCATCGGGACCCGGTTCGTGCTCTACCGCCCCAGCCACAAGAAGGACAAGAAGGACAAGATCCAGCTGGTGAAGGGCTGAGGACAGGGGGGCGTCCCCTGGCCGTCCCCCGGCGCTTACCCCTATCTTAGGACAGAGGAAGGGATGCAGTCATGAAGAAGATCGGGATCTACGGCGGCACCTTTGACCCGCCCCATCTGGGGCACCGCAACGCGGCCCGGGCAGCTCTGGAGAGCCTGGGCCTGGATGAGCTGATTTTTGTCCCTGCCAGCACGCCCCCCCACAAGATCCTGCCTGAGGAGGCGGCCACGGCGGAGCAGCGGCTGGAGATGACCCGCCTGATGGCCGACGGCATGGGGGACCCCAGGGTGCATGTCTCCGACCTGGAGGTGCGCCGGGGGGGCACCAGCTATACCGCCCAGAGCCTGCGCCAGCTGCGCCAGGAGCACCCGGAGGACATCCTCTACCTCCTTATGGGGACGGACATGTTCCTCTCCTTCCAGACCTGGAAGGAGTGCCAGGCCATCTGCGATCTGGTGACCCTGGCCCCCTTTGCCCGCAGCGAGTCGGACGACCTGGCCCTCTTCCAGCGCCACGGGGAGGAGCTGCGGGCGGCCTACGGCGCCCGGGTGATGCCTGTGGAGCTCCCCCGGGTGACCAACATCTCCTCCACGGAGCTGCGCTCCGCCCTGGGCCGGGGGGGCGGGCAGTCCTACCTGTGGACCCCGGTGTACGGCTACATCCTCCGCCAGAGGCTCTACCACACCGATACCGACCTGAAGGACCTGACCATCGACCAGCTGCGGGCGGTCTCCTTCTCCATGGTGCGGGCCCAGCGCCTGCCCCACATCCTGGGGGTGGAGCAGGAGGCGGTGTGCCTGGCCCGCCGGTGGGGGTGGGACGAGGACGCCGCCCGCCGGGCGGGCATCCTCCACGATTGTACCAAATATCTGGATTATGACTCCCAGTTGAATTTGTGCAGGGAATATGATATCGTACTAGATGATATGGAACGCAATACCGCCAAGCTTCTCCACGCCAAGACGGGGGCCGCCCTGGCCCGCCACTGGTTTGGCCAGAGCGAGGAGGTGTGCTCCGCCATCTGTTGGCACACCACCGGCCGGCCGGGCATGACCCTGGGGGAGAAGATCCTCTATATGGCCGACTATATCGAGCCAAACCGGGACTTTCCCGAGGTGAGCGCCATGCGTAAAATGGCCTACCAGGACCTGGATGAGGCTATGCGCATGGGTCTGGCCCTCTCCATCCAAGAGGTGGCTGAGAAGCACGGCTCGGTCCATGAAAACACACAGAAAGCCTACGCATACTTAAAGGGAGAATGACAAAGAAATGAATGAGCACCCCAATCACGGCGACCGTCCCCAGCAGCCACCGGAGACCAGACCGCTGCGTGGGTCGGCAAATCAGAAAAAAGCCAGGAAAAAGTGGAGCAAAGAGAAAAAGATCCGGGTAGCCTGTATTGTCGGCGCGGTTATTCTGGTGCTGGCAGTGTCGGGAGTGGTGATCTGGAACACCCTGCTCTCCGTGCGTCCCAGCATTCCTCAGCCCAGCAATCCCTCTCACAGCGACAGCGGGGAGGAGGGAGATGGGGTGGTGACCAACGGGCCCCGGGTCAGCGGCACCCGGAAAAGCGAGGACTTCTATACCATTTTGCTGGTGGGCAGAGACACCGGCGGCGGCGGCAATACCGACACCATGATGCTCTTCTCCTATGACGTAACCAACCAGAAGCTCAACTGTATGAGCCTCCCCCGGGACACCATGGTGAACGTGCCCTGGAGCGTGAAAAAGCTCAACTCCGTGTACAACGCCAACGGCGGCGGCGAGGAGGGCATCCAGGCCCTGAAGGAGGAGGTAGGCTCCCTGGTGGGCTTTATCCCCGACTTCTATGTGATGGTGGAGTGGGAGGCCGTGGGCGAGCTGGTGGACGCCATCGGCGGCGTGTGGTTTGACGTGCCCTTCCGCATGTACTACAACGACCCCGCCCAGGATCTCTATATCGACCAGGCCGAGGGCTACCGCAAGCTTACCGGGGACGACGCCATGCAGGTGGTGCGCTGGCGCAAGAACAACGGCGGGGTCAGCACCCCCAGCGACGGCAGCGACCTGAGCCGCATCCAGCTCCAGCAGTCCTTCATGACCGCAGTGATCCAGCAGTGCCTGCAGATCGGCAACGTGGCCAAGATCCCCGAGTTTGCCCGGATCTTCCAGCAGTATGTGGAGACCGACCTGTCCTTGTCCAACCTGATCTGGTTCGGCCAGTCCGCTGTGGTGGGTGGGCTGGACATGGCCAATGTCAATTTCTTTACCATGCCCTGCTCCGCGGTGGAGTACCCCAGAGGGACCTACGGCAGCTATGTGGTGCCCAACCCGGACGAGCTGCTGGAGGCCATCAATCTCTACCTTAATCCCTATGAGGAGGATGTGACCCTCTCTCAGCTGGAGCTGATGAGCGTCACCTCCAACTATACCCTGGCGGTGAATTCGGGGGCCGTTACCGGCGGCTCTTCCGGCGGATCGTCCTCGGGCGGGAGTTCCTCCGGCGGGAGTTCCTCCTCCGGCGGCGGTACCAGCACTCCCAGCCCCTCGCCGGAGCCCAGCCCCTCTGTGGACCCCGGCGTCTCGCCGGAGCCTACCCCCACTACTGATCCCGGCGTCTCGCCGGAGCCCACCCCCTCTACGGACCCGGGGGTTTCGCCGGAGCCCACCCCCTCTACGGACCCGGGGGTTTCGCCGGAGCCCACCCCCTCTACGGACCCGGGGGTTTCGCCGGAGCCCACCCCTTCCACAGATCCCGGTGTCTCGCCGGAGCCCACCCCCTCCACGGACCCTGGCGTCTCGCCGGAGCCCAGTCCCTCTCCCTCTCCCAGCAGCCCGGCGGAGTCTGGCGCAGCGGGGACAGGGGAGAGCGCGGCGTGATGGCGCCCGCCACACCACAGGAAAGGAGACCGTATCCATGATGGATTCGCAGGAACTGGCCCGGGCCATTGTACAGGCCCTGGACAGCAAGAAGGGCAAGGAGATCGCCCTGCTCAACACGTCGGAGCTTACCACCCTGGCGGATTATTTCGTGCTGTGTACCGGCACCTCCAACACCCAGCTCAAGGCCCTGACCGACGCGGTGGAGGACAGCCTCAGCCGCCTGGGGGAGGAGCCCCACCATGTGGAGGGCCACCGGGAGGGCACCTGGGTGCTCATGGACTACTCCAGCGTGGTGGTCCACATCTTCACCGAGGAGGCCCGGAATTTCTACGACCTGGAGCGGCTGTGGAACGACGCCGCGCCGGTGGACATTTCCTCCATGCTGACAACCTGAACCCGCGAAAGGGAGATGGCCTGAGGGCATCTCCCTTTCGCGATTTCCCGGGAAAACCCCATACTACCAATTCCCCGCCCGGCGGGAGAGTGAAGGAGACATTGACCATGAACTATGCGGAAGAATCTTTGAAGATGCACTACGCCCTCCGGGGCAAGCTGGAGGTCACCCCCCGTGCGGCGGTGGACAGCAAGGAGGCCCTCTCCCTGGCCTACACCCCCGGCGTGGCCCAGCCCTGCCTGGAGATCCAGAAGGACGTGGACAAGAGCTATGACCTCACCCGCCGGTGGAACACCGTGGCGGTGGTTACCGACGGCACGGCCGTACTGGGCCTGGGGGACATCGGCCCCGAGGCGGGCATGCCGGTGATGGAGGGCAAGTGCGTCCTGTTCAAGGCCTTCGGCGATGTGGACGCCATCCCCCTGTGCGTCCGCTCCAAGGACGTGGACGAGATCGTCAATACCGTGCGCCTGCTGGCGGGCTCCTTCGGCGGGGTAAATCTGGAGGACATCTCCGCTCCCCGGTGCTTTGAGATCGAGGCGCGGCTGAAGGAGTGCTGCGACATCCCCATTTTCCACGACGACCAGCACGGCACCGCCGTCATCACCCTGGCGGGGATGATCAATGCCCTGAAGCTGGCGGGGAAGGAGCTCTCCCAGGTGCGGGTGGTCACCTCCGGCGCCGGGGCCGCCGGCGTGGCCATTATCCGGCTGCTGATGGCCATGGGCCTGCGGGACGTGATTATGACCGACCGGGCCGGCGCCATCTACCAGGGGCGGGAGGGGCTCAACGCCGTGAAGGCGGAGATGGCCCGCATCTCCAACCCGGAGCGCCGGGCCGGCACCCTGGAGGAGGTCATCCGGGGGGCGGATGTGTTCATCGGTGTCTCCGGCCCCGGGGTGCTTACGCCGGACATGGTGCGCTCCATGGCCAAGGACCCCATCATCTTCGCCTGCGCCAACCCCACACCCGAGATCTTCCCCGACCAGGCCAAGGCTGCCGGGGCCCTGGTGGTGGCCACCGGCCGCAGCGACTTCCCCAACCAGGTGAACAACGTGCTGGCCTTCCCCGGCATTTTCCGCGGGGCCCTGGATGTGCGGGCCCGGGACATCAACGACGAGATGAAGATCGCCGCGGCCTACGCCCTGGCGGACCTGGTCTCCCCGGAGGAGCTGAGCGTGGACCGCATCCTGCCTGAGGCCTTCGATCCCCGGGTGAAGGACGCGGTGGCCGCCGCGGTGGCCCAGGCCGCCCGCCGCTCCGGCGTGGCCCGGATCTGAGAAGGGGAGCGCTTTTTGCTTGCATTTGGCGGATCAGTTCAGTATAATATTGTCCATTGAGCCCATATCCCCTGCTGTACCCGCGGCCCCAGGCCGCCTCTCCGCCGGGGGCGGAGGATTCTTTGAACAGGAAGCGTGAGAGATTTGAAGTATGATTTTGCCGCCATCGAGCCCAAGTGGCAGAAGAAATGGCTGGAGACCGGGGTCTACAAGACCGAGAACCACAGCGAAAAGCCCAAGTTTTATGCCCTGGTAGAGTTCCCCTACCCCTCCGGCCAGGGGCTCCATGTGGGCCACGCCCGGCCCTATACCGCCATGGACGTGGTGGCCCGGAAAAAGCGGATGGACGGCTTTAATGTCCTCTTTCCCATGGGCTACGACGCCTTCGGCCTGCCCACGGAGAACTACGCCATCAAAAACCACATCCACCCCGCCAAGGTGACCCACGACAACATTGTCAACTTCCGCAAGCAGCTGCAGATGCTGGGCTATTCCTTCGACTGGGACCGGGAGGTCAACACCACCGACCCCAGCTACTATAAGTGGACCCAGTGGATCTTCCTCCAGCTCTACAAGCACGGTCTGGCCTACAAGACCACCATGCCCGTGAACTGGTGCACCTCCTGCAAGTGCGTCCTGGCCAACGAGGAGGTGGTGGAGGGCGTGTGCGAGCGCTGCGGCGCCCCCGTCATCCGCAAGGAGAAATCCCAGTGGATGCTGAAGATCACCGAGTACGCCCAGCGGCTCATTGACGATCTGGACGACCTGGATTTCATCGAGCGGGTGAAGATCCAGCAGAAGAACTGGATCGGCCGGTCCACCGGCGCGGAGGTCACCTTCAAGGCCACCGCCGGGGACGACATCGTGGTGTTCACCACCCGGCCCGACACCCTCTTCGGCGCCACCTACATGGTGCTCTCCCCGGAGCACGAGCTGGTGAAGAAGTGGATGCCCCTGCTGAAAAACGCCGACGAGGTGACGGCCTACCAGAGAGCCGCCGCCTCCAAGTCCGACCTGGAGCGCACCGAGCTCAACAAGGAGAAGACCGGCGTATGTCTGGACGGGGTGAAGGGAATCAACCCGGTGAACGGTAAGGAGATCCCCATTTTCATCTCGGACTACGTCCTGGCCACCTACGGCACTGGCGCCATCATGGCTGTCCCCGCCCACGACGACCGGGACTGGGAGTTTGCCAAGAAGTTCGGCTGCGAGATCATTGAGGTGGTCTCGGGCGGCGAGGACGTGCAGAAAGCCGCCTTCACCGCCAAGGACGAGACGGGCATCATGGTCAACTCCGACTTCCTCAACGGCCTGACCGTCAAAGACGCTATCCCCGCCATCACCACACCAAGTGGCTGGAGGAGAAGGGCATCGGCACGGCCAAGGTGAACTACAAGCTGCGGGACTGGGTGTTCTCCCGCCAGCGGTACTGGGGCGAGCCCATCCCCATGGTGTGGTGCGACAAGTGCGGCTGGCAGCCCCTCAGCGAGGACCAGCTGCCCCTGTTGCTGCCCGACGTGGAGAGCTATGAGCCCACCGACGACGGGGAGTCCCCCCTGTCCAAGATGACCGACTGGGTGAACACCACCTGCCCCTGCTGCGGCGGCGCCGCCAAGCGGGAGACCGACACCATGCCCCAGTGGGCCGGGTCCAGCTGGTACTTCCTGCGGTATATGGACCCCCACAACGACACCGCCCTGGCCTCCAAGGAGGCCCTCAAGTACTGGTCCCCTCTACCACAAGCGCACCTCCCACGGCATGATCCTGGGGGAGGGCGGCGAGAAGATGTCCAAGAGCCGGGGCAACGTCATCAACCCCAACGACGTGGTGGCACAGTACGGCGCGGACACCATGCGCCTGTATATCATGTTCATCGGCGACTTTGAGAAGGCCGCCGCCTGGAGCGACAACGCCGTGAAGGGCTGCAAGCGCTTCCTGGACCGGGTGTGGAACCTGTCTGAGCAGCTCACCGACGGCATGGACTACACCGCCGTCAACGAGGGGGCCATCCACCGTGCCATCAAGAAGGTGTCCGACGACATCGAGGCCATGAAGTTCAACACCGCCATCGCCGCCCTCATGGCCCTGGTGAACGACTTCTACCAGAACGGCTGCTCCAAGGGGGACTACCGCACCCTGCTGCTGCTGCTCGCCCCCTTCGCCCCCCACATGGTGGAGGAGCTGTGGGAGACCCTGGGCTTTGCCGCCGACGGCATGGCCTGCCAGCAGCCCTGGCCCGCCTATGACGAGGCCAAGACCCGCCTGGCGGAGGTGCAGATGGCGGTGCAGGTCAACGGCAAGCTGCGGGCCAACATCGTGGTCCCCGCCGACAGCGACGAGGCCGCCGTGGTGGCTGCCGCCATGGCTGACCCCAAGGTGCAGAAGTTCTCCGCCGGCATGGCCCATGTAAAGACCATCCTGGTGAAGAACAAGCTGGTGAACCTGATCTTCAAGCCTCAGGGCTGACGGCCCCGCCCCGGGTCCGGCAGAAAACCCGTCGAAGAAATGAAAAGCACTCTTGACAAGTCAGAAAATATTGCATATAATAGCAATGTTAAAGCCATCATTATGGCCCTTAAAGTGTCCCGGATCAAGCCGGACACCTCGGAGGGAGGGAAATAGAATGTCGGAAATCCATGTGCGGGAAAACGAGTCTCTGGAGAGCGCCCTCAAGCGTTTCAAGCGCAGCTGCGCCAAGTCCGGCGTGTTGGCGGAAGTTCGTAAGCGCGAGTACTACGACAGCCCCAGCGTCAAGCGGCGCAAGAAGAGCGAGGCTGCCCGGAAGAACAGAAAGAAGTTCTACTAAGAAAAGCGACAAACCGCAAGGCTGGGAGTTTTCCCCGCCTTGCGGTTTTCTTGTCTACCCCCGCCGCACCGCCTCCAGGCAGCTTGCCACCCCGGGGTAGGGGAGGACCAGGTGGCGCACCCCGGTTTCCCGGGCCTGGCGCACCTTGGCGGCCATGCTCTCGTCGTCGTCGTACAAAACGAAGTGGGCCCGTCCCTGCCGGTCCAGATAGGTGAAGTAGTGGGCGCACAGCTCCGGGGAGAAGTGGCGGGCGGGATGGAGCCTGGCGGCCAGCCCCTCCAGCTCCCCCGGCGCCAGGGGGACCCCAGCCCCCTGGCGGGCGGGGAGGAGGAAGTCCTCGGCGGTGCGCTCTGCCGCCAGGGCCACCCGCTCCGCGCCGTAGAGCTCCAGGGCCTCCGCCAGGCGCTGGCGCAGAGTGCCGCCGCTGATGGCGGAGGAGATGAGCACCCGGGTCCGGCCCCCCGCCTGGGCCAGGACCTCCGGCACATAGAGGGGCCAGCCCCGCTGGGCCAGGGCCCGGGCCAGGGGGCGGAGGAGGGGAAGGCACCGGGGGGCGGCCTCCCCCTCGAAGTCGCACAGCACCCCGTCGAACTTGCGGGCGGCGCACTCCCGCAGCACCGCCTGGCAGAAGGCATCCCCGTCTCCGCCTCCCTGATAGCCCACGCAGTCCAGGGCCATCAGCCCGCCCCGGAGGGCGACAGGGAGCTGGGCGCGCAGCAGCTGCCCGCCGCTGCCCAGGCGGTAGGCCAGGTGGGCCACCGGGAGACCGGCGGTCACCGCCCGGGCGGTGTACTCCGGCGGGGCGGTGAGGATCAGGGTGGATTTTTGGTTCACAGCAGGGACCCCCTTGTCTCACAGTACCAAACGTGATACAATGCAGCCTGCAGACCCCGGAAAACCGGGGGACTGAGGCCCTCTGCAGAGCATATGTCTCCGCGGGGGACATTAGAACCTGTCCCCTCCCGGAGGGGACGGCAAAACGAGGTGATTTTGTGCCCTTTTCCTTGATCCCGGACGGCGTGTGTCCCAGCATCTACGACCTGGACTACGAGGCCCTGGCCCGCCGCGGGGTGCGCCTGGTGCTGGCCGATCTGGACAATACCCTCATCCCCTACTCCGAGGGGATGCCCGACCAGGCCCTGACGGACTGGCTGACCCGCCTGCGGGGGCTGGGGATGGAGCTGTTCGTGGTGTCCAACAGCCGCAAGAGCAAGCGGGTGCCACAGTTCTGCCAGGCCCTGGGGGTGCCCTACATCCGCCACGCGGGCAAGCCCAAGCCGGGGGGATACTATAAGGCCCTGGAGCAGATGGGCTGCCAACCCCACGAGGCCATCATGCTGGGGGACCAGCTGTTTACCGATTGCCTGGGGGCCCGCATCGCCGGGGTGCCGGTGTGTCTGGTGCGGCCCATTGAGTTTGGAAATCCCTTCCGCTTTCTGCGCTACGCCGTGGAGCTGCCCTTCCGGGCGGCAGGGAAGGGGAGGACCGCCGCCCACTTCCCCCTGCGGGGCGAGGTGGAGGCGTGAGGGCCAGGTTCGGCCCGGCGGGCAATTCGGAGGACTTCCCCTACCGCTCCTCTGTCCAGGCCCCGGGGTGGCTGGCAGAGATGGGGCTGGAGTGCTACGAGTACCAGTGCGGCAAGGGGGTCAGCGTGGGGGAGAGTACCGCCCGGAAGATCGGAGGAGCGGCACAGGAGGCGGGGATCACCCTGTCCCTCCACGCCCCCTATTTCATCAACCTGGCCAACCCCGATCGGTCCAGCCTGCAAAAGACCATCGGCTATATCACCGCCGCCTGCCGGGCGGCGGACTGGATGGGGGCCGGCCGGGTGGTGATCCACTCCGGGGCCCTGATGAAGCGCACCCGGCGGGAGGCCATGGACATTGCCCGCCCCGCCCTGAGGGAGGTGGTGGCCGCCTGCGACACTGCGGGCTACGGCCACATCGCCCTGTGTCCCGAGACCATGGGCAAGATCAACCAGCTGGGGGACCTGGACGAGGTGCTGGAGCTGTGCACCCTGGATGAGCGGCTGGTGCCCTGCGTGGACTTCGGCCACCTCTACGCCCGCTCCCTGGGGGAGCTGGAGGGCCGGGAGGCCTGCGTGAGGATGCTGGACCGCATTCAGGAGGTGCTGGGGGAGGACCGGGCCCGGAACTTCCACAGCCACTTCTCCAAGATTGCCTTCACCCCCAACGGCGGGGAGAAGATGCACCTGACCTTTGACCAGGCCGACTTCGGCCCCGACCCCGCCCCTCTGATGGCGGAGGTGGCCCGCCGGGGGTGGAGCCCCACCTTCATCTGTGAGTCCGCCGGCACCCAGGCCAGGGACGCCCTGGAGATGAAGGGGCTGTACACTTCCTGCCTGGAGCAGGGGTGAGAGGCCATGGAGTGGAAGGCGAGTACGGTGTGTCTGCGGGACGGCACGTCCTGCCTGCTGCGCACCCCCCGGCCGAAAGAGGACGCAGCGGCTCTGCTGGAGATGCGCCGGCACACCTACCGGGAGAGCGAGCATCTCATCCTCTTCCCGGACGAGCTGGAGGAGGAGCCGGAGGGACAGCGGGAGTATCTCCACAGCCGGAACCGCTCCCCGCTGGACCTGCTGCTCACCGCCTGGGTGGGGGAGGAGCCGGTTGGGATGAGCCAGCTGTCCGTGGACCCCAGGCGCAAGCTGCGCCACCGGGCTCTGGTCTCCATCGCCCTGCGCCGAAAGGTGTGGGGCCTGGGGCTGGGCACCGCCATGCTGCGAGAGCATCTGAAGGCTGCCAGGGCCCTGGGCTGCATCCAGGTGGAGCTGCTGGTGGTGGAGGGAAACCGCCGGGCCATGGCGCTGTATGAAAAAATGGGCTTTGTACCCTGCGGGCGCATCCCACGGGCGGTGCGGCAGGGGGACGGACACTATGCGGATGAGATCAGAATGATCTGTTTATTAGACAAAGGAGATGTTGGACAATGAACCACTATCAGGAGATCGCCGCCGGACTGGAGGCCATGGGCCTGGACGCCATGCTCATCACCAGCGGGCACAATCTGCTCTACGCCTCGGGCTTTGACTCGGGGGAGGACGGCATGACTCTGGTGACCCGCAGCGGGGCCTGGTACTTTACCGACTCCCGCTATATCGAGGCGGCGGGCAACCAGGTTACCGGCGCGGAGATCCAGATGGTCCTGGCGGACCGGGACTACCCCAAGCTCATCAACCAGGTGCTGGACTCCCTCCACATCAGCCGGGTGGGCTTTGAGGACGGGGCCATGACCGTGGCCGAGCACCGCAAGTTCACCGAGAAACTCCACGGGGAGCTGATCCCCGCCCAGGACCTCCTCATCCCCCTGCGCCGGGTGAAGGACGAAGGCCAGGTGGCCATCCTCACCCAGGCCCAGCGCATCTCGGAGAAGGCCCTGGACGAGGCCCTGGGCTACCTCAAGCCCGGCATGACCGAGGCGGAGATCGCCGCCCGGCTGGTGTTCGACATGATGCGCTTCGGGGCTACCAAGACCTCCTTCAACCCCATTGTGGCCTCCGGCCCCAACGGCTCCATGCCCCACGCGGTACCCGGGGAGCGGAAGGTGCAGAAAGGGGAGTTCATCACCATGGACTTCGGCTGCATCTATGGGGGCTACTGCTCCGACATGACCCGCACCGTGGCCATCGGCGAACCCACGGAGGAGATGAAGAAGGTCTACCACGTGGTGCTGGAGGCCCAGCTGGCGGGCATCGCCGCCGCCCGGGCGGGGGTCACCGGCCGGGAGATCGACGGCGCCGCCCGGAAGGTCATTGAGGATGCGGGGTACGGGGAGTACTTCGGCCACTCTTTCGGCCACGGGGTGGGCATCGAGATCCACGAGGAGCCCCGGGCTTCCTCCCTCAACGACCAGCCCATGCCCGCCGGGGCGGTGATCTCTGCCGAGCCGGGCATCTATCTCCCGGGCCGCTTCGGCGTGCGCATCGAGGACGTGATCGTCCTCCGCGAGGGGGGCAATGAGAACCTGACCCTGGCGCCCAAGGAGCTGATCATCCTGTAAAAACCCTTGCCAAATGGCAGGGAATGGGGTAAAATAAAATGAATGTTTTGACCCCGACTTACGATACTATGTTTGGAGGAAGATACCAATGATTTCTGCCAGTGAATTCCGCAACGGCGTGACCTTCGAGATGGACGGCAAGGTTATGCAGGTGGTCGAGTTCCAGCACGTGAAGCCCGGCAAGGGCGCCGCCTTCGTGCGCACCAAGATGAAGAACGTGATCACCGGCGCTGTGACCGAGACCTCTTTCAACCCCACCGCCAAGTTTGAGGAGGCCTTTGTGGAGCGCAAGGACATGGAGTACAGCTACAACGACGGCGGCCTGTACTACTTCATGGACCCCGAGAGCTACGAGCTGGTGCCCATCGACGGCCACATCCTGGGCGACAACTTCAAGTTCGTCAAGGAGAACATGCCCTGCCGCGTGATGAGCTACAAGGGCAGCGTCTTTGGTGTGGAGCCCCCCAACTTTGTGGACCTGGAGGTCACCGAGACCGACCCCGGCTTCAAGGGCGACACCGCCACCAACGTGACCAAGCCCGCCACCCTGGAGACCGGCGCTGAGATCAAGGTGCCTCTGTTCATCAACCCCGGCGACAAGATCCGCATCGACACCCGCACCGGCGAGTATCTGGAGCGCTGCAAGGGCTAAGCGCTGCGCGCCCGGGAGCAGGCGCACAGGGAACCGCGCAGACCGGAAAACAGGCGGCCGGAGGCCGCGGCATTTCCGGCGGAGCGGTGAGCAGTGTGCCGCAGCGGAGGGCGCAAAGCATGAGAAAAAAGCGCTGCGCGCCCGGGAGCAGGCGCATAGGGAACTGCGCAGACCGGAAAACAGGCGGCCGGAGGCCGCGGCATTTCCGGCGGAGCGGTGTGCAGTGTGCCGCAGCGGAGGGCGCAAAGCGTGAGAAAAAAGCGCTGCGCGCCCGGGAGCAGGCACACAGCCTGCCCCCATCCCCGGCGGGCTTTTCAGACCCCGCCGAAGAACCAGGCCCTTCGAGGCCGCCTGTGAAGAAAAGGAGAACACCATGACGATTTCTGAGAAGGTCGCGTATCTCAAGGGCCTGTCCGAGGGACTGGGCATCGACACCGAGAAGTCCAAGGAGGGCAAGCTGATCTCCGTGATCGTGGACATCCTGGAGGAGGTGGGCCACTCCCTGGAGGACGTGGACAAGAGCTTTGACGCCGTGGATGAGGCCATCAACGACATCTACGACCAGCTGGATGACCTGACCGACGCCGAGGAGGACGACGAGGACGAGTGCTGCTGCGACGAGGACGAGTGCGTGGAGCTGGAGTGCCCCAACTGCGGGGAGCCCCTGTGCATTGACGACGAGGTCCTGGACCAGGGCACCATCACCTGCCCCAACTGCGAGCAGAAGTTCGCCATCGACTTCGGCGACGAGGAGGAGGGCTGCGGCTGTGGCTGCGGCCATGACCACGACCACGAGGCGGAGTAAGTCCTCTCCCTTTGCCGTATGAGACATGAAAGCGCGCCCATTGGGAATTTTCCCAATGGGCGCGCTTTTGGTCTGTGGGGAGAGGGGCGTGGTCACGGCTCCTCAGGGCGAGGATGCTCAGGCCCGTGAGGGTGAGGATGCTCCGGCCCATGGTGGCAGGGATGCCCCGGTCCGTGGGGATGGGGATGCCCGGGGCCGTGGTGGCAGGGGTGGTCCGGCCCGTGGTGGTGGCCGCCGCAGGCGTGGTGGCCGTGGTGGTGCTCCCCGTGGTGGTCGCAGTGGCCGCCCCGGGGGTCATAGTCCAGCCGGTCCGCCAGCAGGTCGGCCACCGCCTGGTCCGCATCCCCTGTCACGCCGGCGTAGAGGGTGATGCCCGCCTCCCGCAGGGCCTCCTGGGCCCCGGGGCCGATGCCGCCGCAGATCAGGGTGTCCACGCCGGCGTGTGCCAGAAAGCCCGCCAGAGCCCCGTGGCCGCTGCCCTGGGTGTCTGCCACGGCGGAGGCGATGACGGCGCCGCCCTCCACGTTGTAGAGCTTAAAGGCGCTGGTATGACCAAAATGCTGAAACACTTGTCCATTTTCGTAGGTGACTGCGATTTTCATGGTGCTTCCTCCTTGCGGTGGGATTTGAGCGGGGGAGCGGGGGCAGCCCTTCCAACGGGGACAGGCGGTGTCATGGCCGCCGCACAGCCGGTAGTGCCCGCCGGACACGGACAGGGGCCGCTTCTCCACCAGGGCCACAGCCAGCTTGCGCCTGGCCAGGTCGTAGATGGCGGCCACGGAGCTGCGGGAGACCTCCATCTGCAGGGCGCACTGCTCCTGGGTCAGCCCCTCCAGGTCCATGAGCCGGATGGCCTCGTACTCGTCCACGCACAGGCAGACCGGGGACTTGTCCTCCCCGTCCACCGGAAGAAAGCCCGCGTCCTGGGGCAGGGCGCATACCCGCCGGCACTTGTGGGGTCTGGGCATGACTCCCCCTCCTTTCCTCTCTATCATACAGGAGTTTCTGTCATATGTCAATAATGAACTTTACACCACCACATCCACCCGGCTGCCGCCGGTGCGGTCCTTGGTCACCACGATCTGTTTGTCAATGCGCTCTTTGAGCTGGGGCACATGGGAGATGATGCCCACCAGCCGCCGCCCCTCGGTGAGGCTGGTGAGGGCCCGGATGGCCTGCTGGAGGGAGTCCTCGTCCAGGGAGCCGAAGCCCTCGTCCACGAACATGGTGTCCAGCCGGATGCCGGGGGCGGTGGACTGGATCTCGTCGGACAGGCCCAGGGCCAGGGAGAGGGAGGCCTTGAAAGACTCCCCGCCGGAGAGGGAGCGGACGCTGCGCTGGCTGCCGGTGTAGTAGTCCATCACGTCCAGCTCCAGGCCGCTCTGGCTGCGGTTGTTGTCCGGCTGGGTGCGGCGGCGCAGCTCGTACTGCCCGCCGGACATGACCATCAGCCGGGTGTTGGCCCGGCGGAGGATGCGGTCGAAGAAGGTCATCTGGACGTAGGTCTCCAGGGCGATCTTCTCCCTGCCGGCGAGGTTGCCGTTGACGGTGTTGGACAGGGCCCGCACCCAGGCGTACTCCTCCTCCAGCTCCGCCTGGCGGGCCCACTTGGCCCGGACGTTGTCCAGGGCGGTGGAGTTGGTGGTCAGGCGGGTGTGGCAGTCCTGCCCGGCCTGGGTGAGGGCGGCGCGCCGGGCGGCCAGGTCCTCCCGCCGGGCCTCCAGGGCGGGTACATCCAGGGGAGGGGCGGCGGAGAGAAGGGCGGAGAGCTGCTCCAGAGCGGCCTGGCTGGCGGCCAGGTTTTGCTGGCTGACGGTGTGGGCCTCCTCCGCCCGGCGCAGGGCCAGCAGGAGGGCCTCCCGCTCCCCCTGCAAGGCGGAGAGCGCCCTCTGGGCGGCCTGGGCATCGGGGTAGGGGAGGGTGTCGGCCAGGGCGGCGGCCTGGGCGGCAATCTCCTGCCCCTGGCTCTCCAGGGCCGCCAGCTCCTCCCGGCCCCGGGAGAGGGCGCCCTCCGCCTGCCGCAGGCTCTCCTCCCGCTGGGGGATCAGCCCGTCCAGGGTCTGCCGCCGGGAGAGCTTAGTCTGGACTTCCTCCAGCCGGGCGGCCAGGGCCTTTAGCTCCTCCTCGGTCCGCTGGCGCTGCTCCGCCAGGGCTCCGGGGGCGTCCTCCAGGGCGCAGCCCGGCAGGTGGACCTGGAGAAGGCGGACCAGCTGTCCCTCCAGCTGCTCCCGCTGCCCTTCAAGGGTGCTGCCCGCCACCTCCTGCCGGGTGACCTCCTCCCGCAGGGCGTCCCGGCGCTGCTTCAGCTCCGCCAGGGCCTCTTCCTGCCGGGTGATCTCCTGCTCCAGGTTTTCCCGCTGGATGATCTGGGCCTCCACCTCCATCAGGGCTGCATGGATACGGGCGAGCTTCCCCTTTGCTTCCTCCGTGCAGGCGGCCAGCTGCTCCCGGGCGGCGCCCAGGGTAGGGGAGTCCACATAGGGGGCCATCCCCTCCAGCAGCTGCCGCTGCCGCTCCTCCAGGGCAGTTCTGGCCCGCCCGGCGGACAGACTGGCCCCCTGGGCCTTCTGCCGGGCCGCTTCACAGGCGGCCTTGGCCCGCTCCAGCTCCGCCTCCGTGGGGGCCCCGGGGGAGAGAGCGGCGGGAGCGGGGTGGTGGAGGGCGCCGCACACCGGGCAGGGCTGCCCCTCCTCCAGGGACTGGGCCAGCACCCCCGCCTGCTCATCCAGGAAGGCCCGCTCCTTTCCGCGGTAGGCCGTCTCTTCCGCCCGGGCCCCTTCCCGGGCCTCCAGATAGGCGGCCTGGGCGGCCTCCCATGCCCTCTGGGCCCTGCCGCAGTCCTGCCGCAGCTTCTCCAGGGCCGTCAGGGCCTTTTCCCGCTCCTGTCCCTGTTCCTGGAGGCGGAGGAGCTTGAGCTTCTCCGCCTCCAGCCCCTCCGAGGCCGACCAGGTCTCCCGGCTGGCCCGGAGGAGGGCATCCTGCTTCTCCACCTGGGTGTCCAGGGCCTCACCCTCCCGGCGGAGCCGGGACCGCTTCTCCAGGGAAGCCTGAAGGGCCCGGCGGCAGGCGCTCCAGGCCTGGGCGTCTCCCGCCAGGGCGGTCAGGGACTCCTGCCGCCCCTCCGCCTGGGTCCGGGCGGCCAGCAGCCGCTCCCTCTCCTCCCCGGCGTCCGCCAGGGCGGCCCGCTCCTGCCGCAGCCTCTCCAGCTCCGTCTCCAGGGCCTCACGGGTCCGGGCCTGATCCGCCAGCTCCTGTTTGCGGCGGGTGAGGCGGAGGGCCAAGTCCGCCCCGGCCTTCCGGCGCTCCTCCAGCTCCCGGTAGCGGGGCAGCTCCCCATTCAGGGCGGCAATGGCCCGGTCCAGCTCCTCCCGCCGGGGGGCGGCGGCCTGCTGGGCCTCCAGGGCGGCCTTGGCGACCTGGGCCTCCTGCTGCTGCTTGTCCCGCAGCGCCCGGGTGGCCTCCAGCCGCTCCCGGGTCTCCTTCACCTGGGCGGCCTGGCCCAGCTGGGCGTCCACCTCACCCAGGCTTTTGTCCAGCTCCGCCAGTCCGTGCTCCTGTTCCTCCAGAGCGTTCCGGTCCCGGGCGATGAGGGTCTCCAGCAGCTCCAGGGCCTCCTGAACCGGCAGCTCCCCCCGCCGGGCCGTCTCCGCCTGGGGGGAGAGAGGGTCCTCCGGGGGACAGAGGATGCCCCCCATATACTGCTGCACGCTGGCCCGGGCCTCCTCGCATTTCCGCTGCAATTTGCCCGAGGCCCCCTTGAGCTTCTCCTGGAACACCATGTAGTACCGGGTTTGGAAAATCTCCCGGAAGATCTCCTGGCGGCTCTTGGTGTCCGCCAGCAGCAGCTTGAGAAAGTCCCCCTGGGCGATCATAGCCACCTGGGCGAACTGGGTGCGGCTCAGGCCGATGATGCGGGTGACCTCGGCGGTGACCTCCCGGGTCCTGGTGACCAGCCGCCCGTCGGGCAGCTGAAGCTCCGCCTCCGCCTTCTGGAGGGTGAACTTGTCCCCCCGCTTGGCGGGGCGCAGGTACTCCGGATTGCGGCGGACGGTATAGTCCTGGTCCCGGTAGGAGAACACCAGCGTCACCTGGGTGGGGGTCTCGGGGCTGGCGTACTTGGAGCGGAACATGGAGGGGTCCCGGTTGTCCCCGCTGGGCTCCCCGTACAAAGCATAGGTGATGGCGTCAAAGATGGTGGTCTTGCCCGCTCCGGTGTCCCCGGTGATGAGATAGAGCCCCTGCTCCCCCAGCTTGTCCAGGTCCACCGTCACCTCCCCGGCGTAGGGGCCGAAGGCGCTCATGGTCAGTTTCCGCGGCCTCATGCCTCTCCCTCCCAGATCTCCTCCATGAGCCCCCGGGCGAAGTCCCGCTGGGGCTGGGTCATGGGCTGTCCATTTTGCTTCTCGTAGAGCTCCTCCAGCAGCTCCAGGGGGGAGCGCCGGGGGGCGGGCTCCGGCCCGTGGGACCACTCTCCCGCCCGGGTGCGGCGGTTGTCATAGCTCAGCTGCATCAGGTTGTGGTAGATGGTCCGCAGCCGCCCCACCCCGTCGGGGATCTCCTCCTCGTCGGTGAGGGTGATGTGGACATAGTCCTCCTGGTAGGTGGTGCCCTGGTAGAAGTCCCGCCGGCACAGGTCCTCGTACCGCCCCCGCAGCTCCACCATGTCCCGCAGAGGGGTGAGGGGCACCGTGCGCACCGCCGTCCGCCCCTTTTCCTCCAGCTCCACCACCGTGACCGACTTGTGGTGCCCCGCCTCGGAGAAGGAGTATTTCAGCGGCGTGCCGCAGTAGCGCACCGTCTCCCGCCCCACCTGCTGGGGGCCGTGGAGGTGCCCCAGGGCCACATAGTCGAAGGGGTCAAAGACGGCGGCGTCCACGTTGTCCGACCCGCCCACGGACAGCTCCTCGGAGTCGCACCGGGCTGCCCCGGTGACAAACTGGTGGGTCACCAGCACATTGCGCGCCCCGGTGTCCACCTCCATGGCGGCGACGGCGGCGGCCAGGGCGTCAGTGTAGGAGGCAATGTTCCCCTCGGGGAAGCAGCGCCGGACGTGGGCGGGCTTCACGAAGGGCAGCAGGTAGAAGTGCACCGGGCCGTGCCGGTCCGTAAGGGTGACGGGGGTCACCTGCCCGCTGTACACCGGGGACAGGTGGATGCCGCTGTGGGCCAGCAGGGTCCCGCCGAAGGCCAGCCGCTCGGGGGAGTCGTGGTTGCCGCTGATGATAAACACCTGGAGCTGCCGCCGGGCCAGGGACACCAGAAAGCGGTCCAGCAGGGACACGGCCTCGGCGGGGGGCACCGCCTTGTCGTACACGTCCCCGGCGATGAGCACCGCCTGGGGTTCCTCCCGGTCGATGATACCCAGGATCTCCGTGAGGATGTGCTGCTGGTCCTCCAGCATGGAAAACTCGTTGACCCGCTTGCCCAGGTGCAGGTCTGAGAGGTGGATGAGTTTCAAAAAAATACCTCCTTGCGGTGTGGGGGGTGTGGAACGGACGGATCAGAGGCCCGGGCCCTGCTGCTGGTGCAGCTGGGTCCCGTAGTGCTCGGAAGAGAAGCCGTTGTCCAGGAAGATGGAGAAAAAGGGCGTCATCTTGTCGTACACCTCCGTATCCTGGGGTTTTGGGAGGGACAGGAGAAAGGCGGTGAACTCCGGTGTGACCTCTCCGGCGATGACCTTGCCATAGGCCCAGGCTGTCTCCTTGAGGCGGCCGAAGGGGAGGGCCAGATGGATCTCCTCCCGCTCCTCGTTCCAGCAGTGGATCTCAAACCTGGCTGCGGCGGACAGCTTTTCCGCCATCAAAATCCGCCATGCCTGGTGGGAGGGGCAGGCGGCGGGGACTTGTGTGCAGTCAAGCGGCATGGGGAACACCTCCATATCAAACATTTGACATTGTGTCCATCATACCATGGTACCGCCCGGCCCGCAACAATGCCGGGCAGGCCGGCCCTTGGGTCCCGCGGCATTGACAAAAAAGAGGCCGTATGATATCATTACGCCATATGCGAGGAAAAGGACCAGTAGCCGGCGCAGCGCCTGCGCAGAGAGCCCCCGGCAGGTGGAAGGGGGAGAGGAGCGCCCGGTGAATACCCCTTGGAGCAGCCCCCTGAACCGCCGCAGGCGCAGTAGGGGCGGCCGGGCCGCGCCCGTTACCGCGCCGGAGTGTGCGCACTCCACGAGGCCCCCTCCGTGAGGACGGGGCGAACCAGAGGTGGTACCGCGTCTGTTCACGCCCTCTGTCCCCGGGACAGGAGGGCGCTTTTTCTGCCCGGCAAAGGAGGAAAACGGAATGCAAGAGGCCATATGGCACAGACACAAGGGAACCCTGTGCGTCTTTCTGGCTGCGCTGCTTTACAGTATCGGCGGGCTGTGCATCAAGGTCATACCCTGGAACGGCATGTCCATCAACAGCGGGCGCAACCTGATCTCCCTGGTGGTCATCGGAGTGTACCTGCTCCTCACCGGCCACCGGCCCCGGTTCAACCGGTGGATTTTTCTGGGGGCCCTGGCCATCTGCGGCACCAACACCTTCTTCACCCTGGCCAACAAGCTCACTACGGCGGCCAACACCATTGTGCTGCAGTTCACCGCCCCCATTTTTGTCATTGTGCTCTCCCTGATTTTCTGGCGGCGGCGTCCCGGGCGGATGGACCTCATTGCCTGCGCCGTGGTGGTGCTGGGGGTGCTGTGCTTCTTTGTGGACAGCCTGGAGGCCGGGGGCATGGTGGGCAACGTGCTGGCCCTGGTGTCGGGTCTGAGCTACGCGGGGGTCTTTCTCCTCAACGACCTGCCCGACAGCGACCCCATCTCCTCGGTGTTCTGGGGGGATGTGATGAGCGCCGTCATCGGCCTGCCCTTCCTCCTTCAGGAGCGGGAGTTCACCCCCACCGCCCTCACCAGCCTGGTGATCCTGGGTGCCTTCCAGGTGGGGCTGGCCTATATCCTGCTGACCATCGGCCTGCGCACCACCCCTGCCGTCACCGCCAGCCTGGTGTCCGGCATCGAGCCGGTGCTCAACCCCATTCTGGTGGCGGTCTTTTATCAGGAGACTGTGGGGCCCCTGGCCCTGGTGGGGGCGGCCATCGTGGTGGGCACTGTGGTGATTTATAATGTATGCAAGGCCAGAGGGCCGGCAGAAAAACCGGGAGGAATGCGCCATGAAACTCCAGTTTGACACAGTGGAAGAGCAGGTGATCCCCCAGATGCGCGGGGGAGAGGGGGCGGCCTGCCTGCGGATGTACACCGACGCCCACAACAAGATCATGCGGGGGCGGCTGGAGCCGGGGTGCTCCATCGGCCTGCACACCCATGACACCAACAGCGAGATCATTTACATCCTCACCGGCCGGGGCAAAATGCTCTTTGACGGCGGGGAGGAGCGGCTGGAGATGGGGGACTGCCACTACTGCCCCATGGGCCATGCCCACAGCCTCATCAACGACAGCGACCAGCCCCTGATCTTTTTTGCCGTGGTGCCCCAGCATCCCCAGACCGGGGCGGCTGTGAATTGAGAAGTAATAAAAGGAGATATGACCATGAAACTGTACGACGAGCTGGTGGCCCGTGGCCTCATTGCCCAGGTGACCAACGAGGAAGAGATCCGGGAGATGATCGACAACGGCAAGGCCACCTTCTACATCGGCTTTGACCCCACCGCCGACTCCCTCCATGTGGGCCACTTTATGGCCCTGTGCCTGATGAAGCGCCTCCAGATGGCGGGCAACAAGCCCATCGCCCTCATCGGCGGGGGTACCGGCATGGTGGGGGACCCCTCCGGCCGCACCGACATGCGCTCCATGATGACGGTGGAGACCATCCAGCACAACTGCGACTGCTTCAAAAAGCAGATGGAGCGGTTCATTGAGTTCGGCGAGGGCAAGGCCCAGATGGTAAACAACGCCGACTGGCTGATGGACCTCAACTATATCGAGCTGCTCCGTGAGGTGGGGGCCTGCTTCTCTGTGAACAACATGCTCCGGGCGGAGTGTTACAAGCAGCGCATGGAGAAGGGCCTCTCCTTCCTGGAGTTCAACTATATGATCATGCAGTCCTACGACTTCTACTACCTCTTCCAGCACTACGGGTGCAACATGCAGTTCGGCGGCAACGACCAGTGGTCCAACATGCTGGGGGGCACCGAGCTCATCCGCCGCAAGCTGGGGAAGGACGCCCACGCCATGACCATCACCCTGCTCCTCAACTCCGAGGGCAAGAAGATGGGCAAGACCGCCGCCGGCGCCGTGTGGCTGGACCCCAACAAGACCTCCCCCTACGACTTCTACCAGTACTGGCGCAATGTGGAGGACGCAGACGTCCTCAAGTGCATCCGTATGCTCACCTTCCTGCCTCTGGAGCAGATCGACGAGATGGACAAGTGGGAGGGCAGCCAGCTCAACCAGGCCAAGGAGATCCTGGCCTACGAGCTTACCGCCCTGGTCCACGGCAAGGAGGAGGCGGAGAAGGCCCAGGCGTCCGCCAAGGCCCTCTTCGGCGGCGGTGGGAACAAGGACAGCATGCCCACCACCACCCTCACCCAGGCCCAGTTTGAGGACGGGCAGATGGGGGCCATCAGCCTCCTGGTGGCCTGCGGCCTGGCCCCCAGCCGGGGGGAGGCCCGCCGCCTCATCCAGCAGGGCGGCGTCAGCGTGAACGACCAGAAGGTCACCGACATCGACCGGAAGTGGGATCTGGACGCCTTCAAGGGCGAGGGCGTCATCGTGAAAAAAGGCAAGAAGGTCTTCCACCGGGTGCTGGTGGAGGAGTAAATCACATCGGGGCCGGTCCGGGCAGACCGGCCCCGCTTTCTGTTCGGGGGGCGAGGAGAAGAAAGATGGGGAGAAAAGAAAAAAAGACTTGCAATGGGGGAACAGGTGTGTTATAATTCTTTTTGTTCGTGAAAAGTTGAATATCCGGGTGTGGCGAAGTTTGGTATCGCGCTTGAATGGGGTTCAAGAGGCCGCTGGTTTTCAAGAGGCCGCTGGTTCGAATCCAGTCACTCGGACCATGCGGAGTATCATGAAAGGATCTGAAAAGGTCTGCTGATGATACTCCGCATTTTTTATTTTCAAATCTATATGGCGATCTGTGTTGGGGCGTAGCTTAATGCTACGCCTTTTCTTGTTTCCAATAGAACTTTTCAGAGAGCATATCCGGCGCTTTGGGATATTTTCGGACTGTTGAAGCAATTTTTTCTATTTTACAAAAGATTTACATGAAGTTGACACTGGGGAGGTCGCAGGAAAAGTGAGGCTCTGCTATATTTTATCATATGTTTTTATACCCAAATGAAATTTTCTGTTGTGGCCCCGAAAATCCGGCGGTGCGTCCGTATCCTTCTGCCGGAGGGGGATGGAGGGATGGCAATGGTGCGCGCACAGTACGACATCGCGGCCCAAGTGGAGGCGGCCAAAACGCAGCCGGAGGCGGCGGATGGACTCATCCGGCAGTATATGGGTTTCATCCGCTCAGAGACGGTAAAATTTATCCACACCGCCCCGGAAAACGGCCACGAGGACGAGCTGAGCATTGCTATGCTGGCCTTCTATGAGGCGATTTTGGCCTATGAGAAGGGGCGGGGCGCTTTCCTGCCCTACGCTGCCCGGGCCATCCGAAACCGCCTCATTGACCACTACCGCACAGAGAAGCGCCACGGAAACGTGCTCTCCCTCCACACGCCTTTGGGGGCGGAAGAGAATGGCGGCGAACTGCTGGACACCATCCCCGACAAGGCAGATCATGCGGAAGAATATGAGGTGCGCACTGCCAGCCGGCGGGAGATCCAGGAGTTCTCCGAAAAGCTTGCCCGATTCGGCCTGACCTTCTCCCATGTGGCGGACAACTGCCCGCGGCAGGAGCGGACCTTTGCGGCCTGCCGCCGGGTGCTGGACTTTGCCCGTTCCAGGCCAGAACTTTTGAAGCGGGTGGAGGACACGGGTAAGTTGCCCATGAATGAGCTGGCATCTGGCGCCGGCGCCGACAAAAAGACCCTGGAGCGACACCGAAAGTATCTGGTGGCCATTCTGCTGGCCTTTACCAACGGCTATGAAATCATCCGGGGACACCTGTGCCAGATCGGAGCAAAGAAAGGAGGGGGAACGGCGTGAACTATCTGGTCATGGAGACCCATCCAGCCTACGCGGTGGTGCTGGACGAGGAGGGCCGCTTCCTGAAGGCGGCCAACCTGCACTATCAGGTGGGGGACACAGTGCAGGAGATCGTGGAGCTCCAGACACCCCAGAAAAAGCCGGTCTCTCTTTGGAAGCCTCTATCCGGTCTGGTGGGTCTGGCTGCCTGTTTCTGCCTGGTGTTCTTTGGATATTATCAGCCTAATTTTACGCCATACGGTGCTCTGCGCATCCAGATCAACCCGGACGTGGAGCTCACTCTCAGCCGAACCGACCGGGTGCTGGAACTGAAGGGACTCAACGCCGACGGCGAGGATTTGATTGCCGGGTACCATTTCGGAGGCAAGGACCGGGAGGATGTGACCGAGGAACTGGTGGACAGGGCCATTGCTATGGGTTACCTTTCAGGTGGAGAGACGGTGTCCATTACCGTCACCAGCGCCGATGCTGACTGGCAGACCCAGGAGGAGCAGAGGGCCCGGGAGGATTTGGAGGAGCGGTACGGGGAGACCATTGTGATCCAGGTCGGTCCTGCCGCTGAGGAACCGCCGGCCACAGAGGTGGTGATTCCGGTGACACCGCCTACAACGGCGCCGGAGTCTGACCCGGAACCCACAACGGTGTCCACGCCGGAACCTGTCCAGGAGCCCACGCCCACGCCGTCATTGCAGCCATCTGTCCCGCCAACTGTTTCAGAGAATCCCGACTACGGCGCTGTCTCAGGCGGGGAGACCAGCTACAATGACACAGATTATGGGTCCAGCGCCGACGGGGTTACCGACTATGAGCCTTCCGATGATGGCTCGTACAATGCCGGCGCCACCGACTATGAGGACGGGGATGATGAGGACGATGATCAGGACGATGAGGACGACGGCGGAGACGACTTGGATGAGGACGACTAAAAAGTTGAAAGATTTTTCTGTACGCCCCCGGTTTTAAGGGAATACCTGCGTATTCTTTCTCCAGAGCGACCCAAGGAAGAAAAAATTCTAAGGAAGAAAAAATTTCTGAGGACCCCGTTTTTCCTTCCGCAGCTCCGTACTCTATTGACAAGCAAAGGCAAATTGCCAGATAACGAAAGGGAGATGAACAACATGAAAAAGACTTCTCTGTGCAAACTGTTTGGCCTGGCCGCGGCGGCGGCCCTGACTCTGACCACCCTGGCGGCCTGCAGCGACGCTGCCCAAACGCCCCATACCACCGACCCGGTGGGGGAAGAGCCGAGCAGCAGCGTGGGCACCGTATTGCTGAGCGTAAACCCGGAAATCGAGATGGACTATGACGAGGGGGGCAACGTGGTGGCTCTGAACGCCCTCAACGACGACGGCAGGGCGGTGCTGGATGGCTATACGGACTATGAGGGCCGGCCCTGCACCACTGTGGTGGGTGAGCTGGTCAATCAGATCAACTCCGGCGGGTACTTTGACACCACCGTAGGGGGACATGAGAAGAATATCGTCCTGAAGCTGGAGCGGGGCTCCGCCTACCCCAGCGACCAGTTCCTCGACGAGTTGGCCCAGGCGGTCCGCCTGGCGGTGGAGGCCGACCAGATCGGTTCCCAGACCGTGACGCTGGATCAGGACGACTATGACGATGCCTATGGCGACCAGGGGTACATCAACGCCGCTGCGGCCCAGAATATCCTCTCGGCCCAGCTTGGCCGGGATGACCTCCAGTTCGTGGAGAAGGAGTACGATCTGGATGACGGGGAGTATGAGGTGGAGTTTGTCCTGGACGGCGTGGAGTACGAGTATGAGGTCAACGCCGTGACCGGCAAGGTGACCGAGATGGACGCAGAGTTCCAGGACTACGACGACACGGACTACGGCCCCAACAGCGACGGTGTGACCGACTATAGCGACACGGACTACGGCCCCAACAGCGACGGCGTGACCGACTATAACGACACGGACTACGGTCCCAACAGCGACGGCGTGACCGACTACAACGACACGGATTACGGCCCCAACAGCGACGGCGTCACCGACTACAACGACACGGACTACGGTCCCAACAGCGACGGCGTGACCGACTACAACGACACGGACTACGGCCCCAACAACGACGGCGTGACCGACTACGACGACACGGACTACGGCCCCAACAACGACGGCGTGACCGATTACAACGATACGGACTACGGCCCCAACAACGATGGCGTCACCGACTATGACGACCAGGACGATGGCACCACCGATTACGATGACCAGGACGATGGTACCACCGACTATGATGATCAGGACGACGGCGCCACCGACTATGATGACGGGGATGACTGATCCCCCCGGCCTCCGGCACGAGTGGAAGCACCAGATCTCTCCCGGGGAGGATCTGGTGCTCTCCGCCCGGCTGGGCCGGCTCTTCCCACGGGACAGCCACGCAGGGGCGGATGGGAGCTACCGGGTGACCAGTTTGTACTTTGACACCCCCTATGACACTGCGCTTCGGGAGAAGCTGGACGGGGTGGACCGGCGGGAGAAATTCCGGCTGCGGTATTACGGAGAAGCCCCCACCTTTTTCAAGCTGGAGAAGAAGTACAAGGTAAACGGGCTGTGCGGCAAGCGCTCTGCCCGCCTGACCGCGGAGGAGGGCACGCGCCTGCTCTCGGGAGATGATGCGTTTCTCCTTGAGAGGGGAGAACCGCTGCTGGCGGAGCTGTACCACAAGCTGCGGGGGACGCTGCTGCGGCCCAGGACCGTGGTATGCTATGACCGGGAGGCGTTCCTGTACGCCCCCGGAAATGTGCGGGTCACCCTGGACCGGAATCTCCGCACCTGCGGGGACAGCGCCGGTTTCCTGTCTCCCGGCGTCTTTCCCCTCAAGCCGCTGGAGGGGGTGACGGTGCTGGAGGTCAAGTACGACGCCTTCCTGCCCGATCTGGTGCGGCTGGCCGTCCAGACGCCGGACCGCAGGGCGGGCGCCTGTTCAAAATACGCCCTGTGCCGGCGGTTTGAGTAAAAAACAGATAAGGAGTGGCCCGTCATGACCACCTTCCAGGATATTTTCAAGTCCAGCTTCTTGGAGCGGCTGGACGCCGTCTCTCTGCTGGACGCCGCCCTGGCGCTGGTCCTTGCGTTTTGCCTGGGGCTGTTTATCTTCCTGGTGTACAAAAAGTGCTACAGCGGCGTCATGTATGCCCCCAGCTTTGGGGTGACCCTGATTGCCCTCACCCTCATCACCACCCTGCTGATCCTGGCGGTGACCAGCAACATCGTTTTGTCCCTGGGCATGGTGGGCGCACTGTCCATTGTCCGTTTCCGCACCGCCATCAAGGAGCCTATGGACATTGCCTTTTTGTTCTGGTCCATCGCGGCGGGCATTGTGCTGGCGGCGGGGCTCATTCCCCTGGCGGTGCTGGGCAGCCTCTTTGTAGGTATCGTGCTGCTGGTGTTCTCCCGGCAGAAGAACGGAGAGTGCCCCTACATCCTGGTGGTCCACTGTGCCGACCGGGAAGTGGAGGGGCAGGTGCGGGCCCTGGTGGAGGCCCGGGTCCGGCGGCTGAATCTGAAAAGCAAAAGTGCAGCCCCCGGGCAGATTGAGCTGAATTATGAGGTGCGCCTGCGAGAGGCGGACACAGAGTTTGTCAACGAGCTGGGCGCTATGAAAGGCGTTGGAAACGTGGTGCTGGTCTCCTATAACGGGGACTACATGGGGTGAGGTATGATCCGGCACCGGTACATTGACCGCATCTGCGGGGCCGCCGTCCTCCTTGCCCTGGCGCTCACAGCCCTTCTCTTCTTTGGCCAGGCACTGGGCCTCCGGCCCGCCAGCTCCGCGCCGGGGTACGCCGCGCGCCTTTTTGACAGCGGCCGCGTCCACACCATCGATCTCCGGGTGGAGGACTGGAGGGGATTTGTCGCCCAGGCCACGGAGGAGGTATATGTCCCCTGCACAGCGGTCATTGACGGGGAGGAATTTTACCAGGTGGGTCTGCGGGCCAAGGGGAACAACTCCCTTCGGCTGACGGAGGAATACGGCCTGTCCCGGTACAGCCTGAAGCTGGAGTTTGACCAGTATGTGGACGGCGGGAATTACTACGGTCTGGACAAACTCTCTCTGGATGCATCCTTTCAGGACAACAGCTATCTCAAGACCTATCTGGTCTACGACATGATGGCCTTCATGGAGGTCCCCACCCCCCTGTGCAGCTATGCCTGGGTGACGGTGAACGGCCAGCCCTGGGGACTGTTCCTGGCCATCGAGGAGCCGGAGGAGGCCTTTGCCAGGCGGAACTTCGGCCCGGACTACGGCCAGCTGTATAAACCGGACTACCGCTCGCTGAACGCAGAGAATGCCGACGTGGCCCTGCAATATACAGGGGACGACCCCGCCGGGTACCCCAATATTTTTCATAACGCCAAATTTGACCTTGATATGGCAGACCGGAGACGGCTGATCGGGGCTCTGCAGGTGCTGTCCACAGGGGAGAACCTGGAGACGGCGGTAAATGTGGACGAGGTTTTGCGGTATTTCACGGTTCAGGTGTTTTCCATGAACTGGGACAGCTATCTGGGCCACACCGGGCACAACTACTTTCTCTATGAGGAGGACGGGGTGCTGTCCATCTTGCCCTGGGACTACAACCTGGCCTTCGGCACCTACGCCCTGGGCATGACCGATCCCATCCGGGACCCCAACGTGCTCATCAACTGGCCGGTGAACACCCCCGCCCGGGGTGAGGTCATGCTGAACCGCCCCCTCTATCATAATCTGATGAAGGACAGCTCCTGTTTTGCCCAGTACCACGACTATTTTGACCAGCTGCTGTCCCAATACTGGGAGAGCGGAAGGGGGGAGCTGGTCCTCCGCCAGACCCAGGCCATGATCGCCCCCTATGTGGAGGCCGACCCCACCGCCTTCTGCTCCTATGCCGACCATCTGCTGGCGGTGGATACGCTGCTGGAGGTGTGTCTCCTGCGGACCGAGAGCATCCGGGGGCAGCTGGAGGGGCGCTACCCCATTACCCTGGCCCAACAGGCGGAGCACCCTGGCATAGGTGTGGACGCCTCCGCCATTGATCTGCGGGCTCTGGGGGACTTTGATGATCTGGAGACTGCCAAAGAGCGGCAGGACGAAGCCCTGAGCCTGCAGATTTATATAGAAGAGAATAAGTAAAACAGCCCCCTTGAGGGTATGTCCGGAAAGCCTGCAGGATTGACAGACTGTCCATGAGCCCATGGGCTCTTCCCGGAACATACCTCAAGGGGGCTTGTGCAAACCACAGGCAGGGCCAGTGGTCATGATTGTGATCAATGGGGAGAGGGCATCAGGAGTTGGAACCCTGCTCTTCGCCTACCACCATCTCCACGCTGTGAGCGGGGGTGAGGCGCTTGCGGCGGCGAAATGGAATAGAGAAACGGCGATCCCCTGCCTCCAGGGGCTTTTCTACCCGTCTGTTGATGCGGTACATGGAGGAGGCGCCCACGGCCAGCCCTCCCACCACGACGCCGCCCACGATGCCCAGCACCGGATTCACGGCCAGGAGGCTGCCGAACAGGAAGTTGAGGGTCACCGCTGCCAGGGAGATGATGCTCAGAAGCCGGGCACTGCGGTTGATGTTGTTGTTGATGATGGAAGTATAGGTGTCGAAATCCTTGATGATGGTGTTCTTGGCCAGCTCATACCGCTCCTCCACGAACTGGAACTCCAGCATCACCTGGCCCTGGAGCACATAGCTGTTTTGCATCTGCATGGGGTAGTACCCCTTGTCGATGTGGGCCAGGATCTCCTTGACGGCGATGACCATGTTGCCGCACTCGGTGTAGCTCCGCCGGAAGTCCAGCAGCTGGTAGGTGCCGCTGTTGTCCAGGCAGTTGTCCAGCTGGTCCTCCAGCTGCTTCATCTCCCCGGTGCACCGCTGGATGCAGGCCGACAGGTCCTGGATCTTGAACTGGAGGGCGTACATCACCAGCTGGCCCAGGTACTTCACCTGCTTGTCCGCCAGAAACTGCTGGAATTGGCCGGTGGGGGACTCCTCCAGCACCACGTTGGAGCCCACCTGCCGCAGGCGGAGGACGCCGGGGGCCCAATGAAAGCCGTACACCAGCTCCAGGATCATGTTCTCCCCCTCAATGCGGAGGTTGTCGTGGGTCACATGGAGATCCACCGGGGCGGTGAAGATGCAGTAGGAACTGCCCTCCAGCCCCTCACTCTCGCTGTATTGTCCCCGGTTCATGGCCCGGAAAAAGGTCTCTTTGCTCAAAAGGAACCCCCCTTATCTAAAAAGGTCCTGCGTTCTGGGTGAACGGGAGGCCCCACCGGGCCCCCTTTATGACAACTATACCGCACTTTCGACCTCAGGTCAATCGCAACCGGAACAAAAAGGCCCGGCCGCGGAGGGCCTCTCCGCGGCCGGGCCCATCTCCGGCCAGAGCCGGAGGAAGATCAGAGCAGAATGACTCCGGCGGCCTGGCAGGCATCCATGGTCTCGGCATCCCACACGGAGGCCTGGACCTCGCCGATGTGGGCCTTGCCCAGCAGCAGCATGCACAGCCGGGACTGGCCGATACCGCCGCCGATGGTGAGGGGCAGCTTGCCCTCCAGCAGCATCTTGTGGAAGGGGAGAGCCCGCCGGTCGTCACAGCCGGCAATGGTGAGCTGTTCGTCCATGGCCTGGGGGTCCACCCGGATGCCCATAGAGGACAGCTCAAAGGCGCACTCCAGCACCGGGTTCCAGATGAGGATGTCCCCGTTGAGCTTCCAGTCATCATAGTCGGGAGCCCGGCCGTCGTGGGGCTGGCCGGACTTGAGGGCGCCGCCGATGCCCATGAGGAAGGTGGTGGGGTGCTCCTTCACGAAGGTGTTCTCCCGCTCCTTGGGGGTGAGGTCGGGCCACAGGTCCTCCAGCTCCTGGGTGGTGATGAAGGTCACGTCCCGGGAGATGGGGGGCAGGGAGGCCAGGGAGGAGAACACCGCCCGCATGGTGGACTGGGTGTCGCACACCGCCCCCACGATGGCGCGCACCGTGTCCTGCAGGAAGGGGATGGTGCGGTCCCGGGGGGCGATGACCTTCTCCCAGTCCCACTGGTCCACGTACACCGAGTGGAGGTTGTCGGGCAGCTCGTCCCGGCGGATGGCGTTCATGTCGGTCACCAGCCCCTCCCCCACGGAGAACTGGTAGCGGTAGAGGGCCATGCGCTTCCACTTGGCCAGGGAGTGGACCACCTGGGCGTCCCGGCCGGCGGCGGGGATGTCAAAGGAGACCGGGCGCTCCACGCCGTTGAGGTCGTCATTGAGGCCGGTGGAGGCCTCCACGAACAGAGGGGCGGAGACCCGCCGCAGGTTCAAAGCGCCGCACAGGCTGTCCTCAAAGAGGCGCTTGACCAGGCCGATGGCCTTCTGAGTGTCGTAGAGGTTCAGCCGGGGAGAGTAGCCCCCGGGGATGTAGGTTTTTTCCATGCCCATTCGCTCCTTTGCGCGGGAGGGGGGAGAGGTTCCGGCATCCCCCCGCAATCTAATACAGGATATTATATCGGATTCCCGCCCCGATGGCAAGAAAAAATAGGGGAGGGCAGAGTTCGCGGGACTTGTAATTTTCTGCCGGACATTTTATAATGATGTCCATTGAATAAACCGCAGCGCGGTTTGTTCCTGCGGCAAGGCCGCGTCATTTCACAAAACCGCGGCTTTCAAGGCTTGCGGCTCTGCTCCCTACGCATTATAATAGGAAGCAACACTGACATAAGGCAGGGTGATACCCATGGAAAAAATCAAGATGACCACCCCTCTGGTGGAGATGGACGGCGACGAAATGACCCGCATTCTGTGGCAGGATATCAAGGACATCCTGCTCACGCCCTTCATCGACCTGAAGACTGAATATTACGACCTGGGCCTCCCCCACCGGGAGGAGACCGGGGACCAGGTGACGGTGGATGCTGCCCAGGCCACCAAGAAGTACGGCGTGGCGGTGAAGTGCGCCACCATCACCCCCAACGCCCAGCGGGTGGAGGAGTATAAGCTCTCTCAGATGTGGAAGTCCCCCAACGGCACCATCCGGGCCATTCTGGACGGCACCGTGTTCCGGGCGCCCATCATGGTCAAGGGCATCAACCCCGTGGTGAAGAACTGGCAGGCCCCCATCACCATCGCCCGTCACGCCTACGGCGATGTGTACAAGTCCACCGAGTACCGGGTGCCCGGGGCGGGCACGGCGGAGCTGGTGTTCACCGCCGCCGACGGCACGGAGCAGCGCCAGACCATCCACCAGTTCCAGGGCCCCGGCGTCCTCCAGGGGCAGTACAACCTGGACAGCTCCATCACCTCCTTTGCCCGTTCCTGCTTCCAGTACGCCCTGGACACTAAGCAGGACCTGTGGTTCTCCACCAAGGACACCATCTCCAAGCAGTACGACCACACCTTCAAGGACATCTTTGCCGACCTCTATGAGGCGGAGTACAAGGAGAAGTTCGAGGCCGCCGGCATCACCTATTTCTACACCCTCATTGACGACGCGGTGGCCCGTGTCATCCGCTCCAAGGGCGGCTTTATCTGGGCCTGCAAGAATTACGACGGCGACGTGATGAGCGACATGGTGTCCACCGCCTTCGGCTCTCTGGCTATGATGACCTCCGTGCTGGTGTCCCCCGAGGGGAATTACGAGTACGAGGCCGCCCACGGCACCGTTACCCAGCACTACTACCGCCATCTGCGGGGGGAGCAGGTGTCCACCAACCCCATGGCCACCCTCTTTGCCTGGACCGGCGCCCTGGCCAAGCGGGGGGAGCTGGACAACATCCCCGCCCTCACCGACTTTGCCCACAAGCTGGAAAAGGCTGCCGTGGACACCATTGAGAGCGGCACCATGACCGGCGACCTGGCCGGTCTGTGGGAGGGGGAGGTCCCCGCCTGCAAGGTCACCGGACGGGAATTCCTGGAGGCCATCCGCCAGCGTGTGGAGGCCATGTAAACCACGCTGATTTTCTTGTGACACAGGGCCGGAAGCGGCAAAAAGGCGCCGCTTCCGGCCCTCTTTTGCCCTTGCGGCCTGTCCGGGAAGGGAATATAATACCTATAACAGAAAAAACCGGCGCAGCCGGGGAGAGGGGGAAGCTGAAATGACGGCCTGCGGTTTTGTCACCGGCGAGATCTATCTCCTGGGCAGCAGCGCCATCGTGCTGTGGGCCGGCCTGCGCTGGTTCTCCCCCAAGGGGGGGCAGCGGCGCTGGTACATCCCCTGGATCCTGGCCCTCTTCGGCTCCGCGCCCCTGGACCTGGCGGCCTTTTTTGCCGGGAAAAACCCCGGGGATATGGAGCCCGGGGTGATGCTGGCTTTCGGACTGCTGGAGCTGTACGCCGTGTGCTGCTGTTTCCAGGGGCCGTGGTACCGGAACTATGTGGTGTCCCTGGCCATCAACGGCTGTGTGTCTCTGGCTACGGCGGCGGCCATCGTCGGAGGGGCGGCCCTGGGGGCGGAGGGGTTTACCTACGCCGAGACGCCGGCGGATCTGCCCGCCTTTCTTGTGTTTCTGGCCTGCTGCTGGGGACTGACGGCGGTGGGCCTGGCTGTGCTGCAGCGGGTGCTGCCACGGGTACTGTCCTCTCCATTTCTTCGACCGGCCGGGCTGTTTTTGCTGGTGTGCAGCAGCCTGTTTTTCCTGTGGCTGGCCTGGGAGTATGTGAGTCTGTACAGCGCGGCGGAGAACCTGCTGGGGCAGTCCACCCCCATGGAACTGCTGGCGGTGCTGGGGGGCATGGTGTTTCCCGCCCTGCTGGGGGCCATGGTTCTCAAGCTCCTGCATGACGACGCGGCCTACCGCCGCCTCACCCGGGAGCGGGAGGAGCTGGACCGCCAGCTGGAGCAGCAATACCGCTATTTTCTCTCGCTGGAGGAGAGCAAGCAGGAGCTGCGCCGGCTGCGCCACGACATTGCAAACCACATGCAGACCATGCAGATCATGCTGGAGCGGCAGGAGTTTGAGGCTGCCGGGGACTATTTCCGCCAGATCTCAGAGGAATACCGGGGCATCCCCCCGGTGGAGCTGTGCGAGAACCTGGTGGTGAACGCGGTGCTCTCCCAGTGCTGGCGCAGGTGCTCCCAGGAGGGCATTGCCCTGGACTGTCAGGTCCGGTGCCCCGAGGAGGTGGGGGTGCGGGGCATTGATCTGATGTGTGTGCTGTCCAACCTGCTGGACAATGCGGTGGAGGCATGCCAGCGGCTGGAGCCGGGGCAGGAGCGCCGGGTGGTATGCAGGGCCCGCCTTCAGGGGGGGTGCCTGTGGATCCAGGTGGAGAACACTGCCTCCCTAGAGCCCAGGGGCCTCACCTGGCGCACCAGCAAGGAGGACCCGGACCGCCACGGTCTGGGACTGGAGATTCTGGAGACTGTGGCCCAGCGCTACCAGGGGGATGTGCTCCGGGAGGTGCTGCCAGAAGGCAGTGTACGGGTGACGATCTGCCTCATCCCCACCGAGATTTCCCAGGACACGCCGGGGAGCGGGGATGCAGCGGAGTAATCATAAAAAATGCGGGACGCCCCGGAGCACATCCGGGGCGTCCCTTGCTGTATCTGTCTGTGAATTATGGAGCAGGCGGGGCGGTGGGGGCATCCTCCCCCAAAGGGGTAAAATGAAAATTTTCAGTGAAATATTCCCCCGCCAGGATGCGCCGCAGCAGCTGGGAGAGCTCCGCGGGGGAGGCCGGATCGCTCTTTTTCAGCCAGCAGATCAGCATCTGAGTGAGGGCGCCGGTGAGAAAGGCCACTGCGTAATCGGACACCATGCTGTCGTCCACCGGGTCAAAGCGGGCCGTGAACAGGGTGATGCAGCCGGGCAGCTCGTCCAGGATCACCGACTCCAGGCCGTTGCGGATCAGCAGGTCCAGAAAGGGGCGGTGCTCTCCCACCACGGCGGCCAGATGACTGAAAAAGTCGTCGATACAGACCTCCTGCTGCCGCTCCAGAGAGCGGAAATACTGCTGGTAAATCCGCCGGAAGTAGAAGTGGAGGATATCCTCCTTGTCCCGAAAGAAGTGATAAAAGGTCTGCCGGGACAGGTCCGCCCGGCGGCAGATGGTGAGAATGGTGATCTTGGAGTAGGGCATCTCCTCCATCAGCTCCAGCAGGGCCTGGATCAGCCACTCCCTGGATTGCAGGGCAATGGGGTTATTCCCCTGATACATTGGACAAATCCCTCCATCTGTACAACTTAGGGCGGAAATATTGACACCTGTAAAACTAATTTTTATAATAAGATCAGCACGTAGATTCCACTTGAGACAGGTTTCCAATATAATGGAAAAAGCACTGGCGCACGCTTTTGCGCTTGGTCTGGCTGATGGGGATCTCGGTGCCGTCGTTCATGAGAAAGCTGGTGCCGGAGAAAATCTTCACATAGTCCATGTTCACCAGAAAGCTTTTGTGGCAGATGAGAAAGCGCTCGTCCAGCAGCTCAGCCAGGGAGGAGAGCTTGCTGTAGGTCTCCAGTTCCTCCTGGGCGGTGACGATGCGGATGCGTCTGCCGGAGCTCTCGGCGTAGATGAGTTCGTCCTGAGACACCATAGAGGTGGCGTTGCTGATCTTGATGGGGATGCGGGACATGCGGGAGAGCTCCAGGGAGGTGAAGGCCCGGTCTACTGCCTTTTTCAGCTCCTCCCGGCTGACGGGCTTTACCAGGAAGCTGCTGTGGGGCGTGTCGTACACGGCGGTGCAGTAGTTGATGTAGCCGCTGATGTAGATCACCTGCATAGAGGTGCTGGGCTTGAGATGCTTCTGGATGATCTGAATGGCGTTGCGGGAGCGCAGCTGGATATCCACCAAAAGCACATCGGCGCTGCCGGCGTCCATCCGCAGGGAGGCCTCCAGGGCGTCCGGCCCGTACATGTGCTCCACTGTGCACCGGTCGTACAACTCATGAAGGGTCTGGGCGATGTACTCCACAAATTGGGGGTCATCGTCACAGACAATGAACCGCTTCATCTTGAAATCCTCCTCCACTGGAAACTGACACAGGAACATTATCCTCATTTTAAATACTGTTGTCAAGTTCGCAGGGGTGAAAAGTGGGGAATTTCCGGGGAAGGGAGCAGTGTGTAAAAAGAGGGAGACGCAAAAAAATGATCCTGTGTTAACAGGACGCGAGAGGATGGAAGGTTGAGAAACAAGCAGGAGGGACCACTATGGATGCCTATATCACCTTTCGTGATGTGGTCAAAGAGTACAGAATGGGGGAGGTGACCATCACCGCGGCGGCGGGGATCACCTTTGAGATACGCAAGGGGGAGTTCACCATCATCGTGGGCCCCAGCGGCGCGGGCAAGACCACCGTGCTGAACATGCTGGGGGGGATGGACAGCTGCACCTCCGGCGAGATTATAGTAGACGGCCAGGAGGTGAGCAAGTACACCCCCAAGCAGCTCACCACCTACCGGCGGTACGACATCGGCTTTGTTTTTCAGTTTTATAACCTGGTGCAGAACCTTACCGCCCTGGAGAATGTGGAGCTGGCGGCCCAGATCTGCCGGGCCCCGCTGGATGCGAAAGAGGTGCTGGAGCATGTGGGCCTGGGGGACCGTCTCAACAACTTCCCCGCCCAGCTCTCCGGCGGCGAGCAGCAGCGGGTGGCCATCGCCCGGGCCCTGGCCAAGAATCCCAAGCTGCTGCTGTGTGACGAGCCCACCGGAGCCCTGGATTACATAACCGGCAAGTCCATCCTGAAACTCCTTCAGGATACCTGCCGCCAGCGGGGCATGACGGTGGTGGTGATCACCCACAACACCGCCCTCACTCCCATGGCCGACCAGGTGATCCACATCAAGAACGGCCGGGTGGACGCGGTGGAGCGCAATGGGCGGCCCACCCCGGTGGAGGACATCGAATGGTAGGCGGAAAGAAGAAAAACCGCCTCCTCACCGACGCGTTGCGGGAGATCTGGCAGACCCGGAACCGCTTTCTCTCCCTGTTCGTGCTGGCCATGCTGGCGGTGTCCTTCCTGTCCGGCCTGCGCACCGCCGCCCCCGATATGGAGTATACGGCGGACCGGTACTATGACCGGCAGAACCTGATGGATATTCAGGTCCTGTCCACCCTAGGCCTGACGGAGGAGGACGTGGAGGCCCTGGAGGCCCGGGAGGGCGTGACCGCCGTGGAGGGGGAGCGCAGCCTGGACATGGTGGCCGGGGAGGAGATCGTCCATGTGGCCTCCCTCCCGGAGAAGATCAACCTGGTGGCGGTGGTGGAGGGCCGGCTGCCGGAGGCGCCGGACGAGTGCGTCACCGAGCAGCGCCTTCTCACCGAGCTGGGCCTGGGGGTGGGGGACACCCTTACCCTGGAGGCCCCCGAGGACCAGGAGGATACGCTGGCCCGGGATACCTTTACCATTGTGGGTGTGGTCAACAGCCCCCTGTATGTGGGCCCAGACCGGGGCAGCTCTTCCATTGGCAGCGGCAGCATCAAGGCTTTCCTCTATGTACCCAAGGAGAACTTCCACCACTGGGACTACTACACCGCCATCTACTGCACTGTATCGGGCATGGCAGAGCTGGAGACCTATTCCGACGCCTATGAGGACAGCATGGACGACTATCTGGACGCCATGGAGTCCTTCGGGGAGGAGCGGGCCCAGCTGCGGTATGACACCGTGGTGTCCGAAGCCCAGCAGGAGCTTGCCGATGCCCAGGCGGAGTATGACGAGGCCAAGGCTGAGGCGGAGCAGGAGCTGGAGGACGCCCGGCAGGAGCTGGAGGATGCCCGGCAGGAATTGGACGAGGGTTGGGCGGAGTATTACGACGGCCTGGACACCCTGGAGCGGGAGACGGCGGATGCCCAGAAAGAGCTCTCCGACGGCGCCAAAGAGCTGGCCGACGCCCTGGTGGAGCTCAACGACGGCGAAAAGGAGTACGCCGACGGCCTGGCGGACTATCAGGAGGGCCTTGCCGAGTGGCAGGACGGCAAGCAGGAGTACGAGGACGGCCTTCAGGAGTATCAGGACGGCCTTGCTGAGTGGCAGGACGGCTGGGCGGAGTATGAGGACGGCGTGGCACAGTGGCAGGAGGGCCGGCAGGAGCTGGACGACGGCTGGGCGGAGTATTACGACGGCCTGGAGCAGTATGAGGACGGCGTGCGCTCCATGGACGCCGCCGCGGCCCAGCTGAGCAGCGCGGCGGCCCAGCTTAACAGTGCCCGGGCCCAGCTAGACAGCGGCTGGCAGCAGGTCAACGACAACTGGCCTGCCCTGAAAGCCCAGCTGCTGACCATGCTGCGGGGCCAGGAGGGCGCGGAGCAGTTTGCGGCGGCCATTGAGGCCATCGACTCCATCGACAAGGATAACGCCCCCACCCTCATCGGCATTTTGAACCAGATGGGCTTCTCCGATACTATCGCCGGACAGGTCGGCGGGCTGCAAGCCTACCGGGACGGGATCCAGGCGGTGCTGGACGCTGTCAGCGCCGGCGGTCAGGAACCCGGCGGCGAGACAAGCGATCAGGAACCGGAGCCCGGCGGCGAAACTGGCGGCGCGGAGCCCGGCACAGACGCCCTGGCGGACGATGGAACACAGACCGGAGAGGGCGATGAGGGGGACGGCGGGGAACAGCCCGACCCCGATCCGCAGCCCGACCCCTGGGCGGCCATCAACACGCAGTGGCCCGCGGTCCAAATGCAGTTGGCGGCTATGGCCCAGGACCAGCAGCAGGCCGCTTATATCATGAGTATCGAGGCGATAGACGAAACCAACGCCCGAACGGTTATGGGTATTCTGGATACCACCATTGATACCTTGACCGAGGCCAAGGACTTCCCCGACTCCCTCCAGAAGCTGGTGGACGGGGAGGAGGAGTACCAGAGCGGCCTGGCCCAGTACCAGTCCGGCGCCGCCCAGTACAACGCCGGTATACAGCAGCTGCGGGAGGCCAAGGAGGAGCTGGATGCGGCGCTCGTTGAGCTGGAGGACGGCGAGACGGAGCTTTCCGACGGCTGGGCCGAGCTGGAGGAGGGGCGGCTGGAGCTGGAGGACGGCTGGGCCGAGCTGGAGGACGCCCGCATCCAGCTGGAGGACGCGGAGAAGGAGATCAACGACGGCTGGGCGGAGCTGGAGGATGCCCGTATCCAGCTGGAGGACGCCCGGCAGGAATTGGACGACGGCTGGACGGAGTACTACGACGGCCTGGACGAGCTGGAGGACGGCCGGGCCACCCTGGCCCGGGAGACCGCCGACGCCCAGAAGGAACTCTCCGACGCCTACCTGGAGCTCACAGACGGGGAACAGGAGTACGCCGACGGCCTCCAGGAATATGAGGACGGCAAGGCGGAGGCGGATGAGGAACTCTCCGACGGCCAGCGGGAGCTGGACGACGCCCGCCAGGACATCGCCGACATCGAGCCCTGCGAATGGTATCTCCTGGGGCGGGACGCCAACGCAGGTCTGGTCCAGTTCTCCCAGGACGCCGAGAGGGTGGGCAACCTGGCTGCGGTTTTCCCCATCATTTTCTTTCTGGTGGCGGCCCTGGCCTGTCTGACCACCATGACCCGCATGGTGGAGGAGCAGCGCACCCAGATCGGCAGCCTGAAGGCCCTGGGCTTTTCCAAGCTGGCCATCTCGGTAAAATACCTGGGGTACGCCTTCCTGGCCAGCCTCACCGGCGGCCTGGTGGGCCTGGCCATCGGGTGCACCCTGATCCCGCTGGTGATTGCAAACGCCTTCAACATCATGTACGTCATGCCCCCCCTGGAGTTCAAATTCCAGCCTGGCATCTCGGCCATCGCCGTGGGGGCGGCAGTGGTGTGTACCACCGGGGCCTCCCTGTGGGCCTGCCTGGCCACCCTCATCGACACCCCCGCCAACCTGATGCGGCCCAAGGCGCCGCCGGTGGGCAGACGGGTGTTCCTGGAGTATATCACGGTTTTGTGGAAGCACATGACCTTCACCTGGAAGGTGACCATGCGCAACCTCTTCCGCTATCAGCGGCGGTTCTGGATGACGGTCATCGGCATCGGCGGGTGTACTGCCCTGGTGGTCACCGGCTTTGGCCTGCACAACTCCATCTTTGACATCCTGGACAAGCAGTTTGACGAGATCTCCGTCTATGACGCCACGGTGGGTTTGGACGAGGACATGACCGCTGAGGAGCTCCAGAAGGTGCGGGATACCCTGGACGGGGAGAGCGGTGTGGACGGATACCTCACCAGCTGCCAGCTCAATGTGGATACCATCGGGGCGGACCGGCTGGTGACCGGAGTCTACCTCTTCGCGGTGGAGGACCAGGAGGCCTTCCAGCAATTCATCGACCTGCGCCACCTGAAGGACGGCTCCGCCGTGGTGCTGCCGGAGGCGGGCCTGGTCATCACCCAGAAGCTCTCCGAGCTGCTGGACCTGGAGATCGGGGACAGCATCACCCTGGAGAAGGACGACCGGCGCTATACCGCCCCGGTGACGGATATCGCAGAAAACTATGTCTACCACTACATCTATCTCACCGACGAGTATTACGCCCAGCTCTTCGGGGAGGAGGCGGTGGACAACGTGCTCATGCTGCGCTACGCCGACGAGTCGGAGGAGACGGCGGACCGGGTATCCCGGGAGCTGATGAGCCTGGAGGGCGTGCTGTCCTACTCCAACATCTCCACCATGCGGGAGACCTTTACCGACAGTATGACCAGCATCGACTACGCGGTGGTCATTATCATCCTGTCTGCTGCGGCCCTGGCGTTTGTGGTGCTCTACAACCTGACCAACATCAACATCACGGAGCGGATGCGGGAGCTGGCCACGCTGAAGGTGCTGGGCTTCTATGACCGGGAGACCTCGGCCTATGTGTACCGGGAGAACATCTTCCTCACCCTCTTCGGCATCATCCTGGGGCTGGTGCTGGGCCGCTTCCTCCACAGCTGGATGGTGGTGACCGTGGAAGTGGACCTGGTGATGTTCGGCCGCACGGCCCCGCCTTACGCCTACATCATGGCGGCGGGACTGACGGTGGTGTTCTCCGCCATTGTAAACGTGGTGGCCCACTTCAGCCTGAAGAAAATCGACATGGTGGAATCCCTGAAAACCGTGGAATAGACAAACCGCCAAAAGGGGGCGACTGCTTCATGCAGGCGCCCCCTTTTTTACTGTGCTGCACCGGATTTCCCCCCTTGCAAATTTCAGTCAATCCCCTATACTGAGACTGAACAGAGTTGACGAGGAGGGGCGGATGAGACCCCTCGTCTCGTACAAGGAGGCGTATCAATGAGCGTGCTGCAAGTGGAGGGCCTGACCCGGGACTACGGCGGGGGACGAGGGGTGTTCGACCTCTCCTTCTCCGTGGATCAGGGGGAGGTGTTTGGCTTCCTGGGGCCCAACGGGGCGGGAAAGACCACCACCATCCGCCATCTGATGGGGTTCATCCGCCCCAGAGGGGGCGCTTGCCGGATCAACGGCCTGGACTGCTGGCGGGAGCGGACCAGGATACAGCGCTCCCTGGGCTACATCCCGGGGGAGATCAGCTTTTTTGACGACATGACCGGGGAGGAGTTCCTGCGCTTTCTGGAGCGGTACCGGGGCGTGTCCGCCGCCAACCGGAAAAAGGAGCTGCTGGACCGGTTCGAGCTCCAGCCCAGGGGCAAGATCAAGAAGATGAGCAAGGGGATGAAGCAGAAGCTGGGCATTGCGGCGGCCTTCCTCCACGACCCCCAGATTCTGCTGCTGGACGAGCCCACCTCCGGCCTGGACCCCCTGATGCAAAACCGCTTTCTCCAGCTGCTGGAGGAGGAGAAGGGGCGGGGCAAGACCATCCTCCTGTCCAGCCACATCTTTGAGGAGGTGGAGCGCTCCTGCGACCGGGTGGGGATCATCCGCTCCGGCCGGATGGTGGCCACCGACTCGGTGGAGACCCTCCGGGGCCGCCATGTGCGCCGCTACACCGTCACCCTGGCCACGCCGGAGGAGGCCGCGGCTTTTGCGGAGGACTTCGGCGGGACCTGCCGGGGGAGAGAGGCCACGGTCACCGCCAGGCAGACCCTGGAGTCCATCTTTCTGCACTACTACGGGGGAGAGGGGGAGAGTCATGAATCTGACGCTGTATAAGCGGGAGCTGCGGGGCAGCGTCAGGCTGCTTGTGATCTTCGGGGCGGTGATGACCATGTATGTGGCCATTATCATGACCATGTATGAGCCCGAGATGATGGCCCTGCTGGACAGCTATGCCCAGGCCCTGCCCGAGCTTATGGCCGCTGTGGGTATGACGGCGGGGGCCACGGACCTGCTGGGGTTCATGATCTCCTACCTGTACGGGTTCATCCTGCTGGTGTTCCCTATGGTGTTCTCCATCCTCCGGGGCAACGCCCTGGTGGCCCGGTATGTGGACCAGGGGTCCATGGTGTACCTCACCGCCGCGCCGGTGGGCCGGGGGACCATCGCCCTCACCCAGGCCGGGGTGCTCATCTCGGGGAATCTCCTGCTGCTGGGGTACACCACCGCCCTGGAGCTGGGGGTGGCCCGGGGCAGCTTCCCCGGGGAGCTGCCGGTGGGGGAGCTGTTGGCGGTAAATGCCGGGCTTTTATGCCTGCACCTGTTTATTGGGGGGATCTGCTTTTTCTTCTCCTGCCTCTGTTCCGACACCCGGTACAGCCTGGCCTTGGGCGCGGGCATCCCCGCCCTGATGTACGTCCTTCAGATGCTCGCCAACGCCGGGGAGGCGGCGGAGAAGGCCCGGTATTTCACCTTTTTCACCCTGTATGACCCCACCGGTCTGGCGGCGGGGGAGGCGGGGGCCGTGGCCGGCTCCCTGGTGCTGCTGCTGGGCGCGGCGGTTTTGTACGCCGGCGGGGTGACGGCTTTCTGCAAAAAGGACCTGCACATATAGCGCTGAACATCAACGCCGCCCGGCTCCCATATGGGGGCCGGGCGGCGTTTTGGGAATAGAAGGGCTGTTTCACCCCTCCAGAGGGGCCTTGGTGTCCGGATCCAGGCCGAAGATCTCCCAGAATTCCGTGTTCTCCCGATCCCCCAGGGAGTAGCCGCTCCAGGAGCCGAAGAGCACGGTGTCGCAACTGTCGGTGCCCTTGAAGAAGGTGAGCTGCTCCCCGCCGGTGAGGGTGAGGGTCACCTTGGCCCCGTAGCCGCAGGAGCCCACATAGCTGAACTGGGCGTTTTTCAGGATCTCCTCCAGCCGGGCAAGGTCGGCCTCATCGGCGTACCGGGGCTCCTCCAGCCAGCTGCCCTCCAGTACAGCCCCAAGAATGGGACCTCTTATATAGCTGGGGTCGGCGAAGCGGTAATCACAGTGTTCCCGTGCAAGATCCAGCACCGTCTGGGGCACCCCTGTGGCCTCGGTGTAGCTTATGGTGCTGTCACTGAAATTTGTGGGGTCGTCCGACGTGTGCAGGGTGGCAGCAAAGCCAAATCCCGGGGTGAGAGGGGTGAGTTCCTCGCTCTGGATGGTCTCAAGCTGCTCCTGGGTCAGGGGGATGCACTCGGCCAGCTCTCCGTAGGTCTCGTCCACCCGGTAAACATAGAGGCAGGGGGCGCCGGGGTTGTTCACGGCGATGCCCCGGGCCGCCGCGTCCTCGATGTAGGCCCGCCCATTTGTCTGGTAGAGATAGCGGTTGAGGGCCGCGCTCAGGGTAAAGGAGACATCCTTGGGGACGATCATGACGATGTTGCTGCTTTGATAGTTGTCCGCGGTGTACAGGATGGTGCTGTCATGGATGGCGGTACCCACCTCCGGGATGGCCGCCTCCGCCAGGGCCTCCTCCACGGCGGCGGAGTCCTCCTCCCGGTAGAGGACCTGGACGGTGCCGCCGTTATAATCCCCCACCTCCACGGAGTACATCAGGTACAGGGGATTCTCCTCCGGCGGGCCGGAGTATGCCCCCAGGATATAGGCGGTCCCGCCGTCGGTGCTCTCCCGGGCCAGGAAGGTGTAGCCCTCCAGCAGCGTGCCGTACTCCGAGAGAACGGCGTCCCGGCGGGCGGCGTCCATGTCGGTAAATTCCATGCCTGCGGCGGACAGCTCCAGGTAGTAGGCCGTGTCCTCCGCCGTGCCGAAAGTCCCTTTGGCCGGGACCGGGGCGGCCGTCCCATGGGACGGCGTGGGGGAGAGGCCGGGGGAGGGGTCCCCCTGGCTGTCAGGGGTCTGGATGTCCGTCCCGTCCCCCTGGGGGTTGAAGGCACAGGCGGCCACCACCGCTGCGCAGCACACCGCCGCCAGCACCACCATCCACACCCGGGGCCGCTTCCAGGACAGCACATTTCGGATCCGCCCCCTGGTATCCCCCTCTCCGAAGGCCAGGGGAGCTCCGGCGATGAGACGGCGGCCGGTGGCCAGGGACAGTAGGGAGGAGGAGTAGTCCGCCCGGATGCCGTCCCCCAGCTTTTTCATCACCGCCTCGTCGCAGCTCATCTCCATGTCCCGGCCCAGCAGCAGGAAGGAGAGCCACACCAGGGGGTTGAACCAGTGCAGGCACAGAGCCAGGAAGGAAAGCAGCTTCACCACATGGTCCAGCCGGCGGATGTGGTGCTCCTCATGGAGCAGGATATACCCCCGCTCCCGCTCCGGCAGGGAGGAGGGGAGGTAGATCCTGGGGCGGAAGATCCCCAGCACAAAGGGGGAGTCGATGTGGTCGGCCAGGTACACATTTCCCTCCAGGGGCACAGCCCCCACCAGGCGGCGGCGCAGCCGCACCAGGGAGACCAGGCTGTACGCCGCCATACCGGTCACCCCCGCCAGCCACACCAGGGAGACGATGACCATGGGGTCCCCACCCCGGGGCTCCTCGGCCTGGGAGACGCCGGGGGAGGGGGAGAGGGCCCCGGCATTTCCGGGTCCGGGAGAGATTTGGGCCGCCGGCGTCTCCGGCCAGATGGGGGATTCCGGGGGCACATAGGTCACCACGCTGGTGTAGGGCGCGGCCTCCTGGACGGGGGCGTCCAGCAGAGCCAGCAGGGAGAGGTGGGCGGTCACCGACACGGGACATATCAGGCGGAAGAGCACCACCGCCCACAGCCCGTAGGAAAAGACCTTTGGAGCCCGGCGCAGCAGCAGCCGGGCCAGCAGCACGCACCCGATCACCACGCTGGCGGTGAGGCTCATGTTGAGCACGGTGGGCAGCACTTGGCGGGCAAGAAAGTCGGTCATGTCTCAGCACCCCCTGTTCCGGTCGATTAGCTGCTGGAGCTGTTGGATCTCCTCCTCAGAGAGTTTTTTCCGCCGGGTAAAGGCGGTGAGGAAGGCGGGCAGGGAGCCCTGGAAGGTCTCCTCCACAAAGACCTCGCTCTGCCGGGCGAAAAACTCTTCCCGGGAGAGGACGGCGGTGACGGTGCCCCCCTCGTTGCGGAAGAGGCCCCGGTCGCACAGCTTTTTCAGCACGGTGTAGGTGGTGGACTTTTTCCAGGACAGCTCCTGCTGGCACAGCTTTACCAGGTCCCCCGATGAGAGGGGCTCATTGCGCCAGATGAGCTCGGCAAAGCGGGTCTCGATGGCGCCCAGCTTGGTGTCGTTCATGGCGGCCTCCTTTGGTCTATTGTCTATAGATCTCCTCGTGATTAGTCTATCACGAATAGACCGGCTTGTCAACAAAAAAAGGCCGCCTCCGGAAAAAGATCCGGGGGCGGCGGAGCGGGCCTGTTTCTCCCGGGAGAGCACCGCCCCGTCCCCCGGGGCGTCAAGTCCCGGGGCGGGGGTTGTGCGGCGGGGGAACATGGGCTATACTCATAGGAAAACAGCGGCCGCGAGGAGCGGGGAGGGGGAAGGACCATGGACCGGGAGGCACAGACAACCTGGGACGGACAGGTGAGAATAATACGCAGCCGCCGCAGGACCCTCTCCCTGGAGGTGCGGGGGGATCTCACCGTGGTGGTGCGGGCCCCGCTGGGGCTGCCCGACCGGGAGGTGAAGCGCTTTCTGGGGGAGAAGGCGGGGTGGCTGGAGAAGCACCTGGCCCGGGCGGCACAGCGGCGGCAGGCGGCCCTGCCCAAGCTCACCGGGGAGGAGATCCGGGCCCTGGCGGAGGGGGCGGCGGAGGTCATCCCCCGGCGGGTGGCCCACTTTGCCCCGGCGGTGGGGGTGACCTGGGGGAAGATCACCATCCGCAGCCAGGTCTCCCGGTGGGGCAGCTGCTCGGCAAAAGGCAATCTCAGCTTCAACTGCCTGCTGATGCTCTGCCCGCCCCAGGTGCTGGACTATGTGGTGGTTCACGAGCTGTGCCACAGGAAGCACATGGACCACTCCGCCGCCTTCTGGAGGGAGGTGGAGCGGGTGATGCCGGAGTGGGAGAGCAGCCGGGTCTGGCTCAGAGAGCAGGGCGGGGCCCTCATTGCACGGCTGCGGCAGGAGTAAAACAGATTGAAAAAATGCAGGTATTTTTTGAAGCGTGTCCACTTGACCGACACGCTGAAGGCCCCGGACGCACAGGCGTCCGGGGCCTTGCTGTTGTTGTGACGGGTCGTGCTACCGGGAAAATTGGCGGCGCACGGCGTTGTCCTGGAAGCGGAAGATCAAAGGGTGGTGGCGGGACTGGGTATACTCGAAGAGAACGCCGTCGCTGTTGTATACCTGGTTGCTTACCACCGCCAGGCAGTTGTACTCCCCCAGGGCCAGACATTTGGCGTCCAGCTCCGTGGCCTTCTCCACGGTGACGGTGCGTTTGCTGGTGACGATGACCATTCCCAGCTCCTCCTCCAGGTAGCGGTACAGGGAGCCCCCGGCGATCTCCTCCGTCAGCTCCGGCATGCAGTCTGCCCGGAGATAGCTCAGGTTCAGGATCATGGGCTGGCCGTGGAGCTGGTGGGTCCGGCACAGGGAAAAGAGCTCCATACCCACCGGGAAGCCCGTCTGGGCGGCAATGGCCCGGTCGGCGGTGCAGCGGGTGAACCACACTACCTGGGTGCTGGCGTCCTGGCCGGTGCGCCGGGCGGTCTCCCGAAAGGATTCGATGACCCCCATGGTGTAGGAGGAGGGCTCAATGGGCTGGAAGATGTTGCATACCCCCCACCCCTGCCGGGTCTGGACGTAGCCGTCCCGCACCAGCTCGGAGATGGCCCGGCGCACGGTGTTGCGGGAGCAGTCAAACTCCACGATGAGGGTGTTTTCCGAGGGGAGCAGCTGGCCCACCGGATAGACCCCCGATTCAATGCGCTCTTTCAGAGCGGTATAGATCTGATGAAATTTCTGACGCGGCATACTATCCCACCTTGTTTAAACAACTGAGGATTTTTGTATTGTACCATTTGACGGATAGGGAGTCAATGGGCTGAGAAAGAAAAAGACAAGATTGTATGTTTCGTCAAAAAGCGGGCTGTGACTTTATACGCTTTTCTAAATTGACTTGTTTAAACAAGTATACTATGATGACAGTACAGAACACCGGGGCCCGCAGGTGGAGCCAGGCAGCGGGCAAATAAATGGAGGAGGAACGCGCATGTCAAAGTATCAGAAAGATGTACAGGCCCTGCTGGAGTACATCGGAGGCAAGGAGAACATCCGGGCAGTGTCCCACTGCATGACCCGGATGCGCTTTGTCCTGGTGGACCCCGCCAAGGCGGACACCGGAAGGATCGAGGCCATCCCCGCCGTGAAGGGCACCTTCACCCAGGCGGGGCAGTTCCAGGTGATCATCGGCAACGACGTGGCCATTTTCTACAACGAGTTTACCGCCTATGCCGGCATCGAGGGGGTCAGCAAGGACGCGGTGAAGGCGGCGGCCAAGAGCAACCAGTCCATCATCCAGCGGGTGGTGGGCACCCTGGGGGAGATTTTTGCCCCCATCATCCCGGCCCTCATCTGCGGCGGTCTGATTCTGGGCTTCCGCAACATCATCGGCGAAATCAACTTCTTTGCCGACGGCACCCAGAGCCTGGCGGACGTCTCCCAGTTCTGGTCCGGGGTGTACAGCTTCCTGTGGCTCATCGGCGAGGCGGTGTTCCACATGCTGCCGGTGGGCATCGTGTGGTCCATCACCAAGAAGATGGGTACCACCCAGATCCTGGGCATTATCCTGGGCCTGACCCTGGTGTCTCCCCAGCTGCTCAACGGCTTCTCCGTGGCCACGGCGGAACAGATCCCCGTGTGGGACTTCGGCTTTGCCCAGGTGGAGATGATCGGCTACCAGGGCCAGGTGATCGCCGCCATGCTGGCGGGCTTCGTGCTGGTGTACCTGGAGAAGTTCTTCAAGAAGATCTGCCCCGAGGTGGTCAGCATGATCGTGGTGCCCTTCTGTTCCCTGGTGCCCGCGGTCATCGTGGCCCACACCATTGTGGGCCCCATCGGCTGGAAGATCGGGGACGTTATCGCCTCCGTGGTCTATATGGGCCTCACCTCCAACGTCCGGTGGCTCTTTGCCGCGGCCTTCGGCTTGCTCTACGCCCCCATCGTCATGACGGGCCTGCACCACATGACCAACGCCATCGACTCCCAGCTGGTGAACCTCTATGAGGGCACCATTCTCTGGCCCATGATCGCCCTGTCCAACATTGCCCAGGGTTCCGCCGTGCTGGCCATGTCGGTGCTGCAGAAGAAGAACGAGCGGGCCCAGCAGGTGAACATCCCCGCCTGCATCTCCTGCTACCTGGGCGTCACCGAGCCCGCTCTGTTCGGCGTGAACATGAAATACGGTTTCCCCCTGGTGTGCGGCATGGCGGGTTCCGCCGTGGCGGCCATGATCTCCATCGGCACCGGCGTGGAGGCCTACTCCATCGGCGTGGGGGGCCTGCCCGGCATCCTGTCCATCAAGCCCCAGTTCTGGCTGAGCTTCCTGGTGGCCATGGCGGCGGCCATCGTGATCCCCTTCGTCCTGACCTTTGTGGTGGGGGGCCGGAAGCTGGCGGCCAAGGACAAGGGCCTCGACGCCCCTGAGACCCCCGCCCCGGAGGGGGAGACCGCTTCTCTCCAGGAGGCAACCCCTGAGGCCCCCGCCGGCCTGGACGTGAAGTCCCCCCTGGACGGCCGGGTGATCCCCCTGGGGGAGATCCCCGACCAGGTGTTCTCCCAGGGCATCCTGGGGGACGGGGTGGGCATCGAGCCCACCGGCACCACTGTGGTGGCTCCCGGGGACGGGGTGCTTACCGCGGTGATGGAGGACAGCAAGCACGCCTGCGGCCTGAAGCTGGACAGCGGCGTGGAGGTCCTCATCCACGTGGGCATGGACACCGTGGCCATGAACGGCGACGGCTTCCAGCTCTACGTGAAGGAGGGCGACCGGGTGCGCCTGGGGGACAGGCTCATCTCCTTTGACCCGGAGAAGATCAGGGCCGCCGGCCACCCGGTGACCACCGCCTTCGTGGTGTCCGACCCCGGCGAGCACACGGTGAAGCTGCTCAGCGGCATGGACGCCAAAGCGGGCGAGACCACAGTCATGTGCGAGGAGTGAAATGACCATGGGCGATTTTAAAAGCAGCGTGGTGTATCAGATCTACCCCAAGTCCTTTCTGGACACCAACGGGGACGGCCTGGGGGACCTGCGGGGGGTGATCCGAAAGCTGGACTACCTGCGGGAGCTGGGAGTTGACTATATCTGGCTTACCCCCATCTTCGTCTCGCCCCAGAACGACAACGGCTACGACGTGGCGGACTACCGGGCCATCGACCCCCGGTACGGCACCATGGCCGACTTTGAGGAGCTGGTGGCCCAGGCGGGGCAGCGGGACATCAAGGTGATGCTGGACATGGTGTTCAACCACACCTCCACCCACCACGTGTGGTTTCAGCGGGCTCTGGAGGGGGACCGCACTTACCAGGACTACTATATCTTCCGCCCGGGAAAACCTGACGGCTCTCCCCCCACCAACTGGGAGAGCAAGTTCGGCGGCAATGCCTGGGAGTATGTGCCCCATCTGGACAAGTACTACCTCCACCTCTTTGACAAGACCCAGGCGGACCTGAACTGGGAGAACCCCGCCGTGCGCCGGGAGGTGGCGGACATTGTCCGCTTCTGGATGGGCAAGGGGGTCAAGGGCTTCCGCTTCGACGTAGTCAACCTCATCAGCAAGGGGGAGTACGCAGACGACCTCCAGGGGGACGGCCGCCGGTTCTACACCGACGGCCCCCGCATCCACGAGTTCCTCCAGGAGCTCAACGCCCAGAGCTTCGGCCGGGACCCCGAGATCATCACCGTGGGGGAGATGTCCTCCACCTCCATGGACAACTGCTTCCGTTACGCCGGGGAGAAAAGCGGCGAGCTGTCCATGGTGTTCTCCTTCCACCACCTGAAGGTGGACTTCATGGGCAATGAAAAGTGGGTCATCGTGCCCACGGACTTCGGCCGGCTCAAGGACCTGCTCTTCTCCTGGCAGGAGGGCATGGCGGCCCACGGCGCCTGGAACGCGGTGTTCTGGTGCAACCACGACCAGCCCCGGGTGGTCTCCCGCTTCGGGGACGAGGGGGTGTACTGGAAGCAGTCGGCCAAGATGCTGGCCACGGTGATCCACGCCATGCGGGGCACCCCCTACGTCTACCAGGGGGAGGAGCTGGGCATGACCAACGCGGGCTTCACCCGGCTGGACCAGTACCGGGACGTGGAGAGCCTCAACCACTTCCAGATCCTGCGGGACAAAGGGCTCAGCGAGGAGAGCGTCTACCAGATCCTGAAGGTCCACTCCCGGGACAACAGCCGCACCCCCATGCAGTGGGATGCCACCCATAACGGCGGCTTCACCACCGGGGAGCCCTGGCTGTCGGTGAACCCCAACACCGCCGCCATCAACGCCCAGGCCCAGCAGGCCGACCCGGACTCCATCCTCGCCCATTACAAAGCACTCATCCGCCTGCGGAAGGAGTACCCGGTCTTTGCCCAGGGGGACTTCGCCCCCCTCACCCCCGACCATCCCGCCGTCCTGGCCTACAGGCGGCAGTGGGAGGGTGCGCAGCTGGTGTGCGTCAACAACTTCTTCCGCAAGGAGACCCCCTGGCGCTGCCCCCAGTCCCTGGAGGGTTTCCGGGTGCTGCTGTCCAACTACCCCGACAGCGCCCCCGCCGGGGAGTGGGTCCTGCGGCCCTATGAATCGGTACTGCTGATCAAAGAGTCTTAAATTATCAATAATTTATAGAGGAGTGCGCGCCATGAAGAGCTTTGTTTATACCATTACGGACCCCGTAGGTATCCACGCCCGGCCCGCCGGGCTGCTGGTGAAGGCGGCCAAGGCCTACCCGGACACCACCATCACCCTTTTGAAGGGGGAGAAGAGCGCCAAGGCCACCCAGCTCATGAAGCTCATGGGCCTGGGGGTCAAGGGGGGAGATGAGATCACCGTGACGGCGGAGGGCCCCTCGGAGGAGGGGGCCATCGCGGCCATGGAGGCCTTCTTCCGGGAGAACCTGTAAGGAGCGGGCCATGATCGT
>CASFCS010000013.1 GCA_949293245.1 uncultured bacterium | reverse complement strand
CAGGACTTCTACGAGCAAGTCCTACATGTGGCTCTACCGGACCAGCGGCTGCGCTGAGTATCCCATTGTCCTGTATGAGTACCAGCCCAGCCGGAAGGCAGAGTACGCCCTGGCATTCCTCAAGGACTTCTCCGGCTGGCTGCACGCGGACGGCTACCAGGGGTACCACAAGCTGTCTGAGCGTATCCGGGTGGTGGGCTGCTGGGCCCATGCCAGGCGAAAATTTGACGAGGCGCTGCAGACGCTGCCCAAAGAGAAACGACAGGACTCTCTGGCGGCGACCGGCGAGTGTTACTGCACCCGGCTGTTCCAGCCGGAGCATTCTCTCGCGGACCTGACACCGGAAGAGCGATACAACAAGCGGCTGGAACTGGAGAAACCGGTTCTGGACGCTCTGTTGGCATGGGCAAATGAGGCCAGCGCTACAACGGCCCCCAAGTCTGCCCTTGGCAAGGCCCTGCACTATCTGCGGGAACAGTGGCCCTACCTGGTACGCTATCTGGAGGACGGCAGGCTGGAACTCTCCAACAACCGTGCTGAGCGCAGCATTAAGCCATTCGTTATGGGCCGGAAGAACTGGCTCTTTTCCAACACCCCCGCCGGCGCCCAGTCCAGCGCTGTGATCTACAGTCTGATTGAAACCGCAAAGGAGAACGACCTGGATCCCTACCGCTACCTGGTTCGGCTCCTGAATAACGCACCGGGCCTGAGCCGGACGGATGAGGCCTGGGCGGAATCTTTCCTCCCGGTGAACGCACCACAGGAATGTAAAATTCCAAAACTATAATGAAAATGCCCGCCGCCATCTCAGTGCCTGCGCACTGAGATGGCGGCCTTTTTATACGCCTTATACGCCGGGAGATTTGACGGTTACGCTGGAAAAGGCAGTAGCCGGATTCCCCGGCTACTGACCTGAATAAATTTTGCTCTATTTGCACTTGCACCCAAAATGGAGTTTGCACGGAGTCGGGATTGCCCCTGTACCGGCTGTAACAAGCTTTTCAGCGGCAGCGTCTAAAGCTGCCCTGTCAAACCATGACCGACTGGATCTTATAGGGCTTAGACACCCGGCTGCGCTGGACACCCTCATTGTCCTGTATAGATACCAGCCAAATCGGAAAACGGAACGAGAGAGATGACGCTTACGACAACGAGGGCGATTTTATACGCTGGCTGATCCGATCCTTACATTTGGATTATGGATTGACATTCATATAATACTCTATCCGAGCAATGCGTCTTTCCGTTGGAGGGTGACTTCTATATAAAGCTTCCGTAATCGTCATCTGTCTATAGGTATCCGGCGCGGCGATGGACAGAAAGTGAGACAGTTGAGCGCCGTAACCCAACTCGCAGGAGTAAAGATCGCTCCGGTACTCAGCATGGCGGCCCACAATACCCATGATGATCTGATAGATAACAACGACACCGCGCTGAAGAAGATCAAAAAATCCCCCAACTGCTTTTCTTGTCCCGTTAAAGACGAGCACTCCTATCCAGGAACGCCAAAAACACAGCATGACGAAGACAATAAAAATAAAAACGATAAAAACAAACGATATTACACTCATGGCGCCAATCAAAAAGAGGATGGATCCGAATACGGCTCGGTTAAACTCGGGATCAAAATGGAGCGTATGTGATACTTCATGGGCCAGAACAGCATTGAGCGTAACAGGGTCGGCATTGTCAAATGTACCTCTGGAAACACTGACGCAGTTATTCCCATAGGCCGTTGCCTGCATACCAGTATCACCCGGGATCAGGTAAATCTTCAGCCCAGACAAATCCACGGCACTTGCACGACGCACATCCGAAAGCAACTGTTCTTTTGCGGACTGAAGACGGCTGTTCTCATAGGCAGGCAAATGGTCGCATTTTACCGCGCCTTCCTTCAAAAGGTCGATATAACCGCCCCAAATAGCGTACAAAATCAGAATTCCAATTAACATCGCCGAGAGGGACATATCGTGGAGCAAAGAGGACAACAGGATAAAGTCTACAGCGAATACAGCACTTACCTTAATCATACCGCTCATGCGCAGCATAACAGACCCTCCTAACACAAAATATTTCAACGATGAAAATAGAATAAAATTTGATTCCCTGCGCAATCAACGATCCCGGTCCCACCCGAAAGTGTGTTGATGGCCTCCTTGCGGAAACAGTATTCTTTTGTGGGGGCGTTTCTAGTCTCTGTTTCGGTACGATTGGTCCCAAAGAGGATATCCCATGCGGATGTTGCCCTGATGCGCTTGTCAATGGTGACCGAAGTCGTACGCCTCACAACATCAATTTCTCCGCAGCGAGACTCTATTTTTTGGGCCGACTCCATATCAATATGGCGGGTATAGATACGAATGGGAAAGATATTCATGATTACTTGGAGACTGGCACTGTCAAAGGAAAATGCATCATTAGAAAACATATGAACCCCAACCCCAGAGGGCAGATTTTTCAGGATATCAATCAAAACGCCGCGGTCTCCACCTCTTCCATTGTCCAGGATGAAAACAACGGAACCGTCCGTATTCTGCCTTACATAGTCCAACATCAGCTTACTCATCAGATCTTGAAGGGGCCTGTCCTCACTGAAGTCTCCCACCGGTATTCGTATCGCGACATTGCCACTGGGGGCCACTCCCCGCAAAAACGGAGCGAGAAGGGTAAAGAACATCTCAAAGTCTGCGGCAGCATGACTGACCTCTGAATATTTTCCAAGTAAGTAGTTGTAGTGAGTCTCATCAATCGTTCCATTGGAAACAAGCTGCCTGAGCTTCCATTGTACCAACATAGGGCTTCCGTAATCTTCCAGGATATCTACCGTAAGCGAATTTTTGTTCCCAAGCCTGCGTTCCGTTTCTTTTACGAAAGATAAATAAGAAACTACCTGCATGGTGCGGGTTCCGTCAAAGCCCAGGCAGGCAAGCAAAGCTCTGAAGCGGCTGATCTCCTGTAACGACGATACCTCCAGAAGTTTGGGGCAGAGACACACCTCCTCTTTAGAAATATCTACGATTCGATATTGGCCGAACCAACCCTGGAAGTTCCGATTTTCCTGCGTATTATCCACGATAAAGAGCGTTTTTCCGTGGGAATAGCAGGAGGATACAATATCTTGTCCCACAATCTGGCGCACCGAAGCATCCACCCCGCTTACCAGAAAGCGAAGGCTTGCGCAAGGCAAGTTAAAATGCGGAATGGTACTGATATACTGCAGATAGTTCATTTCCGCTGTCCTCCTTAGCGTGAAGGATGAAGAATGCGCACTTTTTGCGGCGCACAGGATTCTATTTTGATATAGCACTCCCCGGTAGCCAGCGCCGCAAAGTCAGCATCAGTTACCACCGGCTCCCGCTCGTGCTTGACCTCTGGGGCGGAGTAGCGGGAAAGGGGCAGGATAATATGTTCTTTTTGCTCAGAGCCAAACAGTTTCTGCATGGTTTCAATGGTCGCAGGATCGCCTGGCCGGAAAGAAAGCAGCACAGGAAAGCCAGCCAGCCCGCCGGCGGTGATATGGGAATTGAAGTCCGGACTTAAACCGTACAAATTTTCCACGCTTTGCGTGGTAAGCAAGATCTGAATACCGTACTCGCGGCCCAGATTGGCCGCCTGGAACAGCCCGAAGTCTGCGTCCTTACCGCCGTCCGCCATTTTGTCAATTTCATCCAGCACCCAGAGCATGGGAGAAGATACCGGCGACAGATTCGACATTTTGGCGTCCTTTAATTTCTTCAAGTAGTAGCGCATAAATGGCCGGCTGATTTCCGCCGATGCCAGGTCATACAGAAAAAACAGATTCCGACCATACCGGCCCTTTAGATAATCGTGAATGGTATCTTCTCCGTTGGAGATAAATGATCCGCTAAATTTTTCCAGGATCTGATTGAAGAAAAACATAATATCGGTGGCTTTCCGATTTGGGGTATAGCTTTTTTGACGCTCCGGATCAAAGTTAAAGTCATTTTTCAAAAGCGAAGCATTTCTGGGGTGCTTTGCCAGATAGTTCATCAGTTCTTCCAGTGACATACGGCGCAGCGCATGAATGAGGGTCCAGTTATTTGTGTTCTCTTGAGGGCAGAGGTCCACAATGACACGCAGCACGCCAACAAACGTATCCCGGGCTGATTCAATCCAGGCAAGGGCCATGGTATCCTTCATTTCTTCCGCAAACAGGAAGTCGGCAATTTCTCGCATTTCTGCCTCCTTGTCCTGCGCCTGACGAATCTCGCGAATCAGATTCGGGCGAAACAGATTCTCCGGACGAACCGCGGAAGGGTTATGGGTAATGATCTTATCTTCCGGCTTGAGAAAATGGTCAATAAATGAGCGTTTAATCTCAAAGAATACCCCCTTCATCATGGAATCGGCCGCGAGCAGACACTTCGCCGCCGGAAGGGTGTAGGACCTGGTCTTGCCCGTTCCCACTACCCCAAATGTCAGCACATTTTTTCCCTGGAATACTGGGACCTCAAACGCTGTTCCATCCGGAAGCTCCGCGGAAATGCTGCCGATTCCCTTGGGCCAGTCCGGAGCTGTCGGCTTCTTCATTCCGGCAGGTAAATCGTAGCGCATAACGCCCACTCCTAATACAATTCTGAGTCGGCATCAATGTCTGCATCCACCGAGACTGCGGCCTCCGCCTCAACCTCCCCTTCAAAAGAAGCATCGATCTCAGCCGAGGCCTCCGGCTCTACCGGTGCGCCGCTGAAATCGGCCGGGGCATAGTCGGCCGTTATTCCGGGGAGCTCTGCGTCCGTCTGTTCCATCAGGTCGGCGTATGCCTCGGGGCTCATCGCGTCCCGGAGTCCGTCTCCCGGATTGGGCGCTTCGAAAGTATCCGGGAGAGCGGCTGAAAGCTCGTTCCAGGCCTGCTGATCGGCATAGGCCTCGTTGACAAAGGAGTGATGGATTTGCTCTGTATGGCCATCGGGGTAGGTAGCAGCATCGGTTATCTGAAAATTCTGGGGGCGGTCTCCCGGTGCTCCGTTGACAATGGCCACTTTTTCCGACTCGATGAAAGCGCCGTTTTTGAGCGCGGCACGCTCGCCGTTTTCCATATGAGCAAAAGAATACCGGTTGACATCATGGTTCTGGGGAACCACATTGACCCGCGTGTTTACGCCTCCCAGCGAACTGGCGTTTACATGGCCTCTCTCATCGCCCGGCAAATAGGCCTCGGTACGGGGAGGCATATGATCGTGATTCCCTCTGTTGAGTTCAAGAGGACCTTTATGTCCAACGTTCCCGCTGTCAGGATCGACCGTACTGTATTCCGGATGGTACATTTGGCGTTCCTCCTATCTTTCCTACCACAACTGCCTGGTTTCCAGCTCCAGGCGCAGGATCTGCTCCCAGCCCAGGTATCCGAACTGAAACTCCGCCTCTCTGCGTCCGTCCGGCAGAACCAGCGTCCGGCCGGTAGGAATCCGCGCCATGCGGGCTTGCAGCACCGGTTTTCCATCAGCCGCCGCCACCAACTGCGCCAGCAGACGGACAGGGAGCACCGCCGCCACCGCATCCACCCGCCGAAGCTCCGGCAGCAGTTCCGCAAGCTCCGTTACGGTATCCTGCCACGGGATAAGCTCCACCGAGTCCCCCAGCGCGCGGGCCAGATCGTTCACCTGCGTCTCCGTCATTTGGTGCCTGGAAATCCACAAGACCTGTTTCAATTTCTTCGCCTCCTTTTTGCTTCTACTTTACCATCGTCCTTTCGAAGGGAAAATTCAGGGTTATTCGAAAAAATTTTTACAGTCAAGCAATGGAATCGTTAAAAATAAAAGCTGCCGGTGGCTCCACCAAGTTCTTTGATGGAGCACCGGCAGTTTTGTTTGTAAAAAAGGAAATGGGCAGGGCAAAGCCCCGCCCATGCGGTTTCTGTCCCCGTGAGGGGTGCGGAGTGTGACTCTGGACGAGTTCCTATGGTAAGGCCGGCGACTATGTTTCTGTCCCCGTGTGGGGTGTAGTGTGTGACCTTTCACATGCAAGACTTGAAAACTGAGGAGGTATGGTTTCTGTCCCCGTGTGGGGTGTAGCGTGTGACTTTTGGATTATACCCACGGACTCAGCGCGGAAAATGTTTCTGTCCCCGTGAGGGGTGTAGCGTGTGACCGCAACCCCGCCCCGAAGGGCGGACGCTCCCGGCCTGTTTCTGTCCCCGTGAGGGGTGTAGCGTGTGACGGCCGAGTTTGGCGAGAGCGTCGATGTGCTGGCAAAGTTTCTGTCCCCGTGAGGGGTGTAGCGTGTGACAGGTGAGGACGGTGTAGGCTTCAACGAGGGGGATGTTTCTGTCCCCGTGTGGGGTGCGGAGTGTGACTAGCTGTTTTCAGTGAGCTAAACAATCGAATATCGAAGTTTCTGTCCCCGTGTGGGGTGTAGCGTGTGACGCTTCATATGAAGAGGTTGCCGACTTATAGTTGTTTCTGTCCCCGTGAGGGGTGTAACGTGTGACGGTTCATGGTGAGCCAACCAGAAGTGCCCACTCTAAGATTGTTTCTGTCCCCGTGAGGGGTGTAGCGTGTGACCGCTCAAAACTTCCCCTTGTCCTACAGATACATACCAGTTTCTGTCCCCGTGAGGGGTGTAGCGTGTGACCCAAAGGGCAACGTCACCGCCTCCACCAGCCGGAACTCGTTTCTGTCCCCGTGAGGGGTGTAGCGTGTGACTAAAGACCAGTGGCATGACTTTGTAACTAAGGTCGTTTCTGTCCCCGTGAGGGGTGTAGCGTGTGACCCGACATTGCAAGCACTCCGCTAACTGCAACAAAAGAAGGTTTCTGTCCCCGTGAGGGGTGTAGCGTGTGACATCAACGACTTGCAGGGAAGGTGTCTGGATAGACACGTTTCTGTCCCCGTGAGGGGTGTAGCGTGTGACGAGCTCACACAGGAAGAAAAAGCCGCAGCAGATCGTTTCTGTCCCCGTGAGGGGTGTAGCGTGTGACCGGCAACAGCGGACGCTTTGAACGCTACAGACGGGTTTCTGTCCCCGTGAGGGGTGTAGCGTGTGACTTGTTGGGGTCCCCCTCAGTAAAGTCGGCAAACTCGTTTCTGTCCCCGTGAGGGGTGTAGCGTGTGACTTTTCAGGGGCGGGCGGACACCACCGCCACCAGCGGTTTCTGTCCCCGTGAGGGGTGTAGCGTGTGACGGCAAACTAGCACAAAACAGAGTTGCTTGTTTTATATAATCCGACCAGATTTTTGTTTATTATAGCATATACAGCTGGTTGAATGCAAGTGTTCACCCGGATTTTTTAAGGCTATCCCGGTGCGAACCTCCCGATATCTGACCGGCTCCCGGTCATGCAGAAGGAGGGTTCGCACCGGATCGCCGATCCCGTTACCTGACACAAAATTGATGGTCGATTCCGCCCATACCCAGGGCGGTCTTGATGCCGATCCCGGCGTAGCCGGAGAAGTACAGCAGTGCATCGGCCAGGGTGCGGTGGAACCCGGTCAGACGAATGCTGTCCAGGGTCAAGTTTCCCCCAAAGCCGGGGATCGGGTTTCCTTTGAGAAAATAGCGCTGGTCCCGCAGCTGATAGCCCCGGCACAGCAGCCCCGCCGCCATGGTCTCCATGCCCTCTCCGTCCTCGTCCTCGATGGGGCAGCAGGGGAAGCAGCCGTTCCACTGCTTGATGAGGCTCTGGAGGATGAGGCGCGGGGTGGGAAGGATCTGATAGACGCCCCGGCTCCTGAAGGCGGCCGGGGTCCGCACCGTCAGCCGGTGGAGCCCGCTGCACCCGGCGGAGCGGAGAAAGAGCTCCTCCACACTGGCGATGTGGTCACAGCTCCGCCGGGTCACATGGAGCGTCACCCCCTCCTTGTTCAGCCGGTACGCCTCCCGCGCCTCCAGGACCGGGGCCAGGGCGGCTTCGCTCTCTCCGCCCAGCAGGGTCACCCGCCACACCAGGCGCTCCCCCTCCCGACTCAGATACTGGCTCACCGGTGTGGCGCCGTCCCGGTGGGAGGCCGCGCCGAACTCGACGGGTGCTCCCTCCAGCAGGGCGGCATACAGGTGATAGGCCCACTCCGGGCGGCTGTGCTCGGTACCCTGAGGTTCCAGCGTCATGGTATAACAGGTCAGCAAGAGCGCATCAACTTCTTTTCCTCTTCATAAAATTTCATTTGGTTGCTTCTGGTGCTTTTTCCCACTCGCTTTCCCTCACATCTCCTCAGGTAGCTTAAAGAGACGTCGGATGGAATGGGAACCGGTGTCTCTTCTGTTCTGCCCTCCCGTTCCGGCACGACTTGACAATAAGGACGCAGAGGGATTACTTGAATTTGCTTCATTGTGGTACAGGGAGCGCTCATGTAGTAGTCCAGATAGGACTGATTTATGGCGGCAAACACGTCCCGTTCGTGCACGAACCGGAGACTCTTGGTTTTTAAGGTGTCCGTTATATCCTCTGTATAAAATATCCGGTACCAATTACGTCGGATTTCGTTACCCGACTTCCCCAGATGGCACTGAGTAAAGTTCAGGATCATGGAGGTCAGTTCCAGGAATTTGAATTCCTTCATAATAGCATGTTCGGGATTTTCTGCGTGTATATCTTCCAGAAGCTTTCCAAGTTCAACTTGATCCTTCTTTCCAACCAAGTCGTCCAGACTGATTCCGGTAGGACTGTGCCGCTGCTCATATCGATGGGCATCTATCCGCCGTTTTTTCAGCAAATGCGCGAAATAATGGGAAAATAGCGCCCGCGCTGGGTCAAACTTCTCAATGGCCTCCTCAAAGGCATCCACTACCCACATTGCGCCCGACGTATCATAGAGCTGAAAAGCTAAGGTGAACAGCTCGATATAGAGCGTCTGACGGGCAGCCTCGTTTCCTTCCGGCTCCAAGCGTGCCCATTGGTCAGCAATCTCGTTCAAACGGGCTTCCTGGATATCGCGTTCCATATATACACCCCCTTACAGCGACAGGACCCGCTGGATCACCGCGCCCGGGTCCGCCACGCCCTGGTCGGCCAGCACACGGACGATCTCGTCCAGCCGTACCAGGGCCGTCTCATCGTACACATAGGCCCGCCAGGTGGACGGGTCCCGGCTGGGGCGGTCAATGCCGCCATAAACGATGCAGGAAATAGACGTGTTGCGTTTGACCCGATAGGCATACTGTACCGCCATGCGCACCGCCATGGACAGCGGTTTGGTACCGAAGGTGATGCAGGCAAAGAGCTCATCCTCATCCTCCGCATATGCAATGAGCTTCTGGAAGGTGGAGGCGTGGGCGGACACCGACTCGTCAGAAGGCACCGTGACCTCCTCCACGCCTGCACAGGTGAGGCCGTATTTGCTGCACAGTGCCTCCAGCTCCTGCCGGAGCGCCTGACAGTTCAGTCTGCCGATCTCCGAATCGGGCACCGCCGCGATGACCAGGAAGGGCTCTCCCGGCTGGACATAGCCGTGAATGGCGGTCACAATGGGGAAGCTGGTCTCCTCCTCCATCCCCAGCCGGGTATTGCCCACCGGCTCATAGCGGTACCGGCTCAGCTGGCCGGGGACCTGCAGGGGGATGACGGTAAAAAACTTTTTCATGGGGTTACTCCTTTCCGCGCCGGGTCCGCAGGTGGTCCAGTCCGTCCAGAATGGCCCGGCGCATCTGCTCCAGAGTGATGGTCTCCAGAGGCGGATACCCATACGGCTCCAGATAGGCCATCAGCTGCTGTTGGTTCGTGGTCCCGGTGTCGTTGGCGTGGTTGGCCAGATTGCGCAGGGTTTTTATATACAGATAGTCCCGGGCAATAGTCTCAATCTGCTCCATGGGGCAGAGTACCTCGTAGCCGGAGCCGGGCAGCAGCGCTTCCAGGTGCTGGAGCGTAGAGACATAGTCCGCCTTCATCGGCTCCACACCGGCGTCCTGCTCCAGCAGCAGCGCCAGGTATTCCCGCTTGTAAACGCCCACACTCCGCAGCATCCCCTCGGGAGCGGACGCCTTGTTCGGGAACTCGCCCAGAGGCGCCAGGAAGGCCTTCTCCGGCGGCAGGCGCTCCGGCCAGTCCGCCCGGTAGCCGCCGCCGTCCGGGTAGGCCAGTCTCAGGATGAGGGCCAGGTTTTCCACCGCCCGCTCCAATTCCGGTGGAATTTCCGCCGGATCTCCCGCTACAACTCGGAGAATCTCCCCGATATGGGCGGGGACGTAGTTCCGCAGCACCGGGGTCCGGTCCACATTCTCCTCCGCCGTCGGGCGGCTGCCGGAAAGCATGAGGAAGCCCTTCACAAACTGGACTGCGTCGGGGTCCTCGTACTCCTGCCGGGAAAGAGCGGGCGCCAGGGCCTCGTCCCGGCGCAGCAGATCGCCCCGGGTCATGATGAGCCTGGGGATGCGCTCGGTGTACACCGTCAGGGCCTGCTGGAGCATCTCGCTCTCCACGCACCACTTGATAAGGCTCACCGTGTTGAGCTTTTTGCCGAATTTCTCCCGGAAGGCGGGGATCAGCTCCCGCATCAGCGGGTCGGCGCAGTCCCTCGCCATCTCCAGCGCCTGATTGAAGGCCTTCATCCGCTCCCCCAGTTGGTTGGTCCGGCAGAGGGTGATGGTCTCGCTCAGCTGTTCCAGGGCGGTGAGCAGACTGCTCACCGCCGGGTCCGCGGGAGTTTGCCCATAGTAGGTCCGCAGAGTGCGGGCGCTTCCGAAGGAAGAGAGCTCCTGCATCCCGCCCACCAGGTCAAAGAGGCCGATGAGGTGGGAGATGTCCTCGATCCGCTTCTGGGGGAAGTTACTGTACACCGCGTACACCGTGCGCACCCCCACATAGGACAGCACCCGGCTCAGGAGCAGCAGGTACATCACGGCGTTGCGGAAGCCGCCGGTGGTCTCCAGCAGGATCTCGTCCCCCGCCCGCACCGCGCTCAGGATGGCGCTCAGCGGTGCGCCGTTGAAGTCCTCCCCCTCCCGATAGGGGATGCGCCGGAGCGCCAGCCTCGGCCACGCCGGCTGCAGCATATCGCAGAGGTAGCGATAGGCCGGCTCTGCCTCGGGCGTGACGATGCACAGAATCTCCGAGACCTGGGGATAGCGCTCCAGCAGGCAGCACACCGGCGCCTCATTGGTCTGGGCGCCCTCCACCGTGCTGCCGTCCGGGCAGAGGTAGGCCGCCCGTTCCAGCGTCCGGGGCAGGCTGCTCACAAACAGAATGATCTTGGTGGCCATGTCGTCCCTCCGCTCTCAGAATTTCGGCCCGAATTTCGCCTTCAGAGCCGCCCAAGGGTCCTCCGGCTCGCCCCGCTCCGCTTCCTGTTCCGCCTGCTCACGTACCGTCTGGACCGTCTCCAACGGACTGCGGATATTTTTATACGCTCCCAGCTCCATATAGGAGACCTCTTCCGCCGGGCGGACGGTTTGCTTCAGGAAGAAAAAGTCCTGGATCTCATTCCGGCTGCGGAGGGACGGGCGCTTCTTGGGCTTTTTCACCCGCAGCGCGTCAGCGGCATAGGCGTCATAAGCGCGGATGTACTGTTCCACCGCGTCCGCGCCGCCCTCTTTGGGGGATCCGCACAGCCCGTCCGGGGTGTAGAGTTTCTCCGGCTCCACCTCCCGCAGTGCGGAAATGGTCGCCTGCATCCGGCCGTAGCCGTAGGGCTTGCCCATACCGAGGGTCTGGAAGCAGCCCTCGTCCAGCCGGATGGCCCACAGCAGCAGGCCAAGCTCGTCCGCCGTCAGGTTTTTGTAGCGGATGGTGCCCCGGAACACGCTCCCCCGGTCCAGGGGGCGCAGGGTGGAACCCACCTTGTCCTTGCCCTCCGGCAGAGGCGCGGCGTCCGCTTCCTTGAGCCAGTACTGCTTGTAGCCCCGCAGGCGGAAGTCCTCCTCGTTGTAGTGCTTGCCCTCCTCCACATAGCCGGGGTAATAGCTGGGCTTGGGCTCACCCAGAACGGTCTTGACCGGCGGCAGTTCCCTGGCCTTTCCCTCCAGCCGGAAGTCCCCGAAGGACACCCGGGAGCGGTAGGCCGCCTGGCCCCAGGCAAAACCCAGAACGGCGGAGGGGTAGTCCAGCACCAGCTCGTCCTGCTCCAGCCGTTCCCGGTGGTGCTGGGGCAGTCCTTTAGAGAGGGGATAGCGGTAGCCGATGCGCAGGAAGCGGGAGCGGCCAAAGTAGGTGTGTCCCTCATACCGGATGTAAAAGACGGCCTTGCGCTCCCCTTCTTTCGGGAGAGCCCAGAAGTTCACGTCATAATAGGCCTTCAGGGAATTGCTCCGTCCCTCCAGGTCCATCTGGTAAGAGAGCACGTCACTGTCCGACACGGGAATTGGCTCCGCATCCTCAGTCTCCACGGGGAAAAGATAGAGGTGGTTGGGGGCTTTTCCAACTGGCCGACCGGTGAAAAGGAGCTCTCCCTGCGCCATGCCGGACCTTCCGGCTGGGGCCAACCTTTTCACCGCCCCGTCCGCCGTCTGATAAGATACCGGTACCGTTCTGGCGTCTCCCGTTCCGAATTGTCCCACATCCGGATGGTTGCGGGATACCTGCAGAACGCTCCCTTGAACTGGTTGTATCCAGTACGCCCCATTTTTTCGGTGTAAATATCCTGCTTGTACATTTTGCGGAATAGAAAATCTCTTACCAGATGTAGTGTATCCAATTTTGATATCCAGCGCCCCCTGGTAGTACTTCTTCAGTGCATTACCGGCACTCTCACGGGCGGCTGCCATCTCCCGGAAATAGATCTGCACGTCGTCCAGGTCCTCGCCCGGGCGCACCAGGCCAAAGCTCAGGATCTGCATATTTTCCCGCACCATACCCCGTACCGTGGAGCCCGGGATCTGGTAGGTCCCGTCCGCTCCCCGGAAAAAGCGGGGGTCCGGCTGCCCATCCGATACAAAGGCCGGCGTCTCGGCCTTCAGCTCCACCTGAATCTCGCCGCTGTGCAGCGCCGGGTCGATGCGGTCGTGGCGGGGCAGCTCTGCAAGGTTCTCGTACCGGATGAGGAGCTTTTCCGAAAAAGGCACAAAGTTATAGGGAGCATGTACGCTATTCTCAGCCATGGTCTGCTACTCCTCTCCAGCCCGCCAAGCGTACGGCGGCTACATAACATTGGCCGTCCTCGTCGGCATCCAGAATCTGATGTACCGTAAGCTCCGTCCCAAAGAGGGCTTTATTTTGAATGGAGTAAGTCTCAGCTAGGACCCGGTCCTCTGGCTCTTCGGTGAGTGCGGCGGCCTGGAGCGTCCCCTCCCGGCGGAAGAGGCGCACCTCCTCCGTGGGGCCGAACAACCGGGCCTCCACCAACTCCTCCAGCGGAAGCTCTTCCGGGACCGGACCCAGCGACACGCCGCTCAGATTGCAAATCCAGCCATAGGGGAGGGTGCTTCCCCGGCGCAGCGCCTCCTGCACGTCCAATTTTTCCCGTTTCACGCCTCATCCCTCCTTATCGCGTCCAGCCATCGGGCGAAGAGCCCTGCGGGATCATCCATAGTGCAGCACCGGTCTTGACCAAAGCGCAGGCAGGCCTCGGCGCCGTCGGGTGCCTGTGCCCGGATGGTGTCCACCGCCAGGTAGCCCCGGCCCACCGCGCCGCCGCTGCCCAGGTTGTAGAGTCCCAGCCCCAGGTCCCGCAGGGCATAGAGCAATAGTCCGCAGCCCCGGGACTCCTTCTCCGACAGGGTGATGCGCAGGGTAATTTCGCTCCGGATGGGCTCCTCCACAAAGAGGCCCTGCCGGATGACGCCGCCGGTGAAACGGTTGATGCGGATGCGGCTAATCTCCTGGCTTTGGCCAGAGAGCACCGCGTCCTCAAACCGTACCTTGCCCGGAAGGCCGTTGTCCTGGTTTTCGCCGTCTGCGTTTCTCCGGCTCATACGGCCGAAGAGTTCCTCCGTCACGGCGTCCTCCAGCCCTAGAATCTCCGCGATGGCTGTCACCCGGGCCCGCACGGCCCCCTTCACTGAGGAGCCAGGCAGGATCGCCCGGCCATTCTCCCGGAGGGGAACCATCACATTGCGATTACCGCCCTTGGGGCTGCTCCGCATCTCCCGGGCTCCCGCCTTCACCAGAATACTGTCCGCGCGACCGGTGAGGGTAAAGACCACTTGGCCGCCTAGGGTCAGTTCAGGCAGGGTGAGGGACGTTCCGTCCTCCCGGTCCTTCAGCCAGGCCGCGCGGTCCCCCGCGTCCTCCATGCGGTAGCTCCGCTTCTGCACAGTGAGGGACACCCGACCAAAGCCGTTGGTCTTTTGCGCCCCCAGCCGGATCTCCCCGGCGTGGAGGGCGGCGAGCATCTGCTCCACCGCGCCGGTCTGCTCCAGCATTTCCTCGCTCCCCAGCCAGGTGAGGGTGAAGGTCAGCCTGGTCCCGGCGGCGATGTGGGCCACGTCGAACTTTCCGCCGTCATCGGCGGCTCCGGTGGCCCCGTCGATGCGCAGCCGGGGACGGGTCTGCTGTTCCGCCGCCGCCTCAAAAAGGCCGTCGGACACCATCAGGCTGCCGCTCTGCTGCTGGCTGCCGAAGAGGGATTCCACCTGGCAGGGGTCCCGGTCCTCCAGCCAGTTCCGGATGGCCCCCGCCAGCGAGGTCCCCTGTACGAAGGGTCTGCCCGCCCAGTCCCGCAGCACGGTCTCCACCGCGCCGTCGGCTCCGCCGGCGCGCAGGGGGGTACGGCAGACCGCCTCTACCCGGTAGCGTACCGCTCTCGTAAAGGTCGCGCTCATGCCATTCCCTCCTTCCGGCTGTGGTCAAAGAGCAGACACAGCAGCTCCAGCCGCTGCGCGGTGCCGTCCGGTCCGGGCGTACCCAGGGTCTGTTCCAACGGAGCGTTCAGCACCTGCCGGATCAGCCGGTCGATCCCCCGGAAGCGGGCGGCGTGCTTGGCCCCCCGGTCCCCGGTGTTTTTCTCCAGATGGGCCAGCAGCTCCTCCGTATTCCCGCTGGCCATGGCCTTTTCGCACAGGGCCTGGATGGTCCCTAGCTGGCTCCGGGACAGGCCGTCCCGGTAGAGCTCCCCGCTGCGGTCCATAACCCAGCGGTATCTGGCCCGGCGCAGCCGGACCGCGGGGGTCTCCACGACGGGAGCCGTCTTTTCCCCTCCATCGTCCTTGCACCGGACCCCCTCCAGCAGCTCCCGCCGCAGGAAGAGAACCTGTCCAAAGCCCTCTGCCCGGCGGGCACCCAGGCCGGTGCGCTGCACGTCCAGCAGCGCCTCCGCCTTGGGGGCGGCGGAACAGCGGAGCTTGAAAATGCTCCCCCGGTCGTACATCCGCAGGGTGGGGACGCGGCACTTCCAGGTGCGGTTGTAGCCGCCGAACTCCGCCATAGCGGTGCTGCACGCGGCGATCTGCACCCGTTCCACGCCCAGCCGTCCGGCCAGAGCGTTCAGATCCAGCCCACAGGGCTCTCCGTAGTCGTCCAGCATGGTCAGCGGCGAGAGGGCAAGCAGATAAAGGGTGGAGTCGGTCTGTACCCCGGGGGCATAGCCGTAAGCCTGCCAACTGGGGGCCTCCACTCCCTCCGGAGTAGTGACGGAGCACTGGCCGAACCCCTCATAGCGGTCAGCCCCCAGCCAGACCTGCTTCCCGAACGCCCCGCCGATGGCCTCAGCCAGGGTGGGGTCGTCCAGCAAAATGTACCCCTCAAAGATCTGCCCGGCGTCGATGTGGCGGGTCTGGAAGGGGCGGGTGTCCTCGTCCTTCCCCACCTGGCGCTGGATGCGCAGGTTGCCGCCGGTGGAGGCGCTCCAGCCCCGGACGGTGTTCCCCTCCAGGGCGCAGCAGGTCCCCAGATTGGCCCGCTTCATGCCGGCTACATCCTGATTGAGGACGCTCACCACCTGGTCGCTGCCCTTTTCGCCGTAAAATCCCATAATCCCGGGGAGGCAGGCCCCCTCCCCTTCGACGGGCAGGGCATCCAGGAAGCGAGTTCCTTCCCCCAGGAGGGCGGCCCGATGGGCCTCCAACCACGCTGGGTCCTGCTGGGCCAGGGTGCTCACCACCATGCCTCGGATGGCCGAGCCGGGGAGATAGCCCCGGGTGGCGTAGCTGTTATCCCGGCTGCGGCCCGGGTCAGTGACAAGGACCGGTAGCACGGTCTCCAGGCGGTAGCGGATGCAGTGGATGGCCGTCAGCGGCGGGCGCTCCACCTCGCACACCGGATCATCCAGGGTACACCTCACCCGGCCAAAACCCCGGCTGCGGAGGGTGCCCGCCCATTTGATGCCCTGCACCGCCTGCCGCAGGAGCTCCACGTCCCCTGCGTCGCAGGTGACCTCGCCGGTAAAACGCAGCCCCCGGCGGATGCAGGAGGCGGCCCGGAGGGTCGCGCTCTTCACCACGCCCCCCTCCAAACCGGTAAAGAACCGGGTGGAGTAGCAGCCATCCGGCGTCTCCGGCCGGGGATCGGGGAACAGGGCGGTGAGCTGGAGGCGTCGGCCGTCGGCGGCGCCCTCCCAGCCGGATGCCCCGCAGAGCTCCCCGGCTGTGCCGTTGTCCCCGCCGGTCCAAGCCAGCAGGTTCTCCAAACTCTCCCGCAGCAGGCCCTTGAAGGTGGAGCCCTTCAGATAGGGGTAGCCCTCCCCGTCCTGACACACGGCGATGTCCTCGCCGCCGGGGATGCTGAAGCCCGAGCCGAAGATGGCGTCGGAGCAGAGTTCCAGCGTCATGCCCAGGGTCACACGGTCGCTCATGTCTCCACCTCCTCCAGAAAGTCGCAGTGATCGATCATCTCAACGGCGTCAAAGAACAGACAGTGCCGCGCGCTTTTCTCCCCCAGGGCGATGGTGCGGAAGGGCTCCTTGTCCAGCCCGCCGCCCTGGATCAGGAGCCGGCGGTACTGTTCCCAGCGTGCGCCGCCCCGATAGGCCGCCTCAAAGCCGTGGTAGAGGAGGTCCTGTACCCCCTTCTCCTGGAGGAAAAAGCGACTCTCCAGCTCGCCCTGCTTGAAGGCGGTGCGCAGATCCTTGATCTTGCCCCGGGCGGTCTTGCCGTACTCACCCTGCATGGCTTTGCATAGGCCTCGGAAAAAATCGTAGGTCCGCAGGTCCGGATCGCCGCACCCTGCCGGCAGCACCACCGCCACCGGGCGCAACGAGAGGACCCCGCCGTCCTCAGTGCGGTAGTCCGCACGGATCTGGGTCAGATTTTCCTTGAGCTGGCCGAACTCGATGTGCCAATCCAGGGCGGAGACCTTCCCCTCGCCGTTCAGCTTGGCCCCAAACTTCTTGGCGCTGGAACACAGCTCTTCGGAGAGCTGGTAGGCCTGGTGGAAGGGATACTTCTGGTGAACCAGGGCCACCCCCGCGCAGGCGGCGTAGGGGAGCTTGTCCTCCTCATTGGAGCGGGCGGTGAGCTTTTCCAGAAAGACCCGGGCGCACTCCAGCCCCAAGTCTCCGGCGGTGACGAAACACACGTCGTCTCCCGCCAGGATCACCGGGCGGATGGGCAGCACATGGTCCCCGCAGCGCCCCTGCCGGATGAGTTCCTCCACCGTCTGCTGAAAGGCCGTCTCAAAGTCCCGCTGGATGCCGGAGCTGAACCGGCGCAGCTTTTCGCAGCACGCCGTCCAGTCGCCTCCGGCGGATTGGTAGATGCCGTCCACCCGCTTGCCCATGGCGTTGCCGTCGATGTGGACCACAGCCAGAAAATTGTCCTTCCCGGTCAGCTGTGAGAAATCCCGGGGGAACTGGTACCCCTCCGGCGGCGACAGCACATCGTGGGACGCAAGGGGCAGTGCGTGATTGAATCCCCTGGGCCGGAAGGTCTCCGGGTCCAGCGCCTCCACCCCCAGGGCGGTGCAGCGGAAGGAACCCCGGCGCAGGGCTTTCTTCTCCTCCAGACGCCGGGAGAGCTCCATCAGGTTGTCTCCCGGCGTCTTGGCGCTGTCATAGGGGATCTGCTTCACAAAGAACTCCAGCCCCCGAAACTCCTCCATGGCCGCACCGGTGACCTGCCGGGCAAAGGTCCGAGCCTGGTCGGGGCTGCCAAACTGGAGCACGGTATGTCCGCCGCCGGCATAGACCAGATTGTCTCCTTCACAATACAGCTCCCCGGCGGCGCGGCGGAAAAAGCCGCTGCTGGTGACATAGCTGATCTGCGCGGAGCGCTGGGCGTTCTCCCGCAGCTTTTTGCTGGAAAAAATATAATCCTGTTTCCTGGACACCTCCAGAATAACTAAAGTTCGCCCCAAAACACTCGCCTCCATTGGATGGTATAACAGTTTTAAGTATAGCATATTGGTGCAAATTTACAATCCTGTCTTCGACATTTTTCTCATGTTTGAAAATATTTCCCTACTGGCCGTCTAACTACTCCTCGCCTATATCGAGGAAGAAATTCAGGGATATGTCAAATTATTTTACCGGTGCGAACCGGGCTGTAAACAGGCCGGATGCTTGCGCCCTTCCGGCAGGTTCGCACCGCCGCTGGAACCGAAACCGGTGATTTTATACTTTATTTGCTTTTTACTTGCATTACTCCTGTGACCTGTGCTATACTTATCTATACAAAGTGCAGATGGTATGGATTTTTTTACCGCTGCGCTTTGTGCGAATTTGCTATCACCCCTCACGGGGACAGCAACAGTAACATTTTCTTTTTGCAGGATCACAGTATCCCCTTCCAGGATCACCCCTCACGGGGACAGCAACAGTAACATTACTGCGGCGTCCCATTCAAGGCCCTGGAGGCCGTTAAATCACCCCTCACGGGGACAGCAACAGTAACATTACCGAGCGGGCTGGAGTACCCCCCACTCAGCATCACCCCTCACGGGGACAGCAACAGTAACACCACCCCCGCCCTATCGGGCGGGACGCTCTGGATCACCCCTCACGGGGACAGCAACAGTAACGCTCGGGCACGGGAAAACCGGTGGCCGCAGATCATCACCCCTCACGGGGACAGCAACAGTAACGTCGCTTCATCCAGGTAAGTGGCCTCCAGGTCAGCATCACCCCTCACGGGGACAGCAACAGTAACCAGCTCCGCCGGGCGTAAGACGGTGAGTCGCCCAATCACCCCTCACGGGGACAGCAACAGTGACTAGCGGTAGGTGATGTCGATACTCTCATGCCCTAATCACCCCTCACGGGGACAGCAACAGTAACCTATCCAGGGGGATCATGCCCGGATTGCCGCGCCAGCGATCACCCCTCACGGGGACAGCAACAGTAACGCTTGAGCCGCTATAATATGCAGCTGCGTCCCTGCGGATCACCCCTCACGGGGACAGCAACAGTAACGAGTGGCATTGTACGCCGCATCGACGATCTCGGCCGATCACCCCTCACGGGGACAGCAACAGTAACATTGCTTGCTCTGTTAATGATAAAATCAATATCATCATCACCCCTCACGGGGACAGCAACGGCAACCAGACATCCAAAATAATAGAAATTGACGTGAAATCACCCCTCACGGGGACAGCAACGGCAACGTGCTCTACAATCTGTCTCCCAAGGAGGCCGCTGAATCACCCCTCTCGGGGACAGAAACAAAAGGATTCTCCGAATAATCGTTCGGAGAATCCTTTTCTTTTTTCGCCTATATAACAAATTTTGCACTCTATATTCTGTTAAGCCGCGGGCAATGAAAATGCCTTCGGCTTTCTTTTTTCAAATCATTTTAAAAATTTTGGAGATAACCCTGAATTTTGCCTGTTCTCTGTCGATCTCTTAGTAGGAAGGTGATCGACATGAAAGAAAAAGGGTTTCCCAAATGGAAAAACGAAGGATTCCCCAGACTGGCGGGGCTCTTGGACCGGCTTTTCCATAAGGCCGCCATCCGCCAGGACCCCGGCGGGCCTCTGCTCCACAGCGGCCGGGTGGTGCGTGTCCAGCGCCGCTTTGACCGTTACCAGCGTCAGGTGGAGGAGTGGCTGCTGGAGCAGCTTCACCCCTTAAACTTGGAGGCCGCGCAGTTGGTCTTAGCCTGCGAAGCGCTGCACCTTGTGCAAAAACCGTCTGCCGCCGCCACCTCCGGCGCCATCAGGGAGGCCAGGCTTGCCGAGGCGAAGAGGGCCGAGCAATTGGCCCGTCTGAAAGAAGATCGTCAGAGACTGGTGCAGATTTCCAACGAGATGGAGTTTCTCTGCCAACTGACGGACAGCCGCATCGAGCAGGCCAAGAGCGCGTCTGAGGTCGAACTGGCCCTCTACTCCAAAGCGACCCGCTTTCATGTGGTAGACCGGGAAATTCCCACGTTGAATCGAACTTTTTTCGCCCGTTCTGTCCTGGATCGGCATTTTCTGGATAAGATTAACCGGCAGACGGGACAAGAGCGCAGCAAGGAGGCGTCGGAATGAAACGAAAATCGAAGAAAAAAGACGCGGTCAGCGAGGTTACCGTAGACTGGCCCCACCGCTATGTCGTTAAGAAAATCGACTATGCCCGCCCCAGTGCCACTACCACCCCTGGCGCATACCAAACCCACTCTACCGAGGATTTTGAGGCCTGCCTGAAGGAGGCATGCGCCAGCCTCTCGAAACTCGACGTCAGCGTTGAACAGAAGGGGATTTTGGAAACGCTGATTGACTTGCACGGGGTCCAAAAGGCCGTCGAACTGGCCGAGACCCGGATCATGCACCAGCGCGAGTGCATCGGGATGCGCACTGACGTGGAAGCCGACTATGACCGGAGCTGTGCCCGTATCCGCCTTATGGAAGAGCGTCTGGCCGAATTGGAAGCAGAAATCCGTGCGTTAGAACAACAGGATGGAAAGAAATAGGGGGTTATTATGAAGGAAAAAATCAAAAATACGAAGTGGAGCCCCACGCCTGTCGTGCTTCTGTGCATCGTGTCCGATCTCATCTGCATTTTGGAGTTTTCCGCAAAAATATACAATGAGACCCCGTTGATTAGTGGGTTTGTATCCGGCGTGTTGGCTGTTTGCCTGAATGCCAGTCTGGCATATGCGGCTTCTATTGTTTCCCAGAGTCAGAAGAGAATTGGCAGCAAAGAAAAGCTGGCCGCTGCAGCAATGCTCCTCGTATTTTTCCTGGCATTTATAAGTCTTGTCTTGATCGCTGTGGCGGCTTCCTATCAAAGCGAAAGCACGGATCTCTTCCAAAATGGTACCATTGCCAGGCTCATCATCCCAATCGCTACATCGATTCTCTCCTTTGTATTGGGGTGGGACCTTGATCCCAACAAAACGAGGCTTGAGGAACTGAAAAGACAGAGGTCAAACATCCAGATGGAACTTTTGGAAGAAAAAGCCACGTGTCAGCGGCTTCACGCCGTCTTTCAAAAAATGGATCCCGAGGCCTATGATGTACAAATGTTCCGCTTGTCCATGTCCCGCTTGAAAGCCGCACTCACCCAAGCACAGTACAAGCTCCGAATCGCACTGGCCGAAGAACTTGGGACGACCGAAGCGGCTAATATGCTGAAAGATCATGACTTATTGCTTGATGCAGGCGAGATGATAAAAAATTTAGAACAATTTGGCGAAGATGTGAGTATAGCGCCCACAGAGAAATACCGTTCCGGCAGAGTGCCATAAAATTTTCTTCCCCTGACATTGACAGAGAAACGGTCGAGAATCTTAATATAGAGAAAAAAGGAGGAATCATCATGAAAACTTTTACCAGCTATTTGCGCTCCATCGCCGCCGTCCTGCTGCTTCTTTCGTCCGTTCTGCTTCTGGCTGGCTGTGAAAAAGAGACCGTTGCTGCCACCGACCTGGTTATCATTACTCTCAACGGACAAAATATGCCCGCCTCGGCCCCTGATAGAACCGAGGACTTGATCCTGGACACCGCCTCCGTGGACGGAAGCTCCGTTTCCATCCTCTGCGCCGACGGCGACCCTTGGCTCTGCGGCGCACCGATAGAGTTTGGGGAGCGAAGAAGTAAGAATGAATATCATTGGCAGAAAGAACTCTCAGAGCGCTGTGAGCAAGTAGCACAGAGTCTGGAAGAGAGCCGTGCGAAAGCCAAAGAGACCGATTTAATTGGCGCGATCCAGCTGGGCGCCCGCCAACTCCAGGCCGGTACTTCGGAGAAGAAGGAAATGGTAATATTTCACAGCGGCATAAATACCTGTCTCCCGTTTGAGATGCAAAACTATGCGCTGGGTGCGCTTGATGTGGATGACATAATCAACCAGCTAAGAGAGCAAAATTACCTGTCCTCGTTAAATGGAGTTGATATTCACTGGTATTTTTTAGGAGACGTAGATGGGGAGCAACCTGCTTTGGCAGCAGACCAGATAGAGATGCTGCGGCTGTTTTGGGACTCTTATTTGGAGGAATCCGGAGCCTCCTCAGTCACCTTCCATTCTGATCTTCCTGCCACCTCTGAAGTAGAAGACGCGCCAGAGGTTTCGACAATCGAGGTAACAGCGGCAAAACCGGAACCAGTCGAGCCCGTTTCTTTGGATAGTGATATCATCTTTTTTGAACCCGACAGCACCGAAATTGCAAATAAAGAGGCTGCGCGCCAGCAGCTTACCCAGATTGTGGAAGCAATAAAGAGGGTCCCAGAGACCAAATATGTTTTGGCCGGTTCAACGGCCGATGTGGATGGCGTGACTATGGAGTACGCCCAAAATTTCGGATTAGAACGCGCTAACTCTGTGCGCGACCTTTTGTGTGAGATGGGGGTTCCCGCAGACCAGCTTGAGTGTATCGGCTTGGGTCAGGCAAAGACCACGGTGCGAGACCATATAGATCAGTCTGCGAACCGGACGGTCTGGTTGGTTCCTTCGGAGGACCCTTTGGCAGATGAGTTCCGGTCCCTTGGGATAAGTGAGCAATCCTAAAGGTTAAGCAGTCCAAAAAAGCGGCCGGCCCGTATAATATAAAGTAGATATTCATAAAAGCATTCTATATATCGTTTTTTAGGTGTTTATATACTCAGGAGAGTAAATTTACAATATTGCCAAATGTTGATACATGATATAGTACAAATTTTCCCCGACATTTTTATGTCCACTGCTTCATCGCGATTTCGTTTTACTATCATACAGAAGATTCCAGTTTATTAGTCAGCAACGCTTTCAGACCATCTTTGCCCAGCAGCCGCTGAACAAACGCAGGCACAGAAATTTGCCCGCCATCCGGGCGAATCTCTGTGCCTGTTTTACCTGTTCGGGCAGGAGCGTATCCAACGTGCGGGAGCAGGATGGATAGCCACTGCATGAACAGACGGGGTGTCCAGAGGGGCATAGCCCCTTTGGCTCTGGGTTTCCAATAGGGGCGAGCAGCATCCCTGTTGGCACACGATTTTCCGTAGGAAAGTCTAGTGTGTTATACCTTTGCTGACCGCTGACGCCGGGAAGGGGCTGACTGTGGCATCTGCGACTTGGGCAGATGGACAGCGGGCAGACACTTTTCGGCGGCAGTAGGACAGGCGGATTTTGTACGGCCACAGACGAAATCAGGATTTGCACAGAGGGCAAAATCCGCCTGACCGGAAAAGGAAGCAGAGGTATATAAGCTCCCGTCCCGCCGCAGCGAAACGCACTAAAACCACCAGGGCAGCTCCAGCCATAGATTGTCCAGTGCTTGTTCCTCAGTGCGCTTTGCCCGGCTCTCACTGAGGTGAAAATGAAGCGCCGTCCCGATCAGGGGGTGGGCTGTATCATCTGTAAACCCAAACCGATACAGAAGATAAGTCTGCTCTCTGGCAGACAGCATCCCAAGGGCCTGATACAGCTCGGAAAGTTCTTCTTGCTTGATGTAAATTTCCTCTGGAGAACGTGCCAGAGGATGGGAGATGGCCTCGATGCGCTGGGCCTGTTCTTCCTCGCTCCGCACATCTTCCAGACGGATGATCTGAATGCCCAGTTCGTTTTCACCATGCACCACTTTTTGCTCAAACTGGGCAAATTCCGCCCGGATCAAATCGGTCATGGCGTTGCGGATGGCAGGGGCCGCATAGGTCAGAAACTTGATACCACGTGCAGCATCAAACCCCTCAGCGGCGCTCAACAGGCCAACGCTGCCCTCTTGGACCAAATCTTCGCAGTCCACACAGAGATCACTCTGGGCAAGGTTCATGCTTCGGTACAGTTCTCCGGCGGTCTTGCGGAGAAACCCCATGTTTTGCTCCAGCAGCAGGCTGCGGGCTGCGGCGTCCCCCTTTTGAGCCAGGGCGCACAGCTGTTCATTGGTCCGGTTCTTCATCTATATGTGACGCTGGCGGTGCTAAGGTGCTTTCCAAGAATGTCTGGATTGCCTGCCCGAACTGATTTAGGGCATCCAAATTGACGCCATCCATACCGGACACGCTGCTTGTCACCGCTTGTGCAATCTGCTTCGGTGTGACGGATGGGCTTTGCATATCCTGGCCCTTGGTCAGCTCTGTAAACATCTTCTGGGTGACGGCTTTGGAGAGGCTTTTGGCGGCATCCAGATCGTTTCCCACCTCTTGCTTGACTTCCCGCACCGCCGCCATAAACTGGTTTTGAATGGTGGTCAAGTCGGCCTGATAGGGCGGCACTTTCAGGCGGTTTACCTCTCTAGCCGCTTGCACGGTGGCGTCGGTCCGCACAGCTCCCATCAACATGGAGCGGAGGGTGGTCATCATCTGGTTTTGAAGCGCATATCCCTCTGCCAGCGTATCGTCCAGATATTGGCCGATCAAATAGGTCACTTCTGCAAAGCGGGGGCTTTCCAAAAGCCGGTTTACCACATCTGGCTGCACCTTGCCCAGATATAAATTTTTAGCCGCCTCCACGGATAATCCCAGTTCGGAAATCTCATAGTTTTTGCGGTCTGAGATCTCCGTCAGCCCCAGCAAAAAGTCGGTGGATACCTGAAAGGTCCGGGCCAGGCGGAGGACTTGCTCGTGGCCCAGCTTTTCCACCTTTCCAGTCAGAAAACGGTTTAAGGTACTCTCGGTTATGCCGATTTTCACGGCCAGATCCGCCTGAGAAATCTTGTGGTATTTCATTAAATCCACGATTCGGGTCCGCAGGTCTCCCGGCAGAAAAACTGGTTCCATAAACACTCCTCCTCTCCCAACCAGCTTGTCTCCATTGTATCGGAGAGCACGGGAAAGATCAAACAATTTTCTATGCTGCACAGCCCTGTGGTCTTGCATTTCTGCAAGATGGCAGGGCGGATTTTTTTATTTCCTGCACTTTTGCCTGTTTTTTAGGTCTATAGCCTTTTTCTCCGTATATTCAGGCAGACAGGCAGAGACCTACCACATTTTAAGGAGGGATAGACCCATGAAAAACAAACAGCAGCCTGACGGGATGCCCATCTGGTTCGATGGCAAAAGCATCAACGAAGCCCTGTTTTGTGAGGAGTTCTTGCAGACGCACAAGGTCATCTTCACGAACGGGACCTTTTTCACACCAGAAGGCCGTGTCACCGATGAACTGCCCTTGCGGGGAGAAATCTTTGAGGAATTGAAGTGCTGCGCCGTCAGCAACGTCCCCCGCAAAATCAGCAACATTGTGGAGCTGATGAAACTGGCGGCACTGGTCGAGGATTTTCCACCGGAACCGGATCGGATTCATCTGGCGAACGGCACCTTGTTCCTGGACGGCACCTTTGAGGAAGGCAAGCCTAAGATTGTCCGCAATCGCTTCCCCGTGGCCTACCATCCCAACGCTCCAAAGCCCGCCCTCTGGCTGCAATTTCTGGATGGCCTGCTTCACATGGAGGACATTCCAACCTTGCAGGAGTATATCGGCTACTGCCTGATCCCCAGCAACAAGGGGCAGCGGATGATGATTCTCAAGGGAAACGGTGGTGAAGGCAAGAGCCAGATCGGCGCTGTGCTGGGGCATTTGTTCGGTGTGAATATGAAGGACGGCAGTATAGGAAAGGTATCGGTGAACCGATTTGCCCGTGCGGACCTGGAGCATATCCTCCTGTGCGTGGACGACGATATGCGGATGGAGGCCCTGCGCCAGACCAACTATGTAAAATCCATTGTTACCGCCGCCCAGGGCAAGATGGATTTGGAGCGCAAGGGCAAGCAGAGCTATCAGGGATGGATGTGCGCCCGGCTGCTGGCCTTCTCCAACGGAGATTTGCAGGCACTGTTTGACCGGAGCGATGGATTTTATCGCCGCCAGCTGGTGCTGACCACAAAGGACAAGCCTGCTAACCGTGTGGATGACCCAGACCTGGCCGAAAAGATGAAGGCCGAGGTGGAGGGCATCCTGCTGTGGGCCTTTGAGGGTTTGCAAAGTCTGGTTGCCAACAACTTCAAGTTTACCGAAAGTGAGCGCACCAAAGAAAACCGGGAGGCCGTTAAGAGGGACAACAACAATGTGTTCGATTTTCTGGATTCGGATGGATATATCCGGCTAAAAGCCGATGCTTCCGCCAGCTCCAAGGAGCTGTACGAGGCATATCAGATTTTCTGCACCGAAAACAGCCTGCTTTCTCTAAAACCCCGCAGCTTCAGCGATGCTCTCATCGCCAACCAGAACCGCTACCATCTGGAATACTGCAACAATATTACCAATGCCGCCGGTCGGCGTGTGCGTGGATTCCTGGGCATTGAGGTATTGGTGAGAAGTAATATGTCGGTGTTTTCCGGTGATTCGCTGCGTACGTGCGTACCGGAAGATGTGCCGGAGGAGTGGCGACGCTGACCATGTACGCACGTACGCAGTGATTGACCGCTGTTTGCTCTTTTACAGCAATTTGCCTATCAAACAGGAGGGATCAAACGTGGATCAGGCACAATATGGGATTATGCGGTTTGCCAAGTACAAGGGGCCGGAAATCGGGAACATTGAAGCCCACAATGAGCGCACCAAGGAAAAATACGCCAGCAACCCCGATGTGGACGTCAGCAGAAGCAAGTACAATTTTCATCTGGTGGAGCCGGTGCAGAGATACCGTGCAGAGGCAGAAAAACAAATTGCCGCCGCTGGCTGTCGCACCCGAAAAGACAGTGTGCGGGTTGTGGAGGTGCTGTTCACGGCCAGCCCGGAGTTTTTCAAAGGTAAAAAACGGGCAGAGGTTCGAGCCTACTTTGAGGAGGCCCTGCGATTCTTTGAGCAATATCAGAATAAGGCCAATATCATATCCGCCGTGGTGCATATGGACGAGAAAACGCCCCATATGCACCTTTCTTTTGTCCCGCTGACTGCGGACGGCAGGCTTAGCGCCAAGGAGATCGTGGGCAATAAGAAAAAGCTGACCCAGTGGCAGGACAACTTCTGGTCCCACATGGTCCGAACATACCCGGAGCTGGAGCGTGGCGAGAGTGCCAGCCAGACTGGGCGTGACCACATTCCGCCCAGGGTATTCAAGGAGATGACCCGCTTGACCAAGCAGAAAGCCAAGCTGGAGGAACTGCTGGCCGGTATTGGAGCATTTAACGCCAAAAGCAGAGCTACTGAGATTGCAGCGCTGCTGGACAAGTATATTCCGGCGGTGGAGCAGATGCACACCACGATGAAGAAGTATCAGGTGGCGTTCACAACCACTACCGCCGAGAACAAAAAGCTGAAACAGGAAAACGCACAGCTGGAGCAGTCTCTGGACAAGGCTACCAAAGAAAGTACATTGAAGCAGCTGGCCGACGCCAAACTGCGGCGAGACTATGCGGATGCCGTCGCTGTGCTGGATAGTATCCCCAAGGAAGTGTTAGATGTGTATGCCCGTGGCGACCACGGGAGAGAGGAGCGGCCTATTGAAGAACGGTAAGAAGAAAAAGCCGAGCGATTATGGTACCGGCATCCCGCAGCATGAGATGGAGGCGCTGGCCCGTGTGCTGCTGCCGGAAATCGAAAAGTTTTACGCCAGCGAAGAAGGGCAGCGCCGATTTGCTCAGTGGCAGGCCCAGCAGGCTAAGAGTCAAAAAGCGAAGTGATGGCCTGTAAGCTGTGATCTACATCAAAAACGAAAAGACAAGGAGGTCTGCAAAAGAACTGCTATGGTTCCTATCATACACAGGAATTCGACAAAAATAAATCGAAAAAGGGCGAACTTTCCTCGGCTAGAAGGAAAGTTCGCCCTTTTTTGTTTATCGGGTCAAATTTAAGTTTTCAGTAAAAAGAAGAAATCCGAACGCATCCCCCACAGGGAAGATGCAGTTCGGATTATCCTCTTTTGGTCCGAGTGGCGGGATTCGAACCCACGGTCTCTTGGACCCGAACCAAGCGCGATACCAAACTTCGCCACACCCGGATGCCTTTCCCGCCGGGCCGGAGGACCGGCGCGGATTCAGCATGAACCATTATACTCACACTTTCAGGGAAAGTCAATGAAAACTTGCCCGCCTGTATAAAAGAAGGGGGGAGGGGGAACCCTTTTTGCCGGTGGCCATAGTATGGGGTGGGCAGGCGGCGGCGGCCGCCGCCCAATCCATACAAGGAGGACACTGGTATGATGATGGAGTGCGGCAACAACTGCGGCTGCAACTGCAACAGCAACTGCGGCAGCACAGGAGGGTGCGGCGGCTGCTGGTGGATCGTGATCTTGCTGCTGGTGCTGTGCTGCTGCTGCGGCGGCGGGAAGAGCGGCTGCGGGTGCGGCACGGGCTGCTGCTGAGGGGAGCGGGGGAGGGCGTGCAGGCCCTCCCCCATATTTTTGCATGAAGCAATCGTTCAAATTGCATAAATAACGGGAAACGTCCGGGGTGCAGGTTGATAATTGCAATAAAAACCGTGAAGTTTGCAAGAAATCCTTGACAATGCGGCGGAGCGGGGATTATAATCGCACCATAGTGAAGGACAAAGACGTTCCGAGCCCCCCGGGGGTGGGAACGTCTTTTCTTATTCCAGCGCATAACGTGATGAAAGGGGACACCTACCATGGCGTACACCAAGGAAGACATCATCCGCATGGTGCGGGAGCAGGACATCAAGTTTATCCGGATGCAGTTTACGGATATTTTCGGCCAGCTGAAAAATGTGGCCATCACCGCCTCCCAGATCGAGAAGGCCGTGAACAACCAGATCATGTTTGACGGCTCCTCCATCGAGGGCTTCACCCGTATCCACGAGTCCGACCAGTATCTCTACCCCGATCTGGACAGCTTCGTGGTCTTCCCCTGGCGGCCCTCCCACGGCAAGGTGGCCCGGCTGATCTGCGACGTGCACAACCCCGACGGCACCCCCTTCGTGGGCGACCCCAGAGGCGTGCTCCAGCGGGTGCTGGAGAAGGCCAAGTCCATGGGCTATGATGCCTTCAATGTGGGTCCCGAGGCGGAGTTCTTCCTCTTCCAGACCGACGAGGAGGGCAAGCCCACCACCAAGACCAACGACGAGGCGGGCTACTTCGACCTGGGCCCCCTGGACCACGGCGAGTCCACCCGGCGTGAGATCTGTCTGGCCCTGGAGGACATGGGCTTTGAGATCGAGGCCAGCCACCACGAGGTGGCCCAGGGCCAGCACGAGATCGACTTCAAGTATGCCCCCGCTCTGGAGTGTGCCGACAAGATCATGACCTTCAAGCTGGCGGTGAAGATCCTGGCCCAGAAGAACGGTCTCCATGCCACCTTTATGCCCAAGCCCATCTTCGGCATCAACGGCTCGGGCATGCACACCAACATGTCCCTCTTCCGCAACGGCAAGAACGTATTCTACGATCCCGACGGGGAGAAGGGCCTGTCCAAGGAGGCCTACTCCTTTATCGCCGGTCTGCTCTACCACATGAAGGGCATGGCGGCCATCACCAACCCCCTGGTCAACTCCTACAAGCGTCTGGTGCCCGGCTACGAGGCCCCCTGCTACATGGCCTGGTCCGCCTCCAACCGCTCCGCCCTCATCCGTATTCCCGCGGCCCGGGGCCAGTCCACCCGGGTGGAGCTCCGCTCTCCCGACCCCTCCTGCAACCCCTATCTGGAGCTGGCAGTGTGTCTGGCCGCCGGCCTGGACGGCATCGAGAAGGGCATGACCCCGCCCCCCGAGATCACCGACAACATCTTTGCTATGGATGCCGCCACCCGCAAGAGCAAGGGCATCGACTCTCTGCCCGGCGCCCTGCATGAGGCTCTGGCCGAGATGAAGAAGGATCAGCTGATCATGGATACTCTGGGTGAGCATATCGCCTCCCAGTATATCGCCGGCAAGGAGGCCGAGTGCGACGAGTACCGTACCCGTGTCTCCAGCTGGGAAATTGATAAGTATATGATCAACTACTGATCTTCTGGAGCTGTTTTGCCGGTGCCGGAGATCAGGACCCGGGAGTGACGGCCCATGGAAAAAATCATTCTTGCCTTTGAGAACGAGGCAAACGCCCTCCGCCTGAAGGAGATCCTGGAGTCAAACGCCGTTGCCGAGTGTACCCTCTGCCGCACGGCCGACCAGGTTCGCCGGGCGGTCCGGACCCTGGGCATCTCCGTGGTGGTGTGCGGCTACAAGCTGGCCGACGACAGCTGCGAGAACCTGTACGCCGACCTGCCCCCCCACTGCTTTATGATGATGGTGGCGGTGCAAAGCCGCCTGGAGATGTGCGGCAGCGACGAGATCTTCAAGCTGCCCGCCCCCGTGCGGAAGGAGGCCCTGGTCTCCTCGGTGCGGATGCTGCTCCAGATGTGCGGCAGCTTCGTGCGGGTGTCCCGCCAGCCCCAGCGCAGCCAGGCGGAGGCCGCCCTGGTGGCCCAGGCCAAGGCCCTGCTGATGGACCGCCATGGCATGACCGAGGCCCAGGCCCACCGCTTTCTCCAGAAGCGCAGCATGGATTCCGGCCGCAGGCTGGCGGATATGGCCCGCCTGGTGCTGGAAGAGGAATACAATTAAATCGCGTGGCACGGTTTGACGAGGATGTCGGATTGAGATGGGCGGCAGCCGGGTTTGGACTGCCGCCCATCTTTCATACTTTTTACTTTTCGACTGCAATGCGTAAAAGAGCGGGCTGCCCGCTCCATGAGGTGATGGAATGAAATTTACAAAAATGCAGGGTTTGGGGAATGACTATATCTACCTGGACTGCACCGCCGGGGAGCCGGCGGACCTGCCGGGGCTGGCCCGCCGCCTGTCCGACCGCCACTTCGGCGTGGGCGGGGACGGCCTGATCTGCATCTGTCCCTCGGACAAGGCGGATTTCCGCATGCGGATGTTCAACGCCGACGGCTCCGAGGGGGAGATGTGCGGCAACGGCATCCGCTGCGTGGGGAAATTCATCTACGACAAGGGCCTGAGCGCCAAGACCGACCCCCTGGCGGTGGAGACCCTGGCGGGGATCAAGTACCTGAAGCTGACGGTGGAGGATGGCGCCGTGTCTGCCGTGACGGTGGACATGGGGGTCCCCACCTGGGAGGAGCCCATCCCCGTAACGGTGGAGGGGGAGGCCAAGACGGGCCGCCCGGTGTCCATGGGCAACCCCCACCTGGTGATCTGGCAGGAGGGGATTGACGGCCTGAACCTGGAGGCCATCGGCCCCGCCTTCGAGAACCACCCCCACTTCCCCAACCGCACCAACACGGAGTTCGTGGAGGTGGCGGACCGGCGCACCCTGCGCATGCGGGTGTGGGAGCGGGGCAGCGGGGAGACCCTGGCCTGCGGCACCGGAGCCTGCGCCACCGCCGTGGCCGCCATTCTGGACGGCCTGACGGAGCGGGAGGTGACGGTGTGTCTCCTGGGCGGGGAGCTGTCCATCCGCTGGTCGGAGGAGGACGGCCACGTCTATATGACCGGCCCCGCCGTCACCGTATTTGAGGGGGAGCTCCCCCACTGACAAAAGGAGGACCCACACATGGCCCATATCAATCAGAATTTTTTGAAGCTGCCGGGGGGATACCTCTTCCCGGAGATCGGCCGGCGGGTGCGGGCCTTTGAGGCCCAGGACCCCCCCAGGCCCCTCATCCGCCTGGGCATCGGGGATGTGACCCAGCCCCTGGCCCCCGCAGTGGTGGAGGCCATGGTGGAGGCCGCCCGGGAGATGGGACACAAGGAGACCTTCCGGGGCTACTGCGAGGAGACGGGCTGCGCCTACGACTTCCTGCGCTTTGCCATCCGGGACTCCTACAAGGCCGCCGGGGTGGACATCGCCGACGACGAGATCTTCGTCTCCGACGGGGCCAAGAGCGACTGCGGCAACATCGGGGACATCTTCTCGGGAAACAACCTGGTGGCGGTGTGCGACCCGGTGTATCCCGTGTATGTGGACACCAACGCCATGGCCGGCCGGGCGGGGGAGTTTGACGGGGAGAAGTGGACCGGCCTGGTGTACCTGCCCTGCACGGCGGAAAACGGATTTTTCCCCGCCCTGCCCGCAGGGAAGGCCCCCGACCTCATCTATATCTGCTCCCCCAACAACCCCACCGGGGCGGCGGCCACCTATGACCAGCTCAAGACCTGGGTGGACTACGCCAACGCCAACTCCAGCGTGATCCTGTACGACAGCGCCTACGAGGCCTATATCACCCAGCCGGGCATCCCCCACAGCATCTTTGAGGTGGAGGGGGCCCGCACCTGCGCCATCGAGTTCCGCTCCTTCTCCAAGACCGCCGGCTTCACCGGCACCCGCTGCGCCTACACGGTGATCCCCAAGGAGCTGGAGCGGGAGGGGGTCAGCCTCCACGCCCTGTGGAACCGCCGCCAGGGCACCAAGTTCAACGGCGTGCCCTATGTGGTCCAGCGGGGGGCGGCGGCGGTGTTCACCCCGGAGGGCCAGGCCCAGGTGAAGGCCACCATCGACTACTATATGGAGAACGCCGCCATCATCAAGGTGGGCCTCACCGCCGCGGGACTCCAGGTATACGGCGGCATCAACGCCCCCTACATTTGGTGCGCCGTGCCCCAGGGCATGGACTCCTGGGGGTTCTTCGACAAGCTCCTCCACCAGGCCTGTGTGGTCACCACCCCCGGCGCGGGCTTCGGCCCCTCCGGCGAGGGGTACATCCGGCTCACCGCCTTCGGCAGCCGGGAGGACACCACCCGGGCGGTGGAGCGCATCAAAGCCATTTTGTAACAGCTGCCCGCAGGGCTGGGAAGGGGATAATGCACATGCAGGAGCAAAGAAGGGAAGGATACCAACCCCGGGGGCTCTACCACCCCCGGTTTGAGCACGACGCCTGCGGCATCGGCGCCGTGGTGAGCATCAAGGGCGTCCCCACCCACCAGGCGGTGGACGACGCGCTGAAGATCGTGGAGAAGCTGGAGCACCGGGCGGGGAAGGACGCCCGGGGGGAGACCGGAGACGGCGTGGGCATTCTGGTCCAGATCTCCCACCGGTTCTTCTCCCGGGAGGCGGAGCGCCTGGGGCTGTCCATCGGGGATGAGCGGGACTATGGCGTGGGCATGTTCTTCTTCCCCGGTGACCCGCTCAAGCGCAGCCAGGCCAAGAAAATGTTTGAGGTCATTGTGGCCAAGGAGGGCATGGAGTTTCTGGGCTGGCGGGAGGTGCCCGTGTGTCCCCAGGTGCTGGGGCAAAAGGCCCTGGACAAAATGCCCTACATTGAGCAGGCTTTTGTGGCCCGCCCGGCGGAGACCGAGCGGGGCCTGGCCTTTGACCGGAAGCTCTATGTAGCCCGGCGGGTGTTCGAGCAGTCCAACGACAACACCTATGTGGTGTCCCTCTCCAGCCGCACCATCGTCTACAAGGGCATGTTCCTGGTGGGGCAGCTGCGCAGGTTCTACCCCGACCTGCAGGACGAGGACTACGCCTCCGCCATTGCCCTGGTCCACTCCCGGTTTTCCACCAACACCAACCCCTCCTGGGAGCGGGCCCACCCCAACCGCATCCTGGCCCACAACGGGGAGATCAACACCATCCGGGGCAACGTGGACCGGATGCTGGCCCGGGAGGAGACCATGTCCTCTCCGCTGCTCTCGGAGGACATGGACAAGGTGCTGCCGGTGGTGAACGTGGCGGGCTCCGACTCGGCCATGCTGGACAACACCCTGGAATTCCTCATGATGGCGGGGATGGACCTGCCCCTGGCGGTGATGGCCTGCATTCCCGAGCCCTGGAAGGGGGACAAGGCCCTCTCCCGGGCCCGGCGGGACCTGTACCAGTATTACGCCACCCTGATGGAGCCCTGGGACGGCCCGGCGGCCATCCTCTTCTCCGACGGGGACATGGTGGGGGCGGTGCTGGACCGCAACGGCCTGCGCCCCTCCCGCTACTATATCACCGATGATGACCGCCTCATCCTCTCCTCCGAGGTGGGGGTGCTGGAGGTGGAGCCGGAGCACATCGTGGAGAAGTCCCGCCTCCAGCCCGGGCGGATGCTGCTGGTGGACCTGAAGGCGGGCCGTGTCATGGGCGATGAGGAGCTCAAGGAGGGCTACGCCGCCCGGCAGCCCTATGGGGAGTGGCTGGACGCCAACCTCCTGCACCTGGCCGGCCTGCCCATCCCCAACCGCCGGGTGGAGCGCCGCTCCAGCCAGGAGCTGCGCCGCCTGCAGAAGGCCTTCGGCTACACCTACGAGGATGTGCGCAACACCATTTTGCCCATGGCCCGCACCGGGGTGGAGCCCACCGCCGCCATGGGGACCGACATCCCCCTGGCGGTGCTGGACCACCGGGACCAGCCCCTGTTCCAGTACTTCAAGCAGCTCTTTGCCCAGGTGACCAACCCCCCCATCGACGCCATCCGGGAGGAGATCGTCACCGACACCACGGTGTATGTGGGGGATGACGGCAACCTGCTCCAGGAGAAGGCGGACAACTGCCGGGTGCTCCAGATCCACAACCCCATCCTCACCTCCACGGACCTGATGAAAATCAAGGCCATGGACCAGCCCGGCTTCCAGGTGGCCACCGTGTCCATCCTCACCTACAAGAACACCCCCCTGGACCGGGCCCTGGACCAGCTGGCCCTGGCGGTGGACCGGGCCTGGCGGAACGGGGCCAATGTGGTGATCCTGTCCGACCGGGGGGTGGATGAGAACCACGTGGCCATCCCGTCCCTGCTGGCGGTGTCCGCCGTGGAGCAGCACCTGATCCGCACCAAAAAGCGTACCGCCGTGTCCATCCTGCTGGAGTCCGCCGAGCCCCGGGACGTGCACCACTTCGCCACCCTGCTGGGGTACGGCGCCCGGGCCATCAACCCCTACCTGGCGGAGGAGACCATTGTGGACCTCATCGAGGAGGGGCTGCTGGACAAGGACTACCACACCGCCGTGGCGGATTACAACTCCGCCATTCTCCACGGCATCGTGAAGATCGCCTCCAAGATGGGCATCTCCACCCTCCAGTCCTACCAGTCCGCCCAGATCTTTGAGGCCATCGGCATCAGCAGGGCGGTCATTGACAAATACTTTACCAACACGGTCTCCCGGGTGGGAGGCATCGGCCTGGCCGAGATCGCCCAGATGGTGGACCGCAACCACTCCCGGGCCTTTGATCCCCTGGGTCTGGAGACTGATCCCACCCTGGACTCCCTGGGCTTCCACAAGGCCCGTTCCGGCGGCGAGGACCACATGTACAACCCCCGCACCATCCACCTGCTCCAGCAGGCCACCCGGAAGGGGGATTACGGCCTGTTCAAGGAGTACACCGCCCTGGTGGACGACGAGACCCAGCCCCACACCCTCAGAGGGCTGCTGGACATGAAGTACGCCGACACGCCCCTCCCCTTGGAGGAGGTGGAGAGCGTGGACTCCATTGTCAGGCGCTTCAAGACCGGGGCCATGAGCTACGGCTCCATCTCCCGGGAGGCCCACGAGTGTCTGGCCCAGGCCATGAACCTGCTGGGAGGCAAGTCCAACTCGGGCGAGGGGGGCGAGGAGCCCGACCGGCTCCACGATCCCGCGCGCTGCTCGGCCATCAAGCAGGTGGCCTCCGGCCGCTTCGGTGTCACCAGTGAGTACCTGGTGAGCGCCCAGGAGCTCCAGATCAAGATGGCCCAGGGGGCCAAGCCCGGGGAGGGGGGCCAGCTGCCCGGCGGAAAGATCTACCCCTGGATCGCCAAGTGCCGCCACTCTACCCCCGGCGTCACCCTGATCTCCCCGCCGCCCCACCACGATATCTATTCCATCGAGGACCTCTCCCAGCTGATCTACGACCTGAAAAACGCCAACCGCCGCGCCCGCATCTCGGTGAAGCTGGTGAGCGAGGCGGGAGTGGGCACCATCGCCGCCGGCGTGGCCAAGGCCGGGGCCCAGGTGGTCCTCATCTCGGGCTATGACGGAGGCACCGGCGCCGCCCCCCGCACCTCCATCCACAACGCCGGCCTGCCCTGGGAGCTGGGGTTGGCGGAGACCCACCAGACCCTCATTGAAAACGGGCTGCGCTCCCGGGTGGTGGTGGAGACCGACGGCAAGCTCATGAGCGGCCGGGACGTGGCCATCGCCTGTATGCTGGGGGCGGAGGAGTTCGGCTTTGCCACCGCGCCCCTGGTGACCATGGGGTGCGTGATGATGCGGGTGTGCAATCTGGACACCTGCCCCGTGGGGGTGGCCACCCAGAACCCGGAGCTGAGAAAGCGCTTCGCCGGCAAACCGGAGTATGTGGTCAACTTCATGCGCTTCATCGCCCAGGAGCTGCGGGAGCACATGGCACGTCTGGGGGTGCGCACCGTGGAGGAGCTGGTGGGCCGCACGGACCTGCTTCAGGTCCGCAGCCCTGCTGTCAACTACAGAGCTTCTATGGTTGACCTGTCCGCCGTGCTGGATAACCCCTACGCCGGGGCGGCCAAGACCCACTTCGACCCGGCGGACGCCTATGACTTCCATCTGGAGGATACGGTTGACCTGAAGGTGCTGGAGCGGGATCTGGGCGAGGCTCTGGCCCAGGGGACCCCAAGACGGCTGGAGACGGCGGTGTCCTCCACCGACCGGGCGGTGGGCACCATCCTGGGCTCGGACATCACCCGCATCCACGGCAGCGCCCTGCCGGAGGACACCTTTGTGGTGAAATGTACCGGCGGAGGCGGCCAGTCCTTCGGGGCCTTCCTGCCCAAGGGCCTCACCCTGGAGCTGGAGGGGGACGCCAACGACTACCTGGGCAAGGGCCTCTCCGGGGGCAAGCTGGTGGTCTATCCCCCCAGAAACAGCACCTTTGTATCGTCGGAGAACATCCTGGTGGGCAACGTGGCCCTGTACGGCGCCACCAGCGGCTCCGCCTATCTCAACGGCGTGGCGGGAGAGCGCTTCTGTGTGCGCAACTCCGGCGCTGCCGCCGTGGTGGAGGGAGTAGGCGACCACGGCTGCGAGTATATGACCGGCGGCCGGGTGGTGGTGCTGGGCCGTACCGGCAAGAACTTTGCCGCCGGCATGTCGGGCGGCGTGGCCTATGTGCTGGACGAGGACCGGGACCTCTACCTGCGGCTGAACAAGGCCCTGGTGTCCATGGACCTGGTCACCGAGAAGCACGACATCGCCGAGCTGCGGGGCCTTATCCAGGCCCACGCCGACGCCACCGGCTCGGTCAAGGCCAGGCACATCCTGGACCACTTCCAGGACTACCTGCCTCTCTTCAAGAAGATCCTGCCCCATGACTACGACCGGATGCTGCGCACCATCGCCCAGTATGAGGAGAAGGGTATGAGCCGGGAAGAGGCCCAGGTGGAGGCCTTTTACGTCAACACCCGCCGGAAGGGGGAATAACCATGGGAAAACCCACTGGATTTATGGAATATGAGCGCAGGGGGAACCCCTCTGAGGGCCCCCGGGAGCGCGTGAAGCACTACGATGAGTTTCATCCCCGTCTGAGCCGGGAGGACCGGCGGCGGCAGGGGGGACGGTGCATGGAGTGCGGGGTGCCCTTCTGTCAGTCGGGGGCGGAGCTCCACGGCATGGTGTCGGGCTGCCCCCTCCACAACCTGGTGCCCGAGTGGAACGACCTCATCTACACGGGCAACTTCGCCCAGGCCCTGGAGCGGCTGCTCAAGACCAACAACTTCCCCGAGTTCACCGGCCGGGTGTGCCCGGCCCTGTGCGAGGCGGCCTGCACCTGCGGCCTCCACGGGGAGCCGGTCACTGTGAAGGACAACGAGCTGGGCATCATTGAGGACGCCTGGGAGAAGGGGCTCATGGTGCCCCGTCCCCCCCGGGCCCGCACCGGCAAAAAGGTGGCGGTGGTGGGCTCCGGCCCGGCGGGGCTTGCGGCGGCGGACCAGCTCAACCGCCGGGGCCACTCGGTCACCGTCTTTGAGCGGGACGACCGGGTGGGGGGCCTTCTGATGTACGGCATCCCCAACATGAAGCTGGAGAAGCCCGTGGTGGAGCGCCGGGCGGAGCTGATGGCCGCCGAAGGGGTGGAGTTCATCACCGGCGCCGACGTGGGGGGCAGCGTGTCCGCCGCCCAGGTGCTGGAGGAGTACGACGCGGTGGTGCTGTGCTGCGGCGCCCGGCAGCCCCGGGACCTCCAGGTGGAGGGCCGGGAGAGCACCGGCATCTATTTCGCCGTGGACTTTTTGAGCCGCACCACCAAGAGCCTGCTGGACTCCCAGCTCAAGGACCGGCAGTATCTCTCCGCCAAAAACAAGCATGTGGTCATCGTGGGGGGCGGCGACACGGGCAACGACTGCGTGGGCACCTGCATCCGCCACGGCTGCAAGAGCGTGGTCCAGCTGGAGATGATGCCCAAGGCCCCCGACCAGCGCACGGCGGACAACCCCTGGCCGGAGTGGCCCCGGGTGTGCAAGACCGACTACGGCCAGGAGGAGGCCATCGCCCTCTTCGGCCAGGACCCCCGGCGCTATCAGCGCACCGTGAAGGCCATCAAGGCGGACGACAAGGGGAACGTGAAAAGCGTGGTCACCGTGGGACTGGAGTTCCGGGAGGAGGAGGGCCGCCGGGTGATGGCAGAGGTCCCCGGCAGCCAGGAGGAGCTGCCCTGCCAGCTGCTGCTCATCGCGGCGGGCTTTGTGGGGTGCGAGTCCTACACCGCGGAGGCCTTCGGCGTACGGTGCACCCCCCGCTCCACCGTGGAGGCAGGGACGGACTACCGCACCAATGTGGAGAAGGTTTTTGCCGCCGGGGACATGCGCCGGGGCCAGTCCCTGGTGGTGTGGGCCCTCCGGGAGGGCCGCCAGGCTGCCCGGGAGGTGGACGCCTTCCTCATGGGCTACACCAATTTAGAATGACGGACCGGCAATGCCCGGCCCGGAGCGCCGGGGGCGCCCCTTCACCGGGGCGCTCCCTGAAGCGTGTCGAACAAGTCGACACGCTTCAAAAAAATGCAAGCATTTTTTTGAAGGGATGCGGCCCGCTTCGTCGCACTCGCGTTGCTCGCACGCTTGCGGGCTGAGAAGTGTTTTTTCCGAGGCACATGTCCCCGGAAAAAACGGATTTGATCTTATTTTGCCGCCCCCGGGCGGCAAAACTCTGCCGAGGGCTTTTTTGCCTTGCAAGACACGTTCTGTTCTTGCACAGGCTTTGGCTTTTTCGATAGACTGCAGGGAGCGCCCCGCCAGAGGGCGCTCCCTGGGCTTTTGGGGGAGAAAGAATCTTGCCCCGGGGGTATTCTAATCTCCCGCGGGATTTGCTATAATAATGTCTGCTGAATAAACCGAACATCGGTTTATTCACGCGGCGGCAGCCGCGCAATTCCATAAAAACGGCTCAAAGGAGCCGCTTTTATGGAATTCAGCCATTGTTACAATGCGTATTTCCACTGGCACGTTGATACGCGCCAGTGGAAGGTGCAAGGTTTTTGGACAAAATGACCCCAAAAAACCTTGCACATGAACAAAGCCAGTTGGCCTTGAACGCTTTGGCTTTCAAGGCTTGTGGCTTTGTTCAGTACGCATTATAATAATACCTGGCAAATCAGCCGGGGCCCCGGCCCCTTTTATCATATGGACCGCCCGGGCCCCCGGGGCCCGGGCAGAGAGGACAGCTATGAACGCCACGATGGAAACACTCAAAGCGGCCCTGACCGCCGCCCTGCCGGAGCTGGAGCTGCGGCAGGAGGAGCCCATGAGCCGCCACACCACCTTCCGGGTGGGGGGCCCCGCCGCCCTGATGGCCATCCCCCGGGACCGGAAGGAGGCCGCCGCCGCGGTGCGCCTGGCCCTGGAGCTGGGGGTGCGGCCCTTCTACCTGGGCAACGGCAGCAACCTGCTGGTGTCCGACAAGGGGTATGACGGTTTTGTGCTCAAGACCAGCGGCCTGGACCAGGTGCGGGTGGTGAAGGGCCGCCTGCGGGCGGAGAGCGGCATCCCCCTTGCCCGGCTGGCCAACGCCGCCCTGGGCATGAGCCTCACGGGGCTGGAGTTCGCCCACGGCATCCCCGGCACCCTGGGGGGCGCGGTGGTGATGAACGCGGGGGCCTACGGCGGGGAGATGGTCCAGGTGCTCACCGCCGTCACCTTTCTCGACGAGACGGGCCGGGTGGTGACCCTGCCGGCGGCGGAGTGCGGCCTTGCCTACCGCCGCAGCATCTTCTCCGGCCGGCCGGACTGGCTCATCCTGGAAGCGGAGATGGCCCTGGGGCATGGGGACGCGGCGGACATCCGGGCCAAGATGGAGGATCTGGCCCGCCGCCGCCGGGAGAAGCAGCCCCTGGAGTACCCCAGCGGGGGGAGCACCTTCAAGCGGCCGGAGGGGCACTTTGCCGCCGCCCTCATCGAGGAGTGCGGCCTGAAGGGCCTCACCGTGGGGGGCGCCCAGGTGTCGGAGAAGCACAGCGGCTTTCTCATCAACACCGGCGGGGCCACCTGTGCCGACGTGTGGAACCTGGCCGGGCTGGTGAAGGCCCGGGTGCTGGAGCAGACCGGGGTGGAGCTGGAGATGGAGATCCGCACCCTGGGGCCCATGGAGGAGTAAGAGATGGAATTTGTCATTGTCTCGGGGATGTCCGGGGCGGGGAAGAGCAGCGTGGTGTCCATCATGGAGGACACGGGATTTTACTGCGTGGATAACCTGCCCCCGGCCCTGATCCCCAAATTTGCCGAGCTGTGCATGGCCAACGTCACCAAGTACGACCGGGTGGCGGTGGTGTGCGACATCCGGGGGGGCCAGACCTTCGACAGCCTCTTCGAGGCCCTGGACCAGCTGACGGCCATGGGCTGCGCCTACAAGATCCTCTTTGTGGAGGCCTCCAAGCCGGTGATCATCCGCCGGTACAAGGAGACCCGCCGGGGCCACCCTCTGGCGGAGAACGGCCGGTCCCTGTCCATGGCGGTGGACCGGGAGCGGGCCGCCCTGGAGCCGGTGCGCTCCCGGGCGGAGTATATCATCGACACCACCGCCCTGCCCACTAAGAAGCTGCGGGACGAGGTGCGGCGCATCTTCGGCCTGGCCACCGGGGGCAGCGAGATGAGCATCAGCGTGCTCTCCTTCGGCTTCAAATACGGCATCCCCCTGGAGGCGGACATGGTCTTTGATGTGCGCTTCCTGCCCAACCCCTTTTACATCCAGGAGCTGCGCCGCCAGACCGGCCTGGACGAGGGGGTGCGCTCCTTCGTGTTCGGCTATCAGCAGTCCCAGGACTTCCTGCGCCATCTGGAGGACATGGTGGCCTTCCTGCTGCCCCAGTTCCGGGAGGAGGGGAAGAGCGCCCTGGTGATTGCCATCGGCTGCACCGGGGGACAGCACCGCTCCGTGGCCATGACCCGGGCCCTGGCGGACTATATCCGCCAGAAGGGCTACCATGTCAGTGAAAACCACCGGGATATGACGAGGGCATAACATGAGACATAAAAAGAATCGCACCATTTCCATCCCCCAGGGGCCCAGGATTGTGGCCATCGGCGGGGGACACGGCCTGTCCACCATGCTGCGGGGCCTGAAGCACCACACCCAGAACCTGACCGCCGTGGTGACGGTGGCGGACGACGGGGGGGGCTCCGGCGTGCTGCGCCAGGAGATGGGGATGCCCCCGCCGGGGGACATCCGCAACTGCATGGAGGCCCTGGCGGACACCGAATCCCTGATGCAGCAGCTGCTGGGGTACCGCTTTACCGAGGGGTCCCTGGCGGGGCAGGCCTTCGGCAACCTGCTGCTGGCCGCCCTGAACGGGGTGTCCGACTCCTTCGACCAGGCGGTGACCCGCATGAGCCAGGTCATGGCCATCACCGGGCGCATCCTGCCGGTGACCAACTCCGACGTGCAGCTGGAGGCGGTGTTTGAAAACGGCACCCATGTGCTGGGGGAGTCCAAGATCTTTGCCTTTAAAAAGGAGCAGGACTGCCGCATCGACTATGTGCGCCTGCTGCCCGCCCATCCCCCCGCCCTGCCCGAGACCCTGGAGGCCATCGACCAGGCGGAGATGATTTTGCTGGGCCCCGGGAGCCTCTATACCAGTGTGATCCCCAACCTGCTGGTGGACGGGGTGGCGGACGCCATCTGCCGCTCCAAGGCCCTGAAGGTGTACGTGTGCAACATCATGACCCAGGAGGGGGAGACCGAGGGGTACTCCGCCGCGGACCACGTCACCGCCCTACTGGAGCACAGCGGCCCCAGACTGCTGGACGTGTGCCTGTGCAACAGCGCCCCGGTGGGGGAGGACCTGCTGGCGCGCTACCGCCAGGAGAACGCCGCGCCCATCTTCGCCACCCAGAAGGAGCTGGAGGGGCTGGGGGTGGTGTTGGTGGAGCGGGACCTCACCAGCGAGGACACCTCCTTTGCCCGCCACTCCCCGGAGAAGCTGGCCCGGGCCATTATGGAGCTCTACCACGACCGGGCCCACACCAAGATATTCTGAGCGGAGGGGAAGAGATGTCCTTTTCCGGAGATACCAAGGGGGAGCTGTGCCGGGAGGGGCTGTCCCGGCGCTGCTGCGCCCAGGCGGAGGCCTACGGCGTGCTCCTGTTCTGCAATACCTTCCAGCCCGGGGAGATCCGCATCACCACCGAGTGCGACCCCCTGAAGGAGCGGCTGCCCGCCCTCTTCCGCCGGGCCTTCCGGGTGAGCTTTGACGTGACCCCCGCCGACGAGGGGGGGAAGGGGAGCTTCCTCATCCGGGACCGGGAGAAGATCGCCCGCATCTGCGAGGTGTTCGGCATCGCCTGGGACAGCGCCGTGTCCCTCCACCTGAACTTCGCCGTGCTGGAGGAGGACCACTGCCGCGCCGCCTTCCTGCGGGGGGCCTTTCTGGCGGGGGGGTCGGTGACCGACCCGGAGAAGGGGTACCACCTGGAGCTGGCCACCTCCCACGGGGCGGTGAGCCGGGAGACCCTGGCCCTTATGGGGGAGATGGGCCTCCAGCCCAAGGACACCACCCGCAGCGCCAACTATGTGCTCTACTTCAAGCAGAGCGACCGCATCGAGGACTTCCTCACCACCATCGGCGCCGGGGTGTCCGCCATGCGGGTGATGAACGCCCGGGCGGAAAAGACCCTGCGGGGCAGCGTGAACCGCCGGGTGAACTGCGACGCGGCCAACCTGGATAAGGTGGTCTCCGCCGCCCAGGAGCAGATCGAGGCCATCGGCCGCCTGCGGGAGCGGGGGATGCTGGAGGGCCTGTCCCCCAAGCTGCGGGAGGCGGCGGAGCTGCGCACCGGCCACCCGGAGCTCACCCTCACCCAGCTGGCGGAGCTGTGCGCCCCGCCGGTGACCAAGTCCTGCCTGAACCACCGGCTGCGCAAGCTCATGGAGCTCTCCCGGGGGGAGAGCTGACGGGGGAAGGGGCAAGTATATTCACACAAGGAGAAGATCCATGTCCTTTGTTCATCTGCACGTCCATACGGAATACTCCCTGCTGGACGGGGCCTGCCGCATCCGGGAGCTGGCCGCCCGGGTGAAGGCCCTGGGCCAGAGCGCCGTGGCCATCACGGACCACGGGGTGATGTACGGCGTCATCGACTTCTACCGGGCCTGCCTGGCGGAGGGGATCAAGCCCATCATCGGCTGCGAGGTGTACGTGGCCCCCAGGGGCCGCACCCGCTTTGACAAGGTCCACGAGTACGACGCCGAGGCCCGCCACCTGATCCTGCTCTGCCGCAACGAGACGGGGTACCGCAACCTGAGCTACATGGTGTCCAAGGCCTTCACCGAGGGATTTTATATCAAGCCCCGCATCGACCTGGAGCTGCTGCGCTCCCACGCCGATGGGCTCATCGCCCTGTCGGCCTGCCTGGCGGGGGAGCTGCCCCGGCTGCTGCTGGCCGACGACTACGAGGCCGCCCGTGCCCACGCCCTGGAGATGGCGGCGCTCTTCGGCCCCGACGGGTACTACCTGGAGCTCCAGGACCACGCCATCCCCGCCCAGCAGAAGGTGATCGCCGGGCTCATCCGCCTCCACCAGGACACGGGGATCCCCCTGGTGGCTACCAACGACGCCCACTACCTCACCCGGGAGGCCGCCGCGCTGCAGGACACCCTCATGTGCATCCAGATGGGGCGCACCCTGGACGACCCGGAGCGGCTGCGCTTTGAGGAGCCGGAGTTCTATCTCAAAAGCGAGGCGGAGATGGCCGCCCTCTTCCCCCAGTGGCCCGAGGCCCTGGAGAACACGGAGAAGATCGCCGGGCTGTGCCAGCTGGACTTCACCTTCGGCGTGCACCACCTGCCCGAGTTCAAGCTGCCCCCGGGGGAGAGCGACGGGGACGCCTACTTTGAAAAGCTCTGCCGGCAGGGGTTTGACGAGCGCTACGGGGCGGGCAGCCAGGAGTACCGCCAGCGGCTGGAGATGGAGATGGCCATGATCCGCCGCATGGGCTTTGTGGACTACTTCCTCATCGTCTCCGACTTTATCCACTACGCCAAGGAGCAGGGCATCCCTGTGGGCCCGGGGCGGGGCTCCGCCGCCGGGTCCATGGTGTCCTACTGCCTGTATATCACCGACGTGGACCCCATGCAGTACTCCTTGTACTTCGAGCGGTTTTTGAACCCGGAGCGGGTGACCATGCCGGATATCGACATCGACTTCTGCATCCGCCGCCGCCAGGAGGTCATCGACTACGTCTCCCGGAAGTACGGGGCGGATCACGTGGCCCAGATCGTCACCTTCGGCACCATGAAGGCCAAGGCGGCCATCCGGGACGTGGGCCGGGTGATGAACATGCCCTACGCCGAGGTGGACGCCATCGCCAAGCAGGTGCCCTTCTCCCTGGACATGACCCTGGACAAGGCCCTCACCCTGTCCAAGGGGTTCAAGGACCTCTACGAGGGCAGCGACCAGGTCCGCCGGCTGGTGGACATGGCCCGCAGCCTGGAGGGGATGCCCCGCAACGCCTCCACCCACGCCGCCGGGGTGGTGATCACCCGGCGGCCGGTGTACGAGTACGTCCCCCTGGCCACCAACGACGGCCTGGCGGTGACCCAGTACACCATGACCACCCTGGAGGAGCTGGGCCTTCTGAAGATGGACTTTCTGGGCCTGCGCAACCTGACCATCCTGGACGACGCGGTGAAGCTGGTGCGCCGCCGCCAGCCCGACTTCCGGCTCTCCCAGATCCCGGAGGACGACCCGGCGGTGTTCGCCATGCTCTCTGAGGGGCGCACCTCCGGCGTGTTCCAGATGGAGAGCGCCGGTATGACCAGCGTGTGCACCCGGCTGCACCCCCAGAATATCGAGGACATCACCGCCATCATCGCCCTCTACCGCCCGGGGCCCATGGAGTCCATTCCCCGGTTTATCGAGTGCAAGCAGCACCCCGAGAAGATCCGCTACCTCCACCCCAGCCTGGAGCCCATTTTGTCCGTGACCTACGGGTGCATCGTCTACCAGGAGCAGGTCATCCAGATCTTCCAGCAGCTGGCGGGCTACTCCCTGGGCCAGGCGGACATGGTGCGCCGGGCCATCTCCAAGAAGAAGAAGGCCCAGATCGAGAAGGAGCAGAAGACCTTCGTCCACGGGGACCCCGCCCGGGGCATCCCCGGGGCGGTGGCCAACGGGGTGAGCGCCCACGTGGCCCAGGCCATCTACGACGAGATCTACGACTTTGCCAACTACGCCTTCAACAAGGCCCACGCCGTGAGCTACGCCATCGTGGCCTACCAGACCGCCTGGTTCAAGTACCACCACACCCGGGAGTACATGGCCGCCCTTCTCACCTCGGTGCTGGACTCCCAGGACAAGGTGGCCGAGTACATCGCCGAGTGCCGCCAGAGCGGCATCGCCCTCCTGCCCCCCGACATCAACGAGTCCGGGGCGGACTTCACCGTCAGCGGGGAGAACATCCGCTTCGGCCTGGTGGCCCTGCGGGGGGTGGGCCGGGGGTTCACCCAGGCCCTGCTGGCCGAGCGGGAGCGGGGGGGACCCTACCGGTCCTTTGAGGAGTTCTGCGCCCGCATGTTCGACAAGGACCTCAACCGCCGGGTGCTGGACAGCCTCATCAAGGCGGGGGCCTTCGACAGCATGGGCTGCCGCCGCTCCCAGCTGCTGGAGGTGTGCCAGCAGGTCATCGACGCCATCGCCCTCAACCGCCGCCAGAACCTGGAGGGGCAGTTCGACCTGTTCGGCGGGGGCGGGGGGGAGGCCCTCTTCGTGCCCCAGGTGAAGCTGCCCCCCCTGCCGGAGTTCTCCCCCCGGGAGCGCATGGCCATGGAGAAGGAGACCACGGGGCTCTACCTGTCGGGCCACCCCATGGACGAGTACCGCCGGGAGGCCCAGGGCCTGGGGGCGGTGCGCATCGGGGCCATCCTGGCCGACTTCGACCGGGAGGAGGGGCCCGAGCAGTTCCAGGACAACCAGCTGGTGACCATCGCCGGGGTGATTGCCGCGGCCAAGACCAAGACCACCCGGGGCAACACCCTCATGGCCTATGTGACGCTGGAGGACGACACCGGCTCCATGGAGCTGCTGGTCTTCTCCAAGGTGCTCTCCCAGTGCGGCCCCTACCTGAAGGCCAACACCCCTGTGGCGGTGAAGGGCCGCATCTCCGTGCGGGACGAGAAGGAGCCCCAGCTCCTGTGCGACCAGGTGTTCCCCCTGGAGGGCGGGGAGGGGGAGGAGGAGAGGCCCCCCGCCCCCCACCAGACCCTCTACGTCCGCCTCACCAGCCGGGAGGGGCAGTTCCCCTGGCTGAAAAAGCTCTTTGCCATGTTCCCCGGGGAGGGCTCGGCGGTGATCTACTTTGCGGACGTGAAGAAGAAATGCGCCGCCCGCTGCCTCATCCACAACGCCCTGCTCCAGGAGCTGCGGCGGGTGCTGGGGGAGGAGAGCGTGGTGCTCAGATAGCCCCCCCCATATCCGCGCCACACGAAGGAGAAAAAACAAAGGCACATGAAAAAACTTGGAAAACTGCTCTCCCACCGGGCCCCCTGGATGGGGGGGCTCATCCTGCTGCAGCTGATCTCTTCGGTGATCCTCATCCAGCAGTTCAGCCAGTACTATATCTACGTCAGCTGGCTGTGCATCACCATTACGGTGCTGGCGGTGGTGTGGATCATCGGAAACCGCAGCAACCCGGGGTACAAGCTGGGGTGGGTCATCCTCATCCTGGTGTTCCCCCTGTTCGGCGGCATCGCCTACATGCTCTTCGGCGGCAACCGCCTGTCCCGCTACAACCAGAAGCGGCTGAAGGTGATGCAGTACAAAATCAAACAGAACCTGGGGGAGGAGTGCCGCTCGGACGTGTTCCAGCAGGTGGCGGGCCCCGAGGCGGGGCACATCGCCCGCTATCTGGAGCGGGTGGCCTGCTGCCCGGTGTACGGCAACACGGCGACAAAATATTACCCCCTGGGGGACGACTGCTACGACGACATCCTCCAGGCCCTGGAGCAGGCGGAGCGCTATATCTTTGTGGAGTACTTCATCATTGAGGAGGGCATGTTCTGGAACTCGGTGCTGGACGTGCTGGAGCGCAAGGCCGCCCAGGGGGTGGAGGTGCGGGTGATCTACGATGACATCGGCTCGTTGTTCACCCTGCCCGCCGACTACAACCGCCGCCTGGAGCAGCGGGGCATCCACTGCCGGGTGTTCAACCGCCTGGTGCCGGTGGTGTCCCTGCGGCAGAACAACCGGGACCACCGGAAGTACCTCATTGTGGACGGCAAGATCGCCTTCACCGGGGGCATCAATATGGCCGATGAGTATATCAACGTGAAAAAGCGCTTCGGCCACTGGAAGGACAGCGCCATCCGCCTCCAGGGGGACGCGGTATGGAGCATGACGGTGAGCTTTCTGTCCATGTGGGACTTCACCGAGGGCAGCGTGGAGGAGTACAGCCCCTTCCGGGCGGACCCCGCCCCCCTGACCCCGGCGGGGGGCTATGTGCAGCCCTATTCCGACTGCCCCTGGGACGAGGAGCCCGTGGGGCAGACGGTGTACCTCAAGCTCATCAACCGGGCCAGGGAGTATGTGTACATCACCACCCCCTATCTGGTCATCGACTACTCCACCACCCTGGCTTTGGCCAGCGCCGCCAAGTCCGGGGTGGACGTGCGCATTATCACCCCCCACATCCCGGACAAAAAGACGGTCTTTCAGGTGACCCGCTCCTGCTACCCCGAGCTGGTGGAGGCGGGGGTGAAGATCTTCGAGTACGAGCCCGGGTTCATCCACGGCAAGAACTTCGTGGTGGACGACCGGTACGCCACGGTGGGCTCCATCAATATGGACTACCGCAGCATGTTCCTCCACTTTGAAAACAGCGTCCTTCTCTACGACACCCCCACCATTCAGGACATCAAGCGGGACTTTCTGGAGACCCAGGCCGTCAGCATCCCCATCACGCCGGCGGTGTGCAAGGCGGTGCCCTGGTATAAACAGGTGCTGCGCAACGTGCTGCGGGTGTTCGCGCCCCTGCTGTAAGGGGCCGGGAGAGGGGACCCAGAGCATAAAAACTCCGGCGGAACGGGGCGCGCCCCATTCCGCCGGAGTTTTGTCTGGTTGGACAGACCGCTGCCTTCAGCCCTTGCTCCCGGCGCCCCGCCGGCGCTGGAGCTCCCGCAGGGCCCTGGCCCCGGCGGCCTTCACGTCCTCCACAATGGAGGAGTTGGCCACGGTAAAGCGCAGGTGGCTGTAGTGGCGGCGGAAGCGGCGGGTGTACCGCTCCAGCCGGGCGATCTGCTGGGCATAGGCCTCCCGCCGCTCCTCCCGGGCGGCGTCCAGCCGGGTGGCCAGCTCCGCCTTGCCCAGGGCCAGCTGGAGCTGCAGCTCGTCGGTGGCCCGCTCCAGGCTGCGCAGCAGCCGGGACACCAGAGCCAGCTGGCGGATGGTGAAGGCCGCGTCCACCGCCATCAGGGTCATCAGCACCCCGCACAGCACGTAGGCGAGCCAGTCGGGCAGGCGGCCCAGCTGCCCCTCCACCAGGGGGTGGAGCCAGAAGATCACCACATAGGACAGCGCCCCCCAGCACAGGGAGATCTGCAGGCAGATGTACCCGTGGAAGTTCAGGGGTTTGTCGCTGTAGTCCCAGTAGCGCACATGGGTGGTGGTCTCCAGCACCCAGCCCACCAGGCACTCCCAGGCAGACATACCCACAACGGCCGTGCAATAAAATAAAACAGGGGAGAAGGCCAGGGGGCGGAAAAACAGGATCATCATGCACACCCCCACCCCGTAGATGGGGCATACCGGGCCATAGAGAAATCCCCGGGGCACCAGCCGCCTGGCCTTGATGGAACAAAAGCAGGTCTCCAGCACCCAGCCCAGAAAGGAGTAGATCACGAAATACAAAATCAGCCGGGTGATGGGCACGGAGAGGATCATAGGTTCTGCCATAGGCTCAGGTTTCACCCTCCTCCGCGGGGAGCAGCAGCTCCACGATGCCGTGGAGGAGCCGGTCCGGATGGGCCCGGAACTGCCGGGCCATCTGCCGGGCCTGGTCCTGGGAGCCGATGACCATCTCCACAGTGAGAAGAGGCCCGGCGTTGTCCAGCTGCGTCAGGCGCAGGGTACAGGTGCCGTCGTCCAGGGGAGTCACGGCGGTCTGCACCGAGGCGTTGCGCCGCAGCTGGGCATTGAGCCGGGTGAGGCTGTGGTCACACTTGCGCCGCACCACGGAGGACAGGCTGCTCTCACAGTCGGCGCCGTTGCGTTTGCCCTTTTCCGTGATGGAATAGAGCCCGTTTTCCAGCAGAAGATGCCCGGTGTTTACCAGCTCCGCCACGGACTCGGCAAAATCGAAGTAGTCCACCCCGTCGTCGCACAAGGTGAGATCGGTAAGGGTGGGGAAGTCGATGGGGCCGGCCACCCGGGACATGATATATAGGATGAGCAGCTTGGTATCCAGCTTGTCGTGGATGAATCCCATGCGGGCCACGGATACACCTCCTGAATCAAGACACAGGGTTATGTGGAAAAATGTGCGGAAAAACCGAAGAAAGGGGGCGCTGCCCCACAAATCCCCCGGGAAGGGGCGGGAAAGGCCCCGGCTCCGCCCAGTCCATTATAAAGCAAAATCCGGGGGGAGACAAGGGAAAAATCCTGCCCCCTTCCGGGTTGACACAGGGTCGAAGAGGGGCGTAATATGGAGAAAAAACCCGGAGGGTCGTCTATGAGGAAACGATTGGGAATTATGATGCTGGCAGCGGCGCTGCTTTTGGTGGGCGTGGGGTGCGGCAATGGGGAGGAGGTCCCCACCGAGACCCTCACCCCCCCGCCGGTGGAGGAGAATACCACCACCCCCAGCGCCCCGGAGGAGACGGAGGAGGTCTACTCCGGGCCCTACAACCCCCTCACCGGAGAGCCCATTGAGGAGGGGGCGGAGGACCTGCGGCCTGTGGCGGTGATGCTCAACAACTTAAAGACCGCCCTGCCCCAGCAGGGCAACGGCCAGGCGGACATCATCTATGAGGTGCTGGCGGAGGGGGGCATCACCCGGATGCTGGCGGTGTACCAGGACATCTCCCAGGTGGGGAACCTGGCCTCTATCCGCTCCGCCCGGCCCTATTACATCGAGCTGGCCCTGGGCCACGACGCCGTGTACGTCCACGCCGGGGGCAGCCCCGACGCCTACAGCGACCTGAGCGCCTGGGATGTGGACCACATCGACGGGGTGCGGGGCACCTACAGCTACAGCGGCAGCGGGGTGTTCTGGCGGGACGCCAACCGGATCAGCGGCCACTCCTACGGCTATGAGCACAGCCTGCTCACCTCCGGTGAGAAGCTCACGGCGGTGCTGGAGGGGGACGGCTTCACCCTGGAGCACCCGGGGTACGACTGCGGCCTCACCTTCCGGGAGGACGGCACCCCGGAGGGGGGCAGCCCCGCCTCGGTGGTGACGGTGCCCTTCTCGGACTACAAGACCGGGGTGTTCCGCTACGACAGCCAGCAGGGGGTCTACCTGGTGGAGGAGTACGGCCAGGCCTATGTGGACGGCAACGACGGCGCCCAGGTGGCGGTGACCAACGTGCTGGTGCTCCAGACCGCCTGCCGGGTGCTGGACTCCGCCGGGCGGCTGTCGGTGGACCTCACCCAGGGGGAGGGGTGGTACGCCTGCGGCGGGTCCATGATCCCCATTTTGTGGAGCAAGGGGGACCGGAACAGCCCCCTGCGCTACACCGACCTCCAGGGCAACCCCCTGGAGCTGGGGGCGGGGAAGAGCTATGTGAGCATCATCCCCACCAGCCAGACGGTGACCGCGTCTTAAATATAGAAAGCGGTCATGGGTCTGCTGCAAGATTGACATGCTGCACCAACCTGTCATTGCGAGCCAGTGGGCACACTGGCGCGGCAATCCGTATTTCCGGCAGGGAAGGGGGATTCCCACGAAAAACGGCCGCCACCGGGCGGTCGTTTTTCGTGGGAATGACAGGGCCCCGGCCCGTGGGGAATCTTTTTCAAATGGCCCTTGACAGGGGCGGGTGGGTCTGGTATGATGTGAGTGGTTAGCGAAAGCTAACCAATAATCCTGCCAAGTAGTTAGCGTAAACTAACTAAGAGAGGAGGACCCATGTCACACCAGTTTGAGCAGCTGCTCTATGTCCACTGCGCCCCCACCATTGACGGCATCAAGTGCGCCAGCCTCTTCACCTGCCGGAAGGGGGCCCTCCCCACCTGGGCGGCGGACCTGGCCGCCTGCGGGACCTGGGCGGCGGAGCGGGGCCTGGCCTGCCGGGTGCTGTGCCAGTGCCCGGAGCGCCTGGTGGTGCTGCTCTACCGGCCCCGGCTGCTGGAGCGGCTGGTGGAGGTGCGGGGGCGGCGGGCCTTCCTCAACCAGCTGGGCTATCCCCCCGGGGCGGACCTGGAGGGCCTGCTGGAGGAGCTGGGGCGGCGCATAGGGGCGGGGGGCTGCGCCTTCCCCCATGAGATCGGCCTGTTTTTGGGCTACCCCCTGGCGGACGTCCGGGGCTTTATGGACGGGGGAGAGGCGCAGTGCCTCTTCACCGGCTTCTGGAAGGTGTACGCCAACGCCGACCGGGCCCGCCGCCGCTTCGCCCGCTATCGCGCCAGCCGCCAGCGCTACCTGGACGGCCTGCGGACGATGGGGGCTTAAAGACGGCAGGGGCATATCCGTACCCGCAACTTCATTGATTATATTGAGAAAGGAAGAAAACCCATGAAACAAGCAGCAGTGATTTATTGGTCCGGCACAGGCAACACCCAGGCCATGGCCCAGGCCGTGCTGGAGGGGCTGAAGGCCGCCGGGGCCCAGGCCGTTCTCCTGTCGGTGGACCAGACCACGGCGGAGGAGGCGGCAGGGTACGACCTGCTGGCCCTGGGCTGCCCCGCCATGGGGGCGGAGGTGCTGGAGGAGGGGGAGTTCGAGCCCTTCTTCTCGGCCCTGGAGGGACAGCTCTCCGGCAAGCCCGTGGCCCTCTTCGGCTCCTACGGCTGGGGAGACGGCCAGTGGATGCGGGATTGGACAGACCGCTGCCAGGGGGCCGGGGCCCTTCTGGCGGAGGAGGAGGGGCTGATGGTCAACGAGAGCCCCGATGACGAGGCCCTGGAGAGCTGCCGGGCCCTGGGCCGGACCCTGGCGGCCATGTAAACACAGACCCATCACAACAGACAACAGGCGGGCGGGGCGAAGGCTCCGCCCGCCTGTCTCCGTCGGGGAGGGATTGCCCCGGGAGGGCGGGCTGTGGTATACTAACAAATCATGTATGGGCCACAATGTGCAGAAAGGAGACGCCATGGGAAACAAGATCCTGAGCAAGCTGAAAGGGAAAAATTTCCTCCTGCTGTTTCTGGCGGGCTGTATCAACGCCGTGGGCGTGACCATGTTCCTTGCCCCGGTGAACCTCTACGACAGCGGATTTTCCGGCACCTCCATGCTGCTGTGGCAGATCACGCCGGATGAGTTCTCCCTGGCATTCTTCCTGCTGGTGCTCAACCTGCCCTTCTTCCTCTTCGGCCTCAGGCGGCAGGGGGTGCAGTTCACGGTGTACGCGGTGTTCGCCGTGGTGGTGTACTCCGCCGCCTCCTATCTCATCACCGATGTGCTGCCCATTGAGGTGGCCAGCGCCTCCCCCTTCGCCGGGCAGGACCTGCTGCTGTGCGCCGTATTCGGCGGGCTCATCTCCGGGGTGGGCAGCGGCCTCACCATCCGGTGCGGCGGCGCCATCGACGGGGTGGAGGTGCTGGCGGTGATCTTTGCCAAGGGCATGGGCATCACCGTGGGCACCTTCGTGATGATCTACAACGTGCTGCTGTACATCGTCATTGGCGTCATCACCCGGAGCTGGGTGCTGCCCCTCTACTCCATCCTCACCTACTGCGCCGCCATCAAGACCATGGACTTCATCGTGGAGGGCCTGGACAAGGCCAAGTCCGCCATGATCGTCACCGGGCGGCCCCAGGAGGTGTGCGACGCCTTGTCCGCCGCCTTCGGCCACGGCATCACCCAGATGGACGCCAGGGGGTACTACTCCAACCAGGCGCGCACCGTGATCTACTTCGTGGTCAACCGCTTTCAGATCGGCCGGTTGACCGACATCGTGCGGGACATCGACCCCACCGCCTTCGTCACCATCGCGGAGGTGTCCGACGTGTTCGGCAGCAGTCTGAAGGAAAAATAGAGCGGCATCACCCGGAGGGAAATATCCCCTCCGGGTGATAAAAAAGTCGTTGACAAGGCACCCAGTATGTGTTAATATAGGTAACGCACTTGAGTTTGCCTCTGTTTTGGAGAGGTGTCCGAGTGGTTTAAGGAGCCGGTCTTGAAAACCGGTGACTCGCAAGAGCCGTGGGTTCGAATCCCACCCTCTCCGCCAAAATTTTATAGCTATTTTGATTCTGCCCATGGAGAAGTACCCAAGAGGCCGAAGGGGCTCCCCTGCTAAGGGAGTAGGCGGGTTAAACCGCGCGAGGGTTCAAATCCCTCCTTCTCCGCCAAAGAGGACCTGAAACAGTGAAAGCACTGTTTCAGGTCCTCTTTTTTGCTTTTTTGTTTCGTCCTTGCCCATGGTGTTTCCCGAAAAATAAGCGTCCCGCCCCGCGCCCCGGTTTTGGGGCGCGGGAATTGTTTTGCGTCCATCAATCGCCGTAGTGGGTGCGGCACTGGGCGATCTCCACCCGGCCGTCCCGGATGCGGTAGACCAGGCGGTGGGTGCCGTCGATGCGGCGGCTCCACCAGCCGGAGAGGCCGCCCTTCAGGGGCTCCGGCTTGCCGATGCCCTCATAGCCCCCGCGGTCCACATCTTGCAGCAGCTGGTTGATCCGCTTGAGCACCTTCCGGTCCTGCTGCTGCCAGTAGAGGTAATCCTCCCAGGCCTCGTCGTGCCACAGCTTAACCATCCTCCACCTCGATCAGCTCGTGGGCGGTCCCCTGTCCGGCGTCCAGGTCGGCCACGGCCCGGCGCAGGTGGGCCTGGTTGACGGCGGAGTAGAAGGGGTCCATGCGCACCTCGAAGGGCAGCCCGCGGCACAGCAGGCACTGCTTGAGGAAGATGGTGGTGGCGGTAGTCATGTTGAGCCCCAGGTCGCTGAACAGCGCCTCCGCGTCCTTTTTCAGATTGTCGTCAATGCGGATGTTGATGTTTGCCATACGATCAGCTCCTTTGCCTGTAGTATAGCATATGTACGCACATTGTCAACATGAGAGGAGGGGCGTGTCCGAGTTGGACACGTCAATCCACTAACCGATTGGCTCACAATCCGGCTCCTTGGGATTGTCTGCATATTTCCAGCAGTATCCGCCTGCATGTTTCTGCCTTCCGGTGGCTGCATCACGGATGCTTTTTACTCCTATCCCTGTCTCTCGTGAGGCTGCGGCCACTGAGTCAAATTCGGCTATGACATCTCCATTATCCAGGGACTGGATCACATGTCGGGTCCTTATCGGTTTGGTCCGGGCTTGAGCCGCTGCCAGTTTTTCGGCCTTGGCTGCTGCCCGAAGCTGACGCTGCTGGGCGCGTTCTTGCTCTTCCGCTTCCCGCAGCTCTTTTTTCCGTTGAAGTTCCTGTGCCCGCTGCAACCTGGGAAGAAACTCTTCTGCAATAGGGCTCTCAAATTGGGCCATGGCTTCTTGCAGAATGGCGGCCTCTTTCTCATACGCCCGCAGTTTCCGAAAGGCTTTGGCGTAGGATTCATACAGCCAGGGCTTGCGGTATCCCTTCTCCCGTGCGATGTCAAACTGGAGCAGGGCTTCCTCTATCTTCCCCGAAATCCTAAGATCATTCCCATGACGCCATTCTTCGTGGCCATCTTCCAGCACGGGCGAAATGTATGGGGCCTCGGTACGCTCGGCCGGTCCATGAAATTCGCTTGCCCAAAATGCAAGATCATCACCTATATGGTGGAGAATAGCCGCCACTGCTTCGCAGTCGGTTCTGGCGTTATGATAACGGCCTTCAGGCTGGAAGCCGAACAGCCCGGACACATCGCTCAGCTTGTAGCTAGGCATGGCAACCATCTGCCGAACGATGGTTAAAACATCCACATACCGCCGTCCGTCAAATGAACCAGGAAATGTTTCATGCAGAAAACGCAGGTCAAAGCGCACATTGTAGCCAACGATCAGGCTGTCGCCCAGAAAGGAGAGGAACTCCTCTTCAACCTCCCTCGCTGTTGGAGCGTTGCACACCATGGCATCTGTAATCCCATTGATTTTTGTGATGCGCGGAGGAATCGGGGAACCGGGATTCAGATAAGTATCATAGCACGCAACGGCAACCCCTTCTTTGTTGTACTTAATAGCTGTTAACTGCAAAATAGCATCATCTTTTGGGCTTAATCCGGTTGTCTCAGTATCCAAAATCACATATGGGGCGCTGTGCGGGCAGGATGTTGTGCTGGGGACAGGGGCTGAAACGGGATGGGTATGATTCTTTTTCTTTACCCAACCGAGAAGTTTTGAGAGAAATCCCATGAAATTCCTCCTATTGACAGATATCTCCTATAGAAGCTCCATATCGTCCACGGCGTCCCAGAAATCGGTCTCGTTGACGATGATGATGCCGGCGCCCTCTTTGCGCAGGCTGACGGCCTGCTCGATCTTGCGCCCGTAGCAGGCGTAGGCCCAGCAGGGATTTCCGGCGTTGCCCACCACCAGATAGTGGGTCTTTGCCGACACGGCGGTGCGGGCAATGCCCCCCAGCTGGGCCACAGTCTGGGCGATCTCGGCCCGCTTGCCCCGGTAGAACTCCCCCGTGAAGCAAAAGACCTTTCCCTCAAAGGTGATCTCCGGGCAGACGGCGCAGATGCCCCCGATGCTGTACTGCTCCCGGAGCCTGGAGAAGCTTGCCTCGGAGAGGTTGTAGGATGCGGTGAAGTCAACCGAATTGCCAAAGAAGGCCATGAGCTGCTCGCGCTCTTCCCGGGTGATCCTCCTGTCCTCCAGCACCACATAGAGCAGGCTGTTGATTTCGTCAAAGGGATATGTACCGGCCAGGAACTGGTTGGCGTCCATCCAGGAGCGCAGGGCCATGATCTCCCGGTCGCTCAGCTCGCCGTCCGCCAGAAAGCCGTGGAGCATACCGGCCAGGAACTGGATGGACGAGGTGACCACGTCGTAGTAGACGCTGGTGTCCACGAAGTTATTGCACAGCCACAGGATATCCTTGGCCTCCTCCTCCGTGACCACCCCGTCCTCCGTGGCCTGCTCTACCACAGGGAGGATCTCGGAGAAGGGGTGGCGGTGGCGCAGATGGGCGTGGAGCTGGCACCAGTGGACCAGTTCGGTCACCTCGTTGGTGGTCACATCCAAATCGGAATTGATGCCCGCCACCAGGCCCCGCAGGGTGTTGACGGCTTTGTGCAGCTCGGCGGGCTGTGTAAACTGGCGGTACTGCTCAGGCTCTTTTACAGGCATGAGGCCCATCTCCCTTGTTTCTTTTTTTCTGGATGCACGAAAACGTGCAACAAACCCCCGGAGTTTTCCCACAGGTAACAGCTACACTCAACCGGGAGGTCTGACTATGATACAGAATGCCGTCACGATCCAGGCGCTGGCGCTGTTTCGCCGGCTGTCTGAGGCGCAGCAGCTCACTTTCCTTGCGCGTCTACGATCCCTTTCAACTGGGCAAGCACCAGCTCCTGCTGCTCGGGCGTGAGCTTGGAAAACAACTGGACAAACTCCTCCTCATGCCCGTTGGCCGGTCGGTCAGCGGGCATTCTTTCTTCCCCCAAAAGGTCGCTGACTGTGACGCCCAGGTACTTTGCCGGCAGGCAGCGGTGGGCTTAAGTCCCTATCTGCCCGGTATGCTGTCCCGGCTGGTGTTTGCTATTAGTAAATTATACCATAAAACCGGCCAAAGGACAACCGGAGGGGAGGGAAAAGTTGAGGATCAAGGAACTGCGGGAGGCCGGGGGCATGACCCGGGCGCTGGGTGGCCGTATTTTTGGCGGCGGTGATCCTGGCCGCCGTGGTGTGAGAGGCAAAAAATCCTGGAAGCTATGATACTGTATCCGCGCCGCAGGCGCAAAGGGGGGGAGAACCATGCAGGCGCTGTCATTTGTACGGGGGATCGGCGCAGTGGCCGTGCGCTACGGCCTGGAGGAGTCCATTCTGCTGGACACCATCATGTTTTGGGTCCGGGAGAACCGCTCCCGGGGGGAGAACCGCCGGGACGGGCGCTGGTGGACCTACAACTCCATCCGGGGTCTGGAGGAGATCTTCCCCTGGTGGAGCGGCAAGCAGCTGCGGCGCATCCTCAACAGCTGCCGGGAGCAGGGGGCCCTGCTGGTGGGGAGCTACAACCAGGACGGCCGGGACCGGACGGTGTGGTACTCCCCGGGGGATGAACTGCTGCGCCTCTACGGGGAGGAGGTCCCCGCCGGGGACCCCGGGGAGCCCTCCGAACAGCGTGCCCAAACGGGCGATTGCATTTGCCCAAATGGGCAAATGCATGTGCCCGAACGGGCAGACGCATCTGCCCAAATGGGCGAACCATTACCATGTCTTAACCCATGTAATAAACTTATACCCCCTATAGTCCCCCAGGGGGACGGGGGCGGGGGAAAGCAGCCTCCGGCCAAAAAGCCCCGGGGGCGGGGGAAGCGGACGGCCTACGAGCCCGAGTGGTTTGAACGGCTTTGGCAGCTCTACCCCCGGCAGGACGCCAAGGAGGACGCCCGGCGGGCGTGGGACAAGCTGCGCCCCTCCCGGGAGCTGTGCCGGGAGATGAGCATGGGCCTGGCCCGGCAGGCGGCCTCCCCCAAGTGGCAGGAGGAGGGGGGGCGGTACATCCCCCTGCTGTCCACCTGGCTCAACGGCAGGCGCTGGCGGGACCAGGGGGTGGTGCTGCCCGCCGGGGCGCCAGCCGCCCCGCCCCAGGCGGGGGGCAGCGCCTGGGCCCCTGACCCGGAGGTGACGGGCTGATGGACGAGACCTTCCTGGCCATGGACTTTGTGGCCGCCCAACAGGCGGTGATGGGCTCCATCTTCGTGGACGACGCCTGCGTGGGGGCGGTCCTGGCCCGGCTGCGGGAGGAGGACTTCACCGACAGCGCCTGCCGCAACGCCTTCGCTGCGGTGAAGCGGCTCTTTACCGCCGGGCGGCCCGTGGACCCCATCACCGTCCAGGACGCCGTGGGGGGCGGGGCGGGCTGGCTCAGGTGGGCCATGGACCTGATGGACCTCACCCCCACCGCCGCCAACGCGGAGACCTACGCCGACATCGTCCGGGAGAAGGCGGCGGTCCACCGGGCCCACCAGCTGGCCCAGCGCATCCAGCAGTGCCCCACCCGGGAGGAGGTCCAGGACCTGGCCTGGCAGCTCTTCCGCTGTCTGGCGGACGACGGCCGGGACCGGCGGGTGTCCCCCGAGGAGCTGGCCCGGGACTTCATCGCCCGGGTGACCAGCAAAGAGCGGCCGGAGTACCTCCCCTGGGGATTGCCCACGGCGGACAGGATGCTCTACACCCAGCCGGGGGACCTGGTCCTCCTGGGGGGCTACCCCTCCGCGGGCAAGACCATGCTGTCGGTCCATATGGCCCTCGCCCAGGCGAAAAAGTACCGGGTGGGGTACTACTCCCTGGAGACCCAGCCGGAGAAGATGGCCGACCGCATGTTCGCCCACATGGCGGGGGTGGACATGAAGGTCATCAAAAGGCGCAGCTGCTCCCAGGAGGAGCTGCGGGAGCTGGTCCGGGCGGCCAATACCTTTGTGACGGAGACCCCGGTGGCCTATTACCAGGGATCCAAGTGGTCTGCCGAGCAGATCGCCGCCAGCGCCGTGGCCCACCGGGAGCAGATCATCTACATCGACTACCTCCAGCAGGTCCGGGGGCCGGGGCGGGACGCCTACGCCCGGGTGTCCGCCGTGTCCCAGGCCCTCAAGGAGTTCGCCCAGTCCGCCCGGGTGGCGGTGGTGGCCCTGGCCCAGTTCAGCCGCCCGGAGAAGGTGGTGGTAAAGGGGCGGCAGCTGATGGTGCCCCCCACCATGGCGGCCTTCCGGGACTCGGGCCAGCTGGAGCAGGACGCGGACGCGGCCTTCCTCCTGTGGCCGGAGGACCCCAACAACAACCGCTCCCGCCGTGTCCTCAAGGTGGGCAAGAACAAGGAGGGGGAGAAGTTTACCCGGTACCTGGCCTTTGACGGGGCCACCCAGACCTTCCGGGAGATGGCGGTGGAGCCCCCCGCCGGCGGCGGGCAGGCCGCCCCCACCTTCGGCCCCCTGGAGGACGCCAACGAATCGGACATGCCCTTCTGACGGGGGAGGAGGCGGGAGGATGACCAAAACCCAAGCCCTGGCCCTGGTGCGGGCGGAGCGGCTGCGGCAGGAGGCCCTGGCCATGCTGGGGCCCTGGCCGGAGCACCGCCGCCTCCACACAAAAAGGAAAGCGCATGCTGGTATTGTTCTTCCCGGCGGAGGCTGAGGCGCTGCGCGGGAAAGCTTGACAGGGGGGAGGATGAAATTATATTATTGTCTGTGAACATGCCGGTTACCCAGCCCTGAATCAAAACTTGCGGCTTTCAATTTTGGTGGAAATATTGGGGGCGGGTTAAACCGCGCCAGGGTTCAAATCCCTCCTTCTCCGCCAAACAGGAACCGCAATGTTGATACGAAGGGTATCAAGATTGCGGTTCCTGCGTTTCTCTGCCCGTGCCGGCCGGGTCTGAGGGGCTCAAAAAGAAAATACGGTTCTGCCACCGGGTAGAGAGATGATATCAGCATCTTGTTTTTGCGGCGTTAGGTCTTAGAAGCCGTAAAATAAGATGCTGTATTTCTGGGGGATATTGAAGTGAAAAAGCAGCTGAGAAACTATATTGCGCTGAATATTCTGGCTATGACGGGTACATCCTGCTATGTCCTGGCGGATACCTTTTTTATTTCCATTGCCCAGGGTTCCAACGGAATTACGGCCCTGAACCTGGTTTTGCCGGTGTATGGTCTGATTTACGCCCTGGGCTCCATGATCGGCGTGGGCTGCGCCACCCGATATTCTCTCAGCAAGGCGGGGAGCGGCAGCGGGGACAAGGACTTTTTTTCCAACTCCATCTGGTGGACACTGCTGTGCAGCGGCATTTTTGTGCTGATCGGGATCTTTTTCCCCGGCCAGCTCCTGGCCCTCCTGGGGGCCGACGGGGAAATTATGGCCATCGGTCTGCCGTATATCCGCATTGTTTTGTGTTTTACGCCCTTTTTCATGCTGAATTATACCTTTACGTCTTTTGCGCGCAACGACAACGGGCCAAAGCTTGCCATGCTGGCCACGCTGCTCAGCGGCATCTTCAATATTGTATTTGATTATATTTTTATGTTCCCCATGCAGATGGGAATGGTGGGCGCGGCCCTGGCCACGGCCTTTTCCCCCATCATCAGCATGGGCATCTGTATGGTCCACTACCTGTCAAAGAAAAATACCGTTGTATGGACAAAAACCCGCCCGTCGCTGAAAAAACTGCTCTCCGGGTGCCGCCTGGGGGTGGCGGCCTTTGTGGGGGAACTGTCCAGCGGGATCACCACGCTGGTGTTCAACTATATTCTGCTGGGCCTGGCAGGGAATGTGGCGGTTGCGGCCTATGGCGTGATCGCCAACATTGCCCTTGTGGGCACGGGGCTGTTCAACGGCATCGCACTGGGCCTGCAGCCTGTTGCCAGCCTGGCCCACGCCCAGGGGGACCTTGGGGCGGAGAAGGCCATCTACAAGAGCGCGCGGACCATCGGGGCCGGCATTGCCGCCGGGGCGGTTGCCGCGGCGCTGGTGTTTGGGGATGAGATGATTTCGGCCTTTAATCGTGAAAATTCTGCGGCGCTGGCGGAATATGCGGCGGTGGGACTGAGAATATATTTTGCGGGCTTTCTGATCGCGGCGGTGAATATCGTGAAATCCGGCTTTTACAGTGCCATCGGACAGGCGGCGGAGTCATCGGTGATCGCTCTGTCACGGGGGGTGTTCACCATTTCCATCATGGCGTTTTTGTTGTCCAGGCTGCTGGGGGTGACCGGTGTGTGGCTTGCCTTTCCCGCCTCGGAGGGGGTTACATGGCTCATTTCCGTGGTCTTTCACAGGCCTACAGACAAGGGGCCGGGCCCGGCGTGAGGCCTCCGGTTAAGGAAGAAGGGGCCCATTCAGACCGGCGGGACAGGCCCTTCCCCTTGGCGTAACCCCGCGACCCACCATGAACGCCTTTTGGATCAGAGGGGCAGCACCCGTGACAAGAGGGCCCGGAACGGCAAATACACCGTTCCGGGCCCTCTTTTGCGCGGCTGTTTTCTGCTGCCCTGAAAGCGGGGGAGTATCAAAGTGTCCGCAAGAGGAAAATAGGGCGCTGTATCGTTAGCGCTATAGTTAGCATTCCTGCCTCTTGCCCACGGCGTTTACCATCAGTGAAAAACTCCGCGGCGGCGCTGTGACATGCCCTCAGCGGTCAAAGGCGGGGTTGGTGAGGTAGATGTTCTTCTGGTCCAGCTTTTCCTTGGCCAGCTCGATGGCCTCACCGATACAATCAACATGAAGTGGATAGAAGGCGAGCAAAATGGAAGAAAAAAGGGAAGAGTTTTTTGGGTTCTTTGATCAGAGGATGGCTAGATGCTGTGGCCAACCTTCTGCTTTCTGCAGATAAGCCTTGTTTTTAACTTCTTTTATAATAGCATAATAGCACTCCAAAAAGAAATTTCAAGATCAAGGACGCTTATCTGAAGATTCAAGCCAACTCCGAGTCGGCCACACCGCCAAGTGCTTTTCAGAAGAAAAAGAAATCTCTTACGCGGGATTGCCAGAGCACCTCTCTGCGCAACAGGAAAATGGAACGGGACTCACCTGCATGAGTGGTTCTCGTGTGTAGCCCCGGTTTCATACGGCGACCTCCGAGCGGGCTATGGGTAGCACCGCAAAAACGGCAGTGAAAGAACGAAGTGTACCGGTCCAATCGGTCCCCATGCTATTCGTGAAACATCTAGGTTCGGAAAGCTAGGAGAAAAGTGCCGCCAAGAGCATTTCTGGCCTGACAGGCCTGTCGAGTCCAGGCTGGCACGAACTTTAAAAGCTGTAAAAGCTGCCTGTGTGACCACGGGCCAGGACAGAGCGGATATTCACTGTGACGATTGCGGCCAAAAGGCCAAATAATATACGGGTATTTAATTCTTTTACCTACGGTACAGACCCTATGTGAATTGGTGAGCGTGTCCCGGAGTGATACTACAAGTGGCTGTCCGGGCAAGGACGACCGGACAAGGATGAGTTGAGCGCCAAGCTGATCATGCAGTGTCAGGAGAAGGTACATAAACTTATACCCTATTACAACCTAACAAAGGCTTATGGGGTTACCCCATCCATGTCAGCAATTGGTTGCCCGTATGACAATGCCTGCGTGGAAAGCTTTTTCGGCTTGCTGAGGAACGAGTGCATTTACCGAGCTAAGCCCCAGACCATTCAAGCTGTAGCCGAACTGATAGACGAGTATATCTACTTTTACAACCATGAGCGCATACAGCTTGCTACAAAAGTGACCCCTATGGAGATGCGTTTGAGAGCAGCATAGCTGGTGTCCTAAATTTTTGTCTACTTTACAGGGGGTTGCATATGGTTTAGTCCTGATTATAGGACAAGTATTTAGATAGAATTTTATGGAGATTACAGCTTTTTTGTGGTATTCTGTATCTGTACTTGCAATCGCTGGTTAACTAAAGCTTTCTAAGAACAGTGGCAACAAAATGAGGGAAATGTTATATGAAGATTATCAACAATATCACAGACAAACTATCCGATGACCTGCGGGTAGAAATTACCTCCCATAGCAAAGTATCCGTTGCCGCTGCCTACTTTTCCGTATATGCGTATGAGAAATTGAAAGAGCAGCTTGAGAAAGTGGACGCATTTCGTTTTATTTTTACGTCTCCTACATTCCTTTCAGAGCCTGCATCAAAAGAAAAAAGAGAATTCTATATTCCTCGACAGGCACGTGAAAAAACGCTGCACGGCAGCGAGTTCGAAATTCGTCTGCGCAACGAGTTTACGCAAAAAACCATCTCCAGAGAATGCGCTGATTGGGTACGCCGCAAAGCACAGTTCAAATCCAACCGCACCGATGAGACAATGCCGGGTTTTCTTGCCGTCGATAGTGAACACCCGGTAGCGTATGCCCCCATCAACGGCTTCACCCGGGCGGATCTGGGCTGTGAGCGGGGTGGCAATATGTTCAGCATGATCCAGCAACTGGACGCGCCAGAGAGCAGGGCCTATCTGCAGCTGTTCAACCAGCTCTGGGCCGATAAGCGCCGTATGCAGGATGTAACGGAACAGGTGCTGGAACGGATCACCACCGCCTATCAGGAAAACAGCCCGGAGTTTCTCTACTTCTTTGCTCTTTACAACATCTTCAATGATTTTCTGGAGAATGTCAGCGAGGATGATCTGCCCAACGAGGCAAACGGCTTCAAGGACAGCTTGGTCTGGAATAAACTCTATACCTTCCAGAAAGACGCCGTGCTGGCCATCATCAGCAAGTTGGAGCAGTACAACGGCTGCATCCTGGCCGACAGCGTGGGCTTGGGCAAAACCTTCACTGCTCTGGCTGTTATCAAGTATTATGAGAACCGCAATTTGCGGGTGCTGGTACTCTGCCCTAAAAAACTCAGCGATAACTGGATGACCTACAAGGCCAACTATGTGAATAACCCCATCGCCGGTGACCGTTTGCGGTACGATGTTCTCTACCACACTGACCTGTCCCGGAGCAAAGGTTTTTCCGGCGAACTGGATCTCTCCAAGATTAACTGGAGCGCCTACGACCTGGTTGTCATTGACGAGTCCCATAATTTCCGCAACGGAGGAAGCAGCCACAGCGACGAGGGAAAATATAACCGCTACGATGCCCTGATGGAGAAAGTCATCCGTCCCGGTGCCCGCACCCGCGTACTGATGCTCTCGGCCACCCCCGTCAATAACCGTTTCTATGACCTGCGCAACCAGCTGGCACTGGCCTATGAGGGCAACAGCGAGGCATGGCGGGACAAGCTGGACACCACCCGCTCGGTGGAGGAGATCTTCCGCAATGCGCAGAAAGCGTTTAATACCTGGAGCGAGGGGGATGTGGAGCTGCGCACCACCGACAAGCTCATGCGGATGCTGGACTTCGACTTCTTCGAGATCCTGGACGCTGTCACCATCGCCCGCTCCCGGCGGCACATTGAAAAATACTACAATGTGGGCGAGATCGGCCAATTCCCCACCCGTCTGCCGCCCATCTCCAAGCGCCCGCCGCTGACCGATTTGAGCGATGCCATTACATACGATGAGATCTATGATCTGCTGCTCAGCCTGACTCTGAGCATCTACACCCCTTCCAACTACATCCTGCCCAGCCGTATGGAGAAGTACGCCGACCTGAACCATGAGGGGAAGAACAGCCTGACTCAGGTGGGTCGTGAGCAGGGCATCCGCCGCCTGATGAGCATCAATCTGCTCAAGCGCCTAGAGAGCTCCGTCCACTCCTTCCGGCTAACCTTGAAGCGCATCCAGGACTTGATCTGCACGACGCTGGACACCATCGCCCATTACGATTCCAACCTGACTTTGGAGCTGAATGACCTGACCAGCACGGTGGACTTTGACGCCGATGACCAGGAGATGGATCTGTTCACTGTGGGCAAGAAGGTAAAAATCGCTCTGGAGGACATGGACTATGTGACCTGGCAGCACGATCTGGAGGAGGACTTCAACACCCTCTATGTGCTGGTCAACATGGTGGCGGATATTACCCCGGAGCACGACAGCAAGCTGCAAATGCTGCTCTCTACCATCGCGGAGAAAATCGACCACCCCATCAACCCCGGAAACCGGAAGGTAATCATCTTCACCGCCTTCTCCGACACGGCGGAGTATCTCTACGACCATGTCAGTGCCTTTGCCCAGAACAAATATGGCCTGAATACCGCTCTGATTACTGGTTCGGTGAGTGGGCGCACCACGGTGCCGAAATTCAAGGCCGATCTCAACAATGTTCTGACCTGCTTCTCTCCCCTCTCCAAGGATAAAGCAGCCCTGATGCCGGACGGCCCGGATATCGACCTGCTCATTGCCACCGACTGTATTTCAGAAGGCCAGAACCTGCAGGACTGCGACTGCCTCATCAACTACGACATCCACTGGAACCCGGTGCGGCTGGTGCAGCGCTTTGGCCGTATCGACCGTATCGGCAGCCGGAATGAGCAGATCCAGCTGATCAACTTCTGGCCGGATATGCAGCTGGATGACTATATCAACCTGAAGGCCCGGGTGGAGACCCGCATGAAGGCCCTGGTCATGACTTCCACCGGCGACGACAACCTGCTTTCCCCCGAGGAGCAGGGTGACCTGGAGTACCGCAAGGCCCAGCTCCAGCGGCTCCAGACCGAGGTGGTGGATCTGGAGGACATGGGCACCGGCGTGTCCATCACCGACCTGGGCCTCAACGAGTTCCGCATGGAGCTGATGGAGTACGCCAAGAGCCACCCGGAGCTGGAGACCTGCCCCGGCGGCATCAGCGCCGTAGCGGCGGCCACCCCGGACGCTCCGGCAGGGGTGGTATTCATTCTGAAAAATGTCCATAACGAGGTGAACATCGACAACCGTAACCGGCTCCACCCCTATTATCTGGTCTATCTGACCGAGGACGGCGTCACCATCCACGACCACATCTCCCCCAAGGACACTCTGGATGCCATGCGGCAGCTGTGCCAAGGCAAGGACAAGCCCATTGAGGAACTGTACCGGGCATTCAATCAGGAGACCGAGGACGGGCGGAATATGGCCGTCTATTCCAGTCTGCTGGAAGATGCGGTTCTGTCCATTCTGGACGCCAAGGAGGACAGTGACTTGGACAGCCTGTTCCGGGCGGGCGGCACCTCTGCGCTGCTCAGTCAGGTGTCCGGGCTGGATGATTTTCAACTTGTCTGCTTTCTCGTTGTCCGATAAAATGGAGGTAGTGCCATGCTGGACTTTCCTAAATCAACGGCTTTTGGCCGCCGGTTTCCTAAGCAGAAATTCTATGAAAATTTAGATGTGTCCGCCGAGGTCAAGCGGCTTTTTGTGGAGCAGGTGAAGCTGATCACCTGGGCCAACAAGCTCTCCCCCGAGACCATGAACATCGCCCCCGGCCAGATGGTGCGGGAGATCGAGGTGTTCCGCCTGACGCTCCAGGGGCAGGAGTTGGATGAGCGGGTGCTGTCGCTGATGGATAAGCAGATCCCTTACCACATTCTGTTTCTGCTGGAGCGGCCCGACGGCAGCGCCCGGCTCCATGTGACCTATAAGGAGGCCAGCCAGAGCGGCAGCAACGCCTTTCAGCTCCGGCAGAGCTATCACACGGAGTGGAGCAAGCCGGAGGACTTGTCCCTGAACCTCACCGCCCTGGATATGGACGCTCTCTATGAGAGCATCGTCCGCCAGATTGCCGGGGATGCCATCGATGCGCCCCAGGGCGAGAGCTTGAAAGAGGCAGTGGAGCAGACCCAGCAGCGGGAGAAGCTGGAAAAGCAGATCGCCCAGCTGAAAGCGAAGATGAAGAAGGAAAAGCAACTGGGGCGGCAGATGGAACTGAGGCGGGAGGTGAATAACATTCTTAGAATGTTAGAGAAGTTATGAATAGAAAACGAACAGCTATTTTGCTTTTTTGTGCAGCTATCTTTTGTGTTTGCTTTCCATTTCTAATTGAATTTCTATATGATATAGGTGAGAATCACCCTATAATTATAACAAATTACGAGCAATCTGATATATTATCCTATGCAACTACCTCCATCGGTCTTATTATCAGTTTAATTGCTCTTTATATTTCAGTTGATGCATATATTCCAAATTTTTCAGTTCGCCACGCAATATCAGAAAACGAGGAAGGTATTGCAGTTTTTATTGAATTATATAACAACAGTCCGCATGATTATGAAATTCAAGGTTTTGAATTATGTGATAAAAGAAAACGGATGTCCCATGTTTCTATTTCAAACTGTGCACCGTTTATTCTAAAATCTAAATCATGCAAAGCATTTTTTATATCAGTTGATCGAATGAAAAGATATATTAAATCTGTTTCTAAGACAAATAACGCTGCAGATACCGAATATGCAATCATATTATCTATTGGAAAAAGCGTTTATATTAAAACCGGAGAGTTATCCCATTATTTAGAATTAGGAGAGGGCATGAAATAGATGGAACATATGAAATTTGAAACCCCGGATATGGTGGCCGGGAATATTGAGAAAATCGGGGCGCTGTTCCCCGCTGCGATTACGGAGATGCGGGGCGAGGACGGGCAGATCAAGAAGGGCATCAATTTTGAGGTGCTCAAGCAGCTGCTCAGCAGGGATGTGGTGGACGGCGACGAGTGCTACGAGTTCACCTGGGTGGGCAAGAAGGCCGCCATGGCCGAAGCCGCCCGGCCCATCACCAAGACTCTGCGGCCGGTGAAGGAGGACAGCCGGGACTGGGACACCACCCAGAACCTCTATATCGAGGGGGATAATCTGGAGGTGCTGAAAATCCTCCAGGAGAGCTATCTGGGCAAGGTGAAGATGATCTACATCGACCCGCCCTACAACACCGGACATGACTTTATTTACAGAGATAAACGTCAACGGTCTCAGCAAGAAGAAAATGAACAGCTTGGAATGTACGATGAAGATGGAAACCAGATGTTTGAAAACACAGAGAGTAACGGACGTTTTCACTCAGATTGGTGCACCATGTTTTTTACTCGTTTACAGGTAGCAAAGAGTTTATTAGCTGATGACGGTGCCATCTTTATTAGTATTGATGATGGAGAATTAGAAAATGTCAAAAAAATCTGTGATGAAATTTTTGGAGCAAGCAATTTTAGAAATACCATTTTAACTCGTCGTCGAATTAAAAGTCTCAATTCACAATTTGCTGAGAATGGACTTTACAGTATGAATGTAGGTTTTGAATATATCATTGTATACGCCAAAAGTCCTGCCTTTTTGATGAAAGCGTTGCAAATGAAGAAAGCAAATGCATCTACTAAAGGGCGGTGAGATGTGTTCTGGAGTAATGCCGATAGGCCGACTATGCGATATGATCTTTTAGGATTTACCCCAGAAACGGGACAGTGGCGTAATTCAAAAGAAAAAGCTGATATAGCAGTAGCAAATTATCAAAAATATGAGAATGAGTTTAGTGACAAAATGTCCTTGGAAGAGTATTTTCAAATGACTGGTATCAAGGATTTTATACGTAGAATACCTAATGGAACAGGTAAAAACGGCGGAGTACAGCACTGGGTTGCACCATCCGATACATCTTTACGAACAAGCAATTGGACAGACATAGAGGTCTCGCAAATCGGAAAGGAAATTGACATTCCTTTTGATAATCCCAAAAGCAAACAATTACTGATGGAGCTAATTAAACTATTGGGAGATAGTAATTCAATAATTCTTGACTTTTTTTCCGGCTCCGCCACCACCGCCCACGCCGTGATGCAGCTCAACGCCGATGATGGCGGCCACCGCAAATTTATCATGGTACAGCTGCCGGAACTCTGCGGCGAAAAGACTGAGGCATTCAAGGCTGGCTACAAGAACATCTGCGAGATCGGCAAGGAGCGTATCCGCCGGGCCGGGGATAAGATCAAAGCGGACAACCCCCTGGGCACGCAGGATCTGGATATTGGTTTCCGGGTCTTCCGGGTGGACAGCAGCAACATGAAGGATGTGTACTACCAGCCGGAGGATCTGGAGCAGCAGTCCATCTTCAATCTGGTGTCCAACATCAAGGATGACCGCACCGATCTGGATCTGCTCTATGCCTGCCTGCTGGACTGGGGCGTAGAAATCCACCTGCCCCACACCAGCACCGACCTGGACGGCTGCACAGTCCACAATGTGGACAACGGCGCTCTCATGGCCTGCTTCAGCCCCAATGTACCCCGCTCCGTGGTGGAGTACATGGCAAAGCAGCAGCCCCTCCGCGCCGTCTTCCGCGACAGCGCCTTCGCCTCCGACGACGCCAAAATCAATGTGACGGAGATTTTCAAAAACCTCTCCCCGGATACCAAGGTGAAGGTGATTTAATGAGCCAAATTGAATTACCAGAATTCTCAACCCTGACCGAGGATGATTGGCAGTATTTTCTTTCTTTTGGAACACCAAATCAATATTTAGATACGGTGGCAAAGGGGCTTCAAGAGCAAAACCGCTATTTTACAGATTTTAGATTTCTCAAACTCATTTACTGGTATGCCAGATATTGTGATACTTCTATCTTCCTGCCTGCAGGAAAAATCCTATATCGCGCACGCTTATATGATAGAGAAAAAGAATCTGAAGAAAAATTACCTGCATTCCGAGGCTACGGAGAAAAAGATAGTTTTGTTCCACCAAATGGAAAGTATGTTCCTCATGGTCGCGCAAATCCGGACAGAATTGTCTATCTCTACGCTGCGCACAGCATCAATACGGCTATCGCTGAAGTATCCCCGCCGCTAAAAGCAGATGTCAGTGTGGCTGAAATTGAAGTATTAGAGCAACTTACATTACTTAGTTTTTGCTCTTATTGTGCGACCTCTACGGGGGAAGATACAAAAGTTTTGGGGTGGAAGCGCAATTTTGTGCTTGCGCTTGCTCGATTGTATAATCGACACTATGGAGATGTCCGGGATTATATTCTATGTCAATATATCAGTGAGTTTGTAAAGAATATTGGTTTTGATGGGATTGCATTCCGATCATCAAAAGTAATTGAGGATCGGAAATTTCTAAAGCGAGACAGGAACTATACCATCTTCAATTATAAAAAATGCAAACCTGTGTCGTCTAAATTATTTTTTATTTATGACCATCAATATACATTACGGGTTCAAAATGCAAGTGGCGTTTTTGAAGCATTTGAGGAATGATTAGATGAAACTTCAATTCAAACACCAGCCTTTTCAGGCGGAGGCGGCTGCGGCGGTCTGCGATGTGTTCAACGGCCAACCCATGCGCACCACCACCTACCGCCTGGACCTGGGTGATATGACCAATGTCCAGCAGAGCATGGATATGACGGATACCGGCTTTCGGAACCACCCGCTGGTGCCGGAGCTGACCAACCAGAACATCTTGCAAAATTTGCAGTCGGTGCAGCGCAGGAACGGCTTGAAGCCTTCGGAGTCGTTGGCCGGGCCGGGCATCAACCTGTCCATTGAGATGGAAACGGGCACCGGCAAGACCTATACTTATGTAAAAACCATGTACGAGCTCAACGCCTGCTATGGCTGGAGCAAGTTCATCATCGTAGTGCCGTCGGTGGCCATCCGGGAGGGCGTTTACAAGTCCCTCCAGACCACCCAGGAGCATTTTGCTGGGGAGTACGGAAAGAAGATCCGGTTCTTCATCTACTCCTCCGACCGGCTTACCGAGGTGGACCGCTTCGCCTCGGACAGCGCCATCAATGTGATGATCATCAATATGCAGGCGTTCAACTCCAGCAAGAACAAGAAAATTATTGATAAAAAACTGGACTCCTTCCGCAGCCGTAAGCCCATCGACATTATCGCAAAAACCAATCCCATTCTTATCATCGACGAGCCCCAGAGCATGGGTAAACAGACCTTAGAGAGCCTGAAGAAGTTTAACCCCCTCTTTACCCTGCGCTACTCCGCCACCCACAAGGAGAAGTACGACATGGTGTACCGGCTGGACGCCATGGACGCCTACAACCAGCATCTGGTGAAGAAGATCGCCGCGCTGGGCGTCACCCTCACCGGCTCCACTGCTACCAATAGCTATGTCTATCTGGAGGGCATCGACCTCTACAAAAACAAGGCCCCCACCGCCCGCCTGGGGTTCGAGGTCAAGGGGGCAACTGGTACCAAAACTGTTGTCAAAAAAGTCAGCGGAGGGGACGACCTCTTTGCGCTGTCCAACGGTCTGGAGGAATACTCCGACCGCTATGTGATCCTGCCCGACGGCATTGACGGTCGGGACAACTCTGTCACTTTCCTCAATGGTCTGAAACTCTATGCCGGACAGATCCAGGGCAACGAGCAGATGACCGCTCTCCAGCGGCGTGTCCAGATCCGTGAAACCATCCGCACCCACATCCGCCGGGAGCGGGAGCTCTACCCCAAGGGCATCAAGGTGCTCAGCCTGTTCTTTATTGACGAGGTGGCCAAGTACCGCCTGTACGACGGAGACAACGACGACGGACGCAACGGCGAGTATACCCGGATGTTTGAGGAAGAGTATGAAACTGTGGTGGGCGAGCTCCAGCGGGAAATCGGCGACGAAGCCTATCTCAGCTATCTGGACAAAATCTCCGCCCACAAGACCCATCAGGGCTACTTCTCCATCGACAAGAAGAAGGGCAAGAAGGCCCGATTTGTGGAGGGCAAGGTGGACCGCAAGACCGGGACCTCCGATGACGCCGATGCCTATGACCTCATCATGAAAGACAAGGAGCGGCTACTCAGCCTGGACGAGCCGGTGCGGTTTATCTTCTCCCACTCCGCCCTCCGGGAGGGCTGGGACAACCCCAATGTGTTCCAGATCTGCACCCTGAAGCCTCAGAGCGAGTCGGAGATCCGCAGCCGCCAGGAGATCGGGCGCGGCCTGCGCCTGTGCGTCAACCAGCAGGGCGAGCGGATGGATGAGAGCGTACTGGGCAGCGAGGTGCAGGAACTGAACAAGCTGACTCTGGTCACCGATATGGCCTTCGGCAAGTTTGCCGAGGCGCTCCAGTCCGGCCTGGCCGAGTCCCTGGCCGACCGGCCCAAGAAGGTGGATGTGCAGCTGTTCATGGACAAGGTGCTCACCAACGCCAACGGGGAAACCGTCAAAGTGACCCGTGATTTGGCGGAGGCCATTTACGAGGATTTGATCGGCAACGGCTATGTGAAGCGGGGCGAGTTGACGGACAAGTACTACGCCGACAAGGCCAGCGGCACCGTTCAGGTGGCCGAAGAGGTCAAGGACTGCGCCGCCTCCGTGGTATCCATCCTGTCCACCATCTATGACAGCCACTCCGTGGAGTTTGAGGACGCCCACGGAAATAATGTGGAGGCCAAGGTGGACCCCGACAAACTGAAAAAGAAGGAATTCCTGGCGCTCTGGGAGAAGATCAACCAGAAATCCTTCTATACGGTCTCTTTTGACACCAAGGATCTCATCCAGAAGGCTATTGACAAGCTGAACGGTCATCTGGAGGTGTCCCGTATCTTTGTAAAAAAGGAGTACGGCGAGCAGGAATCAAGGATTCAATCTAAAGACCAGTTGCTCCAGGGAGAAGGTTTCCGGCAGAAAAAGGGAGACCAGGAGGTGGCGGACCGTTCTGTACTGGGCAGTGTGCGCTACGATCTGGTGGGCAAGCTGGTGGAGGAAACCGGGCTGACCCGTGCCACAATTGCTGCGATTTTGGCAGGAATGGCACCAATCAAGTTTGCCATGTACCGCCTCAACCCGGAGGAGTTTATCCTCAAGGCGGGGAAAATTATCAACAACGAGAAAGCTACGGCCATCATCCAGCACATCGCCTACAATAAGCTGGATGCAGTCTATGATACTGACATCTTTACTGCGGCAACCTTGCGGGGCAAGCTGGGGCAGAATGCCATGCCAGTGGACCGGAGTATCTACGACTATCTGATTTACGATTCGGATGGAGAGCGCAAGTTCGCCGGGCAGTTGGATATCAATGAAAAAGTTGCCGTCTATGTAAAGCTGCCGAAATCCTTCTTCATCTCCACACCGGTGGGCAAGTACAGCCCCGACTGGGCCATTGCCTTCCATGAAGGCACTGTGAAACACATCTATTTCGTAGCGGAAACCAAGGGCAGCAACGACACTATGGAGCTGCGCGGTGTGGAGGAGGCTAAGATTGAGTGCGCCAAAGCCCATTTTGCGGCAATCAGCAACAGCAGCATTACTTATGATGTAGTGAAGGATTTTGAACAGCTAATTAGTTTGGTTTCATAAAATGCAGTTTTTGCTTGAGTGGCAAACTTCTTGGGGGAACATCGCAGCTTTGCGATGTTCTCCCAACCTCATATAGATGAATATATTCATAATCGTTCACCAATTATGAATACGACATGCTGCAATAAGGCACTGGAGATACATGCAAACCCCGGAAACGCTTGAAAACAAAAAGATTGTGAGATTCACCAGGCTTGATTATGCCTGAATTACACCACTTTTACACCATTTGAAAAATGGAACATGGTATAGAAAATTAAGAGAATACCTCTGATTATTCGGAGGTGTTCTTTTGCGTATGGATTAAAAGCTTCCTATAAGGCCGTAGAAGCTCGCAGGACAACGAATAGGGTTCTCCCAGTATCCTGATACTCCCGAAGAAACAAAAGGCTCTGAGGACACTGTAACGGCCTTATAGAGGGAGAAGTGAATTATTTCTCCCGCCTTATTGTTTGCAAAAGATGAAGGTACTCCATATACACCGGATTACCGTACGGCTAGGTAAACTGGGAATACCGCCTTACAGACTGCACACCCGATCGACTTCAGACAGGTATGGGGTGATGTACAGGAAGCACCGTTTGCCCATGTACTGTTTCATGTAGCCAATGGCAGCGGAGGACTTTCCACGCCCCATCCTGGCATCCACGACGGTTATATGTTTCAATCATTTTCGCTTCCTTTCATATAGTTTCCTGGTATTACCAAAATTTTGGTACACCAAAAATTTTGTGGTCAATGTTTGTTTCTGTGTTCACCTGTGTTTCCATGGTCTTCTTACCAGAAGACAAGTCTATATATAATATATATATTTTTTTAATAAGAAGACAGGTCTGCAACCCATTGGGCCGCAACGGTTTCAGAGACCGGTTGGTATCACGTTGTGTACCAAGATATTTTTTGAGGGCTGCCATATCCAATTTTCAACGCCTCATGAAATGCCATCACAGCTGAGAATGAAAATATAGTCTGTGCGTTAACCGAAGGATTTGCTAAACTGAAAACAG
>CASFCS010000012.1 GCA_949293245.1 uncultured bacterium | reverse complement strand
GGGGTCGCAGTTGGTGTCCACGATGGCCACGATGGGGATGTGCAGCTTGCGGGCCTCGTTGATGGCGTTGCGCTCCTTGCGGGGGTCCACCACGAACAGCGCGCCGGGGAGCTTCTTCATCTCCACAACGCCGCCCAGGTACTTCTCCAGCTTGGCGATCTCGCCCATGTGCTTCATGACTTCCTTCTTGGGAAGCATGTCGAAGGTGCCGTCCTCCTGCATCTTCTTGAGCTGGTTGAGACGGTCGATGCGGCCCCGCATGGTCTTGAAATTGGTGAGCATGCCGCCCAGCCAGCGGGCGTTCACATAGTACATGCCGCAGCGGGTGGCCTCGTCCTTGATGGCCTCCTGGGCCTGCTTCTTGGTGCCCACGAACAGGACGCTCTGGCCGCTCTCGGAGAGCTGGCGGACGAAGTTGTAGGCCTCATCCAGCTTCTTCACGGTCTTCTGCAGGTCCACAATGTAGATGCCGTTGCGCTCGGTGTAGATATAGGTGGCCATCTTGGGGTTCCACCGGCGGGTCTGGTGACCAAAGTGGACACCGGCCTCCAGGAGCTGCTTCATGGATACGACTGCCATAGTTTTTTCCTCCTAAATATTTGTTTTTACCTCTGGAGCACTCATCCCCACGAGCCACCCCCGGAAAGGGAGCACAGGGCGACAGGTCATGCTCCATGCGTAATGCTCCGATATTTTACCACAGCTTCTTCCGCTTTGCAAGCACTTTTTTCACCCTTGCGCCCCCTCCTTCTCCTCCTCCCGGGGGCTCTCCCACTGCCGCCGCCGGCGTCCCAGGAGCACCGGGGCGTCCTCCACCAAAATCACGTCCTCCCCGAAGCGGCGCACCGCCTCCCAGGGGATCACCCGGTCGGGCTCCCGCCCCAGCAGTCCCAGCAGCCGCAGACGCCCCGGGATCACCAGGGAGCGCACATGGCCGCTGTCCATCTCCAGCTCCATGTCCCCCACATAGCCGTACCGGCTGCCGTCCCGGATGTTGATGACCTCCTTGCAGCGCAGCTCCGAGAGTCTCTCCACCTCAGCCACCCCTTTCCTTCTGTTCACTCCTGGAGTATAATGGCCAAAGGGCCCCATCCCGGCCGGCCCCGGCCTCCTGTTCTGACTATTGTATGTTCCGGGACAGGCGGGCTATGTTTCGTCCCCAAGGAGGTCCTCTGACCGTGACCAAATCAGTTTCCAGGCCCCGCTCCAGACTGCGCAGGGCGCTGCTCATCCTGCTGGCCGCCGCCCTTCTGATCACGGGGTTTTTCTACCTGGCCCAGCGCTTCTGGGCCCACCGGGAGCCCCAGTTCCGCCCGGACTATGAGAAGGTGGACCTGCTGCCCCTGTTGGACGGCCACGCCCTCACCGGGGAGGAGTACGAAACCCTCTTCCTCCAGACCGGCCTGGGCCCCGCCGCCATCGACGCCCAGCTGGCCTTCGGGGAGCTGGGGGTGGAGGTGATCCTGGCGTGTCAGGAGGCCATGTTCGACCCGCCGGAGGAGGTATGTACTCCCCTGCTTGGCTGGTTCACCAGAGAGGACAGAATGGTGGACCAGGACGGACAGGCCGCCCTGGCCCCCCCTCCGGCGGATCTGGAGCCGGGGGACATCATCCTCACCCTGTCTACCCACTCCCTGGGCTGGCATCATGGCCACGCGGGGCTGGTTCTGGATGAGGAGCACGTGCTGGAGTGCGCCGTGCTGGGCACCGACTCGGCGGTGTTCTCCGTCCGGCACTGGCGCAACTACTCCAACTATGCCGTGCTGCGGGTGACCTCCGCCGACCGGGAGACCCGGGAGGAGGTGGTGGACTACGCCCTGGACCACCTGCTGGGAGTGCCCTACCGCCTTACCAGCGGCTTCTGGCCCTCCACCAAGGCCCCCGACCCGGACACCCCGGGCTTCGGCCTCCACTGCTCCTATCTGGTGTGGTACGCCTGGTACCAGATGGGGGTGGACCTGGACTCCGACGGGGGGCGCCTGGCCTCCAGCTACGACCTGCTCCACAGCGATCAGGTGGAGGTGGTGCAGGTGTTCGGCATGGACCCACGGGAGTTTCTCCCCTGACCCTCCCTGCGCGCAGTCCATCGAAGGGTGTCGCACACAAAAAAATATAGCCCGGCCCCCCGCCGTATGAATCCCCCCGTCCCGGAGATACTGTTGGTACAGTATTCGAAGGCGGGGGGTCCTGTTTTGCAGGGAAAAGTAGAGATCTGCGGGGTCAACACCGCAAAATTGAAGGTTTTGAAGAACGAGGAGACCATGGCCCTCCTCCGCCGGGCCAAAGCCGGGGACCGGGAAGCCCGGGAGGAGCTCATCGCGGGCAACCTGCGCCTGGTGCTCTCGGTGCTGCAGAAGTTCGTGGGCCGGGGGGAGAATGTGGACGACCTCTTTCAGGTGGGCTGCATCGGCCTCATCAAGGCTATCGACAACTTTAACGTGGACCTGGACGTGCGGTTTTCCACCTACGGGGTGCCCATGATCGTGGGGGAGATCCGCCGGTACCTCCGGGACAACAGCGCCGTGCGGGTGTCCCGCTCCATCCGGGACACGGCCTACCGGGTGCTCCAGGCCAAGGAGAAGTATATGGCCCAGCACCAGCGGGAGCCCACCCTGGACGAGATCGCCCGGATGCTGGAGCTCAAGCGGGAGGACGTGGTGATGGCCCTGGACGCCATCGCCGATCCGGTGTCCCTCTACGAGCCGGTGTACTCCGACGGGGCGGACGCCATCTGCGTCATGGACCAGGTGCGGGACCAGAAGAACACCGACGAGGCCTGGCTGGAGCAGATCGCCCTGAAGGACGCCATCGACAAGCTCACCGACCGGGAGAAGCACATCCTCCGCCTGCGGTTCTTCCAGGGCAAGACCCAGATGGAGGTGTCCGCCGAGGTGGGCATTTCCCAGGCCCAGGTGTCCCGGCTGGAGAAGAACGCCATCCACCACATCAAGAAAAATCTCTAGGGCCCGTCTCCTGTTCCCCCGCCTTGCATTTTTCCCCCGGGCATAGTAAACTAAGAACGATACTATGCTTTGATTCCGAGGGAGGAAGGCGACTATGCTGCTGGCCATCGATGTGGGCAATACCAATGTAGCGCTGGGCGTTGTGAAGGGAGAAAGGCTGTGCTTCACCGCCCGCATGGCCACAGACCGGCAAAAGACCGAGGACGAGTACGCCCTCTCCTTCTCCAGCATCCTCTCCCTGCGGGGGGTGTCCCCCGCCCAGATCACCGGGGCCATCGTGTCCTCGGTGGTGCCTGAGCTCAAGGAGATCCTCCGCCGGGCCATCGAGCTGCTCATCGGCCGCCCCCCCCTGGTGGTGGGGGCCGGGGTGCGCACGGGGCTGAACATCAAGATCGACAACCCCGCCCAGCTGGGCAGCGACATGGTGGTGGGGGCGGTGGCCGCCTGCTCCCGGTACCCCAAGCCCCTGGTGCTGGTGGACATGGGCACCGCCACCACCCTGTCGGTGATTGACGCCAAGGGCACCTATCTGGGGGGCATGATCATCCCCGGCATCCGGCTGTCCCTCCAGGCCCTGTCCTCCCACGCCTCCCAGCTGCCCCACATCGACCTGGAGCCCCCCGCCCGGGTCATCGGCACCAACACCGTGGACTGTATGCGCTCCGGCGCCATCTACGGCAATGCCGCTATGCTGGACGGGGTCATCTCCCTGATTGAGAAGGAGCTGGGTACCCCCCTGGCCACAGTGGTGGCCACCGGCGGGCTGCTGTCCAAGCTCATCCCCTATTGCAGACACTCTATCGTGGTGGACGAGAACCTCATGCTGGAGGGGCTGCGCATCATCTACGAGAAAAACCGCCCGAGATAAATCCGGGACAAACGTGAAAAGCCCTGGCCTGCAAAATGCAGGCCAGGGCTCCGTTTTTATGGGGCGGCGGGCTTATTTCACCACATTGCGCAGCACACCGATGCCCTCCACCTCCACCTCCACGGTGTCGCCGGGGTGCATGGGGCCGATGCCGGCGGGGGTGCCGGTGGTGACCACGTCGCCGGGCTCCAGGGTCATGGAGGCGGTGATGAAGGCCAGCAGCTCCGGCACCTTGGTCATGAACTGGCTGGTGCGGCCGGACTGGACCACCTTGCCGTTGAGCCGGGTCTCGATGGCCAGGTCCGCCGGGTCCACCTCGTCGGTGACCACAGGGCCCATGGGGGCGAAGCCGTCCATGCTCTTGCCCCGGCTCCACTGGCCGTCTCCCTTCTGGATATCCCGGGCGGTGACGTCGTTGAGGCAGGTGTAGCCCAGGATGTAGCCGGCGTAGTCCTCCGCCTTCACATCCTTGGCCCTGCGGCGGATGACGAAGGCCAGCTCCCCCTCGTAGTCCAGCCGCTGGACAAAGTCGGGAGCGTGGACCGCCCCATCGGGGCAGTTGATGGTGTTGGGGGCCTTCAGGAAGAGGATGGGCTTGTCGGGCACGCCCTCCCCCATCTCCACGGCGTGGTCGTAGTAGTTCTTGCCCACGCACACGATCTTGGTGGCCTCGCAGGGGGCCAGCAGGGTGCACTCCCCCAGGGGGCAGGAAGCCCCGTCGTAGCTCAGCCGCTCAAAGGGGGGCTGGGTAAGGGTAAAGACGGTGTCCTCCCGCACCTCGCCCCAGACGGCCTGGCCGTCCCGCTCAATCTTCACAAATTTCATTCTGCTCTCCTCCCACATGTTCCAAAATCAGCCCCGCCAGCTCCTCTTTTCCCGTCCCCTTCTCCGCGGAGAAGGGGATGAGGGGCACCTGCTCCTCCAGCTCCAGCACCTGCCGGATGCGCGCCAGGTTGGGCGCGATCTCGCTGGACTTGAGCTTGTCCAACTTGTTGGCCACCACGGCAAAGGGCTTGCCGCTGGCCTGGAACCACCGGGCCATGGTGCAGTCGTCCGCGGTGGGGCTGTGGCGGGCGTCCACGATGAGCACCCCCAGGGTCATCAGGGAGGTGTCGGCAAACCAGGCCTCAATGAGCCGCCCCCACCGGTCCCGCTCCGCCTTGGACACCTTGGCGTAGCCGTACCCCGGCAGATCCACCAGGTAGGCCCGGTCGTGGATGCGGAAATAGTTGATGTGGGTGGTCTTGCCCGGGGCGGCCCCCACCCGGGCGAAGTTCTTCCGCCCCAGCAGGCGGTTGATCACCGAGGACTTGCCCACGTTGGACCGCCCGGCAAAGACGAACTGGGGCAGCCGGTCCCGGGGGAAGTCCTTGGGGGACACGGCGGAGCACACAAACTCCGCCAGATTCCAGTTGAGCTTCATGGTCTCCCCTCCTCACTGGCGCAGGGCCAGCCCCTGCTCGCCTCCCCTGCTCGCCTCCCCTGCCCTCCAGCATGGGGGTCACCCCGCTCTGGGAGGCCACCGGGGTGGAGAGGGCCTGGGCCAGCACCTCGTCCACCTGGGCCACGGTCACAAAGCGCAGCCCCGCCCGGACGGTGGGGTCGATCTCCTCCAGGTCCTTCCGGTTGTCCCGGGGGATGAGGACGGTCTGAATGCCGCTGCGCAGGGCGGCCATGGTCTTTTCCTTCAGCCCGCCGATGGGGAGCACCCGGCCCCGGAGGGTCACCTCTCCGGTCATGGCCAGCCGGGCCTTCACCGGGATGCCCGTGAGGGCGGACACCATGGCGGTGGTGATGGCGATGCCGGCGGAGGGCCCGTCCTTGGGGACCGCCCCCTCGGGGAAGTGGACGTGGATGTCCACGTCCTTATAGAACTTCTGGTCCAGCCCCAGGGGCACCGCCCGGCTGCGGATGTAGGACAAAGCCGCCTGGGCGGACTCCTTCATCACGTCCCCCAGGTTGCCCGTAAGCTCCAGCTTGCCCCCGCCGGGGACCACGTTCACCTCCACCTCCAGCAGCTCGCCCCCCACACTGGTCCAAGCCAGGCCGTTGACCACCCCCACCCGCTCGCCGCGGTCCAGGTGGTCGGGGGCGTACCGGGGCACGCCCAGCAGCTCCTCCAGGTTCTTCTCGGTGACGTGGACCGCCGCCTGGGGGTCCTCCGCCACCCGCACGGCGGCCTTGCGGCACAAAGCCCCCAGCTGCCGCTCCAGCACCCGCACGCCGGCCTCCCGGGTGTACCCCCGGATGAGGGCCTGGATGCCCTGGTCGCTGACCCTGAGCTGCTGGCGCTTCAGGCCGTGGCGCTCCAGCTCCTTGGGCAGCAGGTGGCGCTTGGCGATCTGCACCTTCTCCGCGTCGGTGTAGCTGGTCAGCTCGATGACCTCCATCCGGTCCAGCAGGGGCCGGGGGATGGTGTCGGTGGTGTTGGCGGTGGTGATGAACATCACGTCGGACAGGTCAAAGGGCACCTCCAGGAAGTGGTCCCGGAAGGTGGCGTTCTGCTCGGCGTCCAGCACCTCCAGCAGGGCGGAGGCCGGGTCTCCCCGGTGGTCGGTGCCCAGCTTGTCGATCTCGTCCAGCAGCATCAGGGGGTTGGAGGTGCCCGCCTGCTGCACCGCGGCGATGATGCGCCCGGGCATGGCCCCCACATAGGTCTTGCGGTGGCCCCGGATCTCCGCCTCGTCGTGGACGCCCCCCAGGGAGATACGCACCAGCTTGCGGCCGATGGCCCTGGCCACGGACATGGCGATGGAGGTCTTGCCCACCCCCGGCGGGCCCACCAGACAGATGATCTGTCCCTTGAGCTGGGGGGAGAGCTGCTTCACCGCCAGAAACTCCAGAATGCGCTCTTTCACCTTCTCCAGGCCGTAGTGGTCCGCCTCCAGTACCTTCCGGGCGGTGGACAGGCGCACCCGCTCCTTACTTTTCTTGTTCCAGGGCAGCTCCAGGCACACGTCCAGGTAGTTGCGGATGACGGTACCCTCGGAGGAGCCGAAGGGCTGCTTCTCCAGGCGGGAGACCTCCTTGAGGAGCTTTTTCTCCACCTCCTCCGGCAGTCCGGCGGCCTGGATGCTCTTGCGGTACTCGGCGATCTCGTTGTCGCCGTCCCCCTCCCCCAGCTCGTTCTGGATCACCTTGAGCTGCTCCCGCAGGAAGTACTCCCGCTGGGTGCCCGCCACCTGGTCCCGTACCTTGGACTGGAGCTCCTCCTCCGCCTGGAGGATCTCCACCTCCCGGCTGAGGATGCGGCACAGCAGCTCCAGCCGCCGCACGGGGCGCAGCTGCTCCAGCACCGCCTGCTTGTCCTCGCTGCGCATGGCGATGTTCTGGGCGATATAGTCGGCGATGTAGCCCGGATCGTCGCTGGCCACCACATTGAGGAAGATCTCAGGGGTCATCTTGGGGGCCAGCTCGATATAGGTCTCAAAGAGGTTGTAGGTCTGGCGGATGAGGGCCTCCGTCCGGGAGGAGTTCTTCACCGCCGGCTGGGCGGGAATGGGCTCCACCTTGGCCATGAGGTAGGGCTCCGTGGCCGTCAGGGCCATCATACGGCCCCGGGAGATGCCCTCCACCATCACCCGGACGTTGTCCCCCGGCAGGCGCAGGATCTGGCGCACGTTGCACACCGAGCCGATCTGGTAGAGGTCCTTCTCCCCCGGCCGCTCCACCGCCAGGTCCTTCTGGGCCACCAGGAAGATATTCTGTCCCGTGACGATGGACTCGTCCAGAGCCTTGATGGATGCCTCCCGGCCCACATCGAAGTGGATGAGCATATTGGGAAAGACGGTCAGGCCCCGCAGGGCCAGGGCGGGCATGATGACGCCCGCGGTCAGGTTCTCTGTCATATCAGGTTCCTCCTTTCGCAGGGGGCGGAGCACACAGCTCCTCCGCCCCCCCGGGATATGACCGACGGGCCCGGGGCGCGCACGCCCCGGGCCCCCTGTATGGGCGGAAAGGGGCCTTAGCCCTCCATCCGCAGTGTGTCAAGAGACGTTGCCCCGGGCGGAGGTGCCCCCCCGCTCCTTGCGCAGGGTGGCCGCCCCCAGGCTGGGCCGGGGGGGGCGCTGGGCGTCGTGCTCCACGATGGGCTCCCCCTCGCCCCGGACGCTGTCGGCGGTGATGGTCACCCCGGCGATGGTCTGGTCCGAGGGCACGTCGTACATCACCTGGGTCATGACCTCCTCCAGCACGGCCCGCAGTCCCCGGGCGCCGATGCCCCGCTCCACCGCCTTGTCCGCGGCGGCCTCCAGGGCCTCGGGCTGGAAGGTAAGCTCCACATTGTCGTACTCCAGCAGCTTGTGGTACTGCTTCACCAGGGCGTTCTTGGGCTCGGTGAGGATGCGCACAAGCTGGTCCCGGTCCAGGGCCTTCAGGGCCGTGATCACCGGCAGGCGGCCGATGAGCTCGGGGATGATGCCGTAGCGGATCAGGTCGTGGGGCTGGATCTCCTGGAGGACATTGGCCTTCTCCAGGTCGCCGGACTGGCGGATCTCCGCCTCGAAGCCGATGCTCTTGCGGTCGGTACGCCGCTCGATGATCTTGTCGATGCCGTCGAAGGCGCCGCCGCAGATGAACAGGATGTTCTTGGTGTCCACCTGGATGAACTCCTGATGGGGGTGCTTGCGCCCTCCCTGAGGCGGCACGTTGGCCACGGTGCCCTCCAGAATCTTCAGCAGGGCCTGCTGCACCCCCTCGCCGGACACGTCCCGGGTAATGGAGGTGTTCTCGCTCTTCCGGGCGATCTTGTCGATCTCATCCACATAGATGATACCCCGCTCCGCCAGCTCCACGTCGTAGTCCGCGGCCTGGACCAGGCGCAGCAGGATGTTCTCCACGTCATCGCCCACATAGCCCGCCTCGGTGAGGGTGGTGGCATCGGCGATGGCGAAGGGCACCTTCAGGATGCGGGCCAGGGTCTGGGCAAAGAGGGTCTTGCCGCACCCCGTGGGGCCCACCAGAAGGATGTTGCTCTTCTGGAGCTCCACGTCCTCGTCGCCGCCGAAGTAGATACGCTTATAGTGGTTATATACCGCCACGGACAGGGCCACCTTGGCCTGCTCCTGGCCGATGATATACTCGTCCAAAACAGCCCGGATCTCCCGGGGGGTGGGGATCACATCGGGCATCTCGGGGACCGGGTGGTGCTGCTCACCGCCGTCGTCGTCCTCCAGAATATTCATGCACAGCTGGACGCACTCATTGCAGATGTAGGCCCCAGGCCCGGCAATGATACGGTCCACCTGCTCCTGGTGCTTGCCGCAGAAGGAGCAGCGGATGGATTTCCCCCGCTCGTCTTTCGCCATTGCGACCTTCCTTTCCAGATGGGTTAAAACCTTCAAAGAGCGGAGGCGCAAATCCGTCTCCGCTCCTGAAGTCCATGGCCCGGCGGGCACATGTTATCTCTTGTAAATCACGCGGTCGATAAGACCGTACTCCCGGGCCTCCTCGGCGGACATGAAGTTGTCGCGCTCGCAGGCGGCGGTGACCTCCTCCACGGTGCGCCCGGTGTTGTCAGCCAGGATCTGGTTCATCCGCTTCTTGATGATCTCCAGGCGCTTGAGGTGGATGGCCATATCGGTGATCTGTCCCTGGGTGCCGGCGGAGGGCTGGTGGATCATGATCTCCGCGTTGGGCAGAGCCAGGCGCTTGCCCTTGGTGCCCGCAGAGAGCAGGAAGGCGCCCATGCTGGCGGCCATGCCAATGCAGATGGTGGACACGTCGCACTTGATATACTGCATGGTGTCGTAGATGGCCATGCCGTCGGTGACGGAGCCGCCGGGGCTGTTGATGTAGAACTGAATGTCCTTATCGGGGTCCTGGGCCTCCAGGTAGAGGAGCTGGGCCACCACCAGAGAGGCGGTGGTGGCGTTGACCTCCTCGCCCAGAAAGACGATGCGGTCATTGAGCAGGCGGGAGAAGATGTCGTAGGACCGCTCGCCGCGGTTGGTCTGCTCTACCACATAGGGGACTAAACTCATAATGGGGTAACTCCTTTCCATCGGGGACATCTCCGGAGGGGCGGAGCCGTCCCTCCGCAGGTGAAAGACAGTATGCCCAACGGGAGGAATTTTATTCCTCGGCGGCGGGGGCGGCCCCCACCTGGGCGCTGTCCATCACCAGCTGGGAGGCCTTCTTCAGCAGCAGGTCGTGCTTGAGGTCGTCCATGGGGACGGCGGCGCGCACCTGATCGGCCTCCATCTTGTACTCCTCGGCCAGACGGGCAATCTCGGCGTCCACGTCCTCGTCGGTGACCTCCAGCCCCTCGGCGGCGGCCACGGCGGTGAGGGCCAGCTCGGACTGGACCTGGCGGGCGGCGCTCTCGGTGGCCTGGAGACGCATCTGCTCCATGGTCATGCCCATCATGCTCAGGTAGTCCTCAAAGCCGATGCCCTGGGCCTGGACCCGGCGGGAGTAGTCGTCCAGCATCTTGCTGGCCTGGAACTCCACCATGGCGTCGGGGATCTGGCAGTCCATGTTGGCGATGAGCTGGTCCATCACGGCGTTCTCAAAGGCCCGCTTGGCCTGGTTCTCCCGGCGCTCGGCCAGCTTCTTGCCCAGGTCCTCCCGCAGCTCGGCCAGGGTCTCGAACTCAGACACGTCCTTGGCGAACTCGTCGTCCACCTCGGGGGCCTGGTGCTCCTTGATCTCGTGGACCTTCACCTTGAACACCACGGCGGCGCCGGCCAGCTCAGGGGTGTAGTCCTCGGGGAAGGTGAGGTTGATGTCCTTCTCCTCCCCCACGGTCATGCCGATGACCTGGTCCTCAAAGCCGGGGACGAAGGAGCCGGAGCCCAGCTCCAGGCTGTACTTCTCGGCCTTGCCCCCCTCGAAGGCCACGCCGTCCTTGAAGCCCTCGAAGTCGATGACGGCGGTGTCGCCGCTCTGGGCGGGGCGCTCCACGGACACCAGGCGGGTGGCACGGGAGATGTAGGGCTTCATCTCGTTGTCGATGTCCTCCTCGGTGACAGCGACCTCCTCACGGGGGGCGGTGATGCCCTTGTAGTCGTGGACAGTGGCCTCGGGGCGCACGGTGACCTCAGCCTTGAAGGTGAAGCCGTCCTTGCCGATCTCCAGGATCTCCAGCTTGGGGTAGGCCACCACGTCCAGCTTCTCCTGCTCCACGGCCTGGGCGTAGGCGGCGGGATAGGCCTCCTCCACGGCGTCCTCATAGAACACCTCGGCGCCGTACATGCTCTCGATGATCTTGCGGGGGGCCTTGCCCTTGCGGAAGCCGGGGATGCTGATATTCTTCTTCTGGCGGTTGTAGACCTTGTTGACGGCCGCGTCGAACTCGGCGGCGGAGACCTCGATCACCAGCTCCACAACGCTGTTTTCTTTCTTCTCATTGCTCTTGACGTTCATCTGATTTCCTCCATTGGGCCGCAGGGCGGGCAGGCGGCCATACTTTCATAAATCCACGATATTCTATCAGATATCGCAGAAGTTTTCCACTGTTTTTTATATTTAATCCAAAATTTTTTTGGGCGTGAAGCGCAGGTAGTCCGCCGACACCAGGTGATAGTCCACCTTTCCCTGCCTTCCTTCCACCGCAAGACGGTGACTGCCGCCGTGCAAATGTCCGTAATAACACCCCAAAACCCCGTATTGTTCCATCAAATCCACGATTTCCTGGCAGATATACCCACGGTACCGGGGCGGGTAGTGGAGGAAGCACAGCTTCTCTCCCTCCCCCGCCAGCTTCAGGGACGCCTCCAGGCGCAAAAGCTCCCGGCGGAAGATCTTGGTGTTGTGGGGGTCGCCGTTCTCCTCAAAGAACCACCCCCGGGTGCCGCACAGGGCCACGTCCCCGTAGAAGGCGCAGCTGTTGTGCAGGATCTCCAGCTTCTCCAGACCCCGCTGGGCGAAGAAGGTGCGCATCTTGTTGGCGGTGGTCCACCAGTAGTCGTGGTTGCCCTTGAGCAGCAGCTTGCGCCCGGGCAGGCCGTTGAGAAAGGCCAGGTCCTCCCCCGCCTCCTCCAGGCTCATCCCCCAGGACAGATCGCCGCACAGCACCACCGTGTCGGCCTCGGTGACGGCGGAGAAGCCCTCCCGCAGCCGCTCCACGTACCCCTTCCAGCCCTCGCCGAAGACGTCCATGGGCTTGCTGCCCCCCAGGGACAGGTGGGTGTCGCCGATGGCGTACAGGGCCATGTCAGCGCAGCATCTCCAGCACCTGGCCGGCCATGCCCTCCTTCTCCACCCACTGGTGGAAGCGGACAGTCTTGCTGCGCAGGCCGGCCAGAGGCGCGGGGGCCTCCACGCCGGTGGCCTGGGCCAGCTGGTCGATGGCGCCGGTGCCGGGCTGGACGGTCTGGATGCCGATGGCGGGGAGCACGTTGTCGCAGAACTTGAAGGGGCTGGCGGTGGACACCACCACGGTGGGGGTGTCGTCCCCGCTCTCCCGGCGGTACTCCTCCAGCACGTGGAAGGCCACGGCGGTGTGGGGGTCGATGAGGTACTTCTTCTCCCGCCACACCTTGCCGATGGTCCGGGCGGTGGCCTCGTCGTCGCAGCAGCCGGCCACGAAGTTCTCCTCCAGCTTTCTGCGGATACCGGGGCTCACCTCGTAGCGCCCGGTCTCGGCCAGCTCCTTCATGTATCCCGCCACCAGCTGATCGTCCCACTCGGAGAACTGGAAGAGCAGCCGCTCCAGGTTGGAGGAGATCAGGATGTCCATGGAGGGGGACATGGTGTTGTAGAAGGGGCGGTTGCGGTCGTACACGCCGGTGCGCAGGAAGTCGGTGAGGACGTTGTTGGCGTTGGACGCGCAGATGAGCTTGTGGATGGGCACGCCCATCATCTTGGCATAGTACCCCGCCAGAATGTTGCCGAAGTTCCCGGTGGGCACGCAGAAATTCACCTTGTCCCCCGGCTGGATGGCGCCGCTCTTGAGCAGGTCGCAGTAGGCGGAGATGTAGTACACCACCTGGGGCAGCACCCGGCCCCAGTTGATGGAGTTGGCCGAGGAGAAGAAGAAGCCCCGGCCCGCCAGCTCCTCCCGCAGGGCGGGGTCGGAGAACAGGCGCTTGACGCCGGTCTGGGCATCGTCAAAGTTGCCCGCCACGGAGCAGACCCCCACGTTCTCCCCCTCCTGGGTGTTCATCTGGAGCTCCTGGATCTCGGAGACCCCGTCCTTGGGGTAGAACACCAGGATGCGGGTCTTGTCCACATCCCGGAAGCCCTCCAGGGCGGCCTTGCCGGTGTCCCCCGAGGTGGCCACCAGGATGCACACCGTTTTGCTCTCGTTGTTTTTGGTGAGAGCGGCGGAGAGCAGATGGGGCAGCATCTGCAGGGCCATGTCCTTGAAGGCGCAGGTGGGGCCGTGCCACAGCTCCAGGCAGTGGGTGGACCCGTCCAGGGTGTGCACCGGCGCCACGTCGGGGCTGGAGAACTTCCCGCCGCCGTAGGCCCGGGCGGCAAAGGCCGTGAGCTCGGGGACGGAGTAGTCCTCCAGGAACATCTTCATCACATAGACCGCCCGCTGCTGGTAGGACATGTCCTTCATGGACTCCAGGGCACTGGGGGGCAGCTTGGGGAACACCTCGGGGGTCATCAGTCCCCCGTCGGGCGCCAGGCCGCCGGCGATGGCCTGGGCAGGCATCATCTTGAGCTTTTTGTTGCGTGTGCTTACATAGTACATACGTCTCTCACGACCCTCATCATATTGTGGTAGAACATGCCGCGCACGTCGTCCTCCCGGTAGTTTCTGCGCAGGAGGCCCTCGTACAACAGACGGATGTCGGTGATGCCGGCCATCCCCGGGCACAGGTCACACCCGTCCCAGTCCCCGCCGATGGCCACATGGGCCGCTCCTCCCAGGGAGCACCAGTGCTCCACCTGGGCGATCAGGTCCTCCACCCCGGGGTGGGGACCCAGAAAATCCCGGCACATGTTCAGCCCGGCAACACCTTGATTTTCTATTATCGCAGTAAATTGCGCATCCGTCAAGTTTCTCTTGTGGGGGCACAGGGCTCTGGAGTTGGAGTGGCTGGCAAAAAAGGGCTTGCCCGCCTGGGCCGCCAGCTCCGCCACGTCCCAGAAACCCGGGTCGGACAGGTGGGATACATCCACCACCATCCCCAGCCGGAACATCTCACGGACAAAATCCCGGCCCAGGGGGGTGAGGCCCTTTTGGGGGCTCTCACAGTTGCTGCCCGACAGGGCGTTTTCAAAGTTCCAGGTGAGGTTCACCGCCCGCACCCCCAGGCGCCAGGCCTCCTCCAGCCCCGCCAGGCTGCACCCCAGCAGCTCCGCCCCCTCCACCGAGAGGAAGGCCGCCGCCAGGCCCCGGGCGTTGGCCGCCTCGGCCTGAGCCGCCGTGCGGCAGTGGACCACCCGGCCGGCGTTGGCCGCCATCTCCCGGCGGAAGAGGGCGTACTCCTCCCGGAACATCTCCTCCACGCCCTTCCCCGGCCAGGTGGAGGGCTGGGCGAAGAGGGCGAAAAACTGGGCGTAGGGCCCGAAGGCCGCTCCGGTGCGCTCCAGGTCCAGGTGGCCCCGGTTGGACCCCAGGGCGCCCCCGTTGTAGTGGTGGGACTGGGGAACATAGCACCGGGAAATGGTGTCGCAGTGCCCGTCAAACAGGGGTATTTTTTCCATGGATCTCTCCTCCTCTGCCCCTTGAGATCAGAAGGCGTTCTCCCAGTAGACCACCTGTGGGTCGGGGGTTTCCATCCCCCGGGGGGCATACACCTCCGCCACGTCGAACCGGGGCTGCAGGGACGTGGGGTTCTGGGCCAGATAGAGCTCCGCCGTGGTGCGCAGCCGCTGCTGCTTGCGCCGGTCCACCGCCAGCCGGGCGGGGCCGAAGGACTCATCCCGGCGGAGCTTCACCTCCACAAAGGCCAGCACATCCCCGTCCCGGACGATGAGGTCGATCTCCCCGAAGCGGCAGGCGTACCCCGCCGCCAGGATCTCCTTCCCCCGGCGGCGCAGCCACCGGGCCACCACCGACTCGCCCCACCGGCCCAGGAGCTTTCTCTCGCCCCCCATCACAGGGACCTCAGGAAGGTGCGCCGGTGCTGGGGACAGGGGCCGTACTGCCGCAGCCGCTCGTAGTGGACCTTGGTGCCGTACCCCTTGTGCTGTTCAAAGCCGTACTGGGGGTACTCCGCCGCCAGCTCCACCATATACCGGTCCCGGCTCACCTTGGCCAGGATGGAGGCCGCCGCGATGGAGGCGCTGCGGCCGTCCCCCTTCACCGCCGTGTCGTGGGGGGCGGTGATGGCCACCCTGCTGCCGTGGTCCCGGTTGCCGTCGATGAGGGCGAAGTCAGCCTGGGGGGCCAGGCCGTCTATGGCCAGCTGCATGGCCTTCATCCGGGCGTTGAGAATGTCCATCTCGTCGATCTCCGCCGCCTCCACCCGGGCCACGGACCAGGCCAGGGCCAGACGGCAGATCTCCTCAAAGAGCTTCTCCCGCCGGAGGGGGGTGACCTTTTTGGAGTCGTTCAGGCCGGGCAGCTCCGCCATGGGGGGGAGAATCACCGCCGCGGCGTACACCGGCCCGGCCAGGGGGCCCGCCCCCGCCTCGTCCACGCCGCACACCGCCTGAAACCCCCTGTCCCAGGCGGCCTGCTCCAGCTCCCACATGGTCATGGCAAATCCTCCGGCTGCTCTAGGGTGAAGCGGCCCAGCTTCCCCGCCCGGTACTCGTCCAGCAGAATGCGGCCCATCCGCTCGGTGTCCAGCTCCCCGCCGGAGATGCGCATGCCCCGCTTGGCGGCGCAGGCCTCCAGCAGGCGGTAGCCGTAGAGCACGTCGTTGTCCTCCCCCTGCTCCGGCAGGGCGGAGAGCTTGTACCCCGCCAGCAGGGCCTGGGGGTAGCGCTGGGCCATGAGGGCCATCAGGTGGCAGGCCAGGGTCTCCGTGTCCATGATCTCGTCCTTCACCGCCCCGGTGAAGGCCAGGTGCATGCCGGTGGTCTCGTCCTCGAACTTAGGCCACAGGATGCCTGGGGTGTCCAGCAGCTCCAGACCCCCCTCCACAGTGACCCACTGCTTGCCCCGGGTGACGCCGGGCCGGTCCCCCGCCTTGGCGGATTTCCGCCCGGCCACCTTATTGATAAAGGTGGACTTGCCCACGTTGGGCACCCCCACCACCATGGCCCGCACTGCTCGGCCCACCTGGCCCTTCTCCCGCCAGCGGGCGATCTGCTCTGAGAGAGCCCCCCGGGCGGCGGCGGCAAACTGCCCCACCCCCCGGCCGCTCTTGGCGTCGGTCTCCAGCACGCCCCAGCCCCGGCCCCGGAAGGCGGCGGCCCACCAGCGGGTCATGTCCGGGTCGGCCTGGTCCGCCCGGTTGAGGATCACCAGCCGGGGCTTGGCGCCGCAGATGGCGTCGATATCCGGGTTGCGGCTGGAGATGGGGATGCGGGCGTCGATGATCTCCGCCACCAGGTCCACAAATTTGATGTCCGCCTCCATCTGCCGGCGGGTCTTGGTCATATGGCCGGGATACCAGTTGATGTTCATGGCCCTCCTCCTTTCCGCCCGGGGACCCCCGGGCCTGTGGCCAAAACGCAAAAGAGGAGCGGTTCCCCGCTCCTCTTCCGATGGATTACAGACTCTCCTTGACCTTGGCGGCCTTGCCCACGCGGTCACGCAGATAGTAGAGCTTGGCGCGGCGCACCTTGCCCTTGCGGACGGTCTCGATCTTCTCGATGGTGGGAGCGTGCAGGGGGAACACCTTCTCCACGCCCACGCCGTAAGAGATGCGGCGGACGGTGAAGGTCTCCTCAATGCCGCCGTGCTTCTTAGCGATGACGGTGCCCTCGAACACCTGGATACGCTCGCGGCTGCCCTCCTTCACGCGGATGTGCACGCGGACGGTGTCGCCCACGTTCACCACGGGGGGCTGGGCTTTCAGGTGCTTCTGGGTAAACTGCTGCATGAGATCCATGATTTTATCCTCCTAATATTCAGGCGTTCGTGGGTCTCACGGATCGGAGCCCAGAGGACCACCCTTGATTCAGACTATGGCAGTATACCACAGCCCATGGGAAAATGCAAGGGCTATTTCCTCTTTTCCCCTAGATCCCCCGGCGGCCGGGCAGCAGGCCCGCCAGCAGCCACAAAGCGGTTACCGCCAGGGTCACATTGCCCGTCAGACGCAGCAGAATGAGCCCCGCTCCCAGCAGTCCCCCCGCGATGCAGGCAGAGATACACCGGAGGGCTGTCTGCCCCATGTGCGCCCGGCCTGCCAGCCCCGTGAGGCACCACAGGACACGCCCCCCGTCCAGCCCCTGCACCGGCAGCAGGTTGAACACCCCCAGGGTGAGGCTCACCCCCGCCAGCAGCCACAGCCGCCCCCACCCCGCCGCCCAGGCCAGCAGGAGGTTGACCGCCGGCCCCGCCAGAGCCACCACCAGCTCCCCGCCGTAGGACAACGGGGCGCCGGGGTCCAGGGTGAGTTCCGCCCCGATGGCGCTCAGCCGCAGTCCCACCGGCCGGCCCCCCGCCAGCCGGGCGGCCAGCAGATGCCCCCCCTCGTGGAGGGCACAGGCCAGCAGGCTCCACCCCAGCATCCCTACCCCCTCGTCCAGATAGAAGAGCACCGCCAGCATCAGCACGAAGCCCGGCGTCACCGCCAGGGCGGGCCGCCGCCCCTCAGGACAGGGCCAGGTAATAGAGGGGGTCCAGATAGACACCGTCCTTTTTCACGGCAAAATGGAGGTGGGGGCCGGTGGCGTTGCCCGTCTCTCCCACGGTGGCGATGGTGTCCCCCGCCTTCACCTCGTCCCCCTGATGGACCAGCAGGGTGTCGCAGTGGGCGTAGAAGGTGACCACCCCGTTGTCATGGAGGATCTGGGTGTACAGCCCCGAGTCCTCGCTCTCCCCGATGCAGTCCACCACCCCGTCGGCAAAGGCCAGAATGGGGGTGCCCTTGTCCGCCGCCAGGTCCACCCCCCGGTGGAAGGTGTAATCCCCCGAGGCGGGGTGGTCCCGGTAGCCGTAGAGTGAGGAGACCACTCCCATCACCGGCACTGCCGTCTCCTCCAGCCCCAGGGGGTACTCCAGCAGGGTCACCGAGGCGGGCAGGGCCTGACCGTCCTCCGTGGCGGCCTGGGGCTGTACGGTCTCCAGTTCCTCCTCCCGCTGGGCGCTCCGGGTGTCCTGGGCCTGGGGGAGGCTGTCCGCCTGCTGCTCCTCCACCACAGTCTCCGTGACCTCCGGGGCGCCGGCATGGAAGGCGGCGGAGACCGGGTCATCGGGGCTGGCAGCCCAGGCGGCAAAACGCGCCCCCACCCCCGGGTCCTCCCCGGAGAGGGGCAGGGCGCTCCCATCTCCCCCGCTCTCTCCCGCCGGTTCCACCTGGCCCTGCCACATGGCCTGGATGGCCTGGGCGGCGGAGGCGTCCCCGGTAATAGCCTGGCCCAGGGTCTCAAAGGCGGCGGCAAAGTCCGTGTTCTCCCCCAGCAGCGCCCGCAGCCCCGCCGGTCCCCCGGGAACCAGGTCCCGCCCCCAGAACATCACCAGAAAGAGGACCAGGCAGGTCCCCAGCTGAAGAAGCCGCCGGCGCTCTCTCTGCCCCAGGCTACGGCCGGCGCCTCTGGCCTTGTGTGCCTTTCCCTGCCTGGAGGGCGGCCTGCTGTAAGAAATATCCATGGTTCTCGCTCCCCGCTGTGTTGGATGGGCGGAGGCGGCCGCCGGGCGGCATGGCTCCACCGTGGTCCAAGGGTATGCGGGGACGGGGCTGGTTATTCCATTTCCAGGGAAAAGAAGAAGATGTCCCTCCCCCGACCGGGGAGGGACATCCTATTTGATCTTCGAATGAAAGGCTATCAGCTTACCAGGGCGTCGAACCGCTGGAGCATCAGGGCCACCTGGGCCCGGGTGGCGTTGTCCTGGGGCAGGAGCCAGCCGTCGCTGCCGCCGATGATGCCCGCCCCCACGGCCCAGGAGAGGGCCTCCCGGGCGTAAGCGCTCACGTCGTCAGCGTCAGGGAAGGCGGTCAGGTCTCCCCGGGCGGACACGTCCAGCCCCCGGTACTCCCCGGCGTAGCGGTAGAGCATGGTGGCGATCTGCTCCCGGGTGATCTGGTTGTTCAGGCCAAACTGGCCGCCGCCGATGCCGTTGACGATGCCCTTGTCCGCCGCCCAGCTGATGGGCAGGGAGTACCACTGGCCCGAGGGCACATCCAGAAAGGCCAGCACATAGTCGGTGTCCGGCTCTCCCTCGTAGCGGTAGAGCACCGTGGCCATCATAGCCCGGGTCATACTGGTGTTGCAGCTGAACACCGTGCCGCTGATCCCTGCCATGAGACCCCGGTCCACCGCCCAGCGCACGCCGGTATAGTACCACTGGGTGGAGATAAGGTCGGTAAAGACGGTGGCGTCCGCCCCGCTCTGGGAGAGGGACCAGGTGCCCTCCCAGGCCCAGGAGATGCTGTCCGACTTCACGGTGACCACCGCGGGGCTCTCCTCCCCGTTGAGGTAGCGGTGCCCCGCCGTCAGGGTGGACCCCGCCGGGAGCACAGTCCCCGCCGTCACGTCCACCAGAGGGGCGGAGGCGGAGGCGGAACCGGCGGACACCAGCACGCCGGAGCCGGCGCTGAGGGTGAGGGCGTCTCCCCGGCTGCCCGTGCGGGCGGCATAGCCCGAGGAGGTGCTCCAGGTGCCGCTCTGTCCGCCGGAGAGGTGGGCGCTGCCCACCTCGTTGAGCTTGTTCAGGGCGTCCTGGTAGGTCTGGCTGGTGCCCGTCTCCACCCGGTCCTTGATCTGGGTATCCAGCTGGGTCTTGTAGGTCCCCGTGAGGTAGCTCAGGGAGATGAGGGGGTCGGTGGCGCTGCCCCCCGCCGCCATGGCCCCCACCGTCACCAGGGAGAGGGCCAGGGCCAGGATCAGTGCAGTCAGTTTTCTCATAGCGCTCCTTTACGGCTCGGAAATCAGGTAACTCAGGGTGAGCAGACTGTCGGCAAAATGGACGTTCTCAATCATCACCTGGTCGCTGTGGATGGGCAGCTCGATGTTGGTGAAGTTCCAGATCCCCTGGACGCCGCTGTCCACCAGCCGCTGGGCGGAGGCCGCCGCTACAGAGCCGGGCACCGTCAGCACCCCCACATCGGTCCTGTGGTCGGCCAGGTAGTTCTCCAGAGTGTCCACATGGTACACCGGTACGCCCCCCAGCCGGGTGCCCACCACCCGGGGCTCCACATCAAAGGCGGCCATCAGCCGAAAGCCGTTGAGGTGGAAGGGAAAATTCTCGATGAGGGCACGGCCAAGGTTGCCGGCCCCCAGAATGATGGCGGTGTGATTTTCATTCATGCCCAGGATAGAGGCCACCTCTCCCCGGAGCTTCTCCACATTATATCCGTAGCCCTGCTGGCCAAATTCCCCGAAGCAGGACAGATCCTGCCGGATCTGCGAGGCGGTCAGCCCCATGGAGGCCGCCAGGGCGCTGGAGGAGATCCGCACTGTGCCGCTGCGGTAGAGCTCGTCCAGGTGGCGGTAGTACCGCGGCAGACGGCGGATCACCGCGGAGGAAACCTTGCCTTTTTTCATGAGTCATGCACACATCCCAAAGTCAATATTGTCCATCTGCCCGCCGCCCCCGCAGGGGCGGCTGCTTGTTCTATTCTAACCTTTGCGACATAGATTGTCAATGAATCAGCCCGTATAATTTGATTTCTTTCGCCATTTTTTCAACTTTTTCCTAAAAAGCATCCCCTCCCCTCCCTGGGTGGTTCCTATATGGGGTGCCGGGGCATATATTGTGCACGCACAGCGTATATCCTGTATCTGCCGGTGGTAATTTTACCCCTGGGCGCATATGGTAGCGAAGAAAGGAGGGATCAAGCATGCACGACAGCGGAACGCTGCGTCTCCGGGCCTACACCTCCCGGGGGCAGATCCCCGTGGTCTCGGCCACCGTGGCCGTCATCCGGCGGCATCCGGGGGAAAAGCTGGAGCTTCTGGCCCTGCGCATGACCGACGCCAACGGCAAGGTGGAGCCCATCACCATCGCTTCCCCCGCCCCGTCGGCCAGCCTGAGCCCGGGAAACAGCCAGCCCTTTGCCGTGGTGGACATTCTGGCCGAGCACCCCCAGTACCAGATGCTGGCGGTGGAGCAGGTGCAGATCTTCCCCGGTGTGGAGACCGTGCAGGACCTGATGATGATGCCCCTGGCGGAGAACGCCTCCCAGACGGAAGACGCCTCCCTGGTGTACATCACGCCCCAGAATCTCTAGGAGGAGTGCCATGCCCCTTTCCATTACACCCTATATCCCCGAGTACATCACCGTCCACACGGGGCCCGCCTCGGCCCAGGCGGAGAACGTCACCGTCACCTTCTCCGACTATATCAAAAATGTGGCCTCCAGCGAGATCTACCCCACCTGGGGGGAGAGCGCCCTGCGGGCCAACATTCTGGCCCAGATCTCCTTCGCCCTGAACCGGGTGTACACCGAGTACTACCCCAGCCGGGGCTACCCGTTCCAGATCACCTCCAGCACCCAGAACGACCAGAAGTTCATCAACGGCCGGAACATCTTTGAGAACGTCAGCAACATCGTGGACCAGCTCTTCACCACCTACATCCGCCGCCGGGGCTTTGTGGAGCCCCTGTCCGCCCGGTTCTGCAACGGCACCACCGTCACCTGCGACGGCCTGTCCCAGTGGGGCAGCGAGGCCCTCGCCCGGGAGGGGTACGACTTTCTGGGCATCCTGCGCTACTACTACGGGGACGACATCGAACTGGTGACCAACGCACCCATCGCCCCGGTGCGCCAGTCCTATCCGGGCTACCCCCTTCGGGAGGGGTCTGTGGGGGAGGACGTGGTGGTACTTCAGACCATGCTCAACCGGGTGGGACGCAGCTACCCCGCCATCCCTGCCGTCTCCCCTGTGGACGGCATCTTCGGCCCCAAAACCCGCCAGGCTGTGGAGGCATTTCAGCGGATCTTCAGCCTCACGCCGGACGGCATAGCAGGCAAGGCCACCTGGTACCAGCTTGTTGCCCTGTATGTGGGGTTGGAGGACCTTTCGGAGCTTGTCAGCAAGGGTCAGACCTTCTACCGGGTGGAGTTCCCCCAGGGACAGGTGCTGGCCCCCGGGGACCGGGGGGACACCGTGTCCCAGCTGCAGTACTACCTCAGCGTCCTGTCCCAGTTCGACAACTACATCCCCTTCCTGGCGGTGGACGGCATCTACGGCCCCAAGACCCAGCAGGCCGTCCGGGCCTTCCAGTTCCGGTACGGCCTGCCCGACACGGGCACCGTCAACCAGGCCACCTGGGACCGGCTGTACCGGGAGTACGCCGGCATCTCCGCCGACGTGCTGGAGCGGGGGGACCTGTTCCCCCCCTCGGGGGAGGGCGGCGGTTCCCCCGACCAGTTCGCCGGGGAGGACCTCTCCCTGGGCAGCCAGGACAGCCAGTGAAGCCGCCGCCCTCCGCCGGGAGCGGAGGATATCCCATCAGCGAGGAGGCCGCCATGTCCAACACCAGCCAGCCCGTGCGCCATCTCCAGGAGATGCTGCGCACCCTCTCCCTCTACTATCCCTTCTTCCCGTCCATCATCCCCAACGGGGTGTTCAATCCCGCCACCCTGGAGGCGGTGATGCTCTTCCAGCGGGAGTTCTATCCCCCGGTGACCGGGGTGGTGAACGCCGGCACCTGGAACGCCATCGTGGCCCTGAGCCAGCAGGTCCGCCGGGATCAGCTCACCAACCGCCCCACACAAGTTTTCCCCCATCGGGATACGCAGATCCAGCCGGGGGACTCCTCCCCCTCCCTGCCTGCCATTCAGACCATGTTCGCTGCCCTGTCCCACATCTTTCAGGGGCTGTCCAATCAGGCGCCCGGCACCCTTCAAGGTGAGGCGGGAGAAGCGGATACCCGCTGGCTCCAGCGGGCCAGCGGCCTGGCGGAGACAGGGGTGCTGGACCAGGCCACCTGGAACAGCCTCTCCCGGCTCTACCAGCTCTATGTCACCCGCCTGCCGGGGAGCGTCCCCCGCCGGGCCTCCCGGGAGGAACAGGAATGAAAAGACCGCGGCACAGCGCTGCCATTGGCGCTGTGCCGCGGTGGCGTTTTCTTATCGGAAGGTCTCCCCCCGGCTGTCCAGCAGGGAGCGGCGGAGGAAACGGGCGTAGTCGCTCCGCAGCTCCCCCCGGGCGGCGGCCAGGGCGTCCACCAGCACCTGGGGGTTGAGGCCCGGGTTCTGGGCGGCGAAAATGCCCTCCAGCACCACCCGGTCCCCCTCCTCTTTCCAGGTGAGGGAGCGGATGAGGGGGATGAGGTCCAGGGTGGTCACGCCGGTGCGGGCCTTTTTGGACTTCTTCTCCACCACCCAGCTCTCCTGAGCCAGGAGGGCGCGCACCTGCTCCCCCCAGTCTGCGGGGGTCCCGCCGTCATACTCCAGGGTGATCTGGTAGTCCACCCAGGTCAGCTCCTTGGGAGCCTTCTCCCGGGGGGCGCACCCCTCCACCCACAGTCCCCGGGGGAGGACGGCGTTGAGCCGCTCGGACACCCTCTCCAGGTCGGTCCCCTCCAGCAGGGTGCACTCCAGCACCTCGCACCGGCTGGAGAAGCCCACGGGCAGGGGCAGCAGGATGGACACGTCGGCGTGGGGGTGGTACCCCTGGGTGAAGCGCACCCCCAGCTCCGCCCGGGCCAGGGCCCGCTGGAAGGTGCGCATGGTGTCCAGGTGGGAGATGTACCGGGCGGTGTCCTCCTTGCGGTAGAAAATCCGGTGGTCACTCATCGCACTTGCCCCCCTTCAGGAAGGAATTGGCCCCGCAGCCGGTGCACTGTTTGCGGCAGTCGGGGGTGATGCAGGCCCGGTAGGCCTGCTCCCGCTCCCGCCACAGGTAGTCCTGCCGCACCCCCACGTCGGTCACCGACCAGGGGAGGATCTCCTCCCGGCTGCGCTGCCGCCCGGCGTAGAAGGCGGGGTCCAGCCCCACCTCCCGGAAGGCATCCAGCCAGCGCTCCATGGAGAAGTACTCCGTCCAGGAGTCGAACCGGGCGCCGGCCCGCCAGGCGTGCTCGATCACGTCCGCCAGGCGCCGGTCCCCCCGGGCAAAGACCGCCTCCAGCAGGCTGGTCTCCGGGTCGTGCCAGTTGTAGGTGATGGCCCGCTCCCGCATGGCGCCCCGCAGCAGCTCCACCCGGCGGCGGTACTCGTCCATGTCCACCTGGCCCTCCCACTGGAAGGGGGTGTGGCACTTGGGCACGAAGCAGGAGGTGGACACGGTGATGCGCACCCCCCGGGCCTTGTTGGTGCCGTACTTCTTGAAGGTGTAGAGCACCTTCCGGGCCAGGTCCGCAATGCCCAGCACGTCCTCGTCGGTCTCCGTGGGCAGGCCCAGCATGAAGTAGAGCTTCACCGCGTTCCAGCCCCCCTCGAAGGCGGTGCGGCAGGAGTTGAGCAGGTCCTCCTCGGTGACGTTCTTGTTGATGGCGTCCCGCAGGCGCTGGGTGCCCGCCTCCGGGGCAAAGGTGAGGCCGCTCTTGCGCCCCGACTGGAGGCGCTGCATGAGCCCCATGGAGAAGTTGTCCGCCCGCAGGGAGGGCAGCCCCAGGTTAATCTTCCGGGGGCCGCAGTACTCCAGCAGGTGGTCGCACAGGTCCACCAGGGGGCGGTAGTCGCTGGTGGACAGACTGGAGAGGGTCATCTCCTCATAGCCCGACCGGCGGCAGCTCTCCAGGGCCTGGCGGGCGGCCACCGCCTCGCTTTTGGCCCGGACCGGGCGGTAGACATACCCCGCCTGGCAGAACCGGCACCCCCGGATGCACCCCCGGAAGAGCTCCGCCGTGGCCCGGTCCTGGACGATCTCGGTGGAGGGCACCATGGTGTCCACGGGGAAATAGCTGTGGTCCAGGTCGGCCACGATGCGCTTGGTCACCGGGAAGGGGGCCCCCTCCCGGGGCTCAATGGCCGCCACAGTGCCGTCGCCGTGGTAGCTCACCTCATAGAGGGAGGGCACATAGAAGCCTTTGAGCCCGGCGATCTCCCGGAGCAGCTCCTTCCGGCTCCACCCCGCCTGCCGGCCGCGGCGGATGAGCTCCACCAGCTCGGGCAGGGCCTCCTCCCCCTCCCCCAGGGAGAACACGTCGATGAAGGGGGCCAGGGGCTCGGGGTTGTAGGCGCAGGTGCCCCCCGCCACGATGAGGGGGGCATCCTCCCCCCGGTCCGCGGCCCGGACGGGGAGGCCCGCCAGGTCCAGCATGTTGAGCACGTTGGTGTAGGCCATCTCGTAGCCCAGGGAGAAGCCGATCACGTCAAAGTCCCGCAGGCTCTCCCCGCTCTCCAAAGCGAAGAGGGGCAGCCCGGCGGCGCGCATCTCGGCCTCCATGTCCCCCCAGGGGGCGAAGGCCCGCTGGCACCACACCCCCTCCATGCCGTTGAGGACCCCGTAGAGGATGCGCAGCCCTAAGTTGGACATGCCGATCTCATAGGTGTCCGGGAAGCACAGGGCAAAGCGGAAGTCCACCTGGGCGGGGTCCTTGCGCACCTCGCCGTACTCCCCGCCGGTGTAGCGCCCCGGCTTCTGCACCCGGGACAGGATGCGTTCCAAAGTCCTTGTCATATCTGCCTCCAAATTCAGCGGTAGTGGGGCCGCCCTGCGGGCAGCGCTGTGCCGGAGGTCCCGGGAGGGGGCCTCCGGCAGGGGGTGGGGGGCTCAGGCCTCGAACACGGCCAGCATCCCCTGGTAGGTCATATAGCAGTCCAGCTTGGACACGGTCTCAAAGGGGGCGTGCATGGACAAAACGGGCACGCCGGCGTCCAGGGTGTCGATGTCCCGCTCGGCCATGTAGGCCGCCACGGTGCCGCCGCCCCCCTGATCGGCCTTGCCCAGCTCGGCCATCTGCCAGACCACCTCCCGGTCGTCCAGCAGTCGGCGGACGTAGGCCACCAGCTCCGCCCCGGCGTCGGAGGCGCCGCTCTTGCCCCGGCTGCCGGTGTACTTGCACAGGCCCATGCCGTACCCCGCCAGGGCGCTGTTGCGCTTTTCATAGACCTCGGGGAAGTTGGGGTCAAAGGCGGCGGTCACGTCGGCGGACAGGCAGAAGGACTTCTCGTAGCAGGCCTTCAGGGGCACCCGCTGGGTGTCGCACAGGTCGCTCATAAAGGTGTCAAAGGCGGCGGACTTCATGCCGGACACGCCGGTGGAGCCGATCTCCTCCTTGTCCGCCAGCACGCACACGGCGGTGCGCCGGGGGGTGTCCAGGTCCAGCAGGGCGGCCAGGGCGGCGTAGGCGCACACCCGGTCGTCGTGGCCGTAGGCCCCGATGAGGGAGCGGTCAAAGCCGATGTCCGTGGCGTTGAAGGCGGGGACGGCCTCGATCTCGGCGGAGATGAAGTCCTCCTCCACAATGCCGTACTTCTGGTGGATGAGATCCAGCACCGCCAGCTTCACCCGGTCGCTCCCCTCGTCGTCGGGGAAGGGCCGGCTGCCCACCAGGATGTTCAGGCTCTCGGCGGGGATGGCCTCCCCCAGGGGCTTCTTGCTCTGGTCCGCCGCCAGGTGGGGCAGCAGGTCCCCGATGGTGAAGCGGGGGTCCTCCGGGTCGGCCCCCACGGACACCTCCACCATGGAGCCGTCCTTCAGGGCCACCACGCCCCGCAGCTCCAGGGGGATGGTCACCCACTGGTACTTGCGGATGCCGCCGTAGTAGTGGGTCTTGAGATAGGCCAGGTCGGTGTCCTCATAGAGGGGGTTGGGCTTCAGGTCCAGCCGGGGGGCGTCGATGTGGGCCGCGCCGATGGACACCCCCTGGTCCAGGGGGGCCGCGCCGATCACCGCCAGGGTGAGGGCCTTGCCCCGGTTCACCCGGTAGATCTTGTCCCCGGGCTCCAGCTTCATGCCCCGCTCAAAGGGCTTGAAGCCCTTGGCCTGGGCCAGCTCCACCGCCGCCTTCACCGCGTCCCGCTCGGTCTTGCCCCTGTCCAGGAAGGCCTTGTAGTCGGCGCAGTAGCGCTCCAGGTCGGCCTCCCGCTCCCCGGTCAGCTTGTCCCAGCCGTTTACCTTCTTGTACATCAGTTCCTCCCGGCGCTGCTGGGCCAGGGTCTTTTCCTGCTCCATGGTAGAAACACTCCTTTGCGTTTTATCTGTTTGGTCCATCGAATCTAAAATCTCCCGCAGCTTCTCCGCCGCCCGGGCCCGGAAGGCCCCCTCGTCCGACCCGGGGTTGGAGAGGACGTAGTCGCACCCCGCCTCGAAGTAGGCCGAGGGCTTCTGTGCCGCCAGGCGCATCCGGGCGTACTCCGCGTCGATGCCGTCCCGGGCCATGATGCGCCCCAGGCGCACCTCCTCCGGGGCGGTCACCGCCAGGGTGGCCTGGCAGCGCGCCCCCAGGCCGCTCTCCAGCAGGGCGATGGCGTCGATGGCCGCCAGCTTCCGCCCCCCGGCCGCCTCCGCCGCCAGCAGCCGCTCCACCTCCGCGAAGATGTGCCGGTGGGCAATGGCGTTGAGATCCGAGAGGGCCTCCCGGTCCTGAAAGACCACCGCCCCCAGCTTCTTCCGGTCAAAGGTCCCGTCCGCCCCGGTGAGGGGGCCGAAGCGGGCCTCCAGCTCCCGCCGCAGGGGGGCGCTCTCCGCCAGGAGGCGGTGGTACACCCCGTCGCAGTCGATGACTACGCCCCCCAGGTCCTCCACCGCCCGGAGGACGGTGGTCTTCCCCGCCCCGGTGGGACCGGTGATGCCCAGGATCTTCATGGCGTCCCCTCCTCCAGATGGATGATGTGGAACCCGGCGGCCTTGCCCAGCCGGTTGGCGATGGCCAGGCCCAGCCCGGCGGAGTCGGGGCACTGGGCCCAGATGGCCTCCACCCCGGTGTGGTCAAAGGCCCGCAGGGCCTCGAACACGTGGCGGGCCTGAGCCCCCTTGTCCCCGGCGCTCCCCAGCAGCTGGGTGATGTGGCCGGAGAAGAGGGGGGCGAACTCGTCAAAGCAGATCACCCCGTCCCCCGGGGCGGCGGCGCCGGCAATGTACCGGGCGGCGGCCTCGGGCTCTCCGGTGACCACGGTGACCGGGGCCTTGGGGGCGTAGTGGCGGTACTTCATGCCCGGGGCCCGGGGCTGCTCCCCCGCCCCCATGAGGCGGGTCACCGCCGGGTCCACCGCCACCTCCCCCAGGACGGCCCGCAGCTGCTCCAGGGTGACCCCGCCGGGCCGCAGCAGCCGGGGGGGCGTGCACGTCAGGTCCACGATGGTGGACTCCACCCCCACCGAGCAGCTCCCTCCGTCCACGATGGCGTCGATCTTCCCCGCCATGTCCTCCAGCATGCTCCGGGCGGTGGTGGGGCTGGGCCGGCCGGAGGTGTTCCCCGAGGGGGCGGCCACCGGCACGTCGGCGGCGGCCAGAATGGCCCGGCACACCGGGTGCCCCGGGCAGCGCATGCCCACCGTGTCCAGCCCGGCGGTGACCGCCCGGGGCACCAGGGGCTTGTGGCGCAGAATCATGGTGAGGGGGCCCGGCCAGAAGGCCTCCGCCAGGGCCCAGGCCTGGGGGGGCACCTCCTGGCAGTAGCGCTCCAGCCAGGAGGCCTCCGGGATGTGGAGGATGAGGGGGTTGTCCTGGGGGCGGCCCTTGGCCTGGAAGATGCGGCTCACCGCCTCCCCGTCCAGGCCGTTGGCCCCCAGGCCGTACACCGTCTCCGTGGGGATGCCCACCAGCCCCCCGGCCCGGAGGATGGCGGCGGCCTGGTCCACCTGATCTTCTCTCAGCAGTCTGGTATTCACATGCAGGACTTCCCTTCTCGCTCCCCCAGCACCAGGGGGAGGAGCTCCTCCGGCCTGGCGATGAGGTGGTCGGCCCCCGCCTCCTCCAGCTCCTGCCGGGAGCGGAAGCCCCACAGCACGCCGCAGGCGGTGAGGCCGCCGTTTTTCCCCGTGCGGATGTCCACATTGCTGTCCCCCACGAAGAGGGTGGTGTCCGCCCGGGCCCCCAGCTGGTCCATCATCCGGTGGAGCAGGGTGGGGTCGGGCTTGGTGGGCAGGTCGGGCAGCGCCCCCTGGACCAGGGGAAACACCCCGGGGAAGTAGTGCTCCACCACCGGGCGGGCCAGGGCGTGGGCCTTGTTGGACAGCACCGCGATGGTCACCCCCGCCTCCTTCAGGGCCGCCAGGGCGGCGGGGATGCCGGGATAGGGGGCGGTCTTGTCCTCCTTATGGACGCCGTACCAGGCGGAGAAGTCCGCCGTGGCCTGGGCGAGCACCTCCTCCCCCACCCCCTGGGGGGCGAAGCGGCGCACCAGATTGGGGATGCCGTTGCCCACCATGAGCTTGTAGGCCTCCACGGGATGGGTGGGCCAGCCGTAGACCTCACAGATGTGGTTGCCCGCGTCGGCCAGGTCGTCGATGCTGTTGAGCAGCGTGCCGTCCAGGTCAAAGATCACATGGGTATACAATGTCGTTTCCTCCTGCGGGGGCCGCGGCGCGGCCCCAAAAGTGGGGAGCCTCACCCCTCCCGGGCGGACTCCTGGAGCTGCTGGGCCTGGTGGGCGGTCATGAGGGCGTCCACCAGCTCGTCCAGCTCGCCGTTCATCACGGCGTCGATCTTGTACAGGGTCAGGCCGATGCGGTGGTCCGTCACCCGGCCCTGGGGGAAATTGTAGGTGCGGATGCGCTCGTTGCGCATGCCGGTGCCCACCTGGCTGCGGCGCTGCTGGGTGTACTCGCTGGAGATCTTCTCCTGCTGGGCCTCGTAGAGCCGGGAGGCCAGGATGCGCATGGCCTTCTCCCGGTTCTGGAACTGGCTGCGCTCCTGCTGGCACTCCACCACCGTGCCCGTGGGCCGGTGGATGAGGCGCACGGCGGAGGAGGTCTTGTTCACGTGCTGCCCCCCCGCGCCGGAGGCCCGGTAGACCTGCATGTCGATGTCCGCCGGGTTGAGCTGCACGTCCACCGCCTCCATCTCGGGGAGCACCGCCACCGTAGCCGTGGAGGTGTGGACCCGGCCCCCGGACTCGGTCTCGGGCACCCGCTGGACCCGGTGGACCCCGCTTTCAAACTTCAGCCGGGACCAGGCCCCCTCCCCTTCGATTGTAAAGGAGATTTCCTTTATACCTCCCAGCTCGGTCTCGCTGAGGGAGTCCACCTCGGTTTTCCACCGGCGGCCCTCGGCGTACATGGCGTACATGCGGTACAGGGAGTGGGCGAACAGGGCCGCCTCCTCCCCGCCTACTCCGGCCCGGATCTCCACGATGACGTTGCGGCCGTCGTTGGGGTCCCGGGGGAGCAGCAGGATACGCAATCGCTGCTCCAGCTCCTCCTGGCGGGCCCTGGCCTCCTCCGCCTCCTCCTGGGCCAGCTGGCGCATCTCCGGGTCGGAGAGGAGCTCCCGGGCCTGGCGCAGCTCCTCCCTGGCGGCCTGGTAGGCCCGGTAGGTCTCCACCAGGGGCTGGAGCTCGGTCTGCTCCTTATTCAGTTTTGCCACCAGGGCGGGGTCGTCATAGGTCTCCGGCGCCGCCAGCCGGGCCTCCAGCTGGCTGTACCGGGCCTCTACCGTCTTGAGCTTGTCCAGCACGGCGCTCCCTCCTCTCGTCCCCGGCAAGGCGGGGAATGGTCGTGTTTGTGCTTATCGGTCCAGGAAAAAGGACTTTACCAGGGCCAGCGGCTCCCGCAGGTACATCTGGATGCGGGAAGGGATGTGGCTGGCGGGGGCGGCCAGGGTGGAGACCTCCCCGTATCCAAAGCGCCCGGCCAGCATCCTGGCCCGGGTCAGGTGGAAGCCGCTGGACACCACCAGCACCTCCGTCTCCCCCAGGTCAAAGCCCGCCCGGGAGAGCACCTTCCGGGAGAAAATCAGATTCTCCTTGGTGTTGTGGGAGTGCTCCTCCAGCAGGATCTGGTCCGCCGGCACCCCCCGCTCCGTCAGGTAGTCCGCCATGCAGGCCGCCTCGGAGATGGGCTCGTTGTCCCCCTGGCCGCCGGACACCACCACAGTGATGTCCGGGTGGTCCTGCCAGTAGGCCAGGGCCTCGTCCAGCCGGTCCTGCAGCAGGATGGAGGGGGCCTCCCAGGGCATCACCTGGCAGCCCAGGATGATCATCACCTGGGGCTCCCCCCGGATCTCGTCGTGGTTCCCCCACAGCACCGCCCCGAAGAGGCCGGCAAAGAGGAGAAGCCCTGCCAGAATGAGGGCCAGGAGCACCCGGCACCAGGTGTGAAGTCTTTTTCCTTTATAGTTTTTCTGGGGCGTTGTTTCCTTCATGCGCTGTTCTCCGTGGAAATATCAGGGGTTTCCCCTGGCCTCCTCCAGCCGGGCGGCCAGGTCCTCCCACTGGGCGTACAGGTGGGCCAGCTCGTCCTCCAGCTTCTCCCGCTCCTGGTAGAGGTCCTGGAGGCGCAGGTAGTCCGAGGCGGCCTCCTCCGTCTCCTGGGCGATCTCGTCCAGGCGGATCTCCGCCTTCTCCACCGCCCGCTCGGCGGCGCGCACCTGCTTCTCCAGCTCCTTGGTGCCTCCCGCCACCTTGGGCCGGGGCTTCTTCTCCGGCGCAGGGGCCGGGGGGGCGGCGTGCTTGAGGCTCTCCCGCCGCTCCACCGCCGCCCGGTACTGCTCAAAGGTGCCCCGGAAGTCGGTGATGCCCCCCTGCTCCACCACCCAGATGCGCTTGGCGAACTTGTTGATGAAGTACCGGTCGTGGGAGACGAAGAGGAGGTTTCCGTCGTAGGCCTCCACCGCGTCCTCGATCCACTCCCGGGCGGCGATGTCCAGGTGGTTGGTGGGCTCGTCCAGAATGAGGAAGTTGATCTTCTCGTCCATCAGCATACACAGGCGGAAGCGGGACTGCTCCCCGCCGGACAGGGCGGACACGGGCTTGAACACGTCCTCCCCCCGGAACTGGAAGGCGGCCAGCCGGTCCCGGGCCTGCTGGGTGGAGCAGTTCTGGGCGTAGAGCATGGTGTCCACCAGATTGCGCTCCGGCCGGTCAAAGTGGATGATCTGGGGCAGGTAGCCCAGTTTTACCGTGGGCCCCTGGCGCACCCGGCCGGTGTCCGGCTCCTCCTCCCCCATGATGATCTTCAAAAGGGTGGATTTCCCCGTGCCGTTGTCCCCCAGCAGGGCGATGCGCTCCCCGTCCCGCACCTCCAGCTCCACGCCGGAGAAGAGGGTGCGCCCCTCAAAGCCCTTGGACAGGTCCCGCAGGGCCAGGGCCTCGTCCCCGTGGAACTCCCGCTGGCCGAAGCGCAGCTCCAGCTTGCGCTCCCGCCGGGGGCGGTCCACCGTCCGCATGCGCTCGATGCGCTTTTCGATGGAGAAGGCCCGCTTGTGCAGCAGCTCGGTGTTGTGCTCGTGCATCTTCCGGGCGGTCTCGGTGAGGCGGTCGATCTCCGCCTTCTCCTTCTCGTACTGCCGCAGCCGCTCCTCGTACCGCCGGTCCTTCTCCTCCACATAGAAACTGTAGTTGCCGGAGTAAAACTCGGGCACACCGTCAACCAGTTCTATAATGCGGTTGACAGTCCGGTCCAGGAAGTACCGGTCGTGGGAGATGGTGAGCACCGTGCCCTTGAAGCGGCCCAGGTACTCCTCCAGCCACTCGGTGGCCCGCAGGTCCAGGTGGTTGGTGGGCTCGTCCAGCAGGAGGATGTCCGTGTCCTCCAGAATCAGGCGGCCCAGGTTGATGCGGGTCTTTTCCCCGCCGGACAGGTCGGCAAAGAGCTGCCGGCGCATGTCGGGGGAGATGGCCAGGCCGTTGCACACCTTGTTGAGGCGGGTGTCCGTGTCATATCCCCCCAGGGTCTCAAAGGCAGCGGTAAGCCTGTCGTACCGCTCCAGCACCTGGGGGCTGTGGTCCTCCGCCATGGCGGCGGTGAGGGCGGCAAGCTCCTCCTCCATCTCCCGCAGGCGGAGGAAGGCGGTGTTGAGCACGTCCTCCACGGTGTACCCCGGGGGATACACCGGGATCTGAGAGATGAGGCCCAGGCGCTTGCCCGGGGCGATGGTGACCTGTCCCTCGTCGTAGTCCAGCTCCCCGGTGAGGATGCGGAACAAGGTGGTCTTGCCGGCGCCGTTGCGCCCCAGGAGCCCCACCCGCTCCCCCTGGTCCACCTGGAAGGTCACCCCGTCCAGGATCTTGCGGCCCACCTCAAACTCTTTGGACAGGCCGGAGATGGAAATGTCTATCATAGTTGTCTCCCATCCTGTTTTATGCTATGCTTTTTGTGTGATACCAACCTTGAAAGGGAGGCTGCTGTATATGGAAGCCATTCGCTGGCAGGACAACGCCCTGCTGCTGCTGGATCAGACCAAACTGCCCCTGGAGGAGGTATGGACCCGCCACACCTCCTACACCACCGTGATCCCCGCCATCCGCGCCCTGGTGGTGCGGGGGGCCCCCGCCATCGGCGTGGCGGCGGGGTACGCCTGCTGTCTGGCGGCCCTGGAGTTCCACGGCCGGCCCGACTACCCCCAGCGCATGGAACAGGCCCGCCGGGAGCTGGCCGCCAGCCGGCCCACGGCGGTGAACCTCTTCTGGGCCCTGGACCGGATGGCCCGGGCCTTCGACGCCTGTGTTGGGGACCCCGGAGCCCTTCTGGAGGAGGCCAAGGCCATCCACCGGGAGGACATCGAGATGAATAAGGCCATGGGGGAGTTCGGGGCCGAAGTGGTGCCCCCCAACGCCCGCATCCTCACCCACTGCAACGCCGGGGCCCTGGCCACCGGGGGATACGGTACCGCCCTTGGGGTGATCCGGGCGGCCCACAGCCAGGGCAAGGTGGCCATGGTGTACGCCGACGAGACCCGCCCCCTCCTCCAGGGCAGCCGCCTCACCGCCTATGAGCTGGTGAAGGACGGCATCCCCGTCACGGTCCAGACCGACGGCATGGCCGCCTCTCTCATGGCGGCGGGGCAGGTGGACCTGGTGGTGGTGGGGTGCGACCGCATGGCGGCCAACGGGGACTTCGCCAACAAAATCGGCACCTACGGCCTGGCGGTGCTGGCCCACTACCACGGGGTGCCCTTCTACACCGCCCTGCCCTCCTCCACCGTGGACCTGTCCATCCCGGACGGCAGCGGCATCGTCATCGAGCAGCGGGCGGGGGACGAGGTCACCCACTTCGCCGGGCATCAGGTGGCCCCCGCAGAGGCCGCCGTGTACAACCCCGCCTTCGACGTGACCCCCCACCATCTCCTCACCGGCGTCATCACGGAGAAGGGGGTCATCCGTCCCCCCTTCCAGGTGAATCTGGCCCGCCTTTTCGGCTGAGCCCCGCAGCGCCGGGCGCGTCACGCGCCCGGCGCTTTCTTGTGCGTTTTTCAGGCCTGCTCGGGGGTGTGGTCCACGATGAAGGATACGAACTCCTCGAAGGCCATGGCCCGGGAGGCCTTCACCAGCACAGTGGTGCCGGCGTGGACCTCCTCCAGGATGGCCGCCTTGGCCTGCTCCCGGTCGGAGAAGTAGTACACCTTGGCCACCCCGGCCTCCCGGGCGCCCCGGGCAATTTCCTGGGCATCATGGCCCACGGCGATGACGCAGTCCGCCCCGGCCTGGGCAAAATACTGCCCCACCGCCAGGTGGAACATGGCGCTGCTGCCCCCCAGCTCCAGCATGTCGCCCACCACGGCCACCTTCCGGCGGCCCCGGGCGTCCCCCAGCACCGCCGCAGCGGCCCGCATGGACTGGGGGTTTGCGTTGTAGGCGTCGTTGAGGATGATCACGTCGCCCCCCCGGCGGATCACGTTCATCCGCATCTTGGTGGGCAGGAAGGCCTGGACCCCCCGGATGATCTCGTCAGCCTGGAGGCCGAAGTGCTCCGCCACCGCCACGGCGGTGAGCACCGGGTAGACCATGTGCTCCCCCAGGGCGGGGATATCCACGCCGCACTTCATCCTGGGGGTGCGGATCTGGCAGGAGATGTGGGTGGCCCCGTCGGTCTCGATGTCGTAGGCCTGGTAGTCGCAATTCTCCCCGGTGCCGCACCAGAGGATGGGCCGGTCCAGGGTCCCCTCCAGCCGGCGCAGCATGGGGTCGTCCCCGTTGAGCACCACCGGGCCCCCGGGGGCCATGTGGGAGAAGATCTCGCACTTGGCCTTGAGGATGTTCTCCCGGCTGCCCAGGTTCTCGATGTGGGAGTCGCCGATGTTGGTGATGGCCGCCATGTCGGGCTCGGCGGTCTCGCTGAGGTACTCGATCTCTCCGGCGTGGTTCATCCCCATCTCCAGCACGCAGATCTCGTGGCGCCGCTCCAGCCGCAGCAGGGTCAGGGGGAGGCCCACGGCGTTGTTGAAGTTGCCCTCAGTCTTGAGCACCTGGTACTTCTCCCCCAGAACGGCGGCGATCATGTCCTTGGTGGTGGTCTTGCCCACGCTGCCCGTCACCGCCACCAGGGGGATGGGGAACTTCTTTTTGTAGTACCGGGCCAGGTCCCGCAGGGCCCGCTGGGTGGAGCGGACCTTGATGTAGAACTTCCCCTCCTGGTAGCTCTCCCGCTCCCGGGCGGTGAGGCAGCCCGCCGCCCCCGCCTCCAGGGCGCTGTTGATAAAGGAGTGGCCGTCAAAACGCTCCCCCTCCAGGGGGATGAACAGGGAGCCGGGGTGGATGGACCGGCTGTCGGTGTCTACCCGGGTGATCACGGTGTCCGGGTCCGCCTCCCGGCCGATGAGGGTCCCCCCCACGGCCTCCAGGATCTCTCGTATGGTGATGGGTTCCATGGTGTCCTCTCTCCTCACTTCCCCGCCCGCCGGGCGGCCAGGGACAGGTTGATGATGCGCTCGCACAGCTCGCCGTAAGGGATGCCCGCCGCCGCCGCCTCCTGGGGCAGCAGGCTGGTGGGGGTCATGCCGGGCAGGGTGTTGATCTCCAGGAAGAAGATCTCCTCCCCCCGGACGATGAAGTCCGCCCGGGAGTACACCGCCAGGCCCAGGGCCCGGTAGGCCCCCAGGGCCGCCTCCCCCAGCCGGCGCTCCAGCTCCGGGGAGACCTGGGCGGGGCAGATCTCCTCCGCCGCCCCGGGCTGGTACTTGTTCTCATAGTCGTAGAAGCCCTGGCGGGGGATGATCTCAATGGAGGGCAGGGCCCGGTCCCCCAGGATGCCCACCTGGATCTCCCGCCCGGCGATGTACTCCTCCAGTACGCTCTTGCCCCCCAGGGCCGCCCCCGCCTCCAGGGCGGCACGCAGCTCCTCCCGGCTGTGGGCGATGAACACCCCGATGGAGGAGCCGCTGTCCAGGGGCTTCACCACGCAGGGCAGCCGGGTGGAGGCCACCAGGCCCTCGATGTCCTCCGGCGTGTACTCCACCCGGGTCCAGTCGGGGGTGCGCACCCCGTGGTCCACCGCCAGGCGCTTGGTCAGGTCCTTATCCATGGCGATGGCGCTGCCCAGATAGCCGCTGCCGGTGTAGGGGATGCCCATCAGATCAAAGGCGGCCTGGACCCGGCCGTCCTCCCCGCACTGGCCGTGGAGGGCCAGAAACACCACGTCCGCCCCGGCGCACAGCCTGAGCACCCCGGGGCCGAACTGGTTGGGGCTCTTGTCGGCCCGGGAGGCCCGCACCTGGTCCAGGTCCGGGGCCACCCTGGCCACCTTGCGGTACTCCGGGGGAATGGGGGCCTCATAGAGGTCCTCCTCCCGGCCGGAAAACCCCAAAAAGAGGTCCACCAGGGCCACCTGGTGTCCCCGCTCCCGCAGGGCCTGGCAGACCATGCTGCCGCTGGACAGGGATACATTGCGTTCGGGGCTCAATCCCCCGGCCAAAACCACGATCTTCATATCTGAAACCTCACAATGGCTGATTTGCTACAGTATATGCGCGCCCCGCTTCGCCGGGCCGCCAGCCTCAAGAATCAGTACATTATAGCACAGTTCCCCGAATTTCTCAACTGATATCTCCCGCCGGGGCTTTTTCGCCATCCGGCTGGAGTTTTCCCCTGCCCCGCCCCCGGTTTTTGTCCATTTTTTAAAAAAGGGGGCGAAATTTCTGTTTCAAAGGGGGGGCAGCTGTGCTAAAATAAAAAATACGCATTGGGGGCAGCGGCCCGTCGGAGGTGACAATGGTATGCTGGAATTTGACTGGACGGCCCTGGCCGCGGAGGAGGCCGCCCTCCGGGACCTGGCGGACCCGGCGGAGCGGGCAGAGCGCCTGGCGCTGCTGAGAGAGGTGCGGGAGCGTGTGGAGGACTACAACCGCCGCGCCGCCCGGTACGAGTACACCAGCCGCCGCCAGGCCATGCTCCGCCGGGGTGTGACCCTGGTGCCTCTCCAGAACGCCGCCCCCATCAAGGCCCGGTGGAGCCGCCTCTTTGCCCGGTCGGTGAGCCCCGCCCAGAAAAACCGGGCCCACTACCAGGAGGGCCGGTGGAACCTGTTCCGTTTCCGCCTGCTGGAGGCCCTGGAGGGGGAGGCCGCCCGGGCGGCCTTCGACCGGTGCGGCAAGTCGGTGGTGTACGCCTTCTATCAGGAGGGGGCCACCGCCTACCGGGTGGAAAACGCCCAGCTCCTGCGGGCCGCCGACTTCGATCTGGAGCGGCACATCTACCTTTTCGACCCCGAGGAGCGGTGGACCTACGTCCACACCACCGACACAGACCCCTGGGGCCCCTACTTCTATTCCTGCTGAAACGACGCGGTCCCCCGGAGCCGTTGGCTCCGGAGGACCGCTCACTTTTCTCACGCCGCCCCCAGGGAGAGCAGCAGGCTGTCCCACCACTCCAACAGGCGGAAGCGCACCACGTAGCCCTGGTCCTCCCCGGAGATGAGGGAGATCTGGTCCTGGGAGAGGCCCGCCGCCGCGGCGGTCTCCTCCACGCTCTCGCTCACCGCCCCCAGGCACAGGGGCGGAAAGAGGACGCACCACCAGTTCCGTCCCCCGCCCTGGCCAATGACCACCCGCAGGGCGGTGTACTCCCCCGCGGGCAGGGCGAAGTCCCCGTACTCCTTGGTGGGAAACCAGCAGTTTTCCTCCAGGGTCACTTTCACCTCATCGCCGCAGCCCGCCCGGCGGAGGGTTGCCCGGGCTGTCTCCTCCAGCCGGGGGAGGGCGGCAGTGAGCTGGGCTCTGGCCTCCTCCACCGTGGAGGCGGAGAGAAAGGCGCCGCTCTCCTCCAGCACCGCGTCCCGCACCTCCAGCTTCAGGGCCTGGTCGGCCTGGCTGTCGGAGTTGGCAATGACATGGAGCCGCACCACACTCTCCGCCAGAGCCCCCTGGGTGCCGCTGAGCCACGTCCCCAAAGTGAGGGCTGCCCCCAGGGCCACCAGCATGGCCAGCTCCCAGGGCCGCCACCGCTCCCCTGCCCGTTTTTTTCCGCGCATAATAAAACACCGTCCATGTACTGTGATTTTCCTTTACAGGATCTGCAGTACAGTTTGGACGGTGTTTTTCCCTTTTATACCTATACTGCCCGGGGGATCTCCGCCAAAAAGGTGTCCCGGTACTCCTCCCCCAGGCGGCGGGCGGCCTCCCGGGCCAGGTCCGGCCGGTCAAAAAGGCCAAACACGGTGGGGCCGCTGCCCGACATGATGGCCCCCAGGGCCCCGGCGGCAATAAGCTCCGTCTTGATCTGGTCCACCGCCGCCTTTTTCCGGGGGGGCAGCACGTCCTCAAATACGTTATACATCCGCCGGGCCACCCCGGCCAGATCCCCCGCCTCCAGGGCCGCCATTACGCCGGCGGTATCGGGCCGGCGGGCAATGCGGCGGCAGTCCACACGGCCAAAGAGTTCCGGGGTGGAGATGGGAAAGGGGGGCTTGCAGATCACCACATGGCAGGGGGGCAGGGGCGGCAGGGGGGTGAGCTGTTCCCCCCTACCCCGGGCAAGGGCGGTGCCCCCCAGAACGCAGAAGGGCACGTCGGACCCCACGTCCGCCCCCAGGGCCGCCAGCTCCGTCACTGAGAGGCCCGCCCCGGTGAGCTCATTGAGCCCCCGGAGCACCGCCGCCCCGTCGGAGGATCCGCCCCCCAGCCCCGCGCACACGGGGATGCGCTTGGTGATGGCGATGTCCAGTCCCACCTCCAGCTCCGGCCGGGCCCGGAAAAAGCGCCGGGCGGCCCGGGCGGCCAGGTTGCTCTCGTCATCGGGCAGGTAGTCCAGGTCGGTGGACACCCGCAGTCCCTCCCCCCCGGGGGTGAGGGTGAGGGTGTCGTGGAGGGAGACGGCCTGCATCACCATCTCCAGGTCGTGGTACCCGTCCGCCCGGCGGCGGAGGATATCCAGGGTAAGGTTCAGCTTGGCCCAGGCTTTCACTTCCATGGCTCGTTCCTCCCTCAGCGGATCTTGCGGGCCTCCAGGTAGTAGCGCTTGTCGTGGGCCTCCCCCATGGAGAAGGTCTTGCGGGGGAGGGCGCCGTCGTAGATCACCGTGGGGAAGAGCTCCCTCTTCTCCATGGGGGGCAGCAGGAAGGCCACGGTGTCCTGCCGGCTGGTGGCCAGGGACCGGGCCACATGGCTGCCGTGGATGTAGTCCACCCGGGCCTGGGGCCGCCGGGCGAGCCAGTCGTCCAGGAAGATCTGGAGGGTTCCCACCGGCAGGTGGGCCGCCGGATCGGGCACCCGGACAAAGTCCTCCCCCTGGGTGCTCACATAGTGGATGGCGTGCTCCCCGCTCCGGCCGCCGCTGAGATTGCCCGCCGCCACGGCGGCGCGGAAGTCCCGCAGCAGCTGCCCCGGGTCCACGCCGAACACCACCCGGTGGATGGGCTCGAACTCCAGGGACTCGTCCTGAAGGGCCACCAGCTCCACCAGGGTGTACCGGGCGGGGAGTGTTTTGGCCTTCTGGGGGCTCACATAGCGCTTTTGCTGCTCATAGCACTCCTTGGCGGTGGCCAGGGAGTGGTTCCCGTCCCCCACGGCGAAGAGCATGGGGGAGCCCTCTCCCAGGCGCCTGAGGGTATCCGCCACCCGGTCCATCTGCCGCCGGGTGAGGCGGTACCCCCGCACCCGGCCGCCCCCCTCCATCAGGGTGAAGTCGTACAGCTTCTCCATCCCCCCGGTCTCCTCCGCCAGGGGGGCGATGACCTCCAGCTCCGGGTCATCCACCAGCAGCATGGTGTGGGGCAGCTCGATGGGGGCGTTTTTGCGCACCTTCACCCGGGGGGGAATGCGGCTCATCACCGTGCCCTCGGTGGCCCGGATGGCGGTGGTGGACCCGGGCTCGTAGTCGTAGTCCTCCAGGTCCACCGCCCCCACCAGGCCCCGGCGCACCGCGCCGGAGGCCAGGGTGCGCTCCACATAGATCAGGCTGTTGGGGTACTCCTGAAACACGTCGTGCCGGAGATACTTGGCCATGTTCAGGTTGATCTCCGCGATGTCCTGGTCCACATCGGGCCCCTCCAGGCTGCTCTCCGGCAAAATCATGTGGAGGGTGGAGGGCTCCTGTCCCACCCGCTGGGCCACCCGGGCCCAGTACTCTGGCTGGGAGGTATACTGGTCGCAGGCTACCACGGACCAGTTCCCCAGGTCACGGCTCCGGGGCAGCAGGATATCGGCGGGCTGAAAGGGCAGATTGGCAAATTTTTCGTCCATGATGGCGGTCACTCGCTTCCAAGGATAAATTCAGGTCATGGCCCCCCGGATGGCGGAGAGCAGGTCGTCAAACTCCTCATAGGCGGGGAGCTGGGGGTAGTCGGCCTTGATCTGGGCGGTGCTTTTGAAGAGGAAACCCGCCTTGCTGGCCTGGATCATCCCCAGGTCGTTGAAGCTGTCCCCGGCGGCGATGGTGTCGTAGCCGATGGACTGCAGGGCCTTCACCGTGGTGAGCTTGGACTGGGGGCAGCGCATTCTGAAGCCGGTGATCTCCCCGCTCTCGGCCACCTCCAGGGTGTTGCACATCAGGGTGGGCCAGCCCAGCTTCTTCATCAGGGGCTGGGCAAACTGCTCAAAGGTGTCGCTGAGGATGATGACCTGGCTGAAGGAGCGCAGCTCGTCCAGAAATTCCTTTGCCCCGGGCAGGGGGTCAATGGTGGCGATGGTGGCCTGGATCTCCCTGAGGCCCAGGCCGTGCTCCTTGAGAATGCCCAGGCGCCAGTTCATCAGCTTGTTATAGTCGGGCTCGTCCCGGGTGGTGCGCTTGAGCTCCGGAATACCGGAGGCCTGGGCAAAGGCGATCCAGATCTCAGGGACCAGGACGCCCTCCATATCCAGACAGGTGATGTACATGTGAAATTCCTCCTTATTCCCGCTCTCTGGCCCGTTTTTTTCTCAGATTGGTGAGGAAATTGTCCATCCGGGTGAGGGCCTCGGCCAGGTCCCGCATGGAGGCGGCGTAGCAGCAGCGCACAAAGCCCTCTCCCCCGGGGCCGAAGGCGGTGCCCGAGATGACGGCCACCTTCTCCTCCATGAGGAAGCGCTCACAGAACTCGTCGGAGCTCAGACCGGTGGAGCGGATGCAGGGGAACACATAGAAGGCCCCCTTAGGCTCGAAGCACTCCAGGCCGATGCGCCGCAGGCCCTCCACCAGGTAGCGGCGGCGGCCGTCGTACTCGTCCTTCATCCGCTCGATGTCCCCGTCGCCGTTGCGCATGGCCTCAATGGCGGCGTACTGGCTGACAGTGGGGGCGGACATGATGCCGAACTGGTGGAGCTTGGTCATCTGGGCCACCACCTCTTTGGGACCGCACAGGTACCCCAGGCGCCAGCCGGTCATGGAGTAGGCCTTGGAGAAGCCGTTGACCACCACGGTGCGCTCATACATGTCGGGGATGTTGGCCATGGACACGTGGTGGAGGCCGCCGTAGGTGAGCTCGGCGTAGATCTCGTCGGAGAGGACCATGATGTCCGTGCCCCGCAGCACCTCCGCCAGGGCCTCCAGGTTGTGCATCTCCATGATGCCCCCGGTGGGGTTGGAGGGGAAGGGCAGCACCAGCAGCTTGGTGCGGGGGGTGATGGCGCTTTTGAGCTCCTCGGCGGTGAGGCGGAACTCGTTTTCCGCCTTCATCTCCAGATACACCGGGGTGCCCCCCGCCATCTCCACCAGGGGCCCGTAGCACACGAAGGAGGGCACGGGGACAATGACCTCGTCCCCCGGGTTCACCAGGCAGCGGATGGCCAGGTCGATGCCCTCGGACCCGCCCACCGTCACCAGGATCTGGTCGGCGAAGTTGTAGTGCAGGTGGAAGCGGCGGTTCATGTACGCGGCGATCTCCCGGCGCAGCTCGGACATGCCGGCGTTGGCGGTGTACTTGGTGAAGCCCTTCTCCAGGGAGTAGATGCCCGCGTCCCGGATGTGCCAGGGGGTCTGGAAGTCGGGCTCGCCGATGCCCAGGGAGATGGCGTCCTTCATCTCCTCCAGAATGTCAAAAAAACGGCGGATACCGGAGGGCTTGATGTCCTGTACCCTCTGAGAGATGATCTGCTGGTAATTCATACGAAAATAAACTCCCTTTCCTGCTCTTCCCGCTTTTCAAAAATCAGGTGCTTCTCTTTGTATTTCTTTAAGATAAAGTGGGTGGCGGTGCCCGTCACGTCCTCCAGAGGGGCCAGGCGCTGGCCCACAAACTGGGCCACCTCCTTCAGGGTGCGGCCCGAGATGATCACCGTCAGGTCGTAGGCGCCGCTCATGAGATAGACGCTCTCCACCTCGTCATACTGGTAGATCCGCTCGGCCACCCGGTCGAAACCCTCCCCCCGCTGGGGGGTGACCCGCACCTCGATGAGGGCGGTGACCGACTCCCGGTCGGTCCGGTCCCAGTCCACGATGGCCTTGTAGCCCAGAATGACCTTCTCCTCCTCATATTTCCGGATGGCGGCTGCCACCTCCTCCACCGGCATATCGCACATGGATGCAAGTTGGTCCTGGGTGAGCTTGCAATCCTCCTCCAACAGCTGCAGCAGCTTTTTCATGTCACGGCCTCCTTTATCCCATTGGTCAAAATAGTTATGGACCATTATATACGCTTTTTGTCCGCTTTACAATCCCAGTTTTCCCTTTCCGCCCCGAAAGGCACAAATTCGCACTCATTATTGCCAAGGGCTGGAGAAAAAAAGACGGTGTCTTTGGTCATAATCCTCATGGATTTCCCCATTTCATCGTGCTAAAATGGTAAATACGCCAGCCGTTTTGCTAAAATGAACGATTTTTGTTCCAAAGCAGTCCATTTTGACGCAGGGGGGCGCCTCCCTTCCACCCCCCTCTGGAGGGCGTATCACACAGAAAGGGGCGTGTTTATGGAATATGCAAAGCTGATAAGCCAGATTTTGTCCGCGGAGGAAAACGCCCGGAGCATCACCCGGGAGGTCCAGGAGAAACAGGCCGCACTGGAAGAGGAGCTGCGGCAGGAGAAGGAGGCCATCCATGCAGCTTATCTGGAGCGGGCCGCCAAAAAGGTGGAGTCCATCCGGGCGGAGGCGGAGCGCCGCAGCCAGCGGGAGCTGGAGGCCCAGGACCAGCGGCTCCACTCCCTGGTGGAGCGCATTGAGCGGGCCTACCAAAAATATGGTGACAACTGGGTGAACACCCTGTTCCACCAGATTGTGGGCGACGAAACATGACCCGGGCCAACTACGGCGCCCTGGCCGCCAAGATCCGCACCATCTACGGCACCCGGCTGCGGCTGGAGGACTTCCGGCGCATGACCGCCATGCACTCGGTGGCCGAGGTGCTGGATTACCTGCGCCAGCAGGGCAGCTGGGCCCCCGCCTCCGGGACCATCACCGCCTCCCGCCCCGGCCGGGCCGCCACGGAGCATGCCCTGCGGGAGCAGACCCTGGAGGAGTTCGTCCGCATCTCCAACTTTGTGCCCCGGGAGGACCGGCTGCTGCTGGATTTCCCCGTGCGCCAGGCAGAGCTGGACTGGATCCTCGCCAACCTGCGGCGGCTGAGTATGCCCCACATCCGCACCCAGTTCCCCCTGCCCTCCCGTTTTCTGACCCACAGCAAAATGGACTACCGGGCTTTGGAGACCTGCGCCGACTACGACGGGCTCATGGCGGCGGCCAGACGGAGCATCTACTACCCCGCCCTGCTCCACCTCCGGCCGGAGGACCCCAGGGAGCTGCCCAACTACGCCATTGCCGAGTCCCTGCTCAACAGCGTGTACTTCTCTTTTACCGAGAAGCTCATCCGGGGAAGCTATACCGGCACGGTGCGCGAGCAGCTGCTCCACGCCCTGGGTATTCAGGTAGACCTGCTCAACATCAGTCACATCCTGCGCCTCAAGCAGTACTTTCCCCAGGAGACCAACTACCTCCCTGCCCTCTACCCCTTCAACTACCGCCTGCGGCCCGACCAGATCAACGCCCTGTGCGCCGCCCCCACGGTGGACGATGTGTTCGCCCGCCTGGCGGACACGGCCTACGCCGGGGAGTTCACCGGGCAGCGGGCCACCGACGTGGAGGAGTACTGCCGCCGGGCCCTGGTGCGCAATTACCGCCGTCTCCTCCTCAACGGCGAGCCCTCGGTGTGTACCGCCGTGGCCTTCCTTCACCTGCGGGCCCTGGAGCTCCAGGCCCTCATCCGGGTGATCGAATCGGTGAACTACGGCGTGCCGTGCAATGAGGAGTTCTTGTCCCTGGTGGGGCAGTGACCCCGCCATCAACTCATAAGGGGGTATTTAATTGGCTGTCGTACCCATGAAATTTGTCACACTGGCGGCCCCTGTCTCCCAATTCGATGCGGTGGCCCGCACCTGCGTGGTCAACCAGCAGTTCCACCCGGAGAGCGCCATGCAGGTGATGCACGAGGTAAAAAACCTCCGTCCCTTCTCCCTCTCCAACCCCTACACCGCCCCCCTGCGCCGGGCGGAAGCCCTGGCCCAGCGGCTGCATATCCAGGCGGAGTTCCGGGAGTTCCAGGGCAAATCCTTCTCGGTCCAGGGGGTGGAGGAACACCTCACCGGTCTGGAGGAGCGCATGGAGGCCATGGAGCACCGCCGGGAGGAGCTGGAAAACAAGGCTGCCGACGACCGGGGCATCGTGGAGCAGCTGCGCAACCTCAGCGGCATCAGCGCCGACCTGGGGCTGCTGCGCAGCCTGAACTACCTGCGCTTCCGGTTCGGCCATATGCCCCGGGAGACCTATGACAGCTTCCGGGAGGCCATGAACGAGCGGGAGGACCTGTTCTTCCTGCCCACCCGGGTGGAAAGCGACGTGGTTTACGGCGCGTACTTCACCACCGCCCAGAACCACCACGCGGTGGACACCCTGCTCAACTCCCTCCACTTCATCCGGGTGAACATCGACCACCGGGCGGACGGCACCGTGGAGGAGGCCATCGACACCCTCACCCGGGACGCCCAGGCCGCCCAGGCCGAGCACGACCAGCTGCTCCAGCAGCTTTCCGACCTGGCCCGGGAGGAGCAGGAGCCCTTCCTGGAGATGTGGTCCTACCTGCGCTACCACAACGACACCTACGACCTGCGCCGCTACGCCGCCCACTCCAAGGACACCTTCTATCTGGTGGGCTGGGTGCCTCAGGACGAGCTGCCCGCCTTCCTGGACCGGTGCGCCCGGTTCGACGATCTGTCCTACGTGGTGGACGAGCCGGTGGAGGTGGGCGGGGCGGTCCCCCCCACCAAGCTGAAAAACGGCCTGCTGGGGCGGGTGTTCCAGCCCTTCTTACAGATGTACGGCCTGCCCAACTATCACGAGATCGACCCCTCCTTCTTTATGGCCCTGACCTATTGCCTGTTCGCCGGCATCATGTTCGGCGATGTGGGCCAGGGGGCCTGCCTGTTCCTGGCGGGCATGGCCCTGTGGCGCTTCAAGAAGATGTGGCTGGGGCGCATCATCGCCTGCTGCGGCGTGTCCTCGGTGATCTTCGGCTTTGTGTACGGCAGCGTGTTCGGCTTTGAGGACATCCTGCCCGGGTTCAAGGCCCTGGAGGGGAGCAACGTGGTGGTGCTGCTGGTGGCCTCCCTGGGCCTGGGCGCCGCCATGATCTTCCTGGTAATGGTGCTCAACATCATCAACGGCATCCGCCAGCACAACCCGGAGAAGTGCCTCTTCGGCCCCAACGGCCTGTGCGGCATGGTGTTCTACTTCGGCCTGGTGGGGGCGGCGCTGTCCATGGTGCTGGGGGGACCCAACCTGTTCGTGCCGGCCTATGTGCTGCCGGTGCTCATCCTCCCCCTGGTGCTCATGCTGCTGCGGGAGCCCCTGGGCAAGCTGGTGGCCCGGGAGCCGGACTGGAAGCCCGAGTCCCTGGGGGGACTGCTGGTCACCGGCTTCTTTGAACTCTTCGAGACTTTGCTGTCCTACCTCACCAACACGTTGTCCTTCATGCGTGTGGGGGCCTACGCCATCACCCACGTGGGACTGATGATGGTGGTGCAGATGCTGGCCGGGGAAAATCTCAACCCGGTGGTGCTCATCATCGGAAACCTGTTCGTCATCGGCTTCGAGGGGATGCTGGTGGGCATCCAGGTGCTGCGTCTGGAGTTCTACGAGCTCTTCGGCCGGTTCTATGAGGACAGCGGCCGGGAGTACCACCCCCGCCTCATCGACTACTCCGCCAACAAGTAAGACCTATACACCATTCATGTCACTCCGGAGGTTTTTATTATGAAGTTCATCGTCCTTTTCTTTGCCACCTTCCTGGTCTTTTCCCCCTTGTTCCTCATCGGCGCCCGGCGGCTCACCGGCCGGAAGGCCCGCCACGCCCTGATGGGCAACCTGGCCATGTTCTGCGGACTGTTTATCATCACCACCGTGTGCGGCTTCTGGGGCTCCGCCTCCGCCGCCGGTGAGGCCGCCGAGACCGTGGCTGCCGCCGGCGGGCTGAGCGAAGGGCTCAAATACATCGGCGCCGCCCTGGCCGTGGGCCTGTCCGGCATCGGCGGCGGCATCGCCGTGGCATCCTCCGCCTCCGCCGCCCTGGGGGCCATCAGCGAGAACGACAAGGCCTTCGGCAAGGCCCTGATCTTCGTGGGCCTGGCGGAAGGCGTGGCCCTGTACGGCCTGATCGTGGCCCTGCTGCTGCTCTTTATGTGATCCGCCTGTCCCAGCGAGGAGAGAGCGCCATGCGTTACTTTGTCATCGCCGACAGCACCGACACCTATGTGGGGCTGCGCCTGGCGGGCATCGAGGGCACCATCGTCTACTCCCGGGAGGAGGCCCTGGCCGCCATCGACCGGGCGGTGGCCGACCCCGGCGTGGGAGTGCTGCTCATCACAGAAAACCTGGCCGGACAGTGCCAGGACCGCCTGGCTCCCATGAAGCTCTCCGGCCGGACCCCCCTGGTGGTGGAGATCCCCGACCGCCACGGCACCCGGAACAAGGACTCCATCACCCGCTACATCCGGGAGGCCATCGGGGTCAAACTTTAGTCCCACCCTGTTTTGAGGTGATATCATGCCAGAAATGCAACTGAAATTACAGCATTTTACCAATACCGTTCTGGACAGCGCCGCCCAGGAGCTGGAGCGGGCCAAGAAGGCCATGGAGGAAAAGCGCCAGGCCGCTTTGAAGGAGGCCCGCCACCAGGCCAGGGAGCAGGCCAACGCCTACCTGCGCCAGCAGGTCACCGAGATCCAGCGGGAGCGGGGCCAGCAGGTCTCCCGCCACCTGCTGGACGCCAAGCGGCAGATCTTCCTCCGCCGGGCCCAGATTGCCGGGGAGGTCTTTGAGGCTGTGGACGAGCGCATCGGCCGGTTCACGGCCTCCCCCCAGTACTTTCCCCACCTGGAGAAGCTGCTGCGCCAGGCCCTGGACAGCTTCGGGCCGGTGGAGTCGGTGAAGGTCTATCTGCGCCCCGCCGACCAGGCCGCCCGGGAGGCCCTGGTCCGGGCCGCCGCCCCCGTGCAGCTGGAGATCCTCCCCGGCTCCTTCACCCTGGGGGGGCTGATTGTGGAGTGCCCCCAGCTGGGCCGCCGGGCGGACGCCTCCTTCGACACCGCCCGGGCGGACCTCTCGGGCCATTTCGCCGAGCTGTTCGGCCTGTCCCTGGCCGACGATCTGGCCCAGTCCAACTGAGAGGTGACCCCTTATGAGTGAAACGATCTATCGCATCCACAGCGTCAACGGCCCGGTGGTCACCGTCACCGGCGGCCGGGGCCTGGCCATGATGGACATGGTGTACGCCGGGGACGAACAGCTTATCGGCGAGGTGGTGGGGGTGGACGGCCCCCTGACCACCGTGCAGGTCTACGAGGACACCACCGGCCTGGCCCCCGGCCAGCCCCTGGTGTCCACCGGGGCCCCCATGTCCCTGCGGCTGGGGCCCGGGCTGCTGGGCAACATCTTTGACGGCATCGCCCGGCCCCTAAAGGTGCTGGAGGGCCGGTCGGGCCCCTTCCTGGGCCGGGGCATCAACATCCCCGCCCTGGACCTGACCCGGACCTGGGACACCACCGTGTGCCTGTCCGTGGGGGACGCCGTCTCCCCCGGCACCCTGTACGCCCAGTGCCAGGAGACCCCCGCCATCCTCCACCGCTGCCTGGTCCCCGCGGGGCTCACCGGCACGGTGACCATGGCCGCCCAGAGCGGCCCCCACACCGTGGAGGAGGTGCTGCTGGAGGTCACCACCCCCCAGGGGAGTGTGGTGCCCCTGAAGCTGAGCCAGGACTGCCCCATCCGGCAGGCCCGGCCCATGGCAAAGCGCCTGCCCATCCACCGCCCTCTGGTCACCGGCCAGCGGGTGATCGACACCCTCTTCCCCATCGGCAAGGGGGGCGCCGCCGCCATCCCCGGCCCCTTCGGCGCGGGCAAGACCATGACCCAGCACCAGCTGGCCAAGTGGTCCGACGCGGACATCATCGTCTACCTGGGCTGCGGCGAGCGGGGCAACGAGATGACCCAGGCCCTGGAGGAGTTCTCCGAGCTGAAGGACCCCCACACCGGCCTGCCCCTGATGAACCGCACCATCCTCATCGCCAAC
>CASFCS010000011.1 GCA_949293245.1 uncultured bacterium | reverse complement strand
GGCAATTATGGAAAAAAGAAAACCCAATGACCTTTCACCGGATCAGTGCTTGGCGGTCGATACGGAATCGCTTTGCAAACTGCTCGACTGCGGGCGGCACACGGCCGTCCAGATTGGCGACTTGGCCCACGCCCGCATTACCATGAATTCTCGTGTCCTTTGGAGCGTTCAGCGCGTAAAGGAATACTTGTACGAGATCTCATGCTAACAGAACATTGCCCATTTCGGACACAACAACACACAAAACATCGGGAGGTATCAGCCTATGCCAAAAGTTAGAAAAGACAACAAAGGCCGCAATCTGCGGACAGGGGAAACACAACGCTCAGACGGCAGCTATATGTTCGTCTATAAGCTGGGAACTAAGAAAAAGTACATTTATGATACCGATTTGGCTTCCCTTCGTGCAAAAGAAAAGCAAATTGCGAAAGATGCTGATGATGGCATCCGGACTCAGGAAGCAATGAAACTCACTTTGAATGATATGTTCAAGGTCTACATGGATAACAACATCAGGTTGAAGCCATCTACGCGGGCCAATTATGAGTATCTTTGGGATCGCTATGTAAAGGATGAACCTTTCGCCAATGAGCCTCTTCCAAATGTCCGTCGAAGCGATGTTCTTGGATTCTATACCAAACTGCTCAAACACGGTTTCGCCATTAACTCGCTGGAGAGCATCAACACCATCGTACATCCTGCTTTCGAACTGGCTGTAGCGGATGATTATATCAGGAAGAACCCCAGCAAAGGCATTTATACCAAGTTAAAAACAGATGGAAGCGCGCCGAAACCGAAAAAGCGTATTGCTCTTACCAAAGCACAGCAAAAAAATTTCCTCCAGTATATCGCAAAATCTCCTATGTATAGCCACTGGCTGCCTGTCATGGTAACACTCCTTGGAACCGGCCTTCGTGTAGGAGAATGTACTGGTTTAACAAAAGATGATGTAGACTTGAACAAGGGCCGGATTTCCGTCAACCATGCGTTAATCTATCGGGTCATTGATAAAAAGGCTGATTTTCATATCACAACACCCAAAACGGAAAGCGGTACACGCATTATCCCGATCCTCTATCCAGAAGTCATTGAACAGCTTCGCCAGCAAATCGAGGTAATGGATGCGTTATATCCGAACGATAAGTTGGTATTGAACGGTTATCACGGTTTCATCTTCCGAAATCGCTACGGAAGTTTCCTCTCCGCTCATAATATCAATCGGGCCATTGAACGCATTTCCACAGCGTACAACATGGAAGAACTGAATCAAGCTGAATTGGAAGATCGTGAGCCGGAGCTTCTTCCCCATTTTACCGTCCATAATCTGCGGCACACTTTCTGTACAAGACTCTGCGAAAGCACGAACGATATCAAGTTTATCCAACAGGTAATGGGCCACGCTGATTTTTCCACGACCATGGACATCTACACCCACATCACACAGGAAAATATGGAGGAAAAAGCAGCAACAATCAAGGGTAATTTGGTGCTGATGTGAAAATTACAAAAAAGGGCAAATCCGCAGTTAAAAGCGCGGATTTGCCCTTCATTTTGGCCCGTCTGATGCCGTCTGTCAAGCAAAAGTTGTGAAAAAGTTGTGGTTGTAAGCCTCTTTCACTACATCTTGTTTCATCCTGCTCCGTCATCCACAATATATTGTGGATTATTTGTCGAGAGGCTTCATGGTGGGGAACAAGATCACGTCCCGGATGGTATCCGAGTTGGTGAGCATCATGACGCACCGGTCAATGCCGATGCCCAGGCCGCCCGTGGGGGGCATACCGTACTCCAGGGCGGTGAGGAAGTCCTCGTCCATCATGCCCGCCTCGTCGTCCCCCTTGGCCCGCAGCTCCACCTGCTTCTGGAAGCGCCCGCGCTGGTCGATGGGGTCGTTGAGCTCGGAGAAGGCGTTGCCCATCTCGCTGTGGCAGATGAACAGCTCGAAGCGCTCAGTGAGCCGGGGGTCCTTGGGGGAGCGCTTGGCCAGGGGAGACACATCCACCGGGTGCATGGTGATAAAGGTGGGCTGGATCAGTTTCTCCTCCACCCGCTGGTCAAACACCTCGTACAGGGCGTTGCCCCAGGTCTTGTCCGCAGTCTCGGGCAGCTCCACGCCGATGGCCTTGGCGGCGGCCACCGCCTCCTCGTCAGAGGAAATGGCCATGAAGTCGATGCCGGTGTACTGCTTTACCGCCTCATGCATGGGCAGCCGGGGCCAGCCGGGGGCCAGGTTGAGCTTCTCCCCCTGCCACTCCACCTCATAGGTGCCCAGGATCTTCTGGGCCGCGGAGGTGAGCAGGTCCTCGAACAGGTCCATCATGTCGTTGAAGTCGGCGTAGGCCTGGTAGAGCTCCACAGTGGTGAACTCGGGGTTGTGCTTGGGGTCCATGCCCTCGTTACGGAAGATGCGGCCCAGCTCGTACACCCGCTCCATACCCCCCACAATGAGCCGCTTCAGGGGCAGCTCCGTGGCGATGCGCATGTACATGTCGATATCCAGGGTGTTGTGGTGGGTGATGAAGGGCCGGGCGGTGGCGCCGCCGGAGATGGTGTTGAGCACCGGAGTCTCCACTTCCATATAGCCCCGGCCGTCCAGGAAATCCCGCACGTGCTTGATGAACTTGGAACGGACCTCAAAGGCCCGGCGCACCTCGGGGTTGACGATCAGGTCCACATACCGCTGGCGGTAGCGCAGCTCCCGGTCCTGGAGGCCGTGGAACTTCTCCGGCAGAGGCAGCAGGGACTTGGAGAGCAGGGTGATGGTCTTGGCCTTCACGGAGATCTCCCCCCGCTTGGTGCGGAAGGCCTCCCCCTCCACCCCCACGATGTCCCCGATGTCGTACTTGATGAAGCGGGCGAGCTGCTCCTCCCCCACGTCGTCAATGCGGACATAGAGCTGAATGCGGCCCTGGGCGTCCTGCAGGTCGGCAAAGACGGCCTTGCCCATGCCCCGCTTGGACATCAGCCGGCCGGCCACGGAGACCTGCTGCCCCTCCAGGGCGTCAAAGTTCTCCTTGACCTGGGCGCTGTGGTGGGTGACGGTGTACCGGGTCTGGACAAAGGGGTCCATCCCGGCGCTCTGCAGCTCGCTGAGCTTCTCCCGCCGGATACGCAGCAGCTCAGGCAGCTGCTGCTCCTGGGTGGGCTGCTGGGCCTGGTTTTTCTCGTTGGACATGGGCACGTTCCCTCTCTCTTCTCTCTTATCGCTGGATGTCAAGGATCTTGTAGTCAATGTTCCCGGCGGGGGCCTCCACCGTGACGGTGTCCCCGATGGCCCGGCCCAGCAGGGCCTTGCCGAAGGGGGACTCCTCGGAGATGCGGCCGTTCATGGGGTCGGCCTCCTGGGAGCCCACCACCTGGTAGGACTCCTGATCGCCAAACTCCAGGTCCTCCACCACCACGCGGCTGCCCAGCCGGACGCAGTTGGCGTCGGCGGAGTCCTCGATGACCACGCAGTTGGCCAGAATGTTCTCCACCTCCGCGATGCGGGAGTAGAGCTTGCCCTGCTCGTTTTTGGCCTCGTCGTACTCGCTGTTCTCCGAGAGGTCGCCGAAGGAGCGGGCCTCCTTGATCTGATCGGCCACCTCCCGCTCCCGGACAGTCTTGAGGTAGACCAGCTCGCTGCGCAGCTCTTCCAGCCGCTCGGCGCTGATTTTGAATTCCTTGGCCATAAATACTCTGCTTCCTTTCCGTCAAATAGTCGAAATAAAGGAGCCGTGTGTCACGGCTCGTCGAAACACGGCGGGACCGCCGCAGGCTTAATTTGGTTCAATGGGCCGGGAAAGCCGGGACTTTACCCTGTTTCTCCCCTTTTAATACCCATCATTATATGGATTTCCTGCCGGTCTGTCAAGTGCTTTCCCCCGGTTCCTCCCCTCTGGTCCAGCGCAGATCCTCCCCCCGCAGCGCCCCCTCCTCCGCCAGGGCGGCCAGCAGGGGCAGCGGGTCCCAGTGGGGCGGCAGGGTCCACCCCGGCAGGGCGGGCTCATACCCCAGCAGCCGGGGCCGGGGACCCCACAGGTCCAGCACCGCCTCTCCCCCGCCGGGGACGGGATCGAAGTGGAGGGCCACATGGGGCGCCCGGCGGGGCAGATCCGCCAGGACAGGGATGCCGTAGCGCTGCCGCAGCTCCTCCGCCAGGGCCTCCCCGCCCCGCTCCACCCCGATCACCGGGCGGCGCACCGCCCGGCACAGCTGTCCCGCGGCCCGCTCCAGCTCAGGGGTAACCCGCTCCCCCCGGAGGGCCACCGTGGCCCCGTCGGGGGACACCCCCAGCCCCTCCAGGACCGCCAGAGCCAGGGAAACGGCGCAGGCGCGGCACAGATGGGCTGCCCACACCGGGCCCAGTCCCCACCCCGCCAGGGCGCTCCAATAGGGGAAGTCCGCCGCCGTCACCACCCGGCGCACCCCCCGTTCCGCCAGCAGCCGCCCGGCGGCAGCCACCCGGCGGGCGGCCCGGGCCGGGCGCAGCTTTGGGGGAAGGGGCACCTCCGCCCGGAGGAACTGCACCCCCGCCAGCCGCTCCTCCCCCAACCGGGGGCGGCGGCCCGGCAGGTCCGCCGACAGCACCACATGTCCCACCACGCTCCAGCACCTCCCCCACAAAGATATGCCGGAAATGGGGCCGTTATGAGAGTTCCTGCTCCATATGCTCCAGGGCCCGCTGGAGCTGCTCGTCCTCCCCGTGGTCCAGGGCCCCCGCGTCCAGCAGCAGGTCCTCCTCCTCGGTGAGGGAGAGGGTGTCATCCGGAGTGAGGCCGGTGCCCACCAGGGAGACCCCGTTCCCCGTGGAGTACCGGGCGGTGGAGATGTTCATGGCCCCGCCGTTGAGGAGGGGGAAGGTGTTCTGGGAATACCCCTTCCCGGAGGTGACCTCCCCCACGATCCAGGCCTGGACACTCTCCCGCAGCTGGGCGGCGAAAAACTCCGCGGCGCTGTAGGAGTCGGCGTTCACCAGCACCACAAAGGGGGCGTCCACACACGCCGCGTCGGATTCCTCCACCCGCTTTGCGCCGTAGCGGGGCTCGCTGGTAAAGATGGGCCCCTCCGGCAGGAGGAAATCCAGCATCTCGGTCAGCTCAGACACATAGCCCCCCGGGTTGTTGCGCAGGTCGAAAATGAACCCCCGGGCCCCCTGGGTCTGGAGATCCTCCACGGTCTGGCGGAACTGGTCGGCGGTGGAGCTGTAGAAGTTGGCGATGGTCACCAGGGCGATGTCCCCCTCCAGCAGCTCCCCGGTGACGGACACGCTGGCGATGGAGGCGCGGGTGAGGGTCACCTGCCGGGTCTCCCCGGCGGCGTCCACCACGTCCAGGGTGACCGCCGTGCCGCTCTCCCCGGTGACGGGGTTGGCGTCATAGCCCTCCTGGGTGAGGATAGATGCCCCGTCCACCGCCACGATGCGCTCGCCCGCCAGGAGTCCCGCCTCCTCTGCGGGGCTGTCCGCCGCCACCGACAGGATGTTCATGCCCTCCCCCTCGGTGTAGGTCACCGTGACGCCGATGCCCACATAGGAGTTGCTGCGGCGGGCCTGCTGGGCCTCATAGGCCTCCGCGTCCATGTGGTAGGACCACCGGTCCCCCATGGCGGTGACCATGGCGTCCAACCCGGCGTCCGCCACCTCCCCCAGGTCGCACTCCCCCACATACTGGGTACGGATGATGACAAAGCCCTGCATCAGGGCCAGCCCGTCCCGCCCCAGCAGCAAAAAGAGGGCCAGGGCGGCAGCCAGCAGGGTGGCCAGGGCGGTGATGAGGACGGCGGGCCAGATCCGGCGGGCCTTTTGTTTCTTTTCCTGTTCCATTGGAGTCTCCTTTCCGGGACGGTCAAACAGTCCAGGGGATGGAGCCGCGCCCCATCCCCTGTCATATGCCGTATTCTGCTCAGCAGACGATATTAAAGCTCATGCTGGGGTAATAGGCCAGTGGGTCCACTCTGGTGCCCCCCACCCGCATTTCGTAGTGGAGGTGGGGTCCGGTGACGTTGCCGCTGGCCCCCACATAGCCCACGGTCTGCCCTTGGGTGACCACCTGCCCCACGCTGACCGGAGGCATGCTGTTCATGTGGGCGTACAGGGTGGAGTTGTTATTGCCGTGGCTGATGACCACATAGTAGCCGTAAGAGCTGCTGTAGGTGGCTGTGATGACCACGCCGCCCTGGGCCGCCCCGATGGGGGTGCCCACAGGAATGCCCCCCACGTCACAGCCGTTGTGGTACTTCCAGGTGTGATAGATGGGGTGGTTGCGCCAGCCGAACATGGAGGTGATCTTGTTATACCCGGGCACCGGCCAGTAGTATCCCGTGCCGGTGTCAATGGAGATCTCCCCCTGGGCGATCTGCTGGTTAAGCTCCTCCTGCTTGGCGGCGATCTCGTCGTCGATGGCCTCCATCTCCTCCTCCAGGGACTGGATGGTGGCCTCGTACTCCGCCTGGGACGCCTCGATCTCCGCCACCAGGGCGCTGGCCTCGTCCACCTTGGCCTGCAGCTCCCCCCGGGCGCTCTCCTGCTGGGCCTGGACGGCCTGCTGGTCGCTGCGGGCGGTCTCCAGCTCGTCCTTGGCGCTCTCCAGCTGCTGCCGGGTGGCCTGGAGGGCATCGATGATGGCGTTGTCGTAGTCCATGATCTCGGTAACCAGCATGGCCTGGTCCAAAAACTCCTCAAAGCTGCTGGCGTTGAACAGGATGGCCAGATAGGAGACGCTCCCCGTCTCCTCCATGGCCCGCACCCGCCGGCAGAAGAGGTCGTACTGCTCAGCCTCCTGGGCCTCCAGGCGGGCGATCTCCGCCTCCTTTCCGGCAATCTGATCGTCCAGGGCCGCGATCAGGGCGGCGGTAGTATCGATCTGCTCCTGGATGGCCTCCATCTGCTGGTCCAGCAGAGCCTTGCGCTCCAGGGCGGCGGACTTGTCGGCGGAGAGGGCCTCCAGCTGGCTTTGCAGCTCATCAATGCGCTGGTCGATGCCCTCCCGCTCCTCCTTCATCTCGTCAATCTCCGACTGGCTCACCGCCATGGCCGCCTGGGGCTGGTCCCAGGGCCAGCACAGGCCCAGGGCCACCGCCGCCGCCAGCAGCATGGCCAGCAGCCGTCCGGATCTGTTCATTGCGCCTCCCTTTCCCGTCCTTCCGGGCGTGAACAGGGTCACCACGCCTGGATATAGCCTGTGAGATACTGCAGCGGATTCACCCGCACGCCGTTCTCCGTGATCTCAAAGTGGAGATGAGGGCCGCTGGAGATGCCGGTGGACCCGGTGATGCCCAGCTGGTCCCCCTGGGCCACCACGTCCCCCACGGAGACGCTGCGGCTGCTCATATGGGCGTAGAGGGTGGTGTTGCCCGCGCCGTGGCTTACCACCACGTAGTTGCCGTAAGAGCTGCTGTAAGTGGAGACGATTACCGTGCCCGCCTTGGCCGCGCGCACCACGGAGCTGTAGTACACCCCGCCGATGTCCACCCCCTTGTGGTTGGTGGAGGCCCCGGCGATGCCGGTGTTCCGGGAGCCGAAGGGGGAGGTGATGCGCCGGCTGTTCACCGGCCAGATGTACCCGCCCAGGGCGGCGGAACTGGTGCTGCCGCCGCTGCTGCTGCCGTTGTTCTGGGCCTGCTGCCGCCGGGCCTCCTCCTCCGCCTGCTGGCGGGCCAGCTCCTCGGACTTGCGCACGATCTCCGCCTGGATGCGCTCCTCCTCGGCCTCGATCTCGTTGAGGGTGGCCTGGTACTCGCTCTCCTGGCTGAGGATCTCCTGCACCAGGGCGTCGGCCTGGGCACGCTGAGTATCCAGCTGGGCCTTGGCGCTCTCCTGCTCGGCCTTCACGTCCTCCTGGTCCGCCCGGGCGGTCTCCAGGTCGGTCTTGGCGCTCTCCAGCTGCTGCCGGGTGGCCTGGAGGGCGTCGATGATGGCGTTATCGTAGTCCATGATCTCGGTGACCAGCATGGCCTGGTCCAGGAACTCCTCAAAGCTGCTGGCATTGAACAAAATGGCCAGGTAAGACACCGACCCCGTCTCCTCCATGGCGCGCACCCGCTGGCAGAAGAGGTCGTACTGCTCGGCCTCCTGGGCCTCCAGATCCGCGATCTCGGTCTCCTTCTGGGCGATCTGACCGTCCAGGGCGGTAATGATGGCCTGGGTGGCGTCGATCTCCGCCTGAAGGGCGTCGATCTGCTGGTCCAGCAGTTCCTTGCGCTCCAGGGCGGCGGACTTGTCCCCCGCCAGGGCAGCCAGCTGATTCTCCAGGTCCTGGATCTGCTGGTTGATCTCGTCCTGCTCCTCCTCCAGCTGGTCAATCTCCGACTGGCTCACCGCCATGGCCGCCTGGATGGTGGCCGCCACCGCGGGCACGAAGATACCGGCCACCAGGGCCAGGGCCAGAACGATGACCAGCGCGCGCTGCACGCTTTTTTTCATGGGTTCCTCCTTTGTCCGCTATACCTGCAGGAATTTGCGAATGGCGATGCTGGAGCCCCCCGCGCCGATGAGCACACCGGCCAGCAGGAAGCCGCCGTACACCCTCAGAGCCATGCTCCCGAAGGGGAGCACCACGATGAGGGAGGCGGCGTTATATTCCACAATGGCTGTGGAGATCAGGCTGTATACCCCCCACTGGAGGAAAAAGGCGATGGTGGCGCCCAGAATGCCCAGAATCAGCCCCTCCACCACGAAGGGCCAGCGGATGAAGCTGTTGGTGGCGCCGCACATCTTCATGATGGCGATCTCCTCCCGCCGGGTGAAGGTGGCCAGCTTGATGGTGTTGGCGATGATGAAAAGGGACACCAGCACCAGAATGCCGATGAGGATGATGGCGATGGCGGAGGCCACCTGGCTGACAATGACGAAGCCCTCGGCGATCTCCACCGCGGCGGTGATGTTCACCACCCCCGTGAGGGCGCGCACCTGCTCCACCGTGTCCTCAAAGGCCTCGATGTCCGTCACATGGATGGAGAACCGGTCCCGGAACACCTCGTCTGGCAGGTCGGTAAACAGCTCCACATCCTCCCGGCCCTGGAGGTAGTTCTCCTTAGCCTCCTCCTTGCTGATGAAGGTGACGGAGGCCACGTTGGGCACCGTTTCGATCTGGGCCTCCAGGGCGTCGCACTGGGTCTGGTCGTAGCTCTCGTCCACATAGGCCAGAAAGGCGTTCTCCTCCTGCAGGTCCCCCAGCATGTGGCCGGCGTTCACCGCCACCAGGGAGAAGGAGCCCATGATCAAAAGGCAGGCCACGATCATACACACCGCGGCGAAGGACATGAGCCCGTGGGTGCCGATGCTGCGCACCCCCTCCTGCACAAAATATCCAAAACTAAAGTGTTTCATTGCTGTAATACCCACCTGTCTCGTCGCTGATCATCCGGCCGGAGTCAATGGCCACCACCCGTTTGGAAAAGCGGTCCACCAGCTCCCGCTCGTGGGTCACCACCAGCATGGTGGTACCCATCTCATTGATCTGCTCCAGCAGCGTCATGATCTCCAGGGAGCGCAGAGGGTCCAGATTCCCTGTGGGCTCGTCGGCAATGATCATGCTGGGGTTGTTCACCAGGGCCCGGGCAATGGCCACCCGCTGCTGCTCGCCGCCGGACATCTGGTTGGGGTACCGGTCCCCCTTGCCGTCCAGCCCCACCAGGTTGAGCACATAGGGGATGCGCTTGCGCATCTCCCGGGGGGAGGCGCCGATGATCCGCATGGCAAATTCCAGGTTCTGGTTCACCGTCTTTTTCTCGATGAGCCGGAAGTCCTGGAAGATGACCCCCAGGGTACGGCGCATGTAGGGGATCTGGCGGTTATGAATCTTGTTGAGGTTGTACCCGTTCACCATCACCCGGCCCTGGGTGGCCTTCACCTCGCCGGTGATGAGCTTGACGATGGTGGACTTTCCCGAGCCCGAGGGGCCCACCAGAAAGACGAACTCCCCGTCGTCAATCCTGATGTTGATGCCCTTGATGGCCTTGGTGCCGTTGTCGTACTCTTTCTTTACGTCAATTAGTCGAACCATATCTCTTTGTTTTCTCCTGTTTGTTTTGCCCCGCGCAAACCTTAGTATAAGAGGACGGCAGGAGACCCGCCGTCCTCTTGTGGCGTGCGCTTAGTTGTCGATCCCCCGGGAGACCAGATATTTCTTTACCATCAGGGCCACCTTGAAGGTGATGGCGTCGTCGAACTCCCGCAGGTCCAGCCCGGTAAGCTTCTTGATCTTCTCCAGCCGGTATACCAGGGTATTCCGGTGGACGAAAAGCTTCCGGGCGGTCTCGGACACGTTCAGGTTGTTCTCGAAGAACTTGTTGATGGTGAAGAGGGTCTCCTGATCCAGGGAGTCAATGGGGTTCTTCTTGAAGACCTCCCGCAGGAACATCTCGCACAGGGTGGTGGGCAGCTGATAGATCAGCCGGCCGATACCCAGATTCTCATAGTTGATCACGGACTTCTCCGTGTCGAACACCTTGCCCACATCGATGGCCACCTGGGCCTCCTTGTAGGCCCGGGCCAGGTCGCCTACATGGCCCACGATGGTACCGATGCCGATGACGGTACGCACCCCCAGCTCCCGGGTCATGGTCTCCTGGATGTTCAGGGCGATTTTGTAGAGCTCCTTGGTGTCCATCCCCTCGGAGAGCTGCTTGACCAGAGCCACGTCGGTCTCGCTGATGGAGAGGACGAAGTCCACCTGCTTGTCGGGGTAGAGGGTCTGGAGCACGTCCAGGCAGGAGGCGTCGGGCGCCCCCATCTGGCGGATGAGGAACACCGCCCGGGGCACTTCGGAGACAAAGTGGAGCTCCTTGGCCCGGACATAGATGTCCCCCAGGAGAATGTTGTCCGAGATGATGCTCTTGACAAAGGTGGTCTTGTCGTGCTTCTCCTCGTAGTAGGTCTTGGCCCCGTTGAGGGCCACAGCCGCCATGGAGCACACCACCCGGGCCTGCTCGTCCTCGCCGTTGACAAATACGGCGTAGTCAAACTGCCCATTCCAGCCCGGCAGGGCCTTGTAGGTCCGGCCTTCGCAGGTCACCACCGAATCCTGGGCGGAAGATACCGCGGCGGCGGCCGCGGGATACTTTTCCCCGATGCAGGTCAGCTCATTGCAGGCAACAATGGTACCCTGATCGTCGATCACGCCAACAGGGCGCTCGGTGCAGTCCTTCATTTGCAAAACCACGCTCTGGAAGATACGGCTTGACATGGCGGATGCCTCCCTTATAATCTCTCAGTCCCTCCGGTCTCGGTCCTGTTTTGAAACATTGTCCCTGCCCGCCTTCCCCATCCAGAGGGGGCCGGGCAACCGACATTGACATTATTATAACGGTTTCTCCCGTTTGTTTCAATAGGAAACGGAAAAATTTTTGTGGAAAACGCCGAAGATTTATGGTTGGGACCGAAAAAGGGCCGTCTTTTCCTCCTCCGTGAGAAACCGCCACTCCCCCGGGGCCAGACCCGGGGGCAAAACCAGGGGGCCAAACCGCTCCCGGCGCAGGTAGCGCACCGGCTTTCCCCGGCTGGCCAGCATCCGCTTGACCTGGTGGTACTTTCCCTCCTGTAAGGTAACATAACACTCCGAGGGGTCCTCTGTCAAGGTCAACTCCGCCGGCAGGCACACCGTGCCGTCCTTCAGCACCACCCCCCGGCGGAAGGCTTCCTGATCCCCCTGATCGGGGACCCCCTCCACCCGGGCCAGGTAGACCTTGTCCACATGGCGGCGGGGGGAGAGGAGGCGGTGGGCCAGCTCCCCGTCATTGGTGAGGAGGAGCAGACCCTCCGTGTCCTTGTCCAGCCGCCCCACCGGGAAAAGGTCCATGTCCCGCCAGGGGGGCGGCAGCAGGGAGAGGACGGTGGCCTCCCGCCGGTCCTCCGTGGCGGACACCACCCCCGCCGGCTTGTGGAGCAGAATGTAAACCAGCTTCTCGGCGCTCAGGGAGATACCGTCAACCTCAATATCTTCCCGGTTTACTTTCGTCTCAGGCCGCCGCACCACCTCTCCGGCCCACCGCACCCGGCCCGCCCGAATGAGCTCCTTGGCCTCGCTGCGGCTCCACCGGCCGGTACCCGCCAGGATCTTGTCCAGCCGCTCCATTCTCTCACTCCTCTCCGGGCATATCCGCCCTGCGGGGAGCATATCCTCTCCTGAGGACGGCCTCAAGCCCGGTCCCGGAAAGGAGTGCCCCGCCATGTTCATCCTCACTGTCCGCATCCCCAGGCGCCGCCTGATCCTGGGGGCTGTGTGTACCCTGTTTCTCTGCGCCGCCGTGCTGCTGGGGGCGATGCTCTCCGCGGGAGAGGCCCTCACCGCCTCGGGGGGCGGGCCGGACATGGACCGCCAGGAGGACCGACTGGCCTATCTGGAGGAGCTGGGCTGGGAAGTGGTCCAGGAGCCCCTGGCCCAGCAGGATCTGCTGATCCCCACCACCTTTGACGAGAGCTACGACCAGTATCTGGCCCTCCAGGCCTCCCAGGGCTTCGACCTCACTCCCTACCAGGGGGAGAAGATCACCCGCTACACCTATGAGATCATCAACTACCCCACCGGGGAGGAGGGGGTCCAGGTCAACCTGCTGGTCCACAAAGGGACCCTCATCGCCGGTGAGGTTCTCTCCCCCCGGTCCGGCGGCGTGCTCCACGGTCTGTCCCGCCAGGAGGCGGCGGGATAGGCCGTTACAGGCTGTCCGCCATGGCCCCCAGCAGGGCGGGCAGCACCTGCCGGATGTCCGGGCGGTACACCCGCTCGGTCATCTGGTGGATGTCCCGGCTCCGGGGCCCCATCCAGAAGGTGGGGGCGGTCATGGCCGCCATGTCCCCAAAGGGCACGTCGTACAGCCCTTTCCCCACCGCCAGCTGCTCCAGCAGGGCCTTCTCTTCCTCCGGGCGGAGGCACATGGCGTAGCTGATATCCCCCATGCAGGGGAAGTAGGGGTGGAGCTCCGCCTCCAGCCCCCAGGGGGCCAGGGCCTCCCGGGCCCGCGCCTCCACCTGGGACAAGTCTCCCAGGTCAAAGCTGGTGACCGCCGGGTAGTAGGGGGGCGCCAGGCCGATCACCGCCGCGGGCCCCTCCGCCCCCGCCTCCTCCATGAGGGCGCAGATCAGGTGGAGGCTGGCCTGCTGGAGGGTGAGCTCCCCCGCCCCGATCCGGCGGGCCAGCCGCTCCTCCTCCCGGCGGCGGAACTCCTCCAGGGGGCGGCCCCGGGCGGCGGACCAGTCCATGAGCTCCTGGAGGAGCCACACCTTGGGGGTATACTGCCGGTGGGCCTCCGGCGCCACCACCCCCATTTCCGCCCCCCGGCGGAAGGCGGCCTCATATCGCGCCACAGCCCGCTCCAGGGCGGAGCGGACCAGGCTGCGCAGCTTTTCCAGCAGCTCCCCCGCCCGCCCCTGGCCCAGGAAGAGGAGGTTGATCCCCGCCCCGGCATATTCCAGGAGGGAGACGTCGTAAGTGGTCTTGAAGGTGTCCTGGAGGAGCACCGTGGGGGGGCTGGTGACGCTGCCCCGGTCCGTCGAGGCCAGATCCAGGTTCCACTCCACATCCCGCATCACCTCCGCCAGGAGGTAGGCCCCGCTGATCCCCTCCAGGGACATGGCGCTGTGGGCCAGGCGGCCCCGCACCACCACCGCCGGGAGGAGCTTCCCCTCCCCGCCGGCGTAAAAGCTGTAGCCCCTGCCCTCCCGGGAGTCCCGGATCTGAGGCTCGGGGATGAGGTGAAGGCGGATGTCCAGGCCGTGGGTCTCCGCCACCCGGCGCAGGAGGGGCATGGCCCGGCGCATCCCGGCGGACAGGTTCTCCTCATCGGGCACCGCCACGAAGAGGATGCTGTTCTCCCCCTCAGGATGGCGGAGCAGGGTGAACAAAGCGGCGGCCAGGCCCCCCTTCATGTCCGCCACCCCCCGGCCGAAGAGCCAGCGGCCGTCCTCCAGGTCCTGCCGCACCTGGGGGGTATCCCACCCCTGGCCGGTCCGGTCGGCCCGCAGGGCAGCGGTGAGGGCCTCCGGCCGGGTGGCCAGGTCCCGGTAGGGGCCGTAGCTGTCCACCTCCACCGCATCATAATGGCCCGAGAGGAGGAGAGTTTTGTTCCCCCGCCCCCGGCGCAGAGCCCACACCACCGGCCGGTCCAGGGGATCCTCCCCCACCTCCATGCCGCACAGGTCCGGGTTGGCCGCGAAATAGGGGTCCCGGGAGATGATCTCATAGATCCGGCGGCCCAGCGCCCCCTCCAGGGCGGTGCCCGTGTCGCTGCGCACCCCCACCAGCTCCAGCATCAGGTCCTCAGCTGTCTCCCACATATCTCTCTCCTCTTTCTCCGCTGTCTTGGAACAGGCAAAGCGGCGCACCCATACCGGTGCGCCGCTTGCTCGCAGGGGGATCGCCCCGTTTTATTTGTCCTTGTTGAAGATGCGGAAGATGTCCATAAAGGGGTCGTCCTCCTCATCCTCCACCCCCACGTCCTCCCGCAGAGGCTCGGGAGGCGCCACAGGGTCGGCCTTGGCCTGGGGCTCGCCGGCGGCGGATTTGGCCCCGCCCTGGGCGGCGCCCTCACTGCGGCGCTCCTCCTTGCCGCCGGGCACCGGGTTCTCCGGGGCCCCGTCAAAGCCGGTGGCAATGACGGTGATGCGGATCTCGTCCTCCAGGGACTCGTCAAAGGCGGCGCCCAGCAGGAAGAGGGCCTCGGGATCGGCCACCTCCTTGACCAGGTTGGTGGCGATCTCCACCTCGTCCAGGCCCATGTCCATGGAGCCAGTGATATTCACGATGACGCCCTTGGCCCCGTCGATAGAGGTCTCCAGCAGGGGGCTGGACACGGCCATCCGGGCGGCCTCCTCGGCCTTGTTCTTGCCGGCGGCCCGGCCCACGCCCATGTGGGCCATGCCCGCGTTCTTCATGACGGCGGTGACGTCGGCAAAGTCCAGGTTGATGAGGCCGGTGGTCTTGATGAGGTCGGAGATGGACTGCACCGCCTGGCGCAGCACGTCGTCGGCGATCTCAAAGGCGTTTTTGAAGGTGATCTTCTGGTCGGTGGCGTACTGCAGACGGTCGTTGGGGATGATGACCAGGCTGTCCACCTTGGAGCGCAGCTCCCGGATGCCCTCCTCGGCCTGCTCCATGCGGCGGCGGCCCTCGAAGCTGAAAGGCTTGGTGACCACGCCCACGGTGAGGATGCCCATCTCCTTGGCGATGTCCGCCACGATGGGGGCCGCGCCGGTGCCGGTGCCGCCGCCCATGCCGGCGGTGACAAAGACCATGTCGGTCCCCTCCAGCACCTTGGCAATCTGGGCCCGGCTCTCCTCGGCGGACTTGCGTCCCACCTCGGGGTTGGCCCCGGCGCCCTTGCCGGCGGTGAGCTTCTCACCGATCTGGATCTTGTAGGTGGCCTGGGAGACATTGAGGAACTGCTTGTCGGTATTCACGGCGATAAAGTCCACGCCCTGCATGCCGGAGCGGACCATGCGGTTGACCACGTTGTTGCCGCCGCCGCCTACACCGATTACCTTGAGAACATCTTCACTGTTGATGCCCGGGTCCATCTGAAACGCCATAAAATGACCCTCCTATGTAAAAAACAACTTTTTGTACTGATTTTATGAAAATGGCACTACATCTTGTTCCATTGTAGCTTCATTTTGCCCATCGGTCAATAGGGAATCTGGAATTTCCCTGCATTTTATTCCGAGGAGCGGACAAAGACCCTGCCCTCCTCCACCGTAAAATCCACAATGGCATGGACCCGCTCGCTCTCCTCCTGAATTACCTTTTGAAGGAGATTCATGTTTTTGTTGAAATCCCCGTTGATGAGCAGCTTTACGGTAAATTGCGCGGTGTACTCCATCACCAGCTCCGCCTTGGAGGAGCAGTCCAGAGACAGTACGTTTTCCAGCATGCTCCGCTGCTCCAGGGCCTCAATGAGCTCCAGCAGGGCCCTCAGACGGGTGGCGTGCTCCTCGTCCACCATGGCCATCTGCCCCGTCTGTGGCTGCACCAAGGTGAGGCCGGTCACCGCCATGCAGCCGGCGGGGTTCTGGTTCACCCCCTCCAGCAGCTTGCCTGCCGGGCTGATGAGCCACCACACCCCGTCGGTCTCCACCGCGGCGGCGGCTTTGCTCTCGGTGACGGTGATCTCCAACCGGTCCGGGAGGCCCCGGCGGATATTCACCGCCTCCACATAGGGCAGCTGGGATCGGATCTGCCGGGAGATCTCCCCCGTATTCAGCCCGAAGAGGAAGTCATCCGTCTCAATGCCGGCGACCTCGATCACCTCCTGGGCGGTGTAGCGGACGTTGCCCGTCACCTCAATGGTCTTGACCCGGAAAAAGACCACGCAGCCCACGGTGAGGGCGGCGACCACCAGCAAGATGGACAGCACCTTGTAGAGGAAGCCGAAGCGTCCCCGGTTGTGGTTATGTCGTTTGTGGCGTCGTGCGGATGCCATCCAGTTCTTCCTCCAACTTACCTGCGGCGCAGGCCGCCAATTCTGTCTCATCCCGGCGGAGGATATCCGCCCCCAGCGTCCGAAGCACCCGGTCCATATCCTGATAGCCCCGGTCCACATGCTCCAGGCCGGTCAGGGTGCTCTTTCCCTTGGCCCCCAGGGCGGCCACCACCAGGGCGGCGCCCCCCCGCAGGTCCCCGGCCACCAGCCGGGCGCCGGTGAGGGTCTCCACCCCCTGGACCACCGCCAGGCGGCCCTCCACCTGAATATGGGCCCCCATCCGTACCAGCTCCGGCACATGGCGGTAGCGGCTTGCAAACATGTTCTCCACAAAAATGGTGGTCCCCCGGCTGCGGGCCAGGGCTCCCATAAGGGGTGCCTGGGCATCGGTGGGAAAGCCGGGGTAGGGGGCGGTGCTCACCGGTGCAATGGCCTCCAGGGGCCGCTCCGGCAGGCGGCGCAGCCGGACGCTGCTGGGGGTACTGCTCACCCGGCACCCCGCCTCCGCCAGGGCAGCGGTGACGGTGGACACATGGCGGTAGTCCACCCCGGTGACGGTCACGTCCCCGCCTGCCGCCGCCCCGGCACACAGCCAGGTGGCGGCGGCCATCCGGTCCCCCATGACGGAGAAGGCCCCCCCGTAGAGGGGTCCTCCCCCCTCCACCTGGATCACGGAGCCCCCCGCTCCCTCCACCCGGCCCCCTATGGCATTGAGGAACCGCTGGAGGTCCACGATCTCGGGCTCCCGGGCGGCGTTGTGGATGGTGGTGGTCCCCACAGCCCCGCAGGCGGAGAGCATGGCGTTCTCCGTAGCCCCCACGCTGGGCAGCGTCAGACGAATCTGCCCGCCGGTGAGGTTCTCTCCGGTACAGCGCAGGGCCCCGTCCTCCTCGGTGACCAGGGCCCCCAGGGCCCGCACCGCCTTCAGGTGAAGGTCGATGGGGCGGGGACCCAGCTCGCACCCCCCGGGGTAGCTCAGCTCCGCCCGGCCCAGCCGGGCCAGGAGAGGCCCCAGGAAGATCACCGAGGAGCGCATGGCCCGCATCTTCTCCGGGGGGATGTCCCAGCGGCACACCTGCCGGGGGTCCACGATGACCCGGTCTCCCTCCCGCTTCACCCGGCAGCCCAGGTGGGTGAGGATGTCCAGAGCGGCGTCCACATCGGTGAGGCGGGGGCAGTTGTCCACTGCCACCTCACCCCGTGCCAGCAGGGTGGCCGCCAGTACGGGCAGCACACTGTTCTTGGCCCCGTGGACCGCCACAGTCCCCTCCAGGGGACGGCCGCCGCCGATCTCAAATACACTCATCTCCCCACCTCCGTCACATGGTATCCCATACTATGGCGGAGGGGGAAAAAAGGTTATTTTATTTGTTCTTGATCAGTTCCAGCAGCGCTTGCCCGATGCGCTCTGTGGCGTCCCCCTGGCCCATAGCCCGCAGGGAATCCTCCATTTTCCCACGGAGGACCGGATCCTCCAGCAGAGACGTGACTGTGTCGTACAGCCGCCGGGCGGTGCAGTCCTTTTCCTCCATGAGAATGGCGCCCCCCCGGTCGGAGAGCACCCGGGCATTCTTGTACTGGTGGTTGGCCGTCACATTGGGGGAGGGCACCAGCACCGCCGGCTTGGCGATGGCGGTGAGCTCGCTGAGGGTGGAGGCTCCGCTGCGGCACAGCACCAGGTCCGCCGCGGCCATCACTGTAGGCATGTCGTAGATATACTGCCGGATCTCCGCCCGGCCCTCCTTGAGCTCCACCCCCCGCTGGCGCAGGGCGGCATTCATGATGTCAAAGTCCCGTCCCGCCCCGTGGATGTGGTGGAATGTGCTCTGCTCCCGGGCGTAGATCTCCAGGAAGTCCAGCATCTTGTCATTCATGTTCTCCGCCCCCAGGGAGCCCCAGAAGGACAGCACCAGGGGGGCGTCGTCCTCCAGGCCCAGGGCCTGCCGGGCCTCCTGCCTGGTGTAGCGGAAAAAGTCGGGCCGCACGGGGGTGCCGGTGACCTTCACCTTCTCCTTGTGCTCGTAGTGGGCCACCGCCTCCTCAAAGCCCACCATCACCAGGTCCACCACCTTGGACAGGGCCTTGGTGGTGACGCCGGGGACGGCGTTGGACTCGTGGATGGCGGTGGGGATGCCCCGGCGGGCGGCCTCCTTCACCACGGGGTAGGAGGCGTACCCCCCCGTGCCCACCACCAGGTCGGGCTGGAACTGGTCCAGGATCTTCCCGGCGCTCCGGCCGGCCCCCCACAGCTTGCACACCGCCTGGACGTTTTTCACCAGGGCCTGGAGCGAGATGGAGTGGACCAGATGGCTCACCGCCACGGTCTTGACCTCATACCCCTCCTTGGGCACCAGGCGGGTCTCCATGCCCCCGTCGGCCCCCACAAAGAGGACCTGGCACTGGGGATCCCGGCTCTGGAACCACCGGGCCAGGGCCACCGCAGGGTTGATATGTCCCGCGGTCCCGCCGCAGGTAAACAGGATCTTCATAACACTGCCTCACTTTTATTTCTTTCTGCACAGGGCCTTGCGGCCCAGCGAAACGGCCCCAGGGCCCCCTAGGTCTTGGGGGCCGGAATCTGCCGGGACACCCCCAGGATCACGCCCATCTGGGCCAGCTGGATCACCAGGGCGGTGCCGCCGTAGCTGAAGAAGGGGAGGGAGATGCCCGTGGTGGGCAGAAGGCCGGTGACCACGCCCACATTCAAAAACACCTGGGCGGCCAGCAGGGTGTTGGTGCCCACGATGAGCAGCGTGCCGAACCGGTCCCGGGCGTGGAGGGCCAGCCAGTAGCCCCGGAAGATAAGCAGGGCGAAGAGCAGCAGGATGATCCCCGCCCCCACCAGCCCCAGCTCCTCACAGACCACGGCAAAGATGAAGTCGTTGTGCTCCTCCGGCAGGAAGAGGAACTTCTGCCGGCTGTTGCCCAGGCCCACCCCCAGCAGGCCGCCGGAGCTGATGGCCAGAATGGACTGGGTCAGCTGCCAGCCGTCCCCCCTGGGGTCGCTCCAGGGGTCCAGCCAGCTGGTGATGCGGCTGCTCTGGTAGCTGGTGTTGAGCATAATGGTGAGAAGTACCGCCCCCACGGCGGAGCCGCCCCCCAGAAACCAGCCCATGTGGATGCCCGAGGCAAACAGCACCGCCGCCGCCCCCACCAGCACCAGGATCATGCCGGACATGTGGGGCTCCTTGTACATCAAAGCCAGCACCACGCCCAGCACCACCACATAGGGGATGAGCTCCAGAAGGCCGATCTTGTCCAGAAATGCCTTAAGCCGCCCGCCGAAGGTGCGCCGGTTGAACTTTTTCGGGGCGCTGAGCTGGGTGTGCCGTTTGGAGAGCCGGGCGGAGAAAAACATGATCACCGCCATTTTCGCAATCTCCGAGGGCTGGTAGGTGGGGCCCGCCACCAGGGCCATGTGGAGCCAGCGGGTGGCGCCCTTCACCGTGACGCCCAGGGGGGTGAGCACCAGAACCAGCAGCACCAGGGCCACCCCCAGCAGAGGCACCGAGAGCACCCGGTAATACTGGTAGTCCAGGCGGGAGACTATGTACATCACCGCCACGCCCAGCACCAGGAAAAAAGCCTGATTTTTAAAATAGTAGAAGGGGTCGCCGCCGCTGACGCCCTCGGTGTCGTAGTAGGCCGAGGCGTAGGACGCCGAAAGCACCATCACAAGGCCGATGGCCGACAGCAGCAGCACCAGCATCAGAAAGGGCAGGTCCACCGGCCCCCGGGCCAGCTTCTGCTCGATTGTCAGGTCCCGCTTGGACTTGCGCATGGCGCCGCCCCCTTTCCCATGGGAAGATTATGCGTCTTTCCGGCCTTTTAGAAGATCACAGGCCGTACCGCCCCTGGCAGCCCAGCCAGGCCAGCACGCAGAACACCACGGTGATGGCGGTGAACACCAGCACCACCTTTTTCTCCGACCAGCCCCCCAATTCAAAGTGGTGGTGGAGGGGGGCCATGCGGAACACGCGCTTGCCGTGGGTCAGCTTGAAGTATCCAACCTGTATAATATCCGACAAAGTTTCCGCAATGTAAATGATTCCTACCAGCACCAGCACCAGGGGCACATCCAGGGCAAAGGCCATGGCGCACACCGCGCCCCCCAGGAAGAGGGAGCCCGTGTCCCCCATGAACACCTTGGCCGGGTGAAAATTGTAGATCAAAAAGCCCAGCAGTCCCCCGGCCAGGGCCCCGGCAAAGACCGCCACGTCCTCCCGGCCCCAGGCCCCGGCGATGGCCGCCATGGTCACCGCCACAGGGAGGGTCACGCTGCCCGCCAGGCCGTCCACCCCGTCGGTGATGTTCACGGCGTTCACCGTGCCCACCATCACCAGGGCGGCGAACACCAGGTACACCGGCCAGGGGAGAATGAGGCTCACGTCAAAAAAGGGCACATAGAGGTTGGGGGAGAGGTGGTTGCCCGAGCGCATGATCACCAGGAAGGCGATGGCCGCCGCCAGCTGCAGCAGGAACTTCCATCCCGCCGTCAGGCCGGTGTTCTCGTGCTTGGTCACCTTGGCAAAGTCATCCACAAAGCCGATCAGGCCGTACACCAGGGAGAAGAGCAGCACAAAGACCCCCGCCCAGCTGCCCGCCATCATGTCCTGCCAGCCCATCACCAGCAGCGCCGCGGTCACGCCCACGATGAACATGATGCCGCCCATGGTGGGGGTGCCCTCCTTGGACTTGTGCCAGTTGGGCCCGATCTCCTTGATGGACTGCCCTGCCTTCAGGGCGCGAAGGGCGGGAATAAGACAGTAACCCACCACCGCGGTGACCACAAATGCCGCCAGCGCGGCCAACAGGATACGCATGTCTCAGACCTCCGATTGTTTTTCTTCCTCTGCCCGCCGGCTGGAGCCGCTATCAGGCAGGACATTGCATTATACCACATTTTCAGGGGCTGTGGATAAAGTAATTTTCTACAATCCTGCGCTTTGCCCCCATGGCCCTTTGGCCACTTTCGCCGGAGTCGGGGTCCCCCTCCCCTCCGGCCAGCAGCACCAGGTCCCCGGGCAGGGCCCTTTTCAGGGCCGCCTCCACCGCCCGGACCGGGTCGGCCTCCAGCAGGAAGGGGGCGCTCCCCTCCTCCAGGCCGGGGCGGATATCCGCCAGGATGTCTGCCGGCGCCTCGCTGCGCGCCTCCACCACCGTGGCCGCCGACCAGTCCGCCAGAGCGGACGCCACCGCTCCCATCAAAGGCCGGTCGCTCCGGTCCCGATCCCCCCGGCAGGAGAAGACACACAGTACCCGCCTACGGGTGATGCGGCGCAGGGTGGTCAGGACGTTCTCCAGGGCGGCAGGGGTCTCGGCGCAGTCGGCGATCACGCCGAAGCCCGCGGGTATGGGAATAAACTCCATCCGCCCGGGGACCCCCTTGGCCCGGCCCATGGCCTCCGCCCCCCGGGCCAGGGGCACCCCCAGCACCAGGGCACAGGCCAGGGCCGCCAGACCGTTGTATACATTGAATCCCCCTGGTATGGGGAGGGACACCCGGGCAATGGCGTCGTGGGTGAGGGCCTCAAACTCCACCTTGTCCATCCCCAGGCGGAGATTCTTGGCCGTGAGGTCGGCCTCGTTCTTCCCCTCGGAGTAAGTGAAGGCCCGCTCCGGGTCCCACCGGGCGGCCCGCACCCCGGCGGGGTCGTCCAGATTTACCACCACCCGGCGGCACTGGCCCGACAGCTGCCTCATGGCCGCCTCGTACCGCGCCCGCTCCTCCGGCGCCTGGTCAAAGTTGGTCATCACCGCCGCCGAGAGGGTCAGGCCCGCCAGGCGGCCCAGACGGATGCCCCGGGCGGAGGTCTTGATTACCGCCCGGCGGCACCCCTTGTCCCGCAGAATCCTGAGCTGCCGCTGGAGATCACAGCTCTCTCCGGCGGCCTCCACCAGGGCGGTCTCCCCCTCCAGGGTGCAGCTGAGCACATCCCGCAGAAGGCTGGCGGTGGTGGTCTTGCCGCTGCGGCCCGCCACCGCCACCAGGGTCATGTCCCCCCCGGGGTCCCCGAACCACCGCCGGGAGACGGCGGCAAGCAGGGCTCTGGGGTCTGCCGCCACCACCCAGGGGCCGGGACAGGGAGGGGCCTGGGCGCACACCACCGCCCCGGCCCCCTGCTCCGCCGCCCTTTCGGCGTAGCGCTGCCCGTCTGTCTTATATCCGGGCAGCGCAAAATACAGTTCTCCCGCGTTCAGATTCCGGGTATCCCAGGAGATCCCGGTGATCTCTGTGCCGGGGTCAGCGTGGCAGGCGAGCACCTTCTCCCCTGCCAGCAGGTCCTCCAGTTTCATACAGACACCTCCGAACGCCGTATTGCCCTGGGCTCCCCCGTCAGCCGGGGGCGTAGTCGCTCAGGGCGCTGTCGGCAAAGCGCACCTCCACCACAGTGCCCCGCTCCACCTCCGTGTCCTTTTCAATGGACTGGGAGATCACCTCAGTGGTGGCGGAGTAGTAGCCGCTGGTAATGCCGGTGGAACGCATATAGAGCCCCGCATTCTCCAGGGCCTGCTGGGCCTGGGTGGGGTTGAGCCCCATCAGGTCGGGCACCGTCACCTTGTCGGTGGGTACCGCCTCCCCCAGGTAGAGCACCACCTCGCTGCCCCCGGGAATAGAGGAGCCGCCGCTGGGGATCTGGCCGGTGATGGTATCCCCGCTGCCTACGGTGCGGTACTCCAGGCCCTTGGTATCCAGAGTCTCGGCCGCCCCCGTCACGGTGCCGCCGATGAGGTTGGGCACCGTCACATCCGCCTGGTTCATCTCCTCGGCGGTGTACTGCTTATCCACGCCCAGATAGTCCATGATCTCCGCCAGCAGCCGCCCGGCCATGGGGGCGGCGATGTTGCCGCCGCTGATGTAGGTGCCGTTGCTGGTGTACTGGCCGCCGTTCACCCGCAGGGGGCTGTCATAGGCCAGGAGGACAATGACCTTGGGGTCATCGGCGGGGGCAAAGCCCATAAAGGAGACGATGACGTCCCGGGTGTCCTCGTCCCGCTTCTCCGAGGTGCCCGTTTTGCCGCCGATGCGGTACCCGGCCTGGTAGGCGTTTTTGCCCGTGCCGTTGGCCACCACGCTCTCCAGAATGGCCCGCATCTGGGCGGAGGTCTCCTCGCTGATAACCTGGCGCTTTTCCTCCACCTGGGTATACTCCACAGTGTTCCCGTCGCCGTCGGTGATGGAGCTGAGCACATGGGGCGTGAGGAGGTGGCCGCCGTTGATGACCGAGGAGAAGGCGGTGATCATCTGGATGGGGGTGACCTTGAAGGTCTGGCCGAAGGAATAGGTGGCCAGAGAGGAGAGGCCCTCGGCACTTTTAAAGGTCTCCTCGTCCAGGAAGATGCTCTCCCCCTCGCCCTGGATGTCGATGCCGGTTTTTTCAAAGAGGCCGTAGGCCTCCAGATACTGCCAGAAGGTATCCGCCCCCATCCGCAGGCCGATCTGCATCAGGGCGGGGTTGCAGGAGTTTTCCACCGCCTGGGTAAGGGTCTGCACCCCGTGGCCCCCGGCCTTGTGGCAGCTGATGTTCCAGCCGCCCACCTTGTAGGAGCCGGTGCAGGTAAAGGTGTCGCTCAGGGAGACCACACCCTCCTCCAGGGCGGCGGCCACCACCAGGGGCTTGAAGGTGGAGCCCGGCTCGTAGCCCGAGTTGATGGCCCGGGGCCGCCACTGCTCGGCCCGGGCCTCCGCCACGGCGGCGGAGTACTCCTCGCTGTCCTCCCCGTAGGTCTCCGCCACAGCCGCCAGCTTCTCCAGGGTGGCGGGGTCCACAATGGAGGAGGGGCTGTTCAGGTCGAAGGTGGGGGAGTTGGCCATGGCCAGGATATCCCCGGTGGCGGGCTCCATGACGATGCAGAAGCCCCCCTTCTGGATGTCGTAGGTCTCGATGCCCTCCGCCAGAATGGATTCCGCCATCCGCTGGATCTTGGCGTCGATGTTCAGATTCAGGTTGTAGCCGTCCACCGCGTCCATGTAGGACTCGTAGCTGGAGAGCATCTCGGTGCCGGCGGCGTTCTTGGCCGTCACCACCCGGCCGGACTGGCCGGAGAGCTCATCCTCATAGAGGGCCTCCAGACCGTAGGCTCCCACCTTGGCGTCGCCGCTGGTCTCGTTCTGGCTGAGGAAGCCGATGAGCTGGGAGGCCAGGCTGGAATAGGGGTAGTAGCGCTTGGAATCCGGGGTGAGATACAGGTAGCCCGAGCACTTGTTCTCCGAGATAAACTCCCGCAGAGCGGTGGCGTCGCTGTCCTCCACATCCTTGGCCATCACCTCGTACTGGGAGTCGGTCTTTTCCAGATGGGCCCGGACGGTGTCCCCATCCATCCCCAGCAGGGAGGTGAGGCCGTCCACCACGGTCTGCCGCTTGAGCTCGATGGCGGCCTGGTACTCCCCGTCGGTCTCATAGTCGTCCCGGTCCACGCTGGCCACCAGGTCCTTGGGGGAGAGGATTACCTTATACACCGTGGCCGACATGGCCAGGATGTTGCCGTTGGTATCGTAAATGGTGCCCCGGCTGGCGGTGACGGTCACGTCCCGGGTCTGCTGCTCCACCGCCATCTCTTCGTACTTCTCATGGTCCCGGATCTGCAGCTGCCACAGCCGCACCCCAAGGGCGGTGAAGGTGACCATACAAAACAGGCACACCAGCACGATGATGCGGCGCATGGTGATCCGGTTGGCCCGGTTGATCCCGCTGCTCTTGCGTTTGGAGGGTTGTCTTTGCTCTGCCATTGGGCTGCTCCGCCTTTCTTTGTTGTGGCGGCGGCGCCGGGCGCCGCCTTAGGAAAAAGGGCGTAAGAAAAGTAACTTTTCTTACGCCCTTTTCTCTCTTTCAGGGTCTCCCTGCACGAGTGTATGCAGTCCCCGCCGGGGGCTATGCCCCGGTCAGAAGAGACCGGCAAAAAATCCCGTGATGCTCTCCCACACCTGGGCCAGTCCCCCCTGGCTCTCCTGGTAGTACACCATGCTGTCAGGTTCGGACATGTCCAGATAGACGATCTGGTTGGGCTGGGCCTTGACCATGGAGCCGTCCGCCGTCAGCTGGTTTTCAATCTCCTGCAGGTCATAGGTCAGCTCGTACTGGGCCAGCAGGCTGCTCTCCTCAGTCTGGAGGGCGGCAAGCTGGCTGCGCAGCTGCACGGTCTGGTCGGTGATTACCGCCAGGCGGGCGTTGCAGTAGAGCACCAGCACGGCGCACACCGCCACGGCCACAAAGCCGGCCACCGCAAAGAGGGAAACGGCCCCCTGCTCCCGCACCTGCACCTTGGGGCGGGTGCGCACCTTCTCCCGGGGGCGGACGGTAGGCCGGCGGAGAGGCTCCTCCACCGGCTGCCTGCGGGGGACACGGACTGCGGAACCGTCAAACTGAGGCTCGTATTCCATGCGGCGGGGCTGATACTTTTTTCTTCTGTGAACCTCAGCGGCCATACCGGCACATCCTTTCTCTTCCTGTTTACGGGCAAACGCTTATGCTTCCAGCTTTTCCGCAATACGCAGCTTGGCGCTGCGGGCGCGGGGGTTTCGTTCCAATTCCTCCTGGGAGGCGGTGATGGGCTTGCGGCTCACCAGCCGCACCTTGGGCCGGTTGCCGCACACGCACACGGGAAAGTCCGGCGGGCAGGTACAGCCCCGGGCAAACTCCCCCAGCATGGTCTTGACGATGCGGTCCTCCAGCGAGTGGAAGGAGATCACCGCCAGGCGCCCTCCCGGGGCCAGACGGGGAACCGCCGCCTCCAACATCCGCTCCACCGCCCCCAGCTCGTCGTTGACGGCGATACGGATGGCCTGGAAGGAGCGCTTGGCGGGGTGCTGCTTCTCCCGCAGGGCGGCCTTTGGCATGGCCCCCCGGATAATGTCCACCAGCTCCAGGGTGGTCTCGATGGGGCGCTCCTGCCGGGCCCGGACAATGGCGGCGGCAATGGGGCCGGCGTAACGCTCCTCGCCGTAACGCCAGAGGATGCGCTTGAGCTCGGCCTCCTCCCACCCGTTCACCACCTCCCGGGCGGTGAGGGGGGCGGAGCGGTCCATCCGCATGTCCAGGGGGGCGTCGTGCATGTAGGAGAAGCCCCGCTGGGGGTCGTCCAGCTGGGGGGAGGACACCCCCAGATCAAAAAGCATGCCGTCCACCTGGCCCACTCCCCTGCCCTCCAGCAGGGCGTCCAGGTCGGCAAAGTTGCCGTGGATGAGTTCCACCCGGTCCATCCACTCCCCCAGCCGGCCGGGGGCCGCGTCCAGGGCGGCCTGGTCCCGGTCCAGGCACAGCAGACGCCCGGTGGTGAGCCGCCGGGCGATCTCCCGGCTGTGGCCTGCCCGGCCCAATGTGCCGTCCACGTACATCCCGTCGGGGCGGATATTCAGTCCCTGAATGCACTCGGAGAGCAGCACGGGATCGTGGGTATATTCCATCTTCTCCTCCTCAGATGCCAAGGCAGTCCATAATGCCCGCGATGGTGGCGGGGGTGAGCTCCGCCCTGGTCTTTTCCAGCCAGACCTGGGCGCTCCAGATCTGGGCCCGGTCGTTGTTGCCGGTGATGACCACATCCCGCTCCAGCCTGGCGTACTGCCGCAGATTGGGGGGCAGCAGGATGCGCCACTGCCGGTCGGGCTCGCAGCGGCAGGAGGCGGCAAAAAATACATCCATGGCGGCGGCCTGGGTGGTGGTGAGAGCGGCGGCCCGCTCCCGCAGCACATCCCAGGCGGCCATGGGATAAATGGTGATATTTTCCTTTACACCGGGAGCCAGATAGAATACACTGCCCAGCTCCTCCCGGAGCTTGGCGGGTATGAACAGGCGGCTCTTCTCGTCGATGCTGTGCTCGTACGTGCCGGTCAACGCCTGCTCACCTCCTCCACTGAACTCCCTTTCACTGATATTTTACTCCATTTTGCTCCACATTGTAATTAGTATACTTGCTCCGTTACCAAATTGCAATAGTTTTGTGAATCATTTTTACCGTGAAATCCATGAGTTTTTCCCTCCTTCCGCCCTGTTTTGCGCACTAAAACGCATGTTCTATTTCCAGTTTTTCAGACATTATGTCACCTTTTTTATGGGAAAACCCCTCCTGCCGCAAATTTTCTTTCCCACAGGAAAAAGAATTCCTGCCACACCCTCTTCCGCCGCAGCACAAAAAATTTTCGGGCGGGCCCCACATGGGGCCCGCCCGAAACAGTTGGTGGTATCAAATTGTATCGGATCAGCTCTCGTCAACCTCGGCGTCGTAGGGCACTCTGGCCCCGGACGCGGCAGGCTGAGCGCTGCCGCTGGCGGCCGCCCGGAAGCGGCTGCGGGAGCGGCGCACCTCCTCGTATGCCTCGCTCATGGCCTCCTCAGTGCGGCGGAGCACATCCTCACAGTACTCGTTGGCGGCCCGGCGCAGCTCCTTGGAGCGCTCCTCCGCCTTGCGGATGATCTCATTGCCCCGCTGGCGGGCCACGGTCATCACCTGCTCGGCGGAGACCATCTGCTTGGCCTGCTCCTCCGCCCGGCGGCGGATCTCGTCGGCCTCCCGCTTGGCGGCGGCCAGGTACTCGCTGCGGGCACTGAGGACCTTCCTGGCCTCCGCCAGCTCCACAGGGAACTGGGCGCGGATCTCGTCCAGCAGGTCCAGAGCCTTATCCCGCTCGATGACGCACTTCTCCCCGCTGAAGGGGGCGTTCTTCGCCTCATCGATCATATCAAACAGCATTGTCAGCAGTTCTTCCACACCAGATGCCATGGTCAACCCTCCCGGTTTTTCTCATAAAACTTGGCCTGCACGTCCCTGATGATCTCCCGGGGCACGAAGTCGGACAGGTCCGCCCCGTAACGGGCCATCTCTTTTACCACCGTGGAGCTGAGGTAGGCATATTTGGGACTGGTGTATAAAAACACCGTATCCAGCCTGGAGTACAGCTTGCTGTTGATCATGGCCATCTGGATCTCGGACTCGTAGTCCGACACCGCCCGCAGTCCCTTCACCAGCACGTGGGCCTTCCGCTTGCGCGCGTAGTCCGCCAGCAGGCCCTGAGAGGCGTCCACCTCCACATTGGGCAGCTCCGCGGTGACCCGGCGCAGCAGCTCCACCCGCTCGGCCGGGGTGAAGAGGCCCACCTTCTCGGAATTGACCATGACGCACACGATCAGCCGGTCGAAGATCTCCGCGCCCCGCTTGATAATATTCAGATGTCCCAGCGTCACCGGGTCAAAGCTGCCGGGATAAATGGCGATTCCCATATCTTGTCACACCGTCCTGTGGTACAGGGTGATCTTGATCTTGCCGTAGCGATACTCCCTGCCTCGTTCATACGGCGGCGGCAGCTCCGGCAGGACCTCGTCCGCCCCACTTTCGCAGACTATTATACCATTTCCCGAAACAATGTCAATCTTCGCGATGAGCTCCAGCGCCCGCTCCATGGCGCCCCCCCGGTAGGGCGGATCCAGGAGGATCAGGTCGTATTTTTCCCGCCGGCCGGTGAGAAAGGCGGTAAAATCCTTCTGGTGGACGGCGGCCCGGTCCTCCACCCGGGCGGCGCGGACATTGTCCCGGGCCACTGCCGCGGCGGCGGGGGAGAGGTCCACAAAGTCGCACCAGGCCGCCCCCCGGGAGAGGGCCTCCACCCCCAGCTGCCCCGTGCCGGCGAAGAGGTCCAGCACCCGCCGGCCCTCGATGTCAAATTGGATGATGTTGAACATCCCCTCCTTCACCCGGTCGGTGGTGGGGCGGGTGTCCAGCCCGGGCAGCTCCTTGAGCTTCTTGCCCCGGGCGGTTCCTGTGATGACGCGCATACTCTATTCCTTTCCCGCGGCGTCCTCCCCTGTGGGGGCGGGTCCGCCGCGCTGGTCTTCATTGGGATGAAAATGGTCGTACACCGCCTGGGCGGCGTTTTTGGGCAGGACCTGCCCCAACTCCTCCGGGGAGGCGCCCTTGATGCTCTTCACGCTCTTGAAATGCCGCAGCAGCTGGGCCTTCCGCCTCTCCCCCACCCCCGGGATGCCGTCCAGGGCGGAGGCCCGCATGTGCCCCGTCTGAAGCTGGCGGTGGTACTCGATGGCAAAGCGGTGGGTCTCCTCCTGGATCTGACCGATGAGGGAGAAGAGGGCGGGGTTGTGCTGGATGCCCAGCTCCTCCCCCTGGGGGCTCATGAGGGCCCGGGTGCGGTGGCGGCCGTCCTTCACCATGCCGAAGGCGGGGACCGACAGCCCCAGGGCGGCCATGGCCTCCACGGCGCAGCGGGTCTGCCCCGCCCCCCCGTCGATGAGGAGCAGGTCGGGCCGCTGGTCAAACTTCTCGTCCCCCTCCAGGTAGCGGCGGAACCGCCGGGTGAGGACCTGGTACATAGAGGCGTAGTCGTCCGCCCGGTCCAGCCCCTCCACCTTGAAGCGGCGGTAATCCCGCTTGAGGGGCTTGCCGTCCACAAACACCGTCATGGAGGCCACGATGTCGGAGCTGCCGGTGTTGGAGATGTCGTAGGCCTCGATGCGCCGGGGGGGCTCCGGCAGCCCCAGCAGGCGGCCCAGGGCCTCCAGCAGCTTGCTGCGCCGCTCCTCCCGGGTGGTGGCCCGCTCCACCTCCTCCCGGGCGTTCTCCTCCGCCAGGCGGATCAGCTCCGCCTTGGCCCCCCGCTTGGGGGTCACCAGCTCCACCTTCCGCCGCCCCGCCTCGGTGAGCATCCGGGCCAGGGCGGGCTCGTCCTCCAGGTCGCAGGGCAGGAGGATCTGCCGGGGGAAGCGGGTGCGCCCCCCGTAAAACTGGGCCACCAGGGCGGACACCGCCTCGGCGTCCTCCTGCTCCACCGGGGTCTGGATGAGCTCCCAGTCCTTGGCCGCCAGCTCGCCGGACACGTAGTGGAGCACCACGAAGCAGCTCTTGGCCGCCCCCCGGTAGTAGCCCACCACGTCGGTGTCCGCCAGGGAGCCCGCCACCACCTTCTGCCGCTTGCCCAGCAGCTCGATGGCCCGGATGCGGTCCCGCAGCTGGGCGGCTCGCTCAAAGCGCAGGGCCTGGGCGGCCTCCTCCATCTGGGCGGTGAGCTCGGAGACCACCTCGTCATGTTTCCCCTCCAGCAGGCGCACCGCCTGGGCCATGGCCTCCTGATAGCGGCTGTGGTCCATGTCGGGGCGGCAGTAGCCGTCGCACTTGCCCATGTGGTAGTTCAGGCAGGGCCGCTCCCGGCCGATGTCCCGGGGAAACTTCTTCCGGCAGGTGGGCAGGCGCAGGGCCTCCAGCACCGCGTCAATGATGTCCTGGCTGCTGCCCCGGCTGCCGTAGGGGCCGAAATACCGCCCCCCGTCCTCCGCGGCCTTGTTCACCAGGGAGAACCGGGGGTACTCCTTCGCCGACAGGCGGATGTAGGGGTAGCCCTTCCCGTCCTTGAGCAGAATGTTGTAGTGGGGCTGGTGGCGCTTGATGAGGGCGCACTCCAGCACCAGGGCCTCGAACTCCGACTGGGCAATGATCACGTCGAAGTGGTCGATCTGGGCCACCATGGCCCGGGTCTTTTCGCTGTGGCCGGCGGAGTCCTGAAAATACTGGCTCACCCGGTTTTTCAGGGCCTTGGCCTTGCCCACATAAATCACCCGGTTTTGCCTGTCCTGCATGAGATAGACCCCGGGCTTCAGGGGGAGGGCATGGGCCTTCTCCTTGAGCTGGTCAAAGGTCATGGTTCTTCTCCCCCTCTCTCCCTCACACGCCCTCAGGCAGCATGGGGGAATACATCATGATGACATGGTTTTCCGTCATATATTCGTCCTCCACCTGCTTCCCGGACTGGTCGAAGGCCCGGCGGAAGAGGACGTTGTGCCGGGTGTAGCCCCCCCAGGGCTCCCCCTGGATCCAGTGCTCCTTCTCATAGACCTCATAACGCAGGGGCTGGGGCTCCTCCGCCCACCACTCCCCCCGCAGCTCCTTGTCCGTGAGCCACAGGCGCAGCCGCCAGGCGTAGGGGGTGTCGTTGCGGATCATCAGGTCCATGTAGTTGTACGAGCAGGTGGCGCCGCCCCCGAAGGGCTGGGTGCGGTCCACGTCGGGGAACACGTCGTAGCCGTGGCGGTGGCGCTCGGTCACCGTCAGGGGGGTGTGGAGGGTCATCCAGTAGAGCAGATTGGAGCACTGGCACAGGCCGCCCCCGATGGCGGAGGACACCTTGCCGTTTTTCAGCTGCATCCCCTCCCGGTACCCCCGCCGGGCGGTGGGCAGGCCGATGCGCTGCCAGTAGGACAGGGTCTCCCCCGGCCGCAGCACCACCCCGTCCAGCCGGGGCACCGCCAGGGACAGGTTGTGAACCTTGTTGTGCTGGAGGGCCATGTCCAGGTTCTTGAGCTGGCGCAGCAGCGGGGTGGCGTGATGGGCGCACAGGTGGGGACACTCCGCCTCCGGCCTGGGCTTTGCGAAGCGCAGGCCGCCGGCGTACCACTTCAGCCGGCGCAGCAGGCAGAAGTATTTTCCCCCCAGCCAGCGGCGCAGCTCGCCGCGGCGCTTGGGGGAGGGCGTCAGGATAGGCTTCAAATCAGGCTCCTCCTCTCCGTCCGTCGGGAGAAAAAAAGCGCCGCGGACCGCGGCGCTTTTTCCTGGCTGGTTACTCAGAAAAATCGGTGTTGATCAGCTCGATGAGCGCGCTGATGGCGGCCTCCTCGTCGGGTCCGTCGGCGATCAGGTTGATGCTGGTCCCCTTCACAATCCCCAGGGAGAGCACACCCAGAAGGCTCTTGGCGTTCACCCGGCGCTCCTCTTTCTCCACCCAGATGGAGCTCTTGAACTCGTTGGCTTTCTGAATAAAGAACGTAGCGGGGCGGGCATGGAGCCCAACCTGATTATTCACAACTGCCTCTTTCATGTACATGACATGATACCCCCCGTATTCAGGTGAAATCTTTACAAGAGATAGGATAACAAATTTGTCCCACATCGTCAATGTCATTTTGTACAAAACAAATTTGAAACCCTTTGACGAAAGAAAATTTTTACTTCAGCGTCACCACCGTCACGCCATCCTCAAGGCGCGGAGACATTCTGCGGAATGTCTTTGCCTCCGGCCCCGCGCCTTCCGGGGGGAACCAGTTCCCCCCGGATGCCCCCCTCCCCTCTCCGAGGGGACGGGAGTTTTTATTTCAGCGTCACCACCGTCACCCCGTCCTCGCCCTCGCCGTAAACGCCGGGACGGAAGGACTTGACGTACTTGCTGCGCTTGAGATGCTCCCGCACCGCCTTGCGCAGGGCACCGGTGCCCTTGCCGTGGATGATGGTCACCGTCTCCAGCTTGCCCATGAGGGCGTTGTCCAGGAAAAAATCCACGGCGGAGATGGCCTCCAGCCGCTCCATCCCCCGCAGGTCCAGCTCCGCCGGGGCGGCGGCCGCCCGGAACACGTGGGCCTTCCGGGGGGCCGTGGGGGCGGCCTTGGGCTTGGCCTCCTCCACCACCCGGACCTCCTCCTGCCTGGCGGAGATGTTCATGCTCCCCGCCCGCAGCTGCAGGGTGCCGTCCTTGCCCACGGCCACCACCTCCGCCCGGGTGCCCAGCTTCACAAGCTCCACCGTGTCCCCCTTCCGGGCGGGGCGGGTGGGAGGCGGCGCGGGCAGGTTGGACGAGGCGGCGCCGATGGCCTCCTCCGCCTGGTTGAGCACCCTTCCCACCTCCGCCCGGCGGCGGTTGGTCTCCTGCCAGTCCGCCTCCTTCTCCTGGCGGCGGCGCATCTCATTGAGCTCCCGGTACACCTGCTCGGCGGTCTCCCGGGCCTGGTCCAGAATGTCCTGGGCCTCCCGCCGGGCCCGCTGGGCGGCCTTCTCCCGCTCGGCCTCCATCTCTTTGCGGTAGGTGTCGGCGGCAGCCCGGGCCTCCTCGGTCTCCCGCCGCAGCCGGGCGGCCTCCTGCCGCTCCTTCTCCATCTGCTGGCGCTGCACATCCAGCTGGGTGAGCACGTCCTCAAAGCGGACATTCTCCGCGTCGATGCGCTCCGCCGCCGCCTGGATGATGTCCCCCGGCAGCCCCAGCCGCCGGGAAATGGCAAAGGCGTTGGACTTGCCGGGCACGCCGATGAGCACCCGGTAGGTGGGGGCCAGGGTCTCCACGTCGAACTCGCAGGAGGCGTTCTCCACCCCCTGGGTGGTCATGGCATATACCTTCAGCTCGGCATAGTGGGTGGTGGCGGCCACCAGGGCCCCCATCTGCCTGGAGCGCTCGATGATGGCGGCAGCCAGGGCGGCCCCCTCCACCGGGTCGGTGCCCGCCCCCAGCTCGTCAAAGAGGATGAGGCTCTCCTCGTCCGCCTGCTCCAGGATGCCCACAATGTTCACCATGTGGGAGGAGAAGGTGGACAGGGACTGGTCGATAGACTGCTCGTCGCCGATGTCCGCCAGCACGGTGCGGCACACCTTTATGGTGCTGTCGTCCCCGGCGGGGATGTGGAGGCCGCACTGGGCCATCAGGGTGAGGAGGCCCAGGGTCTTGAGGGTGACGGTCTTGCCGCCGGTGTTGGGGCCGGTGATCACCAGGGTGTCGAATCCCTCCCCCAGGCGCAGGTCGTTGGTCACCGCCTTGTCCCGCTCCAGCAGGGGGTGGCGGGCCCGGTTGAGGCGGATGCAGCTGCCCAGCTTGGGGCGGATGCCCCCCATGCGGGAGGACAGCTTGCCCCGGGCGAAGATCACGTCCAGGATCACCAGCAGCTCGTAATCCTGGCTGATGTCGTCCTGGAAGGAGGCCGCCTGGGCGGAGAGCTCCGCCAGGATGCGCTCGATCTCCTTCTCCTCCCGGGCCTGGAGCTCCCGCAGCTCGTTGTTGGCGTTCACCACCCCCATGGGCTCCACGAAGAAGGTGCCGCCGGAGCCGGACACGTCGTGGACCAGGCCGGGGATCTCGTTTTTATACTCGCTCTTCACCGGCACCACGTACCGGCCCGAGCGCATGGTGATGATGCTCTCCTGGAGATACTTGGCCTGGTTGGAGGAGATGAGGCGGTTGAGCACGTCCCGCACCTTCCCCGAGGCGGCCCGGATGTGCCGCCGGATGTCGGCCAGCTCGGGGGAGGCGGAGTCGGCGATCTCGTCCTCGGCCAGGATGCTGCCGGTGATGCGCTCCTCCAGGAAGCGGTTGGGCTGGAGGGAGCGGAAAAGGTGGTCCAGAGGGCCCTTGCTCCCCGCCTCCCCCAGGCCGTATTCCCGGGCGGAGCGGGCCGCCCGGAGCACCGCGGCGATGTCCAGCAGCTCCCGGGTGTTCAGGGCGCCCCCCCGGTCCGCCCGCTGGAGGGAGGCAGCCACCGGCCGCACCCCTGCGAAGGAGGGAGTGCCCCGGAGCACCAGCATGTCAAAGGCGGCGCTGGTCTGCTCCTGGAGGATGTCCACCTCCTCCCGGTGGGGCTGGGGGCGGAGGGCCAGGCAGCGCTCCTTCCCCTCCTGGGTGACCGCCTCGGCGGCCAGAAGCTCCAGCACCCGGGGCAGCTCCAGGGTGTGGATGGATTTTTCAAACAGATCGGTCATAGTCGTTCATCCTTATTTATGATCCCCGCAACAGGGGGAGTATGGGCATTATATGGAGTTTTCTCACAGGTTTTTCGGAAAACATGGTATCACATCCCGCTCTTTTTGGCAAGACACGGGAACTGCCCGCCGGAGGCGCGCTCCGGCGGGCAGAGAAAGGGGTATATTCAGCGGTCCCACTTCTCGATGAGGGCGGCCAGCTGGTCGGCGAATTTGGTGAGGTCCTTGTTGGTGCCCCCCCGGTTGTGCTGCACCGTCTCCAGCAGCTTCTGGGCCACGTCCTCCAGGCGACGGAAGGCGGGCGACGCATACAGCTCCATCTCCCGGGCGGACTTCTCCGGCCTGGGCTCCCCCGCCTTCACCATCCGGTCGGCCAGCAGGTCGTAGACCTCCCCCGGGTCGGGGGCGTGGGCGTCCAGCCGGTTCTCCCGGAGGGTCTGGGCGTAGGTCTCCGCCACCCGGGCCTCCCCGTGGACCACGAAGGTGTGCCGGGGGGCGGGGGCAAAGTTTTTGGCCCAGGAGAGCAGGTGGTTGCGGTCGGCGTGGGAGGAGAGGCCCTTGAAGTTGATGATCCTCGCCCGGACGGCGATCTCCTCCCCGAACATCCGCACGCTGGCAGCTCCGTCCAGCAGCAGCCGGCCCAGGGTGCCCTCGGCCTGGTAGCCCACAAAGACCACGGCGCACTCCTTGCGCCACAGGTTGTGCTTGAGGTGGTGCCGGATGCGCCCGGCGTCACACATGCCCGAGGCGGAGATGATGACCTTGGGCTTGGGGTCCTCATTGAGGGCCCGGGACTCCTCGCTGCTCTCAATGAGCTCCAGCCCCTGGAAGAGGAAGAGGGCCCCGCCCTTGATGCGCTCGATGGCCTCCTCGTCCAGATAGCCCCGCAGGTCCCCGGAGAAGATGCGGGTGGCCTCGTTGGCCAGGGGGGAGTCCACGCAGACGGTGAAGTCGGGGTCGCTCTTCACCAGTCCCTTTTCCTTCATTTCCCGCATAAAATAGAGCAGTTCCTGGGTGCGGCCCACGGCAAAGGAGGGGATGATCACATTGCCGCCCCGGGCCAGAGTGGCGTCGATCACCCGGGCCAGCTCCTGGGTGTACTCCCCGGTTCCCTCGTGGAGGCGGTCGCCGTAGGTGCTCTCGGTGACCAGATAGTCGGTCTCGTACAGGGGCTGGGGGTCCCGGATAATGGGCTGGTTCACGTTGCCCAGATCCCCGGTGAACACCACCTTGCGCGTCTCATCCCCCTCGGTGAGCCACACCTCCGCGCAGGCCGAGCCCAGCAGGTGGCCCGCGTCGGTAAAGCGCACCCGCACCCCCTCAGTCAGCTGGATGTCCTGGCCGTACTCATAGCCCCGCACCAGCTCCATGGTGGCCTCCGCGTCCGCCAGGGTGTACAGAGGCTCCACCACCGGGCGGCCCGCCCGGCGGCCCTTCTGGTTTTTCCACTTGGCGTCGCTCTCCTGGATATGGGCCGAGTCCCGCAGCATGATGCTCATAAGCTGGGCGGTGAGGCGGGTGCAGACGATACTCCCCCGGAAGCCCTGCTTCACCAGCAGGGGCAGCCGCCCGGTGTGGTCGATGTGGGCGTGGGTCACGATCACGCAGTCGATGCTGCCCGCCCGAAACTCCAGCTCGCCGTTGTTCCACTCGTCCTTGCCCTGCTGCAGTCCGCAGTCCACCAGGATCCGCTTCCCCCCGCACTCCAGACAGTGACAGCTGCCGGTGACCGCCTTGGCGGCGCCGTAAAATGTCAGCTTCACCCACAACACCTTCCTTTCCGTATTCTTGCCGGCCCTTTCCGGCGGGTCTGCACCCCCCGAAATGGGGCGAAAAAGCCGACCTATTGTGCAATTTGATTATAACATACGGAGTACACAGGCGCAATTCCTTCTCTTCCCGCCCCCAAAATCCTTTGCTTTTCCCTCATCCCATGATATAATGGCCCCAGCGCGGCGGAATTTTCCTGCCCGCCCCGCGTCCCTTTCCGTTTTTTGTGTTTCAAGGAGGAATCACCCTTGTCAGACGGCCCATTATTCTCCGCACTCCTACTCCTGCTGATCCTCATCGCGATCAACGCCTTCTTCGCCGCGGCGGAGATCGCCGTGATCTCCCTGTCCGAGAGCAAGCTGAAAAAGCAGGCTGAGGAGGGCGACAAGCGGGCAAAAAAACTGCTCAAGCTTACCCAGGCCCCGGACCACTTTCTCTCCGCCATTCAGATCGCCATCACCCTGGCGGGCTTTCTGTCCTCCGCCTTTGCCGCGGACTACTTCTCCGACCGGCTGGTGAATTTTCTGGTGGAGGATGTGGGCTTCACTCTCATCCCCGCCGGTCCCCTCAACAGTCTGATGGTGCTGGCCATTACCCTGGTCCTCTCCTACTTCAGCCTGGTGTTCGGCGAGCTGGTGCCCAAGCGGGTGGCCATGAAGCGCACCGAGGGGGTGGCACGGGCCACTGTGGGAGTGGTGTATGCCATCAGCGTGGCCTTCCGCCCGGTGATCTGGCTGCTGTCCAAGTCCACCAACGGGGTGCTGCGGCTGCTGGGCATTGACCCCCGGGCCGATGGGGAGGATGTCTCCGAGGACGAGATCCGCATGATGGTGGATCTGGGGGAAGAGCGGGGCGCCATCCAGCCCGCGGAGCGGGAGCTCATCGACAACATCTTTGAGTTCAACAACACCACCGCCGAGGACGTGATGGTCCACCGCACCGACATGGTCATGCTGTGGGTGGAGGACACCGCCGAGGACATCGTCTCCACCATCCGGGACTCGGGCCTCTCCCGCTTCCCGGTGTACAACGAGGACGCCGACGACATTGTGGGTATTCTCAACGCCCGGGACTACTTCCTCAACCTCCAGTCCCCCCAGCCCCAGCCCTTCCGCAGCCTGCTGCGCAGCGCCTATTTCGTTCCCGAGTCCGTCCAGACCGACGTGCTGTTCCGGGATATGCAGAGCAAAAAGGTGCACATCGCCATTGTGGTGGACGAATACGGCGGCACCTCCGGCCTGGTGACCATGGAGGACCTGCTGGAGGAGATCGTGGGCAATATCTACGACGAGTTCGACCCCCAGGAGGAGCAGGAGATCCAGCCCCTGGAGGAGAACCTCTGGCGGGTGAGCGGCAGCTGCCCTCTGGAGACCCTGGCGGAGGCCCTGGATATCCGGTTCCCCCCGGAGGAGGAGTCAGACACCCTGGGGGGCCTGGTGTTCGCCCAGCTGTCCGTCATCCCCGAGGACGGCTCCACCCTGGCGGTGGATGCCCACGGGCTTCACATCCAGGTGGAGTCCATTACCGAGCGCCGGGTGGATACCGCCCTGGTCTCCCGCATCGCTCCGCCCCCCCGGGGAGAAGGCAGCTCCCAGGGGTGATCTTCCGCCCCCCCTTTCCAATTTTGACATCCTGTGGTACCCTCTTCGCTGTTTCCCGGCGGAGAGGGTGCCATTTTTTTCACTAACAAAAAATGAATTTATTTTTCTTATCGCCTGAGCGAAAAAAAACCCCCCTTTGTTTTGCCCCTCTTTCGTCAATGTGTGTAAACCTTTCCAAATCACTTCCTTTGATATTGTAAATTCTCGCTGGGTATAGTATCATTTAATCATCCTGTAAGAGGTGAATGAGATATGAGAAATACGAAAATCGTATGCACCCTCGGCCCTGCCTCCTCCGATGAGGAGACCATCCGGAAGCTGATTCTGGCCGGCATGGACGCCGCCCGCTTCAACTTCTCCCACGGCACACATGAGAGCCACCTGGCTCAGCTGACCCGTCTGCAGCATGTCCGTGACGCTCTGGGCCGCCCCGTCGCCACCATCCTGGACACCAAGGGCCCCGAGATCCGCATCAAAACCTTTGCTGCGGGCCCCATCACCCTGAACCCCGGCGACACCTTTACTCTGACCACCGACGATGTGGAAGGGGACAACACCAAGGTCTCCGTGACCTACGCCTCCCTCCATGAGGAGCTGTCTGTAGGCAACCGCGTTCTCATTGACGACGGCCTGATCGAGCTGGTTGTCACCGAGATCCAGGGCCACGACATCATCTGCACCGTGGAGAACGGCGGTCCCCTGTCCAACAATAAGTCTATCAACATTCCCAACGTGAGCATCATGCTCCCCTCCCTCACGGAGAAGGATAAGGACGACCTGAAGTTTGCCGCCGAGCACGACTTTGACTTTATCGCCGCCTCCTTTGTCCGCCGGGCCTCCGACGTAGAGGCCATCCGCGCCACCCTGAAGGAGCACGGCGGAGAGAAGATCATGATCATCGCCAAGATCGAGAACCGGGAGGGCGTGGACAACCTGGACGCCATCGTGGACGCCGCCGACGGCATCATGGTAGCCCGGGGCGACCTGGGCGTGGAGATCCCCGCCCATGAGGTGCCTGTCCTCCAGAAGCGCATGATCAAGACCGCCATCCGCAAGGGCAAGACGGTTATCACCGCCACCCAGATGCTGGACTCCATGATCCGCAACCCCCGGCCCACCCGTGCCGAGGTGTCCGACGTGGCCAACGCCGTGTACGACGGCACCAGCTGCGTGATGCTCTCCGGCGAGACCGCCTCCGGCAAGTACCCTGTGGAGGCCCTCACCAGCATGGTGAACATCGTCAATGCCGCCGAGGATGCCATCAAGTACTGGAAGCGCTTCCGGGCCGCCTCCATCAGCGATACGGACCACACCGCCGCCACCGACGCCATCAGCCAGGCCATCAGCCACACCAGCTGTCTGACCGCCATGGACCTGAACGCCAAGGCCATTCTGGTGGCCTCCAAGTCGGGCTACACCGCCCGCATCATCTCCCGCTTCCGTCCCGGCTGCCCCATCGCCGTTCTGACCACTGAGGAGAAGGTGCGCCGCCAGCTGGCCATCACCTGGGGCGTGCACCCCTACCTGTCCGGCTCTGTGGACTCCACCGACCGGCTGTTCTCCCTGTGTGTGGAGGGCGCCCGGAAGGAGGGCTTCGTCCAGCCCGGCGACACCGTGGTCATCACCGCCGGCGTGCCCATCGGCCGCAGCGGCACCACCAACCTCATCAAGGCTCAGGTGGTGGAGGAGTTCCCCTCCTTCTGATTCCGTTTTCATCCTGGCCGCAGGTATTTCACAGGCTCCGGCGCGCACCGCGGCGGAGCCTGTGTTTTTTACATTTCCGCCCCCCACGGGGCATACTGAACAGGAGGGTATCCCATGTACCGATTCAACCACTTCAACTTCAACGTCTCCGACCTGGACCGCTCCCTGGCCTTCTACCGTGAAGCCCTGGGGCTCACCCAGGTGCGGGAAAAGCGGGCCCAGGACGGCAGCTACGTGATCGCCTTCCTGGGGGACTCCGCCACCGGCTTCTCCCTGGAGCTCACCTGGCTGCGGGACCACCCCCAGGCCTACGATCTGGGGGAGTGCGAGTTCCACCTGGCCCTCACCACACCGGATATGGCCGCCTCCCTGGCAAAGCACAAGGAGATGGGCTGTGTGTGCTTTGAAAATCCCGCCATGGGCATCTATTTCATCGAGGATCCCGACGGATACTGGATCGAGATCGTGCCCGAGAAGAAGTAAGGCCCCGCAGCGCCGGAGCGCCCCGCGGCCTTTTGGGCCGCGGGGCGCTTTTCATACCCGACGGAGCTCGTCAAGCACCCCGTCTATGAGTTTTCCCGGCACCAGTCCCCCCAGAAAGTCCGCCAGCTGCCCCAGGGTGATGGTCCTGGCCGCCCCCTTCAGGGTATACCCCGCCAGAATGGGCACCCGGCGTTTGAACACCGCCCGGCTGGCCGGGCGGTCCCACAGCTCCCCCAGGGTGATCTGATTCCCTTTGAGATCCACTGTTCCTCACCTCCCCCTCCAGCCTATGCGCTTGAGGGGCCAGACTGACCAGGGAGGTTCTGATGAAAGAAAAAAAGCGTCTCTTCCCCACCTCGGAACAGCTCCGCCAGCACATCCAGAGCAAGCGCTCGGTATACATGATCTACTTCACCCTGCGTTTTCTGGTGCTGCTGATGCTGGTGTTTCAGCTGCTCAACCGCAATTATGAGAATGTGGCCCTGTGTGTGCTCACGCTGGTCCTCTTCCTCCTGCCCTCGGCCATTGAGCGCCACCTGCGGGTGGACCTGCCCAACACCCTGGAGATCATCATCCTTCTGTTCATCTTCGCCGCAGAGATCCTGGGGGAGATCCGCTCCTTCTATGTGGCCTTCCCCTACTGGGACACCATGCTCCACACCATGAACGGCTTTCTCTGTGCCGCCATCGGCTTTTCCATGGTGGATATCCTCAACCGCCACGAGCGGGTGTCCCTGAGTCTGTCCCCCTTCTTCATGGCCATCATGGCCTTCTGCTTCTCCATGACCATCGGGGTTCTGTGGGAGTTTTTTGAGCACTTTATGGACCAGTATTTTCTGCTGGATATGCAGAAGGACACCGTTGTGAACCACATCTCCACCGTCCTGCTGGACCCGGCCCACGGCACCGCCGCAGTGGCGGTAACAGGCATTACCGATGTGATTTTGGTGCTGGAAGACGGGTCCCACCGGGCCCTTGGCCTGGGCGGGTATGTGGACATCGGACTGCTGGACACCATGGCCGACCTCTTTGTCAACTTCATCGGGGCGGTGGTGTTCTCGGTGATCGGCTACTTCTATGTGAAAAACCGCGGCAAGGGCCGCTTTGCCCGGCGCTTCATCCCCCAGGTGCTCCCCCAGAAAAACCCGGAGGAGGAGGTATAATCCCGCTCCCTCCGGGGCATCCTGTTTCTGACCTGCCGGGCCTCCCGGACAGATCAGGAACTGGAAAAGGAGATGGATCCCATGACCAACCACAGCAATCCCTCCGTACAGTGCAGCGTGAACAGCTGCGCCTACCACAGCGGCCCCGACCAGACCTGCACCCTCCAGCAGATCAAGGTGGGCTGCTGCCAGAACAACGTGTGCGACTGTAAGGAGACCAAATGCGCCTCCTTCAAGCTGGGCACCCACGGCACCAGCTGCACCTGACCCAATCCCAGCGTCAAAGAGGGCCCGCCCGGACATCTGTCCGGGCGGGCCCTCTACATTTAAATATTGCACATCTCGCTATATTTTCCCAGAGTGCGCTTTATCCGATGCCCTGGTATACCACGCTGAGCACCAGCACCACCGCAGTGAGAAGCACATAGACATACCTGGCCACAAAGTCAGTCACCCGGCTTACCGGCCGGCGGCGGCCCAGATTGAGCTCCTGGTCAATCTTCTTCGGGCCCAGGACCCAGTAGATCATCACAGCGCCCAGCAGGGCGCCGCAGGGCACCACATAGATGCTGATGACGTCCATCCAGGCATCCAGCCGGTCCTTCTCCTCGATAAACAGCCCGGCGGCCAGCACCACCGCCGCCACCAGGGCCACGCTGGGCACCCGCTTCCAGCCGAACTGCCGCATCACCGCCTCGGAGCACACCTCCATCATATTCACCAGGGAGGTGATGCCCGCGAAAATGATGGACAGGAAGAACACCACCGCCACCACCTGGCCTCCTGGCATCTGGGCAAACACCCGGGGCAGGGTGATAAACAGCAGAGAGGGCCCCGAGTTGGTGGGCAGGCCGAAGGCAAACACCGCCGGCACGATGGCAAAGGCCGCCAGCAGGGCCGCGCAGGTATCCAGCACCGCGGTGCTCATGGCGGAGGCGGAAATGTCCTCCTTCCGGCTGAGGTAGCTGCCGTAGATGATCATCCCCGAGCCGGTGATGGACAGGGAGAAGAAGGCCTGGCCCATGGCCATCACCCAGGTGGTGGGGTTGAGCAGCTGCCCCCAGTCGGGCACCAGCAGGTACTCGTACCCCGCCAGGGCCCCGTCCAGGAAGAACACCCACACCGCCACGCCGATAAATAAAATGAAGAAGGTGGGCATCATCACCCGGCTCACCTTCTCAATGCCCTTGAGCACCCCGGCGGCCAGGATCAGCCCGGTGGCCACCACCACAATCACGTGCCAGGGCCAGCTGCCCAGGCTGCCGGTGATGGCGTCGAAGTACCCCTCCGGCTGGGCGGACAGGGCGCTCCCCGTGAGGGAGCCGGCAAAGTACCGCAGCACCCATCCCACGATGACGGCGTACCCCACAGCAATGCCCAGGGAGCCGATCATGGGGATGGCCCCCAGCACCTTGCCCCCCCGGAGGCCCCGGCTCTTCATGGCGTAGTCGTAGGAGCCGATGGGCCCCGTGCCTGTGAGGCGGCCCAGGGCAAACTCTCCCGACAGCCCCACCCAGCCAAAGAGAAAGATGAACCCAAAGTACACGATCAGAAAGGCCGCGCCGCCGTACTGGCTGACCCGGTAGGGAAACATCCAGATGTTCCCCATGCCCACCGCGGACCCTACAGAGGCCAGAATAAATCCCAGGCGATTGGTAAAGGTGGCGCCCTGCTTTCCGCCGGAATGCGACATGTTATCACTCCATCCTTTTCTTCTTTTCATCTGCCGCGCCGGTTTCCCCCCGCCGCGGCAATGCATCATATTATATCTGTTCCCTCCCCTTCTGTCTACAACAATCCCCTTCCCCAGCAAAAAATATTGACTGCCCGACGGGGAAAAATCCCTCCTTTTCCACGTTGAAAGTTTTTCCTCTTAGTTGAATCTCCTCCCAAATCATGCTATAATACCTCTAAATCACAGCCGTCCGAAGAAAATCGCCGGACCCGGGGCCATGCGGCGCCGTATTCTGGGGATATTAGAAATTAATTCCCTTTGACCCATACCCCCTTCTGATTGAGAATACCGCCGCATTCCCTTGGATGCGGCTCTCTCACTACCTGGCCCGGGCTATGGACCGCCGGCCGGGTACTTTCTTGCCGAGCGGGGTTTTCCCTGTGTTATTTGCGGAATGCGCCCGATTTCTTGCGTGGATTTTACCCTGTTTCTATTGACTGCCACGGTAGGGCGTTGTATAATTTATACAATAATGCACCCCCACGTTTTCTTTCTGCTGTGATTTTTTCTCCTCAAAAGTTGAAGGAATTCTATCTTCTTTAAGCGGCGCCGGATTTTTTCATAATATTCAAAATCCGGCGTTACAGCGGAGGCCGCGGCTGGGCGGCAGGCGCGCAGGACGGGTGCGGCCTGCCTTCCTGTCCGGCACCGGTCGGGTGGGCGCGCGAAGAGGATATGACATGTATTAGGAGGGTGATCACCTATGCCAAAGAAACCTGTACCCAAGCATACCGGCCCGGCACCGGACTTCTCCGAGGGCCGGGAGGTACGGGCCTGGAAGAGCTTCGGCAGCCATCTCACGGAAGAGAACGGCGTGGCCGGCTGCCGGTTCCAGGTCTGGGCCCCCAACGCCGAATCCGTGTGCGTGATGGGCGACTTCAACAACTGGGACGACAGCGACCACTCCCTGCTCCCCCTGGGGGACGGCATCTGGGGCGGCTTTGTTCCCGGTCTGAAGCAGTACGACGTCTACAAGTACGCCATACATACCAAGGACGGCCGGGTCCTGGCCAAGTCCGACCCCTACGCCTTCCACGCGGAGACCCGCCCCGGCACCGCCACCAAGATCTACGAGATCTCGGGCTATGAGTGGGGCGACAGCGCCTGGCTGGCCAGCCGCAAATCCACCCCCATTTATCACGCGCCCCTGAACATCTACGAGGTCCATCTGGGCTCCTGGCGGCGCACCGGCGACGGGGAGTTCCTCTCCTACCGGGATATGGCGGGCTATCTGGTGCCCTACGTGAAGGAGATGGGCTTCACCCACGTGGAGCTGCTCCCCATCACCGAGCACCCCCTGGACGCCTCCTGGGGCTATCAGTGCAGCGGCTACTTCGCCGCCACCTCCCGTTTCGGTACCCCCCACGACTTCATGTATCTGGTGGACCAGCTCCACCAGGCCGGCATCGGCGTGATCCTGGACTGGGTGCCCGCCCACTTCCCCAAGGACGCCTTCGGCCTGTACGAGTTTGACGGCACCCCCACCTACGAGTACGCCGACACCCGCAAGGGCGAGCACGCGGACTGGGGCACCCGGGTGTTTGACTACGCCCGGTATGAGGTGCGCTCCTTCCTCTTCTCCTCGGCCATGTTCTGGCTGGAGGAGTTCCACATCGACGGCCTGCGGGTGGACGCGGTGGCCTCCATGCTCTATCTGGACTACGGCCGCCAGGGGGGCGAGTGGGTCCCCAACCAGTACGGCGGCAACGGCAACCTGGAGGCCATGGACTTCCTCCAGCGCCTCAACGAGCATGTGTTCTACGCACACCCCGACGTGCTGATGATTGCCGAGGAGTCCACCGCCTGGCCCCTGGTCTCCCACCCCACCAGCGAGGGGGGCCTGGGCTTCAACCTGAAGTGGAACATGGGCTGGATGAACGACATCCTCCACTACATGAAGCTGGACCCCTACTTCCGGCAGTATAACCACAAGGACATCACCTTCTCCCTGATGTACGCCTTCTCGGAGAATTTCGTGCTCCCCCTGTCCCACGACGAGGTGGTGCACATGAAGGGCTCCCTCATCAACAAGATGCCGGGAGAGGACAAGCAGAAGTTCGCCGGCGTGCGGGCCTTCTACACCTACATGCTGGCCCACCCGGGCAAGAAGCTGCTGATGATGGGCAGCGAGTTCGGCCAGTGGAACGAGTGGCACTATGAGCAGTCCCTGGACTGGCACCTCCTTCAGGAGACACCCCACGCCCAGCTTCAGAACTTCTTCAAGGCTGCCAACAACTTCTATCTGTCCAACGCCCCCTTCTGGGACCAGGACTTCAACTGGGAGGGCTTCCGCTGGATCGACGCCGACGACAACAACGGCAACTGCGTGTCCTTCCTGCGGTTCGACACCAAGGGCAAGGCCCTGGTGATCGTGTGCAACTTCTCCCCCGTCCACCGGGCGGATTACCGCATCGGAGTGCCCTGGCCCGGCCGGTACGAGTGCGTGTTCAACTCCGACAGCGCCGAGTTCGGCGGCGGCGGCCTGGGGGATACCGCCCCGGTCTCCACCACCTTCACTGAGTGCCACGGGCAGGACCAGTCCCTGCTGGTGGACCTGCCCCCCATGAGCAGTGTGGTCTACCGCTGCGCCCGCAAGTTCCCCGCCCGCCGCAAGAAGGCGGAGGGCGACACCAAGGAGGCCAAGGCCCCCAAGGCCGACAGCGCCAAGGCCGAGAAGGCCCCCGCCAAGGCCAAGGCCCCCAAGACTGAAACGGCCAAGGAGGCCAAAGCCCCCAAGACCCGCACCACCAAGGCCAAGCCCAAGGCGAAAGCCAAGAGCTCCTCCGGTGGCAAGACCTCTACGTAAGCACTGTGTCCGGTTGTGTGTCCTTTTCTTTGTCGACGTTCCAATCATATCCTATTTTGAGGTGGTTTGAATGAAAAAAGAATGTGTGGCCATGCTCCTCGCCGGCGGCCAGGGCAGTCGTCTCTATGCTCTGACCAGCCATGTGGCCAAACCCGCCGTCCCCTTCGGAGGCAAGTACCGCATCATCGACTTCCCCCTGTCCAACTGCGTCAACTCCGGCATCGACACCGTAGGCGTCCTGACCCAGTACCGCCCCCTGGAGCTCAACAGCTACATCGGCAACGGTCAGCCCTGGGACCTGGACCGCTCTGACGGCGGCGTGCACATCCTTCCCCCCTACATGCGGGAGGGCGAGCAGGGCACCTGGTACAAGGGCACGGCCAACGCCATCTATCAGAACATCGGCTTCGTGGACCTCTACGATCCCGACTATGTGGTCATCCTCTCCGGCGACCACATCTACAAAATGGACTTTGCCGATATGGTGGCCCTTCACAAGAAGACCGGCGCCGCCTGCACCATCTCCGTGCTGGAGGTCACCCTGGAGGAGGCCACCCGCTTCGGCATCATGAACGCCGACGAGAACGACCAGATCTACGAGTTCGAGGAGAAGCCCGCCCATCCCAAGAGCAACCTGGCCTCCATGGGCATTTATGTGTTCACCTGGTCCAAGCTGCGTCAGTACCTCATCGACGACGAAGCCGACCCCAACTCCTCCAACGACTTCGGCAAGAACATCATTCCCAACATGCTGGGCGCCGGCGAGAAGCTGATGGCCTACCGCTTCAAGGGCTATTGGAAGGACGTGGGCACCATTCAGTCCCTGTGGGACGCCAACATGGACCTGCTCACCAGCGATTTCTCCAGCGGCTTCAACCTCTACGACATCGAGTGGCCCATCTTCGCCCGGTCTCCAACCCGTCCGCCCCACTTCACCGGCAAGGACGCCGTGGTGACCCACTCTCTGGTCACCGGCGGCTGCGAGATCTACGGCACCGTGGAGGACTCCGTCCTCTTCCACTCCGTCACCGTAGAGGAGGGGGCCGTGGTCAAGGGCTCCATCCTGATGCCCAACACCGTGGTCAAGGCCGGCGCCACCGTGGAGTACGCCATTGTGGCTGAGGGCGCCGTCATCGGCGAGAACGCCAAGGTGGGCGCCGTCCCCGAAGGGGATTCCACCGACCGCGGCATCGCCGTCGTGGCCAGCGGCGTGGAAGTAGGCGCCGGCGCGGTGGTGGCTCCCAAGGCCATGATCACCGCCAACGTCAGCGCGGAAAAGGAGGAGAAGTAAGATGAACAACCTGCACGGCATTATCTTTGCCTATGAATCTGATTCCCGTCTGCGGGAACTGACCCAGCACCGCAACAGCTCCTCCATCCCCTACGGCGGCCGGTACCGCATCATTGACTTCATGCTCTCCAACATGGTCAACGCCGGCGTCACCGACGTGGGCCTCATCGTCCACGCCAGCTATCAGTCCATGCTGGACCACATCGGCTCCGGCAAGGACTGGGACCTGTCCCGCAAGCACGGCGGCCTGCGCATCCTGCCCCCCTTCGGCTACGCCGACGGCAAGCACCAGGCCACCTACGGCGGCCGGATGGACGCCCTGGCCGGGGTGTATTCCTACATCCAGAAGATCCGGCAGGACTATGTGGTCCTGGCCGGCGGCGACATGGCGGTGAACCTGCCTCTGGCTGACATCTATGACTTCCACCTCAAGAGCGGCGCGGACATCACCGCCGTGTGCACCCACAAGCCCAAGGGCGATCCCAGAGGGTGCATCTACTTCAACATCGGCGCCTCCGGCCGGGTGAGCGACGTGTCCGTCCGTCCCCAGCTGGCCATGGGCTGCGAGAGCCTGGACGTGTTCGTCATGTCCAAGAGCCTGCTGCTCTCCCTGGTGGAGCACTGCGCCGCCCACAACATCTTCAGCCTGAGCGAGGGCGTGCTCCAGCCCATGTCCTCCACCCTGCGCATCGTGCCCTACGTGTACGACGGGTTCGTGGCCCGGGTCCAGTCCGTGGCGGGCTACTATGAGCGCAGCATGGACCTGCTGGACCCCGCCATCCGGGCGGACCTGTTCAACCCCAGCCGGCCCATCCGCACCAAGGACCAGTCCAACCCCTCCACGTACTACAGCCCCAACTCCCGCTCCGTCAACTCCCTCATTGCCGACGGCTGCGTCATTGAGGGCGAGGTGGAAAACTCCATCCTCTTCCGCGGCGTGTACGTGGCCAAGGGCGCCAAGGTATCCAACTGCATCCTGATGCAGTCCACCTCCATCAAGGAGGACGTGGTGCTCAAGTACGCCATCACCGACAAGAACGTCACCGTGGAGCCCGGCCGCATGCTCATGGGCCACTCCACCTACCCCATCGCCGTGGCCAAGAACGCCACCGTATAACAGTGTCAGCTCCGGCCCTTCCCCAACGGGGAAGGGCCCGGACTTGTTGCACCACTGTTCCGCCCGTCAGGGTCCCACCCCCGGCGGGATCTTTCGCAGGAAAGGAGTTCTTTCATGAACATTTTGTTTGCCTCCTCCGAGGTAGCCCCCTTCATTAAGACCGGCGGGCTGGCCGACGTGGCCGGCTCCCTGCCCCAGGCTCTGGCCCGGGCGGGGCACGACGTGAAGGTCATCCTGCCCCTCTACGAGGGCATCCGCCAGGAGTGGCGGGACCAGATGACCTTCTGCTGCTGGTTCAACGTGACGCTGGCATGGCGCAGCTGCTACTGCGGCGTGTTCTCCCTGTACAAGGACGGCGTCACCTACTGGTTCGTAGACAACGAGTATTACTTCAAGCGTGCCGACATCTACGGCCACTACGACGACGGCGAGCGCTTCGCCTTCTTCTCCCGGGCGGTCATCGAGACCCCCCAGCACATGAACTACTACCCCAACGTCATCCACTGCAACGACTGGCAGACCGCCCTGGTGCCTATCTACCTGCTGGAGGACCGGTACCGCTATCCCACCCTGGCCAACGCCCGCTCCGTGTTCACCATCCACAACATTGAGTACCAGGGCCGCTACGGCGCCCACGTCCTGTCCGACCTGTTCGGCCTGGACAAGAGCTACTTCAATGAGAAGATGCTGGCCTACCACGGGGATGTGAACCTGATGAAGGGCGCCATCTACGCCTCCGACTTCATCACCACCGTGTCCCCCAACTACGCCTACGAGCTGCAGTACGACTTCTACGCCCACGGCCTGGCCGGGGTGGTGACCGACTGCCGCAGCAAGATCCGCGGCATCCTCAACGGCATTGACATGGATGTGTTCAACCCCGAGACCGATCCCGGTCTGGCCCAGAACTTCAGCGCCTACGACACCGCCGGCAAGGCCGCCTGTAAGGCCGCTTTGCAGCAGGCTGTGGGCCTCAACCAGGACCCCGATGTGCCCATTGTGGCCTGCGTCTCCCGTCTGGTGTCCCACAAGGGCTTTGACATGGTGCTCAATGCCCTGAACGACCTGGCCGGCATGAACATCCAGATGGTGGTGCTGGGCACCGGTGACTGGAAGTATGAGGAGGCCTTCCGCCAGTTCGAGAGCCAGCATCAGGGCCGCTTTGCCGCCCGGATCATGTACTCCGCCGCCCTGTCCACCGCCATCTACGGCGGCGCCGACATCTTCCTCATGCCCTCGGTCAGCGAGCCCTGCGGCCTGAGCCAGATCATTGCCATGCGCTACGGCACCCTGCCTGTGGTGCGGGAGGCCGGCGGCCTGAAGGATACCGTGCAGCCCTACAACGAGTTTACCGGGGAGGGCACCGGCTTCACCTTCACCAACATCGAGACTTGGGAGCTGGTGGACGCCGTGCGCCGGGCCTCCGATCTGTATACCTACAACAAGGGTGCCTGGCAGCACCTGATGTTCCAGGCTATGACCGCCGACTTCGGCTGGTCCCGCTCCGCCGGTGAGTATCTGGGCATCTATCACGACATCACCGGCATCCCCCGCCCTAATCCCGGGTCTGAGTCTGAGCCCCAGCCGGTCGAAGAGGCCGTGATCGCCGATTCCCAGGATCAGCCCCAGCCTCAGGCCCAGGAAACCGCTGACCAGGCGCCCGCTGCTGAGGAGGCGTCTGACGTTCCCTCCGCCCCCGCCCAGGAGTCCGTCCCCGCTGAAGTGTCTGCCCCCGCAGAGGAGCCCAAGGCTGAGGAGCCCGCTCCCTCGGAGGAGAAGCCCAAGCGGGTACGGAAGGCCCCGGCAAAGAAGAGCGACGGCCAGAAGGCGGAGGCAAAAAAGCCCGCCAAGGCTGCCGCCAAGAAACCTGCCGCCAAAAAGCCCGCCGCCCCCAAGGCCAGGACCACCAGGAAGTCTGCCAAGGCCAACGGCGAGGAATAATCGCACCCATTGTCCACTTTCGGGCCCCGGGGAGTGTCCTCGGGGCCCTTTTCTGTTTATTTTGGTGGATTTTGCTGAATTCCAGGGGGAGAGGGCGACATATCCTGTATCCTGGAAATCCCATTGGTGTTGACACATATTTTTGCATATGATAAAATGTCTGCGCATTCTGTAGAACCGCTCTCTTTTGTAGGGTTCTTTCGTGAAAGGAGTTTCTTTCCATGCACAAATATACCAAAAAGCAGCTGGTTGAGCTGATCACTGGTAAGCTGCGCCGCAACTTCGGCCGCAACGCCGATGATGCCAGCGAGGTGCAGATGTTCCGCGCCTGCGCTCTGGTGCTGCGCGATATCATGAACACCCACCAGCTGGGGGCCTGATCGAGGAGCTGTCCGCCGCCATGGAGGAGCTGGGCTTCTCCGCCGCCGATATTTTCGAGCTGGAGCCCGACGCCGGTCTGGGCAACGGCGGTCTGGGCCGCCTGGCCGCCTGCTACCTGGACTCCATGACCACCCTGGAGATCCCCGCCACCGGCTACTCCATCTGCTACGAGCTGGGTATCTTCAAGCAGAAGATCGTGGACGGCCAGCAGGTGGAGCTGGCGGACAACTGGCTGGAGCCCGGCGACTCCTGGCTCATCCCCAAGCTGGATGAGACCGAGTCCATCCGCTTCGGCGGCAAGGTGTCCACCCGCTGGGAGAACGGCCGGGTGATGGTGGACCACACCGACTATACCACCGTTATGGCCATCCCCAAGGACATGGTCATCGCCGGTTACGGCACCAACCACACCAACATCCTGCGCCTGTGGGACGCCAAGAGCCCCGACCCCGTGGACATCTCCCTGTACTCCAGCGGCGAGTACCTGAAGGCCGTGGAGCAGCAGGCCATGGCGGAGGTCATCGCCAAGGTCCTCTACCCCGATGACAACCACTACGAGGGCAAGTCCCTGCGCCTGAAGCAGCAGTATTTCTTCGTGTCCGCCACAGTGCAGTCCATCTGCCGGGCCCACCGCCTGCAGTACGGCACCCTGCGCAACTTCCACCACAAGCACGTCATCCAGATCAACGACACCCACCCCACCCTGGTGATCCCCGAGCTCATGCGCATCCTGCTGGACGAGGAGGGCTACGGCTGGGAGGAGGCCTGGCACATCGTCACCCACACGGTGGCCTACACCAACCACACCGTCATGGCCGAGGCCCTGGAGAAGTGGCCCCAGCAGCTCATCGAGACCCTGCTCCCCCGGATCTGGCAGATCCTGGTGGAGATCGCCGGCCGCTATCAGCGTGAGCTCAACGCCGCCTTCCACGGCGACCAGTCCAAGGTGGAGCGCAACGCCATCATCTGGGGCGGTCAGGTGCGCATGGCCAATCTGTGCATCTGCGCCTGCTTCGCGGTGAACGGCGTGTCCGCCCTCCACTCCGACATTCTGCGCAAGGATGTGTTCCGCGACGCCTACCAGCGCCGCCCCGCCCAGTTCTTCAACGTGACCAACGGCATTGACCACCGCCGCTGGCTCTCCGAGATCAACCCCCAGCTGGACGGTCTCATCCGGGACTGCGGCGGCGGGGACTACCTGCTCCACCCCGAGTCTCTCAGCAAGCTGGAGGACTTCCAGAACGACTCCGGCGTTCTCTCCCGCCTGGGCGAGATCAAGGCGGCCAACAAGCGCAACTTTGCCTCCTACGTGGCCCGGGAGACCGGCGTGATCCTCAACACCGACGCCATGTTCGATGTGCAGGTCAAGCGGCTGCATGAGTACAAGCGGCAGCTGCTCAACGTGCTGCACATCGTATACCTCTACCAGCAGATCAAGTCCAACCCCCACTTCGACATGACCCCCCGCACCTTCCTCTTCGGCGCCAAGGCCGCTCCGGGCTACTATGTGGCCAAGGAGATCATCCACCTCATCAACTGTGTGGCCAAGATGGTGGAGAGCGACCCCGCCTGTAAGGATCTGCTGCAGGTGGTGTTCCTGGAGAACTACCGGGTGTCCCTGGCGGAGAAGCTCATGCCCGCCAGCGAGCTCTCCGAGCAGATCTCCACCGCCGGCAAGGAGGCCTCCGGCACCGGCAACATGAAGTTCATGATGAACGGCGCCGTCACCATCGGCACCCTGGACGGGGCCAATGTGGAGATGTACCAGCGCCTGGGTGACGAGAACATCTTCCTGTTCGGCCTCACCGCCGACGAGGTGGTGGAGACCCGCCAGAAGGGCTACTCCCCCTACGAGTACTACAACCACAACGCCGCCCTGCGGGCCGTGATCGACCGCATCGCCCAGGGCTTCAACGGCTGCTCCTTCAACAACCTGACCAACCGCCTGCTTTTCTCCAACAACGGCGGGCAGCCTGACGAGTATATGCTCCTGGCCGACTTCGAGAGCTACCGCGCCGCCCACGAGCGGGCCGGCCACGTCTATCGGGACCCCAAGGCCTGGAACAAGATTGCCCTGCTCAACGTGGCCCGCTCCGGCATCTTTGCCGCGGACCGCTCCATCCAGGACTACGCCCGGGATATCTGGGATGTGCCTGTGCGGGATCTGTCCAAGGTCACCGTCCGGGGCACCAAGAAGAAGTAATTCCCTCTGCGTCATACGAAACCCCCGGTGGGACCAAAGTCCCACCGGGGGTTTTTCGCCCTCTTTATCAGGGAAGGCGGCTTGATCCTTTTACAGCTCAGGCGCAGTGTCGGTCAGGGGCTTGACGTTCTGGCAGCCGGTGCAGATGTCCTCGGAGGAGGCGCCGTTGCAGCTGACAAAGCTGTCGCCCACAGAGGCCACGGCGCCAAACTCCACCGGGACCGCCACGCAGATATCCTGGGTGATGGTAAAGAAGCAGGCGCCGTTCCTGGTGCCGCCGCACACCTCCAGCCCCGGCGTGACCACCGGCGTGCCGCAGCACTTGGTGACGGTGGTGCCGGCCTGGGCAAAGGGGGTGACGGTAACAGGGACGCAGATGGAGGCGGACTGATAGCCCACGGCGGGACAGGTCATGGCCTCGCTGAGGGTATCAGGGGTTACATTGAGCATATGCGGTTCTCCTTTCTGGCAGCAGCCGTCCCCATCCTATGCCCCCCGTCCGGGGGGCGTTCCCCGCTCCCAGTGATGTGGCAGCCAGGCGAGCGGCGGGATAGAATGGAATGGGACAATTCCCAGAAGGAGGTAACACATATGGGTGTTACGAATTCCAACAAGGTCATTGATACCCGCCAGATCCCCTGCGGCGGGTCCCTGGGGGTGACGCTGGCCCTCACCGCCGCCCCGGAAATCATCTCCAACCCGACTGATATCGTCCTGGTGCTGGACCGCTCGGGCAGCATGACCGGCGCACCCCTTCAGGATATGAAGCTGGGTGCCAAAACCTTTATCGACATCATCGACCAGTCCACAGACAGCACGGTGGACGGCCAGATCGGCTCCGGCAGCCGCATGGCGGTGGTGAGCTTTGCCAATACCGCCACTGCCAATGTGCCCCTCATCACCGACACAGCCACCCTGAAATCCGCGGTGGACGGCCTCACCGCAGGGGGGGGCACCAACCACGCGGACGCCTTTTCCAAGGCCATGGCGCTCTTTGACCCCTCCTCTGCCAACGGGAAGGTCATGGTGCTCTTTACCGACGGCGCCACCACCACCGGCGCGCCCCCCGCCCCTGTGGCCGCCGCCGCCCGGGCGGCGGGCATTATCATCTACTGCATCGGCCTGATCGGCTCCGGCGGCCTGGATGTAAACGCCCTCAACGCCTGGGCCACCGACCCCGACGCCTCCCATGTGGCCATCACCCCCAACGGGGCGGACCTGGAGGCCCTGTTTGCCCAGCTGGCCGCCAACATCTCCAAGCCGGGGGCCACCCAGGTGGTCATCCACGAGGTGGTCAATCCCGACTTTGTCATCACCGGCATCCAGCCCCCTGCCAAAGGGTCCGCCTCTCTGCTGGATTCCCGCTCCCTCCGCTGGGAGATCCCCCAGCTTGGAGTAAGCAGCAGCGAGAGCGCGGCGCTGGAGTTTCAGGTTCGCCATGTGGGCAGCACCTCCGGCCTGAGGGAGGTCAACCAATCCATCGCCTACCAGGATGCCGAAGGCAATCTGGTGTCCTTCCCCACCCCCGCCGTCTCGGTGGACTGCGACATTGTGGTGTGTGCCGAGCCCTGTCCCACCCCCGCCGACCTCACCGTCAAGCCCTGCAGCGACTGGGTGGTGGCGGACCTGGGGGAGGTGGACCTCCAATCCCAGGGGAGGGTACTGGACCTGGGTGTGACCATCAAGCAGGTGTGTCCCGGGCGGCGGGTGGCCCTGGCGGCCATCCTCACCGAGGTGGACGCCTGCGGCAATGAGCACCGGCGGGGCATGAAGGTGCTGGCCGTCCCCGCCCACAGTCACCCCCAGTGCCGGGATGTGCTGGTGAAGTGCATCCGTTTTGTGGTACCTGAGGAGGGCGGTCCCTCCTGCGGCGCCATATGCACCCCCCGCAGCTACCGGGTGCGCTTCCTGGCCAATACCATGGACACGGATTACCGCTGTTGTCCGTCTCAGGTCACAGTTTAGTTTCCGCCGGTATCGCAAAAGGAGGGCGGCAGACCAGGTCTGCCGCCCTCTTCCAGGTTCTATTGCGTTGTTCAGATCTCCAGGGTGATGCCCTCGCCGGACAGGCCGTCCTTCTGGAGCATGCTCTCCAGCACCGCCACATCGGAGGTGATGTCCATGGCCTCGTCCTGGAAAAGCTTATCCAGCTGCTTCTCGAAGCCCTCCACCACCTTGTCCATCATGCCCTCGATGCGGTCCTTGGCGGCGGAGATGTTCTCCCCCTCGATGCCCTGTGCCTCCAGCTGGCTGTAGGCATGGAGGATTTTCATGGTAGTGGGCAGGTAGTAGTTCAAAAAGCTGCGCAGCTGGGAATCCTTGTTGGGGTGCTTGCGCTGGTAGTCCAGGATCTTGCTGGTGATCTCCCCGATGCGGTCGATCTTGGCGCTCATCACCGGGTCGGCAATGGCGTCGTTCACCGCCCGGATCTGACCCAGAAGCTGGTTGTCGTCCTCGGGGGTGGAGGCGCTCTCCGCCTGCTCCTCATCCTCCTGCTTCCGGCTCTCCACATAGCCCTCCTCCGAGAGGACCAGGCGGCCGTTGACGATGTCCAGGTACCCGGTGGGGAGGATCCCGATGTCCAGCATGTCCTGCAGGTCGTCGCATACGTCGTGGATGCTCATCTCCATGTTGCGGGCCAGGGTCAGAATGGAGATGGAGGTGTTCTGGCCGATGAGGGCCAGGTACTGCTTATACCGCTTGGCCTTCTTCTGCCGGGAGCGGCCCGCCAGCAGGGTGATGATGCCCGCGCCGGTGAGGCCCAGGCTGAAGAGGAAGGACATCAGGTCCTCCCAGAAGGGCATCCAGCCGTAGTAAAAGAAATCTCCCAGCAGCTCGCTGCCGATGCCCAGAGTGGCCAGTCCGAAGAAGCCGGCAATGATGCTACCCGCGATCACCAGGCCCTTGCCCTTTCTCACGTCCACCGGGGCCGGTTTGGGAGGTGTGTACCGCCAGCCCTGGCGCCCCGCGCCCTGCTGCTGGCCTCCCTGGGCGGCCTGCTGCCCCCCCTGAGGGGCCCCATGGCGCTGGCCGGGGTTGAAGCTCCAGCCCTGCTTGGCGTTGGCGCCGCCCCCCTCCCACTGGGCGGTGCGCTCGTTCCACACGGGGCCGTTCTGGCCCTGCTGCTGGGCCTGGGCCCGGTCATTCTTCTGCTGCTGGGCGTCCTCCCAGCTCTGTCTGGCGTTGTAGGGGTGGCCCTGGTGGTTGCGGTCCCACTCCTGCTGGATATCGTAGGGGTGGCGCTTGACCCGCCGCCGCTGCCCCTTGGAGTACCCCATCAGCTGGCGGAACAGCAGAAACAGCCCTACCGGGGGAAATACCCCCAGGCATATAATGGTCAGGATCCAGCCGAACCAGTCCGGGGTGTTGTTCTGACCGTTGTTTGAATTGTACTGAATACTCATGCTCTCTCCTCGCTTCGATGGCAAAGGGCGCGCCGGCAGCCCACAGCCCGGCCCGCACTCTTCTATGCTCCATCATACCCCAAACTACCGGGATTGTAAATACTCTGTAACCGTTTCCCGCCTTGCTTTTTCCATCTGCCGTGCCTATAATCATATTTGTTGAATTGCCCCTTCTTTCCCTTTTTTAGTGGCGAGTTAGGGCCATATTCGACAGAATTTTGGGAATTTCCCCCTTATTTCACTCTGAAAAGGAGCGAGCTACATGGAACAGACCAAAAAGCCCGCCGGAAAGCGCTCCAGGGGCATGCCTCTGGCAGCCCGGGCCGCCCTGGTGGCCGCGGTGGTGCTGGCTGCCCTGTTTGGTATATACGCCCTGTTGTGCGTATGGGCGGGGGGCAGCGACCGCATCCTCCCAGGGGTAGTGTGCATGACTCCCGAAGGGGAGGAGATCGACCTGGGCGGCATGACCGTGGAGGAGGCAGACCAGGCCCTTCAGGCCTCCTACGGCCAGGCCATTGAACACTGTTCCCTCACTGTCACCGCCGGTGAGGGAGTGTCCCACCAGTTGGAGGGCAATCTTCTGACGGCGGACACCGAGGCCGCCGCCCGGCAGGCCCTGGAACTCACCAACCAGGTCCCCTTCCTCCAGCGGGGTATCAGCCGCATCTGGGGCGCCGGGCGGCAGGAGGTGCCCCACGCCGGTCTGACCCTCTCCCAGGAGGGAGAGACCGCCCTGGACACCTTGCTGGACCAGCTGGAAAGCGAACTCAACACTCCGGCAGTGGAGAGCCAGTACACCCTGGGGGAAGACAGCGTGGAGGTGATTTTGGGCACCCCCGGCTCCGCCCTGGACCGGGAGAGCGCCAAGATCCAGATTCTCCAGGCCCTCACCAGCGGGGCGGCCACGCTGGACATCCAGAGCACCCCGGTGGAGCCCCAGGCCCTCACCGCCCAGACCATTGAAGAGGACATCCATGTGGATGCCCAGCCCATGTCCGTGGGGTCGGACGGCACTGTCACTCCTCCTGTGGTGGGCATCTCCCTGAACGTGGAGGAGGCCCAGGCTGCCCTGGATGCCGCCGCCCCCGGCGAGACTGTATCCCTCCCCCTGGTGCGCACCCAGCCCGACTACTCCCAGGCCACTGAGGACGGTCTGCTGTATCAGGACAAACTTTCCGAGTGTATCACCAGCATCGGCGGCACCTCCGCCCGGCTCAACAACGTGAAGCTGGCCACTCAGAAGTGCAACGGCGTCATCCTTATGCCCGGGGATACTTTTGATTACAACGACGTGGTGGGCCAGCGCACCGCTGCCGCCGGCTTCCAGGCCGCCCCCGCCTATGTGGGAGGCCAGACCGTCAATGAGATCGGCGGGGGCATCTGCCAGGTGTCCTCCTCCCTGTACTACTGCACGGTGTACGCCAACCTGGAGGTGGTCACCCGCAGCAACCACCGCTACGCCGTAGGCTATGTGCCGGACGGACTGGATGCCACCGTGTCCTGGGGCGGGCCGGAGTACCGCTTCCGCAACGACACCGACTACCCCATCAAGATCGTGGCCTTTGTCTCTGGCCGCACCCTGACGGTGCAGTTCTACGGCACCAACGTGGACGGCTCCTATGTCCAGACCGAGCGCACCCGCCTGTCCACCACCAACTATACCACCGTCTACCGGGCGGACAGCTCCGTGCCTGTGGGCTCCTCCCGGGTGTCCGTGACACCGTATACCGGGCGCAAGGTACAGGTTTACCGCTGCGTGTACAACGCCGACGGCACCCTCCGCTCCCGCACCCTGGAGAACGTGAGCAACTACAGCAGCCGGGACCAGGTGATCCTGCGCAACCCCGCAGATATGGAGGGCACCACTTCCCCCAGTCCCAGCCCCTCTCCAAGTCCCTCTCCCAGCCCTTCTCCCAGTCCGTCGCCCAGCCCCAGTCCTTCTCCCAGCCCCAGCACCTCCCCGGAGGTAACCCCCTCCCCCAGCCCCTCTCCGGAGGCCAGCCCTTCCCCGGAGGCCAGCCCCTCCCCCTCCTCCGGTGATGCCTCTCAGCCCTCCGCCCAGGGGGAGGGCACATCCACCCAGTAAGGAGCGATCCGTTCGTGTTCCAAGGCTTTTCCCAAGAGACCGTCGATTTTATGTGGGGCATTCGCTTCAACAACCAGCGGGAGTGGTTTTTGGCCCACAAGCAGGAGTATCTGGACCACCTGTACCGGCCTATGACAGAGCTGTGTGACCAGGTGTACGCCGCTGTGACCGACACCTTCCCCCATCACGGCCTTGTCCGCAAGGTGTCCCGCATCTACCGGGACGCCCGGCGGCTTCACGGCCGGGGGCCCTACAAGGACCACCTGTGGTGCTCCATCCAGCGGCCCGCCCCCCAGTTTTCCGCAGCCCCGGTGCTGTGGTTCGAGCTCACCCCCGAGGAGTGGAGCTGCGGCATGGGCTACTACGCCCCCAAGGCGGCCACCATGGCCAGGCACCGCGCTCGCATCCAGCGGGACCCCGCCCCCCTGCTGGCCCTGGAGCGGCTTCTGGCCGGACAGGACACCTTTGTGCTGGAGGGGCAGGAGTACGCCCGAAAAAAGCCCTGCCCTGTCCCGGAGCTGGCGGCCTGGTACAACCGGAGATCCCTCCACCTGATCCACCAGGAGCCCCTGAACGAGGCCATCTACTCTCCTGCCCTGGCAGACTTTGTGGCCGAGGGCTTCCGCTTCCTGATGCCCTTCCATGACTACTTTTTCGCCCTGGACGGCGACCCCGACCCCGGCGCAATCTAAACTGTGCTGATAAAAAACGCCCCGCTGCGCATACTGTCACCACCAGTGACAGAAAGGCAGTGGGGCGTTTTGTTGCGTTGGATGACCATAGTGTGCGCCGCAGCGGCGGCGGTGATCCTGACCGGGGCGGCCCTGACCCTGGGGCAGCCGGAGGCGGCTCCCGCCTCCGCCTCCCAGCCCACCCAGGAGAAGCTCATTGCCCTGACCTTTGACGACGGGCCCCGGCGGCTCACCACCACCCGGCTGCTGGACGGCCTGGCGGAGCGAGGGGCCTTGGCCACCTTCTTCCTCATCGGCAAGCAGATCCCCGGCCAGGAGGACCTGATCCTCCGCATGGGGCAGGAGGGGCACCAGGTGGGGGTACACACCTACAACCATGTACTCCTCACCGGGCTGGACCCGGCGGAGGTGGAGGCGGAGCTCTCCCCCTGCCGGGACCTGCTGGAGGAGCTGCTGGGGCCCGGGGAGTACCTGCTGCGTCCCCCCTACGGCCTGACCAACCAGGCCCTCCTCTCCCAGGTCCGCGCGCCGGTGGTGCTGTGGTCCATCGACCCGGAGGACTGGGATGACCGGGACACCGCCCGGGAGGTGGAGCACATTCTGGAGCACGCCCGGGATGGCTCCATCATCCTCCTCCACGACATCTTCCCCGAGAGCGTGGACGCCGCCCTCCAGGTGGTGGACGCCCTCCAGGCCCAGGGGTACCGCTTCGTCACCGTGTCCCAGCTCTTCCAGGCCCGGGGCATCACCCTGGAGATGGGGCGGGTGTACGGCAGCGCCTATCCCCAGACATAGCGCGGCCCGGTGGGCGCCTAAGGCGCCCACCGGGCTGTAAACCAGATAATTGAATCGGTATACATTTTATTTCCGCTTTTTCTTTTTCTCAAAGAAGGACTTGATGGGGTCGGAGCGGTCCTCCTCCTCCCGGGGGCTCTCCCCGGCCATGGCCCGGGCAAAGGCCTCCAGGGCCTCCCGCTGGGCGGTATTGAGCCGGGTGGGCACCTCCACCCGCACGGTGACGAACTGGTCGCCCCGGCCCCGGCCCCCCAGGCTGGGCACGCCCTTCCCCCGCAGGCGGAAGGTGGTGCCGGTCTGGGTGCCGGCGGGCATGGAGTAGGTCACCTTGCCGTCCACCGTGTCGATCTCCAGCTCCGCCCCCAGGGCCGCCTGGGTGAAGGAGACGGGCTGCTCCAGGTAGATGCTGCTCCCCTCCCGCTGGAACCGGGGATCGGGCCGGACGGTGATCTCGATGAGCAGGTCCCCGGCGGGGCCGCCGTTGAGGCCGCCGTTGCCCTGGCCCCGCAGGGAGATGGACTGGCCGTCGTCGATGCCGGCGGGGATGGAGACGTTGATCTCCCGCTCCCGGTTCACCTGGCCGTGTCCGTGGCAGTCCTTGCAGGGCTGGTGGATGATCTTGCCCGTGCCGCCGCAGCGCTGGCAGGGCTGGGTGCTCACAAAGGAGAAGCCGCCGCCCCCCCGCTGCACCCGCACCTGGCCGGTACCCCGGCAGTCTGGGCAGATTTCCGCAGTGGTGCCCGGCTCGCAGCCCGAGCCGCTGCAGGTCTGGCAGGTCTCCGTGCGGTTGAGGGTGATCTTCTTCTCACAGCCAAACACGGCCTCCCGGAAGGAGATGGTCAGCCGGGCCCGGAGGCTGGCCCCCCGTCTGGGGGCGTTGGGGTTGGCCCGGCGCTGTCCGCCGCCGAAGCCCCCGCCGAAGCCGCCCCCGAAGAAGGAGCCGAAGATGTCCCCCAGGTCGATGTCCCCGAAGTCCGCGCCCCCGCCGAAGCCGCCGGCGCCGAAGTTGGGGTCCACCCCGGCGTGGCCAAACTGGTCGTAGCGCCCCCGCTTCTCCTTGTCGGAGAGGACCTCGTAGGCCTCGTTGACCTCCTTGAACTTGGCCTCGGCGGTCTTGTCGTCGGGGTTCAGGTCGGGGTGATATTTTTTGGCCAGCTTGCGGTAGGCCTTTTTGATCTCGTCGTCCGAGGCGCCCTTGCTCACGCCCAGCACCTCGTAGTAGTCGCGTTTCTGTTCCGGCATTGGTATTCACCTCTGTTTCAAAGTGGAGAGTGGAGAGTGAAGAGTGACCACGCGCCCTCCACGATCCACCGTATGGAAAAGGGAACGCCACACAGGCGGGGGACAAGCCCCCGCCCGCGGCGTTTTCATGTTGGATTACTTGTTGTGATCGTCGTCCACGACCTTGTAGTCGGCATCCACCACGTCGGGGCCGGCGTCATGGCCGCCGCCGAAGCCCGCGCCGCCCATGTCGGGGCCGGGGCCCGCCTGGCCGCCCTGCTGGCTGTAGAGCTTCTCGCTGACGGCGTAGAAGGCCTTGGTGACACTCTCGGTGGCGGACTTGATGGCCTCCACGTCGCTGCCCTTCAGGGCCTCCTTCAGGCGGCCCAGCTCGCTCTCCACATTGGCCTTGTCGGCGGGGTCGATCTTGTCGCCCATCTCCTCCAGGACCTTCTCGGTCTGGTACACCATCTGGTCGCCCTGGTTGCGGGTGTCCACTTCCTCCTTGCGCTTGGCGTCCTCGGCAGCAAACTGCTCGGCCTCCCGGACGGCCTTGTCGATGTCCTCCTGGGACATGTTGGTGGAGGAGGTGATGGTGATGTGCTGCTCCTTGCCGGTGCCCCGGTCCTTGGCGGACACGTTCACGATGCCGTTGGCGTCGATGTCGAAGGTGACCTCGATCTGAGGCACGCCACGGCGGGCGGGGGCGATGCCGTCCAGGTTGAAGCGGCCCAGGGTCTTGTTGTACTGGGCCATCTCACGCTCGCCCTGGAGGACGTGGACCTCCACGCTG
>CASFCS010000010.1 GCA_949293245.1 uncultured bacterium | reverse complement strand
TGTGGTAGGAGATTTGCACCAATCCACAGCATCCCTTACAGTGTAGCACACAGCCCTTGGAGAGGGGCTCTAATAACTACTACTCTATAATACAAGGAGATTGAACTATGGTAAGAGGAATCACCTCGTGCATCAAGGAGTTCAAGCGGGATACCATCCTCACCCCCATTTTCGTCATCGGTGAGGTGGCCTTCGACGTGCTGATCCCCATGATGACCGGCAAGCTGCTGGATGAGGGGGTAAAGGCGGGCAGCATGACCCACATTGTGCGCTACGGCGTGCTGGTGGTGGCCATGGCCATGATCGCCCTGCTGCTGGGGGCCCTGTCGGGCCGGTTCGCCGCCCGGGCGGCCACGGGCCTCTCCCGCAATCTGCGCCGGGAGATGTACCGCACGGTGCAGCAGTTCTCCTTCGCCAACATCGACAAATTTTCCACCGGCGGCATTATCACCCGGCTCACCACCGACGTGACCAACGTGCAGATGGCCTTTATGATGCTCATCCGCGTTGCGGTGCGCTGCCCGGTGATGCTCATCTGCGCCTGGACCCTCACCTTTACCATCAACCCCAAGCTGGCCCTGATCTTCCTGGTGGTCATTCCCATTCTGGCGGCGGGGCTGCTCATCATCATGACCTCGGCCCACCCCCTCTTCGAGCGGGTGTTTAAAAAGTACGACTGGCTCAACAACGTGGTGCAGGAGAACCTGCTGGGCATCCGGGTGGTGAAGTCCTTCGTCCGGGAGGAGTATGAGAAGGACAAATTCGGCAAGGTGTCCAAGGAGATCTACCTGGACTTCTCCAAGGCGGAGAAGATCGTGGCCTTCAACATGCCCCTGATGCAGATCTGCGTGTACGCCTGTATGCTCACCGTGTCCTGGCTGGGGGCCAACCTGGTGGTGGGGGGCGAGCTCACCACCGGCCAGCTCACCAGTATGTTCAGTTACATCATGATGATCCTCATGAGCCTGATGATGCTGTCCATGGTGCTGGTGATGATCATCATCTCCCGGGCCTCTGCCGAGCGCATCGAGGAGCTCCTCAGCGAGGAGAGCGACCTGAAGAACGGCCCCGACCCCGTCATGGAGGTGAAGGACGGCTCCGTGGTCTTTGAGAACGTAAGCTTCAGCTACGCCAAGGACCCGGAGAAGGAGTGCCTGAAGGACGTGGACCTCACCATCCGCGCCGGCGAGACGGTGGGCATCCTGGGTGGCACCGGCACCTCCAAGACCACCCTGGTCCAGCTGATCCCCCGGCTGTATGACGCCACCGAGGGCCGGGTGCTGGTGGGCGGCGTGGATGTGCGGGACTACGACATGGAGGCCCTGCGGGAGCAGGTGGCCATGGTGCTCCAGAAAAACGTGCTCTTCTCGGGCACCATTAAGGAGAACCTGCGCTGGGGCAATAAGGAGGCCACCGACGAGGAGATGGTCCGGGTGTGCCGCCTGGCCCAGGCGGACCCCTTCATCCAGGAGTTCCCCGACAAGTACGACACCTACATCGAGCAGGGGGGCTCCAACGTGTCCGGCGGCCAGAAGCAGCGGCTGTGCATCGCCCGGGCCCTGCTGAAAAAGCCCAAGATCCTCATTCTGGACGACTCCACCTCCGCCGTGGACACCAAGACCGACGCCCTCATCCGCAAGGCCTTCCGGGAGGAGATCCCGGAGACCACCAAGTTCATCATCGCCCAGCGCATCTCCTCCATTGAGGACGCGGACAAGATCCTGGTGATGGACGGCGGCAGGATCACCGCCATGGGCACCCACCAGGAGCTGCTGGAGAGCTGCGAGATTTACCGGGAGATCCATGAGTCCCAGACGAAGGGAGGCGAGGACAATGCGTAACATTCCCGCCAGCCGCTCCCATACCGCCGGCCGGCTGCTGAGCTATGTGGGCCGGGGGTATCAGATGAAGTTTATCCTGGTGCTGCTGTGCATCCTGGTCAGCGCCATTGCCTCGGTCTCCGGCTCTTTGTTCCTGGGGTCCCTCATCGACGACTATATCGAGCCCCTGCTGGTCATGGCCGACCCGGACTTCGGCGGCCTGCTCCGGGCCCTCATTCTGATGGGCTGCCTCTACCTCACCGGCGCGCTGTGCGCCTTTGTCTACAACCGGCTGATGGTCACCATCTCCCAGGGGGTCCAGAAGAAGATCCGGGACGACCTGTTCGGCCACATGCAGACCCTGCCCATCAAGTATTTCGACACCCACGCCCACGGCGACGTGATGAGCGTGTACACCAACGACGTGGACACCCTGCGGCAGATGTTTTCCCAGAGCATTCCCCAGGTGATCAACTCCGGCATGATGATCGTGGTGGCCTTTGTGGGTATGCTGTGGACCGACCTGCTGATGACCGGGGTGGTCATCGTGTGCATCATCTGCATGCTCTTCGTCACCCGCTTCCTGGCCAGCCGCAGCGGCAAGTACTTCATGCGCCAGCAGACCAAGCTGGGCGACCTGAACGGCTACATCGAGGAGATGATCAACGGCCAGAAGGTGGTCAAGGTCTTCTGCCACGAGGAGGAGGCCCAGAAGGGCTTTGAGAAGGTGAACGACGCCCTCTTTGAAAGTGCCTACCAGGCCAACAAGTACGCCAACATCCTCATGCCCATCCTGATGAACATCGGCAACATCCAGTATGTCATCGTGGCCATGGCGGGCGGCGCCCTGGCCCTGAGCGGGGTGGGCCCCGGCATCACCCTGGGCACCATCGCCACCTTCCTCCAGCTGTCCAAGAGCCTGTCCAACCCCATCAGCCAGATCTCCCAGCAGCTCAACTCGGTCATCATGGCCCTGGCGGGGGCCCAGCGCATCTTCGACCTAATGGACGAGGAGAGCGAGGAGGACCACGGCTACGTCACCCTGGTCAACGTGTCCTTCGACCGGGAGGGCAACCTCCATGAGAGCCAGGAGCGCACCAACATCTGGGCCTGGAAGCACCCCCATGGGGACGGCACCCTCACCTACACCCGCCTCACCGGCGACGTGCGCATGTTTGACGTGGACTTCGCCTATGAGGAGGGCAAGACCATTCTGCACAACGTCTCCCTCTTCGCGGAGCCGGGCCAGAAGGTGGCCTTCGTGGGGGCCACCGGCGCGGGCAAGACCACCATCACCAACCTGATCAACCGGTTCTACGACATTGCCGACGGCAAGATCCGGTACGACGGCATCAACATCAACAAGATCAAAAAGGCGGACCTGCGCCGCTCCCTGGGCATCGTGCTCCAGGACACCAACCTCTTTACCGGCACCGTCCGGGAGAATATCCGTTACGGCAACCTGGCCGCCACCGACGAGGAGGTGGAGGCCGCCGCCGTGCTGGCCAACGCCGACGACTTCATCCGCCGCCTGCCCCAGGGGTACGACACCATGCTCACCGGCAACGGGGCCAACCTCTCCCAGGGCCAGCGGCAGCTCATCGCCATTGCCCGCTGCGCCGTGGCGGACCCGCCGGTGATGATCCTGGACGAGGCCACCTCCTCCATCGACACCCGGACCGAGGCCATCGTCCAGCGGGGTATGGACGCTTTGATGAGCGGGCGCACCGTGTTCGTCATCGCCCACCGGCTGAGTACCGTGCGCAACTCCGACGCCATCATGGTGCTGGACCACGGCCGCATCATTGAGCGGGGCAGCCACCAGGACCTGATCGCCCAGCACGGGGTGTACTACCAGCTCTACACCGGCGCCTTCGAGCTGGAGTAAGGAGCTTCAAAAAAATGCCGGCATGTTTACCGTCCCCGCCCGGAGCCAGAGGCTCCGGGCGGGGATTTTTCTGTCCTTTTGTCAAAAAGGCGGTCCCGCCACGTTTCCCCATTCTTTCCCCGGGAGGCACAGTATACTGGGGGAAAACGGAGGCCCCATCCGGCGGCCCCGGGAAGAGGAAAAGGGGCGGTTTTATGCAGGAGTGGTATCAGCGATCCCCGGCCCAGGTGCTCAGCGACCTGGACACCCACAGCGCCCGGGGCCTAACTCACGCCCAGGCCAGGCAGCGGCTGGAGAAGTGGGGGCCCAACAAACTGGAGGAGGCCCCGCCCCCCAGCCCCATCCGGCGGTTTCTCCAGCAGCTCAAAGATCCCATGGTGCTGGTGCTGCTGGGGGCGGCGGGGCTGTCCCTGGCGGCCAGCCGGGGGGAGGACTGGGTGGATGCCCTCATCATCCTGGTGATCGTGGTGGTGAATGCGGCGGTGTCCCTCACCCAGGAGGCGGGGGCCCGCCGGGCCCTGGAGGCCCTGCGCCGCATGTCCGCCCCCCGGGCCCGGGTGGTCCGGGAGGGGACAGAGCTCCAGGTGGAGGCGGCGGTGCTGGTGCCGGGGGACATTGTACATCTGGAGGCGGGGGACCTGGTGCCTGCCGACTGCCGGCTGCTGGAGAGCGCCGGGCTCAAGGCGGACGAGAGCGCCATCACCGGGGAGTCGGCGCCGGTGGAGAAGGAGGCGGGGGCGGTGTTCCCCGGGGACACCCCCCTGGGGGACCGGCGGAACATGGTCATGGCCTCCACCGTCATCACCGCCGGCCGGGGGGTGGCGGTGGTCACCGCCACGGGGATGGAGACCCAGGTGGGCCGCATCGCCGGGATGCTCCTCACCCACCAGGAGAAGCAGACCCCCCTCCAGCGGAATATGGGGGAGGTGTCCCGCAACCTGTCCTTCCTGTGCCTGTGCGTGTGCGCCCTCACCTTCGGCCTGGGGCTCATCCAGGGGAAGGAGCTGCTGGCCATGTTCCTCACCGCCGTGTCCCTGGCGGTGGCCGCCATCCCCGAGGGGCTGCCCGCCATCGTCACCATCGTACTGGCCCTGGGGGTAGGGCGCATGGCCCGCCGGGGGGCCATTGTCAAGACCCTCCCCGCGGTGGAGACCCTGGGGTGCGCCGGGGTGATCTGCTCGGACAAGACGGGCACCCTTACCCAGAACAAAATGACCGTCACCCAGGTGTGGTCCCTGGGGGGGCGGCACCGGGGGGCGGTGCTGGCCATCGGCTGCCTGTGCGCCGACGCCAGGCTGCGCCCCGGGGAGGGCGGGGGCCCCCTGGCGGAGGGGGACCCCACCGAGTGCGCCCTGGTGGTCCAGGCCGCCCTGGAGGGGCTGGACAAAAACCGCCTGGAGGAGGACATGCCCCGCCGGGGGGAGGTGCCCTTTGACTCGGGGCGCAAGCTGATGACCACGGTCCACGCCCTCCCCGGCGGGGGATACCGCATCATGACCAAGGGGGCCCCCGACGTGCTGCTGGCCCGCTGCACCAGGATACTGGACCGGGGGGAGGTCCCCCTGACGGAGGGGCGGCGGGCCGCCGTCCTCCGGGCCAACGACGCCATGGCGGGCAGGGCCCTGCGGGTGCTGGGGTGCGCCTTCCGGGACGTGGCCTCCCTCCCCCGCCCCCTGACGGCGGAGGAGGTGGAGCGGGAGCTCACCTTCGCCGGCCTGGTGGGCATGATGGACCCGCCCCGGCCCCAGGCCAGGCGGGCGGTGGAGCGGTGCCACACCGCGGGCATCCGCCCGGTGATGATCACCGGGGACCACCGCCTCACCGCCCTGGCCATCGCCCGGGAGCTGGACATCTTCCGCCCGGGGGACCGGGCGGTCACCGGGGAGGACCTGGACTTCATGCCCCAGGCCCTGCTGGAGGAGGACGTGGACCGCTTCACGGTGTACGCCCGGGTGTCCCCCGAGCACAAGTCCCGCATCGTCCGGGCCTGGCAGAAGCGGGGGGCGGTGGTGGCCATGACGGGGGACGGGGTGAACGACGCCCCCGCCCTGAAGGCGGCGGACATCGGCTGCGCCATGGGCCGCAGCGGCACCGAGGTGGCCAAGGGGGCGGCGGACATGATCCTCACCGACGATAACTTCTCCACCATCCTCCAGGCGGTGGAGGAGGGCCGGGGGATCTACGCCAACATCCGCAAGGCCATCCACTACCTTCTCTCGTGCAACATGGGGGAGATCTTCACCATCTTCGCCGCCACCCTCCTGGGCTTTGCCCACACCCCCCTGGCGGCGGTGCAGCTGCTGTGGCTCAACCTGGTCACCGACTCCCTCCCTGCCCTTGCCCTGGGCATGGAGCCGGTGGAGGCGGGGGTTATGGAGGAGCCCCCCCGGAAGGCGGGGGAGGCCCTCTTCACCCCCCGGTTCTCCCTGCGCCTGGTGTGGCAGGGGGTGCTGGTGGGGCTAGTGACCCTGGGGGCCTATCGCCTGGGGCTGGAGGCGGGCCACGCCGCCGCCTCCACCATGGCTTTCGCCACCCTCACCTTCAGCCAGCTCTTCCACGCCTTCGACGTCCGGGGGGAGAGACGCACCCTGGCGGAGATGGGAGTGCTGACCAACCCGGCCATGAACAAGGCCTTTCTCATGGGCCTGGTGCTCCAGGGGAGCGTGCTGCTGCTGCCCCCCCTCCAGTCCCTCTTCCAGGTGGTGCCCATGACCCCCGGACAGTGGGGGGCCGTGGCGGGGCTGAGCCTGGTGCCCCTGGCGGTGTGCGAGACGGTAAAGGCCCTCACCCCCCGGCGGGGGGAGGAGAAGGCGGACTAGGGCACTTTCACAAAGAACTCCTGCCCCGCCTCCGGCTTTCAAGACTTGTCCCTTTGTTCCCTACGCATTATAATAGCCGTGAAACCATGTGAAAGAGGGGGACACGGCATGTATCGACTCATCGCGCTGGACCTGGACGGCACCCTCCTGGGGCCCGACGGGCATGTGAGCGGGGCAAACCGGGCAGCCGTCGCCCGGGCCCGGCAGGCGGGGGTGGAGGTGGTCCTGGCCACCGGCCGCTCCTGGCAGGAGTCCTGGGATGTGGCGGAGGAGGCGGGGTGCTCCCCCCTGATGGTGTGCCAGGGGGGCGGGTCCATCGCCGATCTGCGCAAGAAGCGCAACCTGCGCCACTTCCCCATGGACCCCGCCGCCGTCCAGGGGGTCCTGGGGGTGCTGGCGGAGGAGGAGCTGGGGGTGCTGGCCTTCGCCGGGGACGCCCTGGTGCTCAACCCCGTCCTGGACGCCGCGTTTGTGGACTACCACTGCCCCATCTTCCACCGGCAGAAGGTGGTCACGGGGGACATGGCCGGCTATCTGGCCGCCCACGGCCTGGGGGTGAACAAAATCTTTGCCAAGGGGGACCCGGCCTCCTTCCCCGCCGTCCGCGCCCGGCTGGCCCCCTGGGGGGACAGGGTGTACTTCACCGCCTCGGGCTGGGACAACCTGGAGATTCTGGCCCCCGGGGTGGACAAGGGCACCGGCATCGCCGCCCTGGCGGACATGCTGGGCATTCCCATGGCGGACACCGTGGGCATCGGGGATAACGACAACGACAAGGGCATGTTTGCCGCCGTAGGGCTGCCCATCGCCATGGGCAACGCCGCCCCGGAGATCCAGGCCCTGTGCGCCTGGGTCACCGGGGACAACGGCCACGACGGGGTGGCCCGGGCCATCCACGCCGTGCTGGACGGATGCCTGGATACCCTCTCCCCGCCCCCTGCCCTTTGAATCGCGCCAAAGGCCCCCGCCGGACCACAGTCCGGCGGGGGCCTTTGCGGTGACAGGATGGGGGGCTGCTGGTTTCAGCGGTATGTTTACAGATGGGCGGAGGACTGCCCCTCCGGGGCGTAGCAGTAGCGGCTCTTGCCCACCTGCTTGCTGCGGTAGAGGGCCATATCCGCCTGGAGGAGGCAGTCGGTGTAGGAGAAGTTCTCCCCCTGGGCAAAGCACACCCCGGCGCTGCAGGACAGGGGCATCTCCCTGTCGGCCCACAGGGCGGCGAGGAGGGCGTCCATGCGCTGGTCCAGGATGTCCCGCCGGATGGGCCCCTTGAGAAAGACCATGAACTCGTCGCCCCCCAGGCGGCCAATGATGTCCCGGCTGCGGAAGGTGCTTTTGAGCAGCCCGGTCAGCCGCTTGAGGGCGGCGTCCCCGGCGGGGTGGCCGAAGCGGTCGTTGATGTCCTTGAAATTGTCGATGTCCAGCAGGATGAGGGCGCCCCGGCGGGGCTCGGGGCCCACGGACATAAACTCCCGCACCGCCGCCTCAAAGGCGTTGCGGTTGTACACCCCGGTGAGGGGGTCCCGGTCGGCGGCCTCCTTCTGGGCCAGCTCCCGCCGCTTGGCCACGTCGATGTCCATCAGGTACACCAGGGCGTACATGGTCTCGGTAAACTGCTCCTGAAACACATGCATCACCAGCTCCACCCAGCGCCGCTCCGCCCCGAAGGAACGGCAGTAGGTAAAGCGCTGGGTGCGCTCCCCCCGGCGAAAGACCGCCGGCCAGTCCACCTGATCCTGGAAGAGCCACAGATCGCCGGGGGCCTCCTCGGCCAGCTGCCCCGTCCGGCGGACCTGGCGGGACAGGAAGGCCAGGAAGCTGCCCTCCTCCTGCCAGTCCCGAGTCATGAATTCCTCCCACAGGCCGCCGGCGGCCTGGAGCTGGCCGCTCTCCAGGTCCACCTCGGCGTAGGCCACCGCCTCGGACAGGCTGGCGTGGTAGAAGTCCCGCAGGCGCAGATTTTCCAGCTCCAGCAGCCGCTGCTGGTTGGCCGGGTCCAGCAGCACCAGAATGGTATCCTGGTCCTGGGCGTCCCGGCCCAGGTGGCGGGTTTTCAGGCGGAACCAGGTGTACTCCCCGCCGGGGGAGCGCAGCAGCAGCTCCCACCCGTCCTCGTTTGCCCGGGTCCCCACCTGGCGGAATGTCTCCTGAAACCGCTGGGCGAAGTGGGGGTGGACCATGCCGCTGTCCACCCAGCACCGGGGGAAGCCCTCCTCCCGCTGGGCGTCTCCGAAGAGAAAGTGCCGCTGGGTGTGGAAGTAGATGGTCCCCTTGCGCTCGTTGAACTCAAACATCTCGCTAGAGGGGGTGTCGGGCAGGAACCGGGGCTGGGCCATGTTGCTCACAATGCGGTGGTACCCCTCCAGGCAGTCCGCATCCCCGGCGGCCCGGGCTCTCACTCCGGTGCAGCGCACCAGCACCTCCCCCATGGTGGGGTGGTTCCAGGTGTACTGCAGCTGCACCACCTGGTCCCCCTGGAGCATATGCTCCACAGACAGGTTCACATAGTGGTAGTAGCCGTCGTTGATGCGGCTGTACCAGTGCTGGTAGCACTCCTGCGGGGTGGCGTCCCGGCCCAGGCCCAGAATATGCTTCATATTTTCATCGGCAAACATCTCGTTTGGGGTGCCGTCCTTGTGGAGACGGATGAACCACAGCCCCACCTCCGTGGCCCGGAGAATATCCCGGTAGCCCAGATCCAGCAGCTCCCCCAGCCGCTCCTCGGCGGCGTTGCGCTGGAAGCGGCTGGCAATGAAGAGGGTCATGGTGCGCATTTGGGCGTCGTCGGTGACGCAGTGGCGGGGGTTGTCCACCCCGATGAAGGCCAGCAGCTGCCCATCCACCCGGATGGGGCAGGCGATGAGCCGCCGGATGCCCTGGGCGCTCAGGTCCTGCCACTCCCGGGGGCTGGTGGACTGAATGGCATCCACATTGGGAATAACCACCGAGGCGCCCTGGGAAAAAAACTCCATCCACCGCCGGAGGAGGGCTTCGGGCAGGGACTGAAGATTGTCCCGCTCCGGGGAGACCCCATCCCGGCACCACTCATAGGTGTTGCTCCAGTGCTCCCCCCGGGCGGTGTCGGGCTGGAAGAGGTAGGCCCGGTCGGCCTGGTAAAACTCTCCCACGGAGGAGAGCATCTGCTGGATGGCCCGCTCCATCTCCGGCTCCGCCGCCAGAGACTGGGCGCAGGACACCACATTTTGGGCAAAGTCCAGCTTTTCCTGTACCGCCTGGCTCACCAGCTCCTGGTCCGTCACATCCATGGCGTACTCCAGCCGGGCGGGCTTTCCCCGCCAGAGAATCAGCTTGTCCTTTAGAAGGAAATGGCGGTTCAGGTAGGGATTTTCCCACTCCCAGGCGTAGAAGCACTCGGGCTTCAGGCAGTGGTTGGTGCAGAAGTCACAGGGGTCGTCCCGGCCCTGGAGGACCTTGTAGCACTTGCGCCCCTTGTAGTCGTACACCCCCGTCAGCCGCCGGCCGGCGGGGTTGAGGTAGTAGAGCTCGTAAGTGGCGGGGTCGCTGACGTAAATGATCTCGTCCAGTGCGCCGATGATGGTGTCCAGCTCGTCCCGGGCGGCGGGGACGGGGCTGTCCTGCCCCCGGTCTCCATTCCGGTGGCCCGGGGCGCCCTTTGGTGCCAGGGGGGCCTGAAACTCCGGCCGGCGGGGCTGGAGGTACAGGGAGGCGAACTCCTCCGGCGGGCAGGGCCGGGCAAAGAGATAGCCCTGGAGCAGATCGGGGTGGAGCTCCTCCAGAGTGGAGAGCTCCTCCGCCGTCTCCACCCCCTCGCAGCACACCCGGATCTGGGAGGAGCGGGCCAGCTCGATCATGTTGCTCAGCAGCCGGTAGTTGTAGGCGCTGTGCTGGATGCCGCTGACAAAGCACCGGTCGATCTTGATCTCGTCCACCTCCATGCTCTTGAGGTGGCCCAGACTGGAGTAGCCCGTGCCGAAGTCGTCCACGGAGATCTCCACGCCGTACTTTTTCCACTGGTAGAAGATCTTGTTGAAATGGGGGTAGTCCTGGAGCTGCATGCTCTCGGTGACCTCCAGGGTGAGGGCGTCCCCCGGCAGGCCGCTGCGCTCCAGCACCTCCAGCACCGCCTGGGTGACCCCCTCCTTGGCCAGCTGGGCGTAGGAGATGTTCACGCTGATGTGAAACTCCGGCAGGCGGCTGCGCCAGGCGCGGCACTGCGCCAGGGCGGACTCCAGCACCCACAGGCCCACGGGACAGATGAGCCCCGTCTGCTCCAGCACGGGGATGAACTCCGCCGGGCTCACCGCCCCCCGGGTGGGGGAGGTGTACCGCAGCAGGGCCTCAGCCCCAAAGATCTGGTGGTGCCCCAACCGCAGCTGGGGCTGGTAGTGAAGGGAAAAGCCCCCGAAACCGTTTTGCACGCTGCGCTGCAGCTCCTCCTGGAGCTCCAGGGTGGACAGGGTGCGCTCATAGTCCGCCGCGGAGAAAAAGGCCAGAGTGTCCTTCCCCGTGCGCTTGGCCTTGTCCAGGGCCTCCTCGGCGTACTGGAACAGAGCGCCCCCGTCTCCCGACAGGCACTCCTGGTAGGATACTGCCCCGGCGGACACAGTGCAGTGGTCTGCCAGGTGCTCCCGCACCTGGCGGTAGACCTCCTCCACCTCCTCCCGGCTGCCCGTGGGCAGGTTCACGGCAAAGCAGTCTCCCCCCAGGCGGTATACCCGGGCCATGTCGGTCACGTCCTCCAGGGTCTCCGCCACCAGCTTCAAAAGCCGGTTGCCGTGGGGGCGGCCGTGCTTGATGTTGATGGCCTTCAGATTGTCTACCCCCAGCAGCAGCAGGTAGTGGGGCGCCCCCCCTGCAATGAGGGCGTCCATATCCTCTGTGAGCTTCAGGGCGTTAAAGGCCCCGGTAAGGGGGTCGGCCTTGCGCACCAGGGCGGAGTCGGACACCCGGCCCACCATAAGCAGGGGGGCCCCATCCGCCCCCAGCTGGCTCTTGCCCCGGCAGTTGATCCACACCCGGTTCCCCTCCCGGTCCAGCAGGCGGTACTCCATGTTGTGGTCGGGCAGGATCCCCCGGCGCACCTTGTCCAGCTCCTCCGCCAGAGCGGGCAGGTCCTTGTCATAGACGATGGCGCACCAGTCGGCCACGGCGCACCATCCCTCCGGCCCCAGGGGCAGATCGTACCGCCGGGCAATGGAGCCGGAAAAATAGAGCCGGTCCGACTGGAACTCCCACAGGAAAAAGTAGTCGTCCGAGCTCTCATTCAAAAACCGCAGGATATTCAGATAGGAGTCCCGCTCCCCGCCCCACGGAAACAGAGCACTCATGACATGCCCCCTCCCTTTTTGCCCTTTCCGGGTGGAATAAACCATCTGGTTTGCATTATAGCAGAAATTCGACGGAAAACAAGGAAATGAAAAACAGAAGGGACGGGCCGGGGCAAGCGGCTGGAAAAGGAAGGGGCTGTGTGATATAATAAAACAACCGCCTCTCCTTTCCAAGGCTCCGGGGGAAGGAAGTGGGCCCTGGCAGGTAGTGTGCTGGATCGCTGAGCGAGGGAGGGGAAGCCGTGAGAAATATTGCCATTGTGGAGGACGAGGACAACGCGGCCCGGCGGCTGGAGGGATATGTGGAGCAGTACGCGGCCCAGTTCGGGCAGGAGTTCCGCATCACCCGGTTTCGGGATGGGGAGGAATTCCTGCGGGACTATAAGCCCGCCTATGCTGTGGTATTTCTGGATATCCAGATGCCCAAAAAGGACGGCATGGAGGCGGCGGTGGAGCTGCGCCGGCAGGACAAGAACGTGTCCATCATCTTTATCACCAATCTGGTGCAGTACGCCCTGCGGGGGTACGAGGTGGACGCCGTGAGCTTCCTGGTAAAGCCCGTGAGCTACTACGACTTCTCCCTGAAATTTAAAAAGGCCCTGGACATCTACATCATGAACGAGGACCGCAGCTTTACCGTCAGCTCCGCGGGGGGTCTGTGCCGCATTTCCACAGACAAGCTCATGTATGTGGAAATCATGAACCACCGCCTCTTTTACCACCTGATTGACGACGTCATCGAGCGCACCGGCGCTTTGTCCGGTGTGGAGCAGGAGCTGAGCGCCTTCGGCTTTCTCCGGTGCAACAAGTGCTATCTGGTCAACCCCAAGTTCATCGTGAAGGTGAAGGGGTGCACCGTGCAGGTGGGGGACAACGTCCTCCAGATCAGCCGCCCCCGGCGGGCGGCCTTTATGGCGGAGCTGGCCAACTGGTACGCCGGGTCCATAGGGGGGCAGTGAGTATGGAAGGGCTGATCTTTACATACAAGGACATCATCCTGGAGTTTCTCTTTGAGCTGTATGTGTTTTACACCCTTATCACCTGGAAGCTCAACCGGGCCTCCCGGTTCTGGCACCGGGCCATCGGGGGCCTGGCGGTGATTTTGATCCTGGCCTTCGGGGTGGCGGCGGTGTACCAGCTGTGCGGACAGACGGTTGTGGGCCGCATCGGGGTGTACCTCTTCCTCTTCGCGGCCACCATGGTCCATGTGTGGCTGTGCTTTGAGGAGCCCTTTTCCACGGTGCTCTTCTGCTGCTCCGTGGCCTACGCCGCCCAGAACCTGTGCTACAAGTTCCACCTGATGGCCTGGTGCCTGGGGCTGGCGTTCCGCCTGTACGAAAGCTGGGGGGCCAACTTCAACCTGTATTACCGCATCCTGTACTACATCTTTTTTGCCGCCGTGGCGGCGGCGGTGTACTTCCTCTTTATCCGGCCCCAGGTGCGCCACATATCCAGCTGGAGGATGGATTACCGGCTGCTGGCCATCTCGGTGATCACCCTGATCATCACGGTGATTTTGTGCTCCATCGAGGACATCTACTTTGCCAAGCTCAGCGTGGGGGCGGAGAACGTGTTTGACCGGCCGGAGTACGGCGTGCTGCGGCAGACGGGGAACCTCTTCTCCGTGGCGTGCTGCTCTATTGTGCTGCTGCTGGCCTCCCGCACCGTGGAGCAGCGGGAGCTCAAGCAGGAGGTGGAGTACCTCCAGCACGCCATCCGCCAGAGCGAGCGGCAGTATGAGATCTCCCGGGACACCATTGAGCTCATCAACATCAAGTGCCACGACATTCGCTACAAGCTGGGCACCCTGGCCGCCCAGGGGGGTGCCCTGGAGGGAGACGCTATGGCGGACCTGCAGGAGAGCATCTCCATCTACGACGCCAGGATTGAGACAGGCAACCAGCTGCTGGACGTGCTCCTTACGGAGAAGAGCCTCTACTGCGAGCAAAACGGCATCAACCTCTCCTGCATGGCCGACGGGGAGAAGCTGGACTTTATGGAGGGCAGCGACCTGTACTGTCTGTTCGGCAACGTGCTGGACAACGCCCTGGAGGCGGTGAAGGCCATCGGCCAGCGGGAGCGGCGGGTCATCAACCTGGTGGTGAAGAGCCGGGGGGACATGCTGATCATCCAGGCGGACAACTACTTCGACGGCTCCCTCACCTTCCAGGACGGCCTGCCCGTCACCACCAAGGAGGATAAGGGGTACCACGGCTTCGGCATGCGCAGCATCCGCATGATCGTCCACAAGTACGAGGGGGAGCTTACCACCTATATCAGCGGGGACGTGTTTCATCTGAACATCCTCTTCAGCGGCAGCCCTGCGGGCCATAGCTGAAGGGAAATTTGCAGAATACGAAAAAAACGTGCAGTTTAAGGAACACCTATTGTCAATGGGTGTTCCTTTTGCTATATTGCCCGCGGAAGACCGGTGGCCGCGGGCTTATTTTATGGATGTGTGCCAGTCCACAGGGGTCCGGGCGCCCGGTCAAGATTACATTGAAAGGGAGAGAACAGAAATGAAAAAGAAGATCCTCGCGCTGGGTCTGGCCGTGGCCATGACCCTGGCCCTGGCCGCCTGCGGTGAAGAGCCCCAGGAGAGCCCGTCCCCCTCCGGCAGCCCCTCCGCCAGTCAGCCCCAGGAGAGCCAGCCCCAGGACAGCCAGACCCCCGAGGTGGAGCCCCTGGGCGGCGAGGTGCTGGCCGACTTCTCCAACGGCGCCGTGGAGGCCATGTTCCCCTCCGACGGCTGGTCCAACGGCAGCGTGTTCAATGTGTGGTGGGCCGGGGACCATGTCACCTACAACGACGGCCAGATGCAGCTCCACATCAGCCCCGCCGGGGATGACGTGGAGCAGGACTACTATGGCGGCGAGATGCGCACCGGTCTGTACTACGGCTACGGCGACTACTCCGTCAGCATGAAGCCCTCCAAGGACGCGGGCACCGCCAGCACCTTCTTCACCTGCACCGGCCCCTACGACGTGAACGTGGACGGCGAGGCCAACCCCTGGGACGAGATCGACATCGAGTTCCTGGGCAAGGACACCACCGGCGTGCAGTTCAACTACTATGTGGACGGCGTGGGCGGCCACGAGTACTGGTACGAGCTGGGCTTTGACGCCTCCGAGGAGTTCCACGAGTACGGCTTCCGCTGGACCGAGGACTCCATCACCTGGTTTGTGGACGGCGAGGCCGTGTACAGCGTCAACGCCCAGGACAACGGCCCCATGCCCTCTACCCCCGGCCGCATCCTGATGAACTTCTGGTGCGGCACCCCCGACGCCGAGGGCTGGATGGGGGCCTACACCGCCGGCACCAGCCAGGCGGACTACCAGTGGGTCAAGACCAGCGCCGTGGGCGAGGTGTTTGAGACCGCCCCCGCCGAGGGTTGATTGTCCCCAGAGGTGGGGGAGCGTGGCACAGCTTCCCCATCTGATACCCCCCTTATGTTTGGCCGGCCCTGCCGGCCCGTGGAAAGAGGAACCCAAGCGTGTGAATCATCATCACCATTTGGAGGGAATTCATTATCATGGCAAAGGAAAAGAAGAAAAAGCTCAGCGCCAAGACATTTACCATGATCGTGGCGCCGCTGCTGGCCATCCTGCTGGCATTCTCCATCGTGCTGTCCACGGTAACCACGTCCATGTTCGACCTGGTGCTCCGGGACATCTTTGGTGAGACCGAGTTTGAAACCAGCTCCGGTCCTGACGGGGTGGATGCCACCTACTATACCCGGGACATCACCGACTCTGACGAGCTCCAGGCGGCGGAGCAGGCCTACACCCGCAAGGCCGGCGCCGAGGGCTTCGTGCTGCTGTACAACAACACCCAGGACGGCAAGGGCCTGCCTGTGGCGGCGGGCTCCAAGCTGAGCCTGTTCTCCGCCTCCTCCGTGGACCTGCTGGCCGGCGGTACCGGCTCCGGCGTGAGCACCATCTCCAGCGACATGCGCACCGCCCTCACCGAGCAGGGCTTCAGCATCAATGAGTCTCTGTGGGACTTCTACAGCGACAACCACGACACCTACACCCGGGGCGGCGGCGCCATCATGTACGGCGGCGCCGAGGACTGGTCCATTAACGAGGCCCCCATCTCCGCCATCCCCGATGAGGCCAAGACTGAGGCGGTGGACACCATCCCCGTGTTCTTCCTCGCCCGCACCGGCGGCGAGGGCCGGGACCTGGGCCGCTACATGGGCGACTGGACCGACATTGAAGAGGACAAGGACAAGCACTACCTGGAGCCCGACTCCGTGGAGCTGGGGGTCATCAGCTACCTGAACGACAACTTTGACAACGTGATCATTGTGGTCAACACCAACAACGCCTTTGAGCTGGGCTGGGTGTCCGACTATGAGAACATCACCGCGGTGCTCTGGGCCCCCGGCGCCGGCGGCGACACCTGCCGCTCCATCGCCGACGTGCTCAGCGGAAAGGTCAACCCTTCCGGCCATCTGGTGGACACCTTTGCCTATGACGCCTTCTCCTCCCCCGCCATGCAGAACATGGGCGACATGATGCTGGTCAACAACGGCGAGGACGTGGAGGCCGGCGTGTTCTACGACGAGGGCATCTACGTGGGCTACAAGTACTACGAGACCCGCTACTTTGACAAGGCCATGAACCAGGGCAACGCCGGGGACTACACCTACGGCGACGTGGTGCAGTATCCCTTTGGCTACGGCCTGAGCTACACCACCTTTGAGTGGTCCGACTTCACCATGAGCGACATGGACGCCAACGGCGACATCCAGATCCAGGTCACCGTCACCAACACCGGCGACGTGGCCGGCAAGGACGTGGTCCAGGTCTACCTGAACGCCCCCTACACCGACTACGACAAGGCCAACTTCGTGGAGAAGGCCTCCTCCGCCCTGGTGGGCTTTGAGAAGACCGGCGACATCCAGCCCGGCCAGTCCGAGACCGTCACCGTCACCGTCAACCAGAAGGACTTCATCTCCTACGACGACGTGAACGCCAAGACCTACATCCTGGAGGCCGGGGACTACCTCCTCACCGCCGCCCAGAACGTCCACGCCGCCAACAACAACTTCCTGGCCTACAACGGCGTGGCCAACGACGGCCTGTTCGGCCAGCCCGACGCCAGCTTCGTGGGCAAGTGGACCTATGTCTACTCCGAGAACAACGGGGTTGACAATGTCACCTACTCCGTCTCCGCCGCCGGCGCCGAGATCACCAACCAGTTCGACCACGCCGTGTGGGACGAGCTCACCCCCCGGGAGGAGTACCTCACCCGGCAGGACTGGGTGGGCACCTTCCCCACCACCCACGGCGACCAGGACAGCCAGCGCAAGAGCGAGTTCAGCGAGAAGAACGGCTACACCTGGGAGGTGGAGATCTCCGATGAGATGAAGGACACGATCAAGGCCAAGGGCGTGGGGGCCTCCATGAACCCCATGACCGAGGACGAGGCCGCCGCCATGGCGGGCAGCTACAGCCAGGCGGGCGACCTGGAGCTCATCGACTTCCGCGGCCGGGACTATGACGAGGTGGAGGCCGAGGGCGGCTGGGATGCCCTCATCGACCAGATGGACGTGGAGGAGCTGGAGTCCATCATCCGCAACGGCGGCTACCAGACCCTGGCCTCCTCCAACATCGGCAAGCCCAGAGCCATCGACTACGACGGCCCCTCCGGCCTGAACGAGGGCGGCATCACCCACGAGCCCTATTCCATCACCTACCCCTGCGCCACCAACCTGGCCAACAGCTGGGACCGTGAGAACTCCTACCTCCACGGCTACTATGTGGGCGAGGACGCCCTGGCCGCCGACGGCAACTGGGGCGACCACACCTACATCGGCCTGATTACCGGCTGGTACGCCCCCGCTATGAACATCCACCGCACCCCCTTCGCCGGCCGTAACTTCGAGTACTACTCCGAGGACGGCTTCATCTCCGGCGAGCTGGCCCTCCAGGCCGCCTCCGCCTGCGCCGAGAAGGGCGTGTACGCCTACATCAAGCACTTCGCCCTGAACGACCAGGAGGATCACCGCAGCCACGTGGCCACCTTCGCCAACGAGCAGGCCATCCGGGAGATCTACCTCAAGCCCTTCCAGACCTGCATCGAGGAGCGGCCCATGACCGAGATCAAGGTCCAGGAGTACGACGAGTCCACCGGCACCTACACCGAGACCACCGCCCAGATCCCCGCCGTCATGGCCGTCATGTCCTCCTTCAACCGGGTGGGCTGCGTGTGGGCCGGCGGCAACTACAACCTGCTCACCGGCGTGCTACGCAACGAGTGGGGCTTTGACGGCACCATCATCACCGACTACGACAACGGCGGCGTCATGGATACCGAGCAGTGCATCCGGGCCGGCGGCGACCTGAAGCTCACCGGCTACGCGGTGGACGCGCCTCTGGACATCACCAACCCCGCCTCCCAGTACTTTGCCCGTCAGGCCATCAAGCACATCCTGTACACCACCGTCAACTCCAACGCCATGAACGGCATTGTCCACGGCACCGTCATCAACGAGCTGCCCTTCGCCAACTACTACTTCATCCTCATCGGTGAGGGCGTGGTGGCGGCCGCCCTGATCATCTGGGGCGTGGTGGCCATCGTGCGCCGCTGGAAGCAGGAGAAGAAGGGGAACTGATCCTTTCTCCCAAAACGATCGACATTCTCTTCCATTCCATTTCTTCCCTTTTGAGGGCGCCGGGCCGGGTCTTGTACCCGGCCCGGCGCCTTTTTATGGGAGAGAGGGGGAAAGGGCCGTCTCGACGGGGGGACGGGAGTGTGGTATACTACTACAATACATCAAAACCGGGAGAGGGAGACGACCATGGGCCGACAGGCGGAAGGGACAAGAGAAAAGCGGCGCATCTGCGTGGGCCTGATGGCCCACGTGGACGCGGGCAAGACCACCCTGGCGGAGGGGCTGCTGTACACCGCCGGGGCGGTGCGCAGGCTGGGCCGGGTGGACCACGCCGACGCCTTTCTGGACACGGACCCCATGGAGCGCCGGCGGGGCATCACCATCTTCTCCAAGCAGGCAGTGGCGGAGGTGGAGGGGGCGGTCCTCACCCTGCTGGACACCCCTGGTCACGCCGACTTTGCCGCCGAGGCCGAGCGGGTCCTCCAGGTGCTGGACTGCGCCGTGCTGGTGGTCAGCGGCACCGACCCGGTCCAGGGCCACACCCGCACCCTCTGGCGGCTGCTGGAGCGCTACGCCGTGCCCACGGTGCTCTTTGTCAACAAGATGGACCTGGCGGGGGCGGACCCCGGGGCGGTGCTGGAGGCCCTGGGGGGCCTGGGGGAGGGCTTCGTGGACTTCACCCACCTCTCCCCCGACGCCCTGGCGGAGGAGCTGGCCCTCCGGGACGAGGGGCTGCTGGAGGCCTATCTGGAGGGCATGCCCCCAGGAGAGGGGGACGTGGCCGCCCTGGTGGGGGCGCGGAAGGTGTTCCCCTGCTTTTTCGGCTCCGCTTTGAAGCTGGAGGGGGTGGAGGACCTCCTCACCCGGCTGCCCGCCCTTCTGCCCGCCCCCGCCTGGCCGGAGGCGTTCTCCGCCCGGGTATTTAAGATCACCCGGGACCCCCAGGGCCAGCGGCTGACCCACCTGCGGGTCACCGGTGGGGTGCTGCGGGTGAAGGACCTGATCCGGGGGGAGGGCTGGGAGGAGAAGGCGGACCAGCTGCGCCTCTACTCCGGGGAGAAGTTCCGCCCCCTGGAGGAGGCCCCCGCCGGCACGGTGTGCGCCGTCGCCGGTCTGAGCCACACCCGCCCCGGCCAGGGGCTGGGGGAAGCGGCGGAGGGCCGCCGGGCCATGCTGGAGGGGGCGTGGTGCTGCCGGGTGGAGCTGCCCGAGGGCCTTGCCCCCCACACCGCCCTGGAAAAGCTGCGCCAGCTGGAGGAGGAGGACCCCCAGCTGCGGGTGCTGTGGGACCAGGAGCTGGGGGAGCTGCGCCTCCAGGTCATGGGGGCGGTGCAGCTGGAGGTGCTGGAGGACAAGATCCGGGAGCGGTTCGGCTTCGCCGTCACCTTCGGCCCCCCGGGCGTCCTGTACAAGGAGACCATAGCCGCCCCGGTTGAGGGGGTGGGCCACTTCGAGCCCCTGCGGCACTACGCGGAAGTCCACCTGCTGCTGGAGCCCGGGGAGCCGGGCAGCGGCGTCACCGTGGCGGCCGCCTGCCCCCAGGAGGTCCTCGCCGGGAACTGGCAGCGGCTCATCCTCACCCACCTCACCGAGCGCACCCACCGGGGGGTCCTCACCGGCGCCCCCCTCACCGATGTGCGCATCACCCTCCTCTCCGGCCGGGCCCACGAGAAGCACACCGAGGGGGGCGACTTCCGCCAGGCCACCTACCGGGCGGTGCGCCACGGCCTGCGCCGGGGGGAGAGCGTGCTGCTGGAGCCCTGGTACACCTTCACCCTGGAGGTGCCCGCCGATACTGCGGGCCGGGCCATGGCGGACCTGCAGCGCCTGGGGGCCCAGGGGGAGGGCCCCGTCAGCCGGGGGATGGACATGGTCTTTTCGGGCAGCGCCCCGGCGGCAGTCCTGGGGGACTACCAGCGGGAAGTGACGGCCTACACCAGGGGACAGGGGCGGCTGAGCTGCGCCTTCGGGGGGTACCTCCCCTGCCACAACACCCCGGAGGTGGTGGAGGCGGCGGGGTACGACCCCGACCGGGACACCGCCCACCCCTGCGGCTCGGTGTTTTGCAGCCACGGGGCGGGCCACGCCGTGGAGTGGGACCAGGTGGAGGCCCACATGCACCTGCCCTGGGCCTATGTCCCCCGGGAGGACGGGTCGGACCCTGACCCCGCCCCCGCCCCCCGGCCCCGCCGGGAGGCCGGGGGCTTTGACCAGGACAAGGAGCTCCAGGCCATCTTCGAGCGGACCTACGGCAAGGTGGAGCGCCGGGCCTTCCAGCCCCAGAAAAAGCCCGCCCGCACCAGCCTGGACGACAGGAAGTACCACATCCGGCAAGAAAAGACCGGGCCGGAGTACCTGCTGGTGGACGGATACAACATCATCTGGGCCTGGGAGGACCTGCGGGCCCTGGCGGCCCAGGACGTGGATGCCGCCCGGGAGGCCCTGACGGATATCCTGGCGGACTACCGAAGCCAGCGGGGGTGCCAGGTAATTTTGGTGTTTGACGCCTACAAGGTGAAAGGCAACCCCGGCAGTGTGGAGCGGCGCAAGGGGCTGTACGTGGTGTACACCCGGGAGGCGGAGACCGCCGACGCCTATATCGAGAAGGCCACCTACGATCTGGGCAAGGACCACCGGGTGCGGGTGGCCACCTCGGACTATCTGGAGCAGCTCATCATCCTGGGCCACGGGGCCCTGCGGCTGTCCGCCCGGGCCTTCCGACAGGAGGTGGAGGAGAGTCGGGGGGAGCTCACCCGCCTCATCCAGGCCCACAACCGGAAAAACACAGGCATGGACAAGCTGCGCCACACCGCCCGGGTGGTCCCCCGGGCGCCGGAGAAGGAGACATAACACCCCGCTCCGCCGGGCGCGGAGGGGGAAGGGACGGCAAAAAGAGACGGCTGCCGGTGGCAGCCGTCTCTTTTTGCTATGACGGGTAATTTTTTATGTAAAAGGGTACATTTTAGCCATTTCGTCAATAGAAGCCTAACATATAGGGACTGTTTTGTGCAACATTCATGCGGCATTTTGGGGTGGAGACCCCATTCAGGGAATAAAATGGCCGGGCAAGTCCTTTTCCCCGGTTCTTTTTCCACTCTGATCAATAAAAATGCAGAAAACAGTGGGGACAGGTTGACGGTTTTTTGATTTATATTTACTATAGAACCATAGTAGGTATATTCTGTCTCTTGCCAGTTATTGATTTTGTGGAGGTATACACATGAAGTACTATGATTTTCTCAATCCGTCTGTCAACTTCATGGGGCCCGGCTGTATCAAGGAGCTGGGGCACCGGTGCGAGCTTTTGAAGATGAAAAAGCCGCTCATCGTCACCGACTCCTTCCTGGCTGGACTGGAGGACGGCCCCGTGGCCCTCAGCGTGGCGTCTCTGAAGGCCAAGGGCATTCAGGCCGTGATCTTCACCGGTGTGGAGCCCAACCCCAAGATCGAGAACTGCTACGAGGGACTCAAGGTATACCAGTTCAACCACTGCGACTCCATCATCACCATCGGCGGCGGCTCCTCCCACGACTGCGGCAAGGGCATCGGCATCGCTGCCACCCATGATGCTCCTCTGGCCAGCTACGCCGGCATCGAGACCCTGCCCAATCCCCTGCCCCCCATCATCGCCGTGAACACCACCGCCGGCACCGCCAGCGAGGTCACCCGCCACTGCGTGCTCACCGACCGGGCCACCAAGCTGAAGTTCGTCATCGTCAGCTGGCGCAACATGCCCCTGGTGTCCTTCAATGATCCCCTGATGATGCTGGGCATTCCCCGGGGCCTCACCGCCGCCACCGGCATGGACGCCCTGACCCACGCCATTGAGGCCTATGTCTCCGTGGATGCCAACCCCGTCACCGACGCGGCGGCCATCCAGGCCATCAAGCTGGTGTCCAACAACCTGCGCCAGGCCGTGGCCAACGGCAGCAACCTGACTGCCCGGGAGAATATGGCTTACGCCTCCTACCTGGCGGGCCTGGCCTTCAACAACGGTAACCTGGGCTACGTCCACGCCATGGCCCACCAGCTGGGCGGCCAGTACGACATGGCCCACGGCGTGGCCAACGCCATGCTGCTGCCCACCGTGGAGGAGTACAACCTGGTGGCCAACCCGGAGAAGTTCAGAGATATCGCCATTTTCATGGGCAAGAAGGTGGACGGCCTGTCCCTGATGGACGCGGCCCACGCCGCCATCGACGCCATGCGGGAGCTGGCCGAGGATGTGGGCATCCCCAGCGGCCTGGCCCAGATGGGCGTGAAGGAGGAGGACTTCGAGCTCATGGCCACCAACGCCCTCAAGGACGGCAACGCCTTCTCCAACCCCAGAAAGGGCACCAAGGACGATATCATCGCCCTGTTCCGCAAGGCCATGTAAGGTCCTTCCCGGAAAAAAAGAAATCAAAACTATGGCGCCGCCATCAGGCGGCGCCATAGTTTTTTTATACAATCTTTATACAAAATGTATGAAATCTCAGCGGCATTACAAAAATATCAAAAAGGATAAAATAAAAACAAAACTGCAATATCGCTACCCCGTACGGCACGGGCCAAAGAGTGGGGGAAGAGCCGTTGTCAAAGGCTGCTTCATCCTGTATAATTTGCTTAAAGCAAGTTAAGAAAGGGCAGGGGGTGAGAGGATGAAAATCTGTATTCTGGAGGACGAGGAGGGCCAGGCCAGGCAGCTGACGGAGTTTTTTCACACCTACCAGCGGGAGAACCCGGACTTCTCCTGCGTGCTGGAGGTGTACGACCGGGCCTATAAGCTGCTGGACGCCTACAGCCAGGACACGGACCTGGCGCTGCTGGACATCCGGGTGCCCGACATGCTGGGCATCGAGGCCGCCCGACGCATCCGCCAGATGGACGAAAAGGTGATGATTATCTTTGTGACCAACCTGGCCCAGTACGCCATCGACGGCTACTCGGTCAACGCCTTTGACTATATCCTCAAGCCCCTCAACTACGTCTCCTTTTCCAACAAGCTCCAGCGGGCCCTGCGGGCCCTGTCCTACCGGGAGAGCGGCCTTATGCTGGACCTGAAGACCCGGGAGGGGCAGCGGCGCATCCCGGCGGACAGCCTGACCTACATCGAGGTCTCCGCCCACGACCTGTACCTCCACACCAGTACGGAGACCATCAGGCAGTGGGGCACCCTCTCCAAGTATGAGGAGCTGCTGCGGGGGGCCCATTTCGCCCGGTGCTCCACCTGCTACCTGGTGAACCTCAAGTATGTCACCGGCATCCAGAAGGGGCAGGTGCTGGTGGGGGACGCCGCCCTCACCATCTCCCGCACCCGCCGGAAGGAGTTTTTACAGGCCCTGGCCCAGTACAAAGGGGGAAGTCTCTGATGGCCGGATTGCCCGTATGGTATGACGACCACTGGCAGGCCCTGCTGCTCTTTCAGGCCATGGCGGGGGTGCTGGTGTTCAGCTACGCCCTGGAGCGGCGGGAGAGGTTTATCCCCCGGCTCCTTGTGTCCCTGGCGGTGGGAATGGGGGCGGTGGAGCTCATCACCCGGCTGCTGTACAACCGGGGGCAGGTGGGGCAGTTTGCCACCATTGCCCTGCTCTACCTCATGCTCATTGGCATCACCGTGCTGTGTTACCGGGAGTCCCTGTGGACGGTGCTGTTTGTGGTGGCCTCGGGCTATGTCACCCAGGACCTGGCCAGCGGCGTGAAGACCATTTTGCGCTACCCGTTTTTTCCCCTGACCCAGGAGATGGCATCCACCACCCCGGGGGTGCTGCTGCTGGACGCGGTGTGCTACGGGGGGATCTACCTGCTGGCCTACTTCTGCTTCCGGGCCTTCACCCGCCGGGGGGCGGAGAGCTTTACCAGCCGCACCAAGGTGGTGTTTTCCCTGGTGGTGCTGCTGCTGTGCGCAGGGCTCACCCGCATTGCCCGGGACGGCTCGGGCCACAGTACCCGGGTGCTCCTGGCCCTCACCCTCTACCGGCTGCTCAGCGACGTGTTTGTCCTGCTGGTGCAGTACGGCGTCATGGACCGCAACCGCCTGGCCCAGCGGGCGGAGGCCCTGGCGGAGCTGGCCCACCAGCAGTACGCCCAGTACCAGGCCAGCAAGGAGAGCGCCGAGCTGGTGAACGAAAAGTACCACGACCTCAAGCAGCTGCTGGTGACCTTCCGGGGCCAGGTGTCCGCCGAACAGCTGGAGAAGCTGGAGGAGAGCATCAGCACCTACGAGGACTTTGTCCACACCGGCAGCGACGTGCTGGACGTGGTCCTCAGCGAGAAGCGGGGGCTGTGCCACCAGCGGGGCATCCCCCTCACCTGCTATGCCGACGGGGCGGGGCTGGACTTTGTGGAGGAGCTGGACCTCTACAGTCTGTTCAACAACGCCCTGAACAACGCCATCGAGGCGGTGAGCCAGCTGCCCCAGGGGGAGCGGTTCATCACCCTCACCGTGAAGCGGGAGGGGGACATGGTGGCCATCCACATGGAAAACCCCTGCTGTCAGGAGGTGGAGCTCCGGGGCGGCCTGCCCCAGAGTGCCCGGGACCCCCGGTACCACGGCTTTGGCATGCGCAGCATGCAGCGGGTGGCGGACAAGTACCACGGGTCCCTGGCGGTGGAGAGCAGTGGAAATATGTTCCGGCTGGACGTGCTGCTGCTGGCCTGCGCCGGGTAGGCCATATGTCAGATATGATAAGAATTAAACCAACTATGCGGTTTCCATTGTGGAAGCCGCATTTTTTTGTTATGGTCCAGGCAACCGAGGGGAACAGAGGGAAACATGACTGGAAAGGAGAGGAAATGAGAGAAATGTGGAAAAAGTCCCCCAATCCCCTCCCAAAACAGATCGAGGAGGAATCAAGGTTGGAAACGGGAAATCGCGTTTTGCGCAATAAGAGCTACGGCTTTTATGTGACGCTGGTGCTCATCGCCGCCACCGTGGCGGTGGCCCTGGTGTACACCGCCCTCTACCACAGCTCCCGCTACATGTCCTGGACGGCCATGGCGGTGATGCTGGTGGGCGCGGCCCTCTCCCTGGTGCTGGCCCTCACCCCCCAGGCCAAGTGGGCCTGCGCGGTGCTGGCCCTGGCCAATTTTGTGGGACTGCTCTTTTACATCTATGGCATCTACTTCTATGTGTCCGTGGTAATGGTGGGCATTCAGGCGTCCACCTTCAACTGGCAGTTCCAGCTGTGCACCGTGCTCTTTGTGGCCATGCTGGTGCTCAACCTGGTGAACGTATTTCTCAAGCAGGTCAAGGATAAGGAGGCGTGAATACCATGAAGAAGAAAGGGCTGCAGCTGCTGCAGAAGATCGTCATCGTGCTTCTCACCCTGGTGTTCGGCTTCTCCTCCATGGGCACCGTCATCGCTCTGGAGAACGCCAACGCCATCAACAGTGCCCTGGGAACATCCTCCTTTGAGACCGTGGTCAGCGAGGACGCCGCCAATCAGGACACCGAGTACTACAAGTCCGACTTCACCCAGCTGGCCGACCTGGTCCAGGCCGGCGCGGATATGACCGAGGAGGTCATGTCCGAGGGGGCCGTGCTGCTGAAAAACGACAACAACGCCCTGCCCCTGGCCTCCGGCCAGAACGTGAGCGTCTTTGGCGTCACCAGTGCCGACCCCATCTACGGCGGCACCGGCTCGGGCAGCGTGGACACCACCATGGCCGTGAACTTCTACGACGCCTTTGAGGCCGCCGGCCTGGTGCTCAACCCCACCCTGAAGGACAACTATCTCACCACCTGGTACACCGCCCCCGATCCGGGCAACTGGATGGGCGAGGGCGCCGGGGAGTACGACGCCTCCATCCACTACCGCCGGGCCACCCTGGGCTGGGCCGGCAGCGGCGGCGTGTACATCGGCGGCGTGCCCTTTGACATGGTCACTGCCGCTGCCGGGGACACCTTTGCCGCCTACGGCGACGCCGCCATCTACATCACCGGCCGTGTGGGCGGCGAGGGCTCCGACCTGTCCATGGACAGCACCGCCGACGGCTACAACGGCGACTTCCTCCACCTGACCCAGCGGGAGATGGACACCCTCATTGGCCTGAAGGCCCTGAAGGACCAGGGGGTGTTCAGCAAGATCATCTTCATCTACAACGGCGCCAGCATGCTCTCCGCCGACTTCATCAGCGACCCCCAGTACGGCATTGACGCGGCGCTGTGGGTGGGCACCCTGGGCCAGAACGGCGCCACCGCCGTGGGCAAGATCCTCACCGGCGAGTATGTGCCCTCCGGCAAGCTGTCCGACACCTTCTGGATGAGCCACGAGATGAACCCCGTCAACGTGAACTACGGCTACGACGAGTACGCCAACGCCGACGAGTTCGGCATCCTCAGCAAGCAGGGCAACATGTTTGTGCCCGAGCCCACCCTCCACGCCTACACCGTCTACCAGGAGGGCATGTACCTGGGCTACCGCTACACCGAGACCCGCTATGAGGACGCGGTGATGGGGGCCGAGAACGTGGGCGACTACGACTACAGCGAAGTGGTGGCCTTCCCCTTCGGCTACGGCCTGTCCTACACCACCTTCGAGTACAGCAACTTCCAGGTCACCAAGACCGACGAGCGCACCTACCAGGTGTCCCTGGACGTGACCAACACCGGCGACACCTACTCCGGCAAGGAGTCCGTCCAGATCTACGTCTCCAAGCCCTACGGCGACTACGCCATCCAGAACCAGATCCAGGTCCCCTCCGTGGAGCTGGTGGAGTTCGGCAAGACCTCCGCCCTGGCCCCCGGCCAGACCGAGACCCTCACCATCAACGTGGATGAGAAGTACTTCGCCTCCTTCGACGTGTACGGCGCGGGCACCTACGTGCTCATGCCCGGGGACTACTACCTCACCGCCGCCGCCAACGCCCACGACGCCGTAAACAACATCCTCATGGCCAAGGGCGCCGACGAGAGCCGCATGGTGGGCCAGGGTACCAGCGACCTGGTGTACAAGGTCACCATGGACCTGAACACCGAGAAGTACGCCTTCTCCGACGCCACCGGCAGCCCCATCACCGCCATGTTCGGCTACGCCGACATCAACCGCTATGAGGGCCGGGGGGACAACTCCGTCACCTACTACGACCGCGCCAACTGGGCGGGTACCGTGTCCCTGGACCGGGAGAACGGCCGCCCCGTCATCTCCGCCACCGAGCAGATGGCCCAGGACATCCTCAAGCAGTGCCCTGTGGAGTACGGCATTCCCCTGCCCACCGATGAGACCGCCCAGGAGTACCCCACCTACGGCCAGGACGCCGGGCTGAGCCTGGTGGACATGCGGGTGGACAGCGAGGGCAACCCCATCGACATCGACGACCCCCTGTGGGACACCTTCATGGACCAGCTGACCTGGGATGAGATCGCCACCCTGGTGAGCACCGGCTACCACAACACCGCCCTGGTGGAGTCCATCAACAAGCCCGAGACCAACGACGAGAACGGCCCCAACGGCTTCAACCTGAAGTACGGCGCCCAGAAGGAGGGCCTGGCCTACCGGGCTGAGGAGGCCGCCGGCCACGTGGACAGCGAGGGCAACCTCACCGAGGACGCCGACCCCAACGCCAACCTGAAGACCACCGCCTTCCCCGCCAACGGCATCATCGCCGCCACCTTCAACCGGGACATCGCCTACCGGGTGGGCAACATCATCGGCAACAACGGCATCTGGTGCGGCTGCGCCGGCCTGTACGGCATCGGCGCCAACATCCACCGCAGCCCCTACCTGGGCCGGACCGCCGAGTACTACAGCGAGTGCGGCACCCTCACCGGCCTGATGGCCGCCTCCGAGTGCAAGGGCATTGAGGAGAAGGGCGTCCACGTGTACAACAAGCACTGCGTCATCAACGACCAGGAGACCGCCCGCCACGGCGTGGGCGTGTGGGTCAACGAGCAGGCCCTCCGTGAGATCTACCTCCGGGCCTTCGAGCTGCCCATCACCCTGGGCGGCGCCTTCAACACCATGGCCTCCTTCGCCCGCCTGGGCACCATGGCCGGCCCCTCCGACGGGGTGCTGGGCCAGGACTTCCTCCGGGGCGAGTGCGGGATGCAGGGCATCATCGTCACCGATATGTACACCGACATGAACGGCGCCCAAGACAACTCCCCCTACTTTGAGCTGGCCTACGGCGTGTACACCGGCGGGTGCGACATCCCCGACGGCTCCGGCCACGAGGCCCAGTTCGACGCCTACCGGCCCGGCAGTGACGGCACCGGCGACTACGCCCAGATGGCCTGGGCCATGCGCACCGCCGCCAAGCGCATCTGCTACGCCGTGGCCCACTCCAACGCCATGAACGGCATCGCCGCCGGCACCCAGATCGTGTCGGTCATGCCCTGGTGGCACAAGACCCTGCTGGCTGTGGACATTGCCTCCGGCGTGCTCCTGGCCGCCAGCGTGGCCTGGGCCGCCGTCACCGCCGTGAAGGGCGGCAAGAAAAAGGACTAAGGTCCTATTCCTCTTCCATATACTACGCTGTGCAGACGCCCCTCCGGCCCAAGGCCGGAGGGGCGTCCGCCGTTGTTTTTGTCCCGGGGCGCAGGACCGTCCCCGCTTTTTGTGGACGGGCGGGACAAAAAATGGTATACTGGGTGGGGTTTCATCCGCGGGAGCTTTTGCCCCGCCGGGGCATACTGTAGGCACAACCGGGCCCCCAAATGGGCCTTTGAAGGAGGCGCGCGTATGTGTACCTGTGTCACCATGAACCGCGGCGGCCACTACTTCGGCCGCACCCTGGACCTGGAGTACGACTTTGACCAGCGGGTGATCATCGCCCCCCGGGCGCTGCCCCTCACGTTCCGGCGGCAGCCCCCCCTCACCCGGCACCACGCCATGATCGGCATGGCCAGCGCGGCGGAGGGGTTTCCCCTCTTTGCCGAGGCGGTGAACGAGAAGGGGCTGGGCATGGCGGGGCTCTACTTCCCCGAGAGCGCCGTCTACCGGGAGACCCTCACCCCCGGCATGACCCACCTGGCCCCCTACGAGCTCATCCCCTGGCTGCTGGGCCAGTTTGACACCGTGGAACAGGTGCGCCGGGTGCTGCCCGATTTGGAGGTGGCGGCCCTCCCCCTGGGGAAGCTGCCCCTGGCCCCCCTCCACTGGATGGTGGCCGACGGCAGGGACTGCCTGGTGGTGGAGTCCGTGGCGGAGGGGCTGAAGGTGTACGACAACCCCGCCGGGGTCCTCACCAACGAGCCCCCCTTCCCCTACCACATGACATACCTGCGCGGCTTTCTCAACCTCACCCCTCAGCCCCCCACCTGCCGCTTCGGGGGGGCGCTGTCCCTTACCCCTTACGGCCAGGGCATGGGAGCCCTGGGCCTGCCGGGGGACGCCTCCCCCGCCTCCCGCTTCGTGCGGGCGGCCTTCGGCCGGGCCAACTCCCAGTGTCCCCCGGAGGAGGGGGCGGCGGTGACGGAGTTTTTCCACATCCTGGACAGCGTGTCCATGGTGCGGGGGTGCGTCATCACCCCCCAGGGGGCGTGCGACATCACCCGGTACGCCTGCTGCGCCGACGCCGCCCGGGGGGTTTACTACTACAAGACCTACGGCAACAGCCGCCTCACCGCGGTGGACATGAACCGGGAGGACCTGGAGGGGACAAAGCTGCTGGAGTTCCCCCTGGAGACGGAGCAGCCCATCCGCCGGGCAAACTGAGAGATCTTTCATTTTTTCACATAAGGAGCGAGAAAACTATGACCATTCGAGTTGGCATCTACGGCTACGGCAACCTGGGCCGGGGGGTGGAGTGCGCTGTGCGCCGCGCCCCGGATATGACCCTGGCGGGGGTGTTCACCCGGCGTGACCCCGCCCAGGTGTCCATCCTCTCCCCCGATGTGCCGGTGTACGAGGCCGGGCGGGCCCCCGCCATGGAGGGGGACATAGACGTGATGATCCTGTGCGGCGGCAGCGCCACGGACCTGCCGGTGCAGACCCCCCAGATGGCGGCCCACTTCCACGTGGTGGACAGCTTTGACACCCACGCCCGCATCCCCGAGCACTTCGCCGCCGTGGACAAGGCCGCCAAGGCCGCCGGGCGCCTGGCGGTGATCTCCGCCGGGTGGGACCCGGGCCTCTTCTCCCTGAACCGGGCCTACGGCCAGGCCATCCTCCCCGACGGGGCGGACTACACCTTCTGGGGCCCCGGGGTGAGCCAGGGCCATTCCGACGCCATCCGGCGCATCCCCGGGGTGGCCGACGCCCGGCAGTACACCGTGCCCGTAGAGGCGGCGGTGGCGGCGGTGAAGGCCGGGGAGAACCCCCAGCTCACCACCCGGGACAAGCACACCCGGGTGTGCTACGTGGCGGCGGAGGAGGGGGCCGACCTGGCCGCCATCGAGACCGCCATCAAGACCATGCCCAACTACTTCGACCAGTACGACACCACCGTCCACTTCGTCTCCCTGGAGGAGCTGCACCGGGACCACAGCGCCCTGCCCCACGGGGGCCAGGTGATCCGCTCGGGGGTCACCGGCTGGAACGGGGAGGAGCACCACGTCATTTCCTACAGCCTCAGCCTGTCCTCCAACCCCCAGTTCACCGCCTCGGTGCTGGTGGCCTGCGCCCGGGCGGCCTGGCGCATGGCTCGGGACGGCCAGACGGGGTGCCGCACCATGCTGGACATCCCCCCTGCCCTCCTGTGTCCCCAGGACCCCGACACCCTCCGCCGTACCCTGCTGTGATGGACGGGCCCTACTCCATGGAGGTGGTGGCACACATCCGCAGCCCCTTCTCCACCAAGTTCGGCGTGCCCCGGCAGAGCGGCCTGGCTCCCTCTCTGGAGTCCCTGGTGGTCTTTGAGCCACCCTACCGCAACCCGGACGCCCTGCGGGGGCTGGAGGAGTTTTCTCACATCTGGCTCATCTGGGTGTTTTCCCAGGCGGCCCGGGCGGGGTGGTCCCCCACGGTGCGTCCCCCCCGGCTGGGGGGGAATGCCCGGCTGGGGGTGTTCGCCACCCGCTCCCCCTTCCGGCCCAACCCCATCGCCCTGTCGGCGGTGAAGCTGGAGGGGGTGGAGCGCCGCCCCGACCTGGGGCCGGTGCTGCGGGTGTCCGGGGCGGACCTGATGGACGGCACCCCCATTCTGGACATCAAGCCCTACCTGCCCTACGCCGACGCCCTGGAGGCCACCGGGGGCTTTACCGACGCCTGCCCCCGGCCAACCCTGGCGGTGGACATCCCCTCCCCCTGGCGGGAGGTAGTGCCGCCCCCCCTCCTGGCCCCCCTGACGGAGGTGCTGGCCCAGGACCCCCGCCCCTCCTACCAGCACGACCCCCAGCGGGTGTACGGCTTTGTCTTTGCCGGGCTGGAGGTGGGCTTCCGGGTGGAGGACGGGGTGCTCACCGTGTGCCGGGTGGAGCCGGAACAAACAAAATGAGCGTATCGTCTCCATTGACGATACGCTCCCACCGGCGCCGCAGGCTGCCCCTCACGTGCAAAGCAGCCTGCCGGCCCGTGCCGGACACGATCCGGCGCGCGGTCACTCCCCCTTCTGGGGCTCCTTGCGGTTGATCTTCATGGCCTTGAGCAGGTCGATGGTCTTGACCACATAGCCGATCTCGTCGGCGGTCAGGCCGTCCATGGCCTCCCGGAGGATCACCCTGTCCTGCTGGATCTGGTGGTCCGCCAGCAGCAGATGGTTGGGGGTGATGTTCAGCTGCTCGCACAGGCGCAGCATGCACTCCATGGACATGGAGACCACGCCGCTCTCCACATGGGACATGTGGATCTTGGAGATGCCCACCCGCTTGGCCAGTTCCACCTGGGTCAGCCCCTTCTGCTTGCGGTACTTCTTTACGTTTCTTCCGATCTCAACTGTCTTGATCATGATCTCCCCCCTGTGGGGCCCGCAGAAAGCAGCACTCCAGGTCCCTTTCTTCCGCGCCGTTTCCCGTAGCGCCGTTCCCCGGCTACCCTTGCAGATAAACCGTGAATCGGTGCGTTCAACAGATTTTATTATATCCAAAAGGTTTTCCCATTGCAAGAAAACCAACAGTTTTTTTGTCAAATTTAAGGCTTACGTTAAATTTGATAGGATGATATATCTCTTTCAAAACTATCTTTGTTCCGCCGTTTTTTTCCGCCCCATGGGGCAGGTTTCTGTTGACGGAACTACGTTTCTCCACAAGGAGGTCTCCTGTTATGCGTCAAACTGAACAGGCCCTGTGCTACTGGCCTCGGACCGGTGCGCCGGAGGCCGCCGCCGCCCGGCGGGCCCTGGCGGCCATGAAAGTGAGGGTGCGCCCGGCGGGCCCGGAGGACACCGGCAGGACCATCGGCGCCCTGTTTGCCGGCAAGGGGGAGGAGCCCGCGCCGCCCGGGGAGCCGGTGCCGGACCCCATCCTGGTGCTCTCCGGCTTCACCTCCGCCCGGCTCCAGGCCCTGCTGCTGGCCCTCCAGCGGCAGGGGGTGCCCCGGGGGGTTTTCAAAGCGGTGCTCACCCCGGACAACGCCGGCTGGACCCTTCACCAGCTGTGGCGGGAGCTCTCCCGGGAGCGGGAAGCCATCGCCAAAGGGCAGCGGGAGTCCCATGACGCCCCCGCCACCTGAGGGGGCTTTTGCGGGATCAGGAAGCGCCCGTACCTCCGGCTCAGCCGGAGGCACGGGCGCGTTTTTTGTGGGTGTGTTGCGGGGGTGTCCCCGCTGCTTTGGCCCACGGGCGGGTCTGGGACCCGCCCCTACGCAAGGATGGGGCTGGGTGCGTCCCAATTTGTGCAGGCAGTTCCGACCACACCGTAAGGGAGGCCTGTGGCCGCCCGCGCTCCAGGATAACGGGACTTGCCGGGGAATGTGGAACCGTGCCAGGGTTTGTCCCGGTTCGTAGGGGTGGCTAAAAGCCGCCCGTGGGCAGGCTGCCCCGATCAGCCCGAGCCCACTGAAGCGCATTGACTGCCCCTCCCGGTCCGTAGGGGGCGGTGTCCCCACCGGTGCCGTGATGCAAAGTCCACCAAACACCACCCGGCCAGGCGCCCCTTGCGAGAAGGACAGGGTATTTCAACTGCCAGGTCAGGCCGCTGAAGGCCGGTGGTACAACGATTCGACACGACAAAGTTTCGGAGCGCCGGTTAAGAGGAGCAGGCACCACAGTGCCGAGGGGGGATACATAAGGGGGAATACCCCCTTATGCCCATTCTTTTGGGTACTTTTCTTGTGGGTGCAAGAAAAGTACCAACGTCTCCCTCGTCCAGAAAAGAGGAAACGGATTGCTGCGGGCCCGTTGGGCCCTCGCAATGACAGGGTGGGTGGATGAGGCCCGGGCGCGCAGCATAATGGGGCCCCCGCCCGAGCCCAGCGTCAGCGGGTCGGGTGGGGGGAGGAGACGCAGCGCAATGAACGAGCTTTCCCCGCAGGGGGAAGCGAGGGATATGGAGCTTGTGTCGACGATGTCACGCCTCGCACCCTCCGCGACGGTGCCTAAGCCCTGCGACTGCACAGAAAGCCCAGACAGGGCACGTTGGCCCCGCCTGGGCTTTCTGCTCCGCTCCGGTCTTAGTCACCTGCTCCCGGGCACTCAGCGCTTCTCTGTCACGCTACGCGCCCTCCGCGACGGCACACTGCTCACCACTCCGCCGGAAATGCCGCGGCCTCCGGCCGCCTGTTTTCCGGCCTGCGTGGTTCGCTGTGTGCCTGCTCCCGGGCGCTCCGCGCTTCTCTGTCACGCTTCGCCTGTTCGCGACGCCCGGCTTCCCTCCGACTCCGGGCAGACCCGGGCCGGGCCGAGGCCCGCCCCTGGGCTCTGCCCATCCGCTCCGGTCCATCCGGGCTGCTCACGACGGCTCAGCGCTTCTTTTAGAACTCCTTCCTGGCATAGATCCCCTGGGCTACGGCGTAGGACACCCCGTAGCCCCCCGCCGCCAGGATCACCAGCAAAACGGGCAGGGCGGTGAGCACCCACTCCGGCACCGTGGGCAGGGGTGCGCCGCTGCTCAGCCCGCCCCCCAGCAAAATGGCCCCGCCGAAAATGACCACAAAGGTGATCATACTGATGAGCCGGGCCTTCTCCGCTCCGTATTTCAGCAGGAAGGGCAGCAGGATGGCGTCCAGCAGCACAACCGTCACGCCGCAGGACACCGCGATGGCCATGAGATCCGCCACCCCCTCCTCCGTGAGGCCCGCCAGGGACAGCGCCGCCATCCCCAGCGCCGCTGCCAGGGTGCTCACCCCGATCACCAGCAGGGTAAAGAGGTACTTCCCCGCCACCACCCCCCGCCGGCCGGCGGGGGTGGCCACAGCGTACCGGTCCCAGTGGGCGCTGTCATCCATGGCCACCGAGGACATGGGCACGGTGAGGCCGAACACCGCCACCAGGGCCCCCAGGATGGAGAAGTCGAACACCCCCGCCACGCAGAAGCCCCCGTATACCACCAGGAACATCAGCAGGGTGGACATCTGCTTTTTCAGCACCGCCAGGTCCTTATAAATAAGCCCCCTCATTGGGCATCCCCCTTTCCCGTAAAGACCATGATATCCTCCAGGGTGGCGGGCTCCACCGCCAGGTGGGGGTGGGCTTTGGCCAGGGCCCGCCGGTCCTTCACCAGGGCCTCGCAGCCAAACTGCCCCACCCGGCTGCCCACCAGCAGCTTCCGGTCCACTTTCTCCAGGTCCCCCCGGCCGCACACCACCTTGCCGTAGGTGTCCAGCAGCTCGTCCTTGGCCCCCCACACCGCCACCTTTCCCTTGTGGAGATAGGTGATGTAGTCCGCCGCCTTCTCCAGGTCGCTGGTGATGTGGCTGGAGATCAGGACGGCGTGGTCCTCGTCCCGGATGAAGGCCAGCAGCTCATCCAAAATCTCGTCCCGCACCACCGGGTCCAGGCCGGAGGTGGCCTCGTCCAGGATGAGAAGCCGGGGCCGGGCGGCGAAGGCCGCCGCGATGGACAGCTTCATCTTCATGCCCCGGGAGAACTCCCGCACCACCTGCTTTCCCGTCAGGCCGAACTGCTTCAGGTAGTGCTCAAACAGCGCCCCGTCCCAGCTGGGGTAGAGGCCGGACAGGATCTTCCCCACCTGCCGGGGGCGGAGCATGTCGTGGAAGAGCACCTCGTCCAGCACCACGCCGATCTCCTCCTTCACCGCCCGCTCCTCCCGGAGGTTGTCCCGGCCAAAGACGGTGATGGCGCCCCCGTCCCGGCGGATCAGGTTCAGGATGCACTTGATGGTGGTGGATTTGCCCGCCCCGTTCTCCCCGATGAGGCCCATGATGGTGCCTCCCGGAATGGTGAAGGACACGTCGTCCAGCTTGAAGGAGCCGTAGTCCTTGGTCAGATGGGATACTTCCAGTGCGTTTTTCATGTTACTCCTCTCCATACAGAAGGTTCAGCGTCTCGGTGAGCTCGGAAAGGGTGACCCCGCCGGTGCGGGCCACCTCCACCGCCCGGGCCAGGTGCTCCTCCGCCCGGCGGAGGGTCTCCTCGTGGACCAGCTCCAGATTCCGGGGGGCCACAAAGCACCCCTTCCCCGGCACGGTGGTGATAAACCCCTCCCGCTCCAGCTCCTCGTAGGCCCGCTTGGTGGTGATGACGGAAATGCGCAGCTCCCTGGCCAGCAGCCGCATGGAGGGGAGGGCCTCCCCCTCCTGCAGCTCCCCCCGAAGGATGAGGCCCTTCATCTGCCGGGTGATCTGGTCGTAAATGGGCACGCCGCCGGAATTGCGGATGATGATGTCCATGGTGCACCTCTGTTATACTGTATATATACTATATGTACAGTATAGACACGGATATGCCGGCTGTCAAGGGGGAGGAGGAGAAATTTTTCTGACTTTTTCACGCTAATGCGGCAATTTAAGGGGGAAACCCCGTTGCACCCCGGAGGTGGGCCTGCTATAATTACATACAGTTTGAAACGGGAGGCGTTCCGCAATGGAAACCATCAAGATCACAAAAGCCGCCGAACTCAAGCCCCACCCGGCTCCCGAGACGCTGGTGTTCGGCAAGACCTTTACAGACCACATGTTCCTCATGGACTACCACACCGGCCAGGGCTGGCACGACCCCCGCATCGTCCCCTACGGCCCTCTGGCGCTGGACCCCTCGTCCATGGTCTTTCATTACGCCCAGGAGGTCTTTGAGGGGATGAAGGCCTACCGCACCCCCGAGGGGAAGGTGCAGCTCTTCCGGCCCTATGAGAACGCTCGGCGCATCAACGCCTCCTGCGAGCGGCTGTGCATCCCCGCCATCCCCGAGGAGGACTTTGTGGCCGCGGTGAAGGCCCTGGTGCAGGTGGACGAGAGCTGGGTGCCCGACCAGCTGGGCACCTCCCTGTACATCCGGCCCTTCGTCTTTGCCGCCGACGCCTCTCTGGGGGTCCATGCCTCCCACAGCTATATCTTCTGCATCATCTGCTGCCCCGTGGGGGCCTACTACCCCGAGGGCATCAACCCCGTGAAGATCTACGTGGAGAACGAGGACGTCCGGGCCGTCCGGGGCGGCACCGGGTACACCAAGTGCGGCGGCAACTACGCCGCCTCCATCCGGGCCGGCGAGCGGGCGGAGGAGCAGGGCTACTCTCAGGTCCTCTGGCTGGACGGCGTGGAGCGCAAGTACATCGAGGAAGTGGGGGCCATGAACGTGCTGTTCAAGGTGGACGGCGCCGTCATCACCCCCAAGCTCACCGGCTCCGTGCTGCCCGGCATCACCCGCAAGAGCTGCCTGGAGCTGCTCAAGAGCTGGGGCGTCCCCGTGGAGGAGCGGCTCATCACCGCCCAGGAGCTCTTTGACGCCGCCCAGGCGGGCAAGCTGGAGGAGGCCTGGGGCTCCGGCACCGCCGCCGTGGTTTCCCCCATCGGGGAGCTGGCCTGGGGGGAGCAGAAGGTCACCATCAACGGCGGCCAGATCGGCCCCCTGACCCAGAAGCTCTACGACACCCTCACCGGCATCCAGTGGGGCACCCAGCCCGATCCCTTCGGCTGGATCGTGCCCGTGGAGTGAGCGCCGCCCTCTCCGTAAAACAGGATACGCTCCCCCCGGAACAGCGGCCGCTGTTCCGGGGGGAGCGTTTTTTATCCCTCCAGCCGGGCGCGGATCACGGAGACATTGTCCCTCAGCCGGGGGTCCCAGGGGGCCAGGGCGGCGGCCCGCTCCGCCTCCTCCAGGGCTTCCCGCCGCCGCCCGGTGTAAAAGAGGCCCAGGCTCAAAAGGTCATGGGGGGCCCAGCCCCAGGCGTCCGCCCGGCACAGGTAGCTCCGGGGCCGCTGGGTGAGGGCCAGGGCCCGGCGGCACAGCCACACCACCCCGTCCCACTCGCCCCGCTCCATGAGGAAGGAGGCCAAGTCCACCAGGGGCTCCCGCAGGTGGGGGGCCTGGGCCATGGCCTGGAGAAACCAGCCCCGGGCCTCCTCCTCCCGCCCCAGGGCGGCGCAGGCCCGGGCCAGGTAGTCCATGGAGGCCGCCCGCTCATCCGCCCACACCGCCCGGGGGAGGGCCAAGTGGCGTGTGAGCTCCCCCACGCAGTCCGCCCACCGGCCGTAAAAGAAGTACTCCCGGCCCAGGTAGTGGGCCAGGCGGTCGTCCTCCGGGGCCTCCGCCGCCGCCACCTCCAGCAGGGGGAGGTACTGCCCCCGGGACTTGCGGGGGTCGGGGTGGTGCTCCAGCAGGGCCCCCGGGGCCCAGCCCCGGCGGGGCTCCCCCTCCCCCTGCCACTTCAGGCACTCGTGGACTGCCCCGGCCCAGGTCCAGCCCCGACGGCTGTGGACCTTCTCCTGCCAGAACTGGCTGCCCGGGGTGCCGTCGGGGTTGAAGCTCCAGATGTAGGGGTAGCGCAGCTGCTTTACATCCGGTGCCCAGGCCGCCTCCAGGGCCTGCCGCCAGCCGGGGCGGAACACCTCGTCCAGGTCGGTGCATACGCAGATGTCCGCCTCCTCCGGCACCAGCTCCAGGGAGCGGCTGCGGGCGGCGTCAAAGCGCCATGGGGAGATGACCTCCTTTGTCACCCGGGCCCCCAGGGCCGCCAGATCCTCCGCCGTGGTGTCCCGGGAGCCGGTGTCCAGCACGGCGATGCCGTCCGCCTCCCCCATGGAGGCCATCCACGGGGGGACAAAGGGGGCCTCGTCCCGGCAGATGGCGTAGACCCATACGGTATACTCTCCCATATTCTCCTCCAGACAGGGGCGGCCGGCACTGCCGGCCGCCCTCTCTCCACTCAGGTGCTGGCCGTGCCCACCTTGTGGAGGGTGAGCACCGTGTTGTAGTAGTTGCTGCCGGTCTGCCCCGTCACCGCCTGGATGGTGGCCGGGACGTCGCTCACCGACACGGGGATGGTCAGGGCCACATTGGCGTTCTCGCCGCTTTGGGTAAAGACGTGGTTGGCAATGCTGCCCGGCACGCTGGTGCCGTTGAGCTGGAGCCGTACATCCGACACCAGGGGCAATGTGGCCCCGATCTGGGGTACCACCGTGCTCTGGAAGGAGGCCATATACATACCGGGCTGATTGACCGTGATGCCGTCGTTGTCCTCCGAGGGGGACAGGGCGGTACCGGACTGGACGGCGGTCAGGGGGAACGAGAGGGCCCCGTTTTCCGACGAGGGCTGGGGGGCGGTGTCCTGCACCGCCAGCAGCTGGGCGGTGGTGTCGTCGGAGGAGGGGCCTGTGGGCCCGGTGGGCCCCGTGGCTCCGGTGGGCCCCGTCGCTCCGGTGGGCCCGGTGGGCCCGGTGGGCCCGGTGGCTCCGGTGGGCCCGGTAGCTCCGGTGGGCCCGGTAGCTCCGGTGGGCCCGGTGGCCCCGGTGGGACCAGTGGCCCCGGTGGGCCCCGTGGCTCCGGTGGGACCAGTGGCCCCGGTGGGCCCCGTCGCTCCGGTGGACCCCGTCGCTCCGGTGGGCCCCGTTGCCCCGGTGGGCCCAGTGGCCCCGGTGGGCCCCGTCGCTCCAGTGGGCCCTGTGGCTCCGGTGGGCCCCGTGGCTCCGGTGGGACCAGTGGCCCCGGTGGGCCCCGTCGTTCCAGTGGGCCCCGTCGCCCCGGTGGGCCCCATCGCTCCGGTGGGCCCCGTCGCTCCAGTGGGCCCCGTGGCTCCGTCGGGCCCGGGAATGCCCTGGGGCCCGGTGGGGCCGGTAGCGCCGTCAGGACCTGGAATACCCTGGGGCCCGGTGGGACCGGTGGGTCCGGCGGCCCCGGTGGGACCAGCAGCCCCTGTGGGCCCGGTAGCTCCGGTGGGACCGGTGGGACCCCCGGCAGGACCCGCAGGCCCGGTGGCGCCCGTGGGCCCTGTGGGGCCCACAGACCCGGAAGGGCCGGTGGCTCCGGTGGGGCCTGTCGTACCTGTGGCCCCCGCAGGTCCGGTGGGGCCCGTGGGACCGGGACAGCCCCGGGGACCGGTGGGCCCCGTGGGTCCGGGGCAGCAGTGGCAGGGGGGCGGGCAGGGCGGCGGACAAGGGGGCGGGCAGCAGCAGGCCTTTTCCTTGCCCCGTCCCTCCCCGTCCACCAGGGAAGAGCCGGAATAGCGTTTCATGGCAACGCTCCTCTCCTTGGGATCGCGGGCAAAAGGGCCCGCACCCCATGGTATGCGCCCCGCCCCATTCCGCCACACCATGAAAAGAGAGCGCCCCGGGCCCAGATGGCCCGGGGCGCTCCCCCTCTGCGGGGACGGCTGCCCCCGCTTATACCTTTACCTTTAAAACGGCCTTCTCCACGTGGGACACGCCGTCCCGCTGGAGCTTCACCATGTGGGCGTCCCGGGGCCACACCACCAGCACCTTGCCGCTGTCCATGTTGCACAGGCTCTGGGCCTGGCCGTGGTAGCCGATGTAGTCCGTGGCGCTGTCCCGCTCGAACTCCTCCAGGGTGTCCCGGTTGGCCACGGCGATCTTCTCCTCCCCGGACAGGAGGACGTGGACGTCCAGATAGGCGTCGTGGGCCTCGAAGAACCCCTTCTCCGGGGGGATGGTGTCGTAATCAAAGCGGTTGAGGTACACGTTGTCCCCGTCGATGTCGTTGCGCCCGGGGTGGAGGGCGGACAGGTCGGCGGTCATGAGAAAGCGCAGGGCGGTGTCCAGATTGGGGGACAGCCCCAGGTAGGTCTCCAGGTCGCAGCGGTCAAAGTACAGCATACAAAAACACCTCACATTGGATTGGCAAAGGGAGCGCCGGGGGCCACCCGGACCTCCCCGTGGTGATTGGTTACCAGAATGGGTCGGGCCAGGGCCCCTTCCTCCCGGGGGAAGTCCGCCCGGTAGTGGGACCCCCGGCTTTCCCGCCGGAGGAGCTGGGCACGCAGCATCCACAGGCTCAGCTCCAGCTGGGCGTACACCTGGCGGGACAGGGCCGCGGCGGCCAGGTCCTCCGTCCCCTGCCGGGGCAGGGCCAGCCAGGCCTCCACCTGGGCGGCGGCCTCCTCCAGCTGGGGCCCCCGGCGGATCACCATGGCCCGGCTGCTCATCAGCGCCCGCAGGTCCCGCTGGACCCGGGCCGCATCCGGGATGGTCCACAGGGCCAGCCCCGGGGCCTCTCCCCCGCCGCAGCCGGCGGCAAACTCCGCCGCCGCTGCCCCCGCCTGGCCGCCGAACACCAGGCCGTTGGCGGTGGACAGCCCGCCGATGCGGTCCGCCCCGTGCATGCCGCCGGTGACCTCCCCGCAGGCGTACAGCCCGGGCACGCCGGTCTCCCCCGGCCCGTGGATGTACACCCCGCCGTTGGAGGCGTGGGCAAAGAGGGCGATGCGGATGGGGTGGCGGGGGGTGAGCCCCTTTTCCCGGGCCAGCCAGTCGAAATAGGTGCGGATAAATTCGGGCATGTCCGCCTCCAGGCTGGGGTCGTACTCCACCAGGGTGCCCTCCAGCCCCCCCTCCGCCAGGGCCAGGTCCACCGCCCGGCTGTCCAGCCGGCTGGTGAAGGGGCCGTGGGCGGAGCGCTGGTCCAGCAGGGCCGCCCGGTCCGGCCGGTGGGCCAGCCGGTCCCGTCCGTCGGGCCCCCGCAAAATGGCATAGCGGAAGGTGCGCTCGTTGAAGATGGTGCCGGGGCAGGGGGCGACATAGCCGGGCATCATCTGCATAAACTCCAGGTTGATGAGGGAGGCCCCCTGCTCCACCGCCAGGCTGTGGCCGGTGGAGATCACGTCCCCGGTGGTGAGCCGGTGGGCGAAGAGACCGCCGCACCCCCCGGTGGCCAGCACCACCGCCCCCGCCGAGACGGAGATGAGCCCCCGGCGGGGACTGTAGAGGGCCCCACCGCACACCCGCCCCTCGTGCCGGTGGAGGGAGAGAAGGGCCGCCCCCGGCAGAGTGCGCACCCCCAGCTCCTCCAGGCGCCTGGGCAGTACCTGGCGCATGCTGGGAAAGAGCAGGCCGTTCCAGGCCCGGTGCTTGTGGTCGAAACAGGGGATAAAGTCCCGCCCGTCTCCGTCCCGGGCGGTTTTGAGCTCCACCCCCAGGTCCCGGATGCCCTGGATGGCGGGGGTGATCCCCGCCACGAAGCGCTCCACCAGGGCGGGGTCGGCCATGTCGCAGCCCACGGACAAAATGGTGGCCGCCAGGTCCGCCCGGTCGGCCTCATCCGCCGGGCCGATGAGGCCCAGCCCCCAGGTGCCCGGGTAGAAGCTGGAGCCCGACAGGGTGTCCCCCGCGCTGGCCAGCACCACCGACCGCCCTGCCCGGGCGGCGGCGAGAGCGGCCATAATACCGGCAATGCCGGCGCCTGCCACGAGGACGTCACAGGACACCGGCCATTGCGGTCTTATTTCAGGGATCATGCCTCAGCGGCCGCGGCGGCCGGGGCGCCCTCCTGCTGGTAGAGGTGGCAGGCCACCATGTGGCCCTCGGCCCCGTGGTGCACGATGGCGGGGTCCACGCTCTTGCAGATCTCCATGCAGTGGGGGCAGCGGTTGTGGAACGCGCAGCCGCTGGGCTTGTGGATGGGGCTGGGCACCTCGCCCTCCAGCACCTGGCGCTTCTTGGTGTTGTGGATGTCCGGCACGGGAATGGCGGACAGCAGCGCCCGGGTGTAGGGGTGGAGAGGCTCGTCGTACAGGGCGCGGGAGTCCGCGATCTCCACGATCTTGCCCAGATACATCACCACGATGCGGTCGGACATATACTGCACCACGCTCAGGTCGTGGGCAATGAACAGGTAGGTCAGGTTGAGCTCCTTCTGGATGTCCTTCATCAGGTTGAGCACCTGGGCCTGGATGGACACGTCCAGGGCGGACACGGGCTCGTCGCAGATGAGCACCTCGGGCATGACCTCCAGGGCCCGGGCGATACACAGGCGCTGGCGCTGGCCGCCGGAGAACTCGTGGGGGTAGCGCATCAGGTAGTCGGGCTGGATGTTGACCATCTTGAGCACCTTCTGCATGACGGCCTCCCGCTCGGCCTCGCTCTTGATGCCGTGGACCTTCAAAGGCTCCTCAAAGGAGGTGTAGATCTTCTTCTGGGGGTTGAGGGCGGAGTAGGGGTCCTGGAACACCATCTGCACCTTCCGCCGGAACTCGAACATCTCCCGGGCGTTGAACTTGGTGATATCCCGGAACTCGCCGCCGTAGTTAAACATGACCTGGCCGCCGGTGGCCCGCTCCAGCATCATCATGGTCTTGCCCAGGGTGGATTTGCCGCAGCCCGACTCGCCCACGATGCCCAGGGTCTCCCCCCGGTACACGTCCAGGCTCACGTCGTCCACGGCCTTCACGTGGCCCACCACCTTCTTGAACATGCCCTTGGTGATGGGGAACCAGGTCTTCAGGCCTCTGACCTGAAAGATCATCTCCTTGCTCTCACTCATCAGATGCCCACCTCCTCTTCTCCGGCCGCCCGGGGATATGTATCGTAGAGCACGCAGCGCACCCGGTGGCCCGGGCTGATCTCGTAGGCCGGAATGTCCTTGCCGCGGCACTTGTCACAGGCGAACTCGCACCGGTCGGCGAACTCGCACCCGGGCTTCAGATCCGCCGGGTTGGGGGTGGAGCCGGGGATGGTCTCCAGCTTCTGGCCGTCGGCCAGGCCCAGCACCGGCACCGAGCGCAGCAGGGCCTTGGTGTAGGGGTGGGAGGTGCGGTCGAACACGTCCTCCAGGGAGCCGAACTCCACCACCCGGCCCATGTACATGACGCACACCTCGTCGGCCATCTCGGCCACCAGGCCCATGTTGTGGGTGATGAGGATGATGCTCTTGCCGTCCTTCACCTGCATGTCCTTGAGCAGCTCCATGATCTGGGCCTGGATGGTCACGTCCAGGGCGGTGGTGGGCTCGTCGCAGATGATGAGCTCCGGGTTGCAGATCATGGCGATGGCGATGACCACCCGCTGCTTCATGCCGCCGGAGAACTGGTGGGGGTAGCAGTCGATGCGCTCCTCGGGGTCGGGGATGCCCAGCTTGCGGAACATCTCCAGCACCCGCTGGCGGGCCTCGGCCTTCTTCAGGTGGAAGTGCTGGATCAGGCTCTCAGCCACCTGATCCCCCACCTTGTACACCGGGTTCAGGGAGGACATGGGGTCCTGGAACACCATGCTCATCTCGGGGCCCCGGAGGGAGCGCATCTCGGGCCCGTGGGGCTTCTTGATGCTCTCCAGGTGGTACTCGGTGACCTTGCCGTCCCGCAGGGCGTTGTACTGGATGCTGTCGGCGGTGACCCGGGCGTTGCGGCCCAGGAAACGCATGATGGAGTTCATGGTGACGCTCTTGCCGCAGCCCGACTCGCCCACCACTGCCAGGGCGCTGCCCCGCTTGAGCTGGAAGGACACGTTCTTTACAATGCGGATCTCCTTCTGGTCGGAGACAAAGGTGGTACACAGATTTTTTACGTCCAGAATGATTTCTTTGTTATCCATACTGCCCCTCCTTACTGCTGCTTGGCGTCCAGCACGTCCCGCAGGCCGTCGCCCAGGAAGTTGATGGCCAGCACGAACAGGGTGATCGCCAGGCCGGGGAACACCCAGATCCACCAGGACTCGGTGACCACCTGGAGCGACTTGGCGGCGTTGAGGATGTTGCCCCAGGTGGGGGTGCTGTCCTGAACGCCCAGGCCGATGAAGGACAGGGAGGCCTCCTGCAGGATGAAGTAGGCCACGTTGGTGGTGGTGGAGACGATGATGGGGCTCATGACGTTGGGCAGGATCTGCTTGAACATCACGTTGCTCCGGCTCATGCCGAAGGCCTCGCACACCTTGACGTAGGTCTCATTCTTCAGGGACATGTACTCGTTGCGCACCATGCGGAAGGTGGTCATCCAGCCGGTGACCACGAAGATGAACAGCAGATTGCCAAGGCCCCGCTGGTTCAGGATGGCCACCAGCATCATCACCAGCACCAGCTGGGGGAAGGCCTGGAACAGCTCGGAGATGCGGACGATCACCGCGTCAACCTTGCCGCCGAAGTAGCCCGCCACGGCCCCCAGGGCCGCCCCGATGACGGAGGACACCACCGCGCAGAACACGCCGATGAAGATGGAGTAGCATCCGCCGATGAGTACCCGGGACAAAAGGTCCCGGCCGATGGTGTCGGTGCCGAAGAGATAGGTGCCGCTGGGGGCGCTCTTCATCTGGTCCAGATGGGGGGTGCTGAAGTCCACGCCGATGATGGCCCCCACCACGCAGGCCACCAGCATGATGACCACCACCAGCAGACCCAGAACGGCCAGCTTGTTGTTGAGGAACTTGCGGATATTCTTCTTCAGCAGAGAGGAGGCCGCGCTCTTGTTTTGTTCCTTGATGCTTACTGTCGCTTGATTGCCCATATTCAGTCCTCCTCCCGATTATTCGCCAAGGCGGACCCGGGGGTCCAGCAGGGCGTTGAGCACGTCCACCATGAAGGAGCACACCAGCATGGTGGCGGCGATGATCAGGGTGGTCACCATGACCACCGGGTAGTCATTGGAGGTGATGGCGTTGGTCATGGTGGTGCCGATGCCGGGGTAGGAGAACACGCTCTCAATGACCACGGAGCCGCCGATGAGGGTGGGGATACGGAACATCAAAATCACCAGCACGGGCTTCATGGCGTTGCGGAAGCCGTGCTTGAGGTAGACCTTCCACTCGGGGATGCCCTTGGAGCGGGCGGTCTTGATGTAGTCGGAGTTGAGCACGTCCAGCATGGTGTTGCGGGCGTAGCGCATCAGGACGGCCACCATGCCGATGGTCAGGGTGGCCACGGGCAAAAACAGGTGGAGGAAGGCGTCCACAAAGGCGTTGGTGGCCATGGGGTCCACCCGGTTGCTGGCGGGGAACCAGCCCAGCTTGATGGAAAAGATCCAGATCATCAAAATGCCCACCAGGAACTGGGGCACCGCCTGACCCAGCACCGCCAGCACCCGGCCCACGTAGTCGATGACGCCGTTTTGCCGGATGGCGGAGATGATGCCGATGCCGATGCCGATGATGGCCGACAGGATCAGGGAGTACCCCGCCAGCTCAAGGGTATAGGGCAGGCGGGTGGCGATGGTGCGGGCGATGGGGGTGCCGTCCAGGCCGTAGCCCAGGTCACCGGTGAGGATGCCTCCCAGCCACCGGCCGTACTGGACGATGAGGGGGTCGTTAAGGCCCAGCTCCTCCCGCAGCTCGTCGATGCGGTCGGCGTTGGCGGAGAGGACCTCGGGGCTGACCATGCTGTTGATGGGGTCGATGCCGGTCAGCTGGAGACCGAAATACACGATAAAGCTGATGACGATCAGCATGGGGATCATCAGAAGGAGTTTCTTCAAAATAAACTTCAGCATTCTCTCACTCTCACTCCAATCTTAAATCACAGGAGAAGAAAAACGGGGAGAGACGCAGGGACAAACCCACGTCTCTCCCCCATTGTGGTTGCATAGACTACCGGGGAGTCAAAGGATCCGTCCGGTCAGCCGGGAGTGTGATCAGGCCAGCTCCCAGTTGGCGAAGTCCACGTCGCAGTTGTACAGGGGGTTGCAGAACTCGGTGCCGGCGGGGAGCTTGACGTTGTTGCTCATGAATACGTAGTTGCCAACGGTGAACAGGGGCACCTTGTAGACCTTCTCCTGCTCCAGAGCCTGGAGCTTCTCCAGAGCGGCGTTGCGGGAGGCGGTGTCGGTGGCGGAGGAGAGCTCAGCCAGCAGGGGATCAAAGTCGGTGTCGCCGTTGAAGATCATCTGGAACAGGGCGTCATCGCTGGCGTACTCGGTGTACCACTCGTCGATGGAGAAGGAGCTCTTGCCCTTGAAGCCGATGTCGTACTCACGGGTGGTGAACAGGTCGGTGGTGCCGTCGTTGGAGAGGGTGGCCTCCACGGTGAGGCCGGCCTGCTGCAGGTAGTAGACGATGGTGTTGATCAGGTCCACGGAGGTCTGGTCGTTGTTGTAGTAGCAGATGCGCAGGGTGCGGCTCATGTCGTAGCCGGAAGCCTGGATGTCGGCCTTGGCCTTCTCGGCGTCGAAGGTGTACTCAAAGCCGTTGTAGGCCTCGTGCTCGTTGGGCACGCCGGAGTTGAGGACGGTGGCGCTGGGATACAGGGTGGCCAGGGTGGCCCGGTCAATGGCCTCGATGAGGGCCTTGCGCACTTCCACATTCTGCATGGCCTCGTTGGTCTTGCCGTCGGTGCCGGCCATGTTGAAGATGAAGTACTTGTAGAAGAGGACCTCCACCTCGTAGGAGGTGTAGTTGGTCAGGGACTCCATGCCCTCCACCAGGTCGGTGGCGTTGCCGTACAGGTAGTCCACGCTGCTGGACTGGGCGGCGGTGAGGAAGTCGTTGACAAAGGAGACGGTGACTTTCTGGATCTTGGGAGCGGTGCCCTCATAGTTGGGGTTGACCACCAGGGTGAAGTAGTTGCCCACGTTCAGCTCGCCCATGGCGAAGTAGCCGTTGGTCACGGGGTTCTGCCAGAACTCGTTGGTGTCCAGGTTCAGGGGATCCACGCCCTCCAGGCAGTGCTTGGGCAGGATGGCGAACTGGCCCAGCACGTCCAGCATGGCGGAGTAGGGCTCGGTGAGGGTCATGGTGATCACGTTGCCCTCGGCGCTGATGGTGTCGATCTTGGCGAAGGCGGAGGTGTAGATGGCGTTGATCATGGCGGTGGCCTGGGCGGTCTCGATGGACCAGATCACGTCGTCCACGGTGAGAGCCTCGCCGTCGGACCACTTCAGGCCGTCCTTCAGGGTGATGGTGTAGGTCAGACCGTCATCGCTGATGGTATAGCTCTCCGCCAGGTCGGGGGACACGGAGGAGAGGCTGCTGTCGGCGATGAACAGGCTGCGGAACATCAGGTTGGTGGCCATGTTCCGGTTGTACCAGGGGGTGGGGACCTTGTCGTCAGTGGTGGAGCCGTCGTTGGTGGACAGGGCCAGGCGCAGGGTGTCGCTGGTGCCGCCGGGGGTGCTGCCGCTGGGATTGGGGTTCTGGGAGTCGCCCGAATCGGGGTTGGTGCAGGCTGCCAAGGTAAATACCATGGCCAGCGCGAGGGCAAGAGCGATCAATTTTTTCATAGACAATTCTCCTTTTTTCCTCATTCATGTTGGAAAGGGACAAAAGCTCCCCCCTTTCCCATTATGTTATTATGATATCATATGATGTTACAGGTAACCATACAACATAACTCACAACTTTTTCCTTGTAATATGTGCAATACGCACTATTTTACCCTTGGCTTTCTAGAAGTATCTTGGTCAATCTTTCCATAAAATACCCCCCTTTTAAAATGTATTTTCTTTAAAATAGTGGCAAAAAAGCTCTGTATCCCTGCCGGATACAGAGCTTCTCTGCCATTTTATCTTGAAATTGTCAAAAGAGACTGCCTACCTGGGTGAGGCTGTCCGCCAGGTCGGAGCGGTAGTCCGGCGCGGCGGGGTCCAGGCTGTTGACGGCGAACCCGTCGTCCCCGGCGCGGCCAGTGGAGTGGCAGTAGCGCCCCTCTCCCAGGTACATGGCCACGTGGCCGGGGAAGAACAGCAGGTCCCCGGGGGCCATATTCTCCCGGGGGATCTCCCGGATGGGGAAGTCGGGGCGGATGTGGGCGTCCCGGTAGATGAGGATGCCGTTGAGCATGTAGGCCATGGACACCAGCCCCGAGCAGTCGATGCCCAGGGGGGTCTTGCCCCCCCAGCGGTAGTGGGTGCCGGCGTAGAGCATGGCGGTGTCCACCAGGGCCCGGCGCAGGGGGGCCTCCTCCGTGTGGGAGGGGGCGGTGTACAGGGGGCCCAGAACACTGCGCTGCATATAGCCCCGGCTGCCGTCGGCCAGGATGACGCTCTGCCATCCGTCCCGGGGCTCTCCCGCCGGGGCCACCCGGGCCCCTCTGGGCAGGAGCAGCCGGGTATACCCCCGCACCGAGGGCTCGGACAGGACGCCGCAGGTATTTTTATAGAAGATCACCTGCTGGTTCAGGGCCTCCCACTTTTCGGCCCCCTGGTACAGCAGACAGGAGGCGGAGGCGTACCCCTCGTACCGGTAGTGGGTGCGCACCCGGCGCCAGCCGGGGGCGGGCTCCTCCAGCACCTCCACCACCATGCCGTACAGGGCCTCGTCGGCCAGCTCACTGTGGGGGTCGGGGCGGAGATAGAGGGGGCAGATGGGAACATTTACAATGGCCTTTTTCATGGGGCCACCTCCTGACACATGGCGCAGTAGACGGCCCGGGAGAGCCGCCCGATGAACTGCCGCTGCCTGGGGTCCCCCTCGGGGGAGGGGCCATCCCAGGTGAATACCCCCAGAAAGTAGGGGTTTCCCTCCAGGAAAAAGACGCCGGCGTCGTGCTCCAGATAATCCAGGCAGCCCCCCTTGTGGGCCACCGCCACCGGGTCGGGCAGGTAGCGCAGCAGGCTGTCCTGGTGGCGCTGGCGGCCCAGGAAGTCCAGGGCCATCTCCCGGGAGGAGGGGGTGAGGATCTCCCCCCGGCAGAGCAGGCCGTACAGCCGGCACTGGTCGGCGGGGGAGGTGTAGTTGTTGCGCCCGGCGGCAATGGCGTCCCAGTCCAGCATCTTCCGCTGGAGCAGGGTGTCCTTCAGCCCGTGTGCGGTGCACCAGCGGTTGACCGCCTCACAGCCCACCAGACCGATCACCGCGTTGGTGGCGGTGTTGTCGCTCAGGGCGGTCATCCAGTACAAAAGCTCCCACAGAGGGTACCCGGGGCGCCGGTTTCCCGGCTCAAAAACCCGGGTGTCCGGGCAGATGTCCCCCTCCGGGATGGCAATCAGGGCCTGGGGGGAGAGCTCCCCTTTGTCGCACGCCTCCAGGACGGCGCACAAAATGGCCACCTTTACCGTGGAGGCGGACACCACCCGCTCCTCCCCCCGGTGGGCAAAGATCACCTCCTCACCCGGCATCCGGGTGAGGAGCACCGCCGCCTGGCCGGGGAAGGCCCGGATCTCCTCCTCCAGGGCGGAGCGCACCGCGCCGTCCATCAGCGCACCTCCAGCAGGTGGGCCCCGGCGTCCAGAAAGGCGGAGGCCCCCAGGGGGAGGGACATGGAGGGCAGGGCGTGGCCGCAGGCCAGGTTCATCACCGCGGGCTTGCCCGCCGGGACAATGAGCTCCTCAAAGATCTCCCGCAGCTCCAGGCAGCGGTCGGGGTACTCGGGGGTGCAGTCGGTCCAGGCCCCCAGCAGGATGCCGGCGCACTGGTCCAGCTTGCCGGCGTTGCGCAGCTGGGTGAGCATGCCGTCCACCCGGTAGGTCTTTTCCCCGATGTCCTCCAGGAAGAGGAGCTTGCCCCGGGTGTCGATCTCCCAGGGGGTGCCCAGGCTGTCCCGCACCAGGGAGAGGTTGCCCCCGCACAGCCGCCCGGCGGCCTGGCCGGGCACCAGGGTCACCATGCTCTGGTCCGGCGGGTTCTCCAGGGGGCCGGTGAGCCGCCCGTAGAGGGCCCGGAGCAGGTAGTCCCGGGAGTAGCCGTCCACCGGCTCATAGTACTCCGTGGAGGGCATGATGGTGTGGTAGGTCATGAAGTCCCCCGTCTGGTTGAAGGCGATGTGCAGGGCGGTGACGTCGCTGTACCCGGCGAAGAACTTGGGGTGGGCCCGGATGGTGTCCCAGTCCAGCAGGGGGAGAATGCGGTTTGCTCCGTAGCCCCCCCGGATGGCCAGAATGCCGTCGATGGAGTCGTCGGCAAAGGCGGCGTTCAGGTCCGCGGAGCGCTGGGCGTCGCTGCCGGCGAAGTAGCCGTGGCGGCTGTCGAAGCGGCAGGTGGGGTACACCACCGGCTGGAGCATCAGCTCCTTCACGGCGGCCACGGCGCTCTCCAGCCGGTCGGCGGGGACGGCGCTGCTGGCGCACACCAGGGCCACCCGGGCGCCGGGGTAGAGGGGAGCGGGTTTGCGCATGGAAGGTCAGTCCTTTCTCAAAAGGTCACAGCATCCGGCGGTACTCCTCCAGCTCCTTCTGGTTGCCCAGGACAAAGTGGCCGGGCTCCAGCTCGGTCCACACCGGCTTGTCCACGGAGTAGTCGTGGCAGGCGGGGTCGTAGGAGAGGAGCTGCTTGCTCCGCTCGGCGATGGGGTCGGGCTGGGGGATGGCGGAGAGGAGGGCCCGGGTATAGGGGTGGAGGGGGTGGGCGAAGAGCTGCTCGCTGTCCGCGAGCTCCACGATCTTCCCCTTGTGGATCACGGCGATGCGGTCGCAGATGAAGCGCACCACGCTCAGGTCGTGGGCCACAAAGAGGTAGGTGAGGCCCCGCTCCTTCTGGAGGGCGGAGAGGAGGTTGAGCACCTGGGCCCGGATGGACACGTCCAGGGCGGAGATGGGCTCGTCGGCGATGATGAACTCGGGCTCCAGGATCAGGGCCCGGGCGATGCCGATGCGCTGGCGCTGGCCGCCGGAGAACTCGTGGGGGAACCGGTCGGCGAACTCGGGCAGGAGCCCCACGTCGCTCAGAGCCTTGGCCACCTTCTCCCGGCGCTGGGCGTCGGACAGGCGGCTGCCGTTGGAGTAGAGCCCCTCGGAGACGATGTAGTCCACCTTGGCCCGCTCGTTCAGGGAGGCCATGGGGTCCTGGAAGATCATCTGGATCTTGCGGGTGACCTCCCGGTCAAGGGCCCGGGGGATGCGCCCGCTGATGGTCTGGCCGTGGAAGAGCACCCGGCCGGAGGAGACGGGGTTGATGCGGATGATGGCCCGGCCGATGGTGGTCTTGCCCGAGCCCGACTCCCCCACCAGGCCGAAGGTCTCCCCCTTGTAGATGTGGAAGGACACCTTGTCCACCGCGGTGAAGGGGTGGCGGCGGGAGCCGAAGGTGACGCTCATGTCCTGTACTTCAATGAGCTTTTCCCGCTCAGCACTCATGTCCCTGCGCCCCCTTTCGTCTCAGCTGCAAGATGTGCTCCGGCGGCTCCACCTGGGGGGCCCTGGGGTCCAGCAGCCAGGTGCGGGCCTTGTGGGTGGGGCTCACCTGGAAGAAGGGGGGCCGGCGGACAAAGTCGATGTTCAGTGCCTGGGGATTCCGGGGGGCGAAGGCGTCTCCCCGGATCTCCTGGAACAGGTTGGGGGGCGTGCCCTGGATGGAGTAGAGGGGCTGCCCCTTCACCCCCAGCTGGGGCAGGGAGGAGAGGAGGGCCCAGGTGTAGGGGTGCCGGGCCCCAGGTCGTGGGTGATGTAGATGGTGGTCAGGTTGTACTTTTTCTGCATGGCCTTGATGAGCTCCAGGATCTGGGCCTGGATGGTCACGTCCAGGGCAGTGGTGGGCTCGTCGCAGATGAGGATCTTGGGCCGGCAGGCCACGGCGATGGCGATGACCACCCGCTGGCGCATGCCGCCGGAGAACTCGTGGGGGTACTGCTTGTAGCGCTTCTCCGGCTGGTCGATGCCCACGTCGGAGAGGATCTCCAGGGTGGCCTGGCGGGCCTGGGGCCCCTTGAGCCCCCGGTGGAGGGTAATGGCCTCCTGGATCTGGGCGCCGATGGTCTTGAGGGGGTTGAGGGAGGTCATGGGGTCCTGGAGGACCATGGCGATCTCCCGGCCCCGGATGGTGAGCCACTGCTTTTCCGTGGTGAATTTGGCCAGGTCCTGGCCGTTATACAGGATCTCTCCCGCCTGGATGGAGCCGTTCTGGTCCAGAAGGCCCATAAAGCTCTTGACGAACACGGACTTGCCCGAGCCCGACTCCCCCACGATGGCCAGGCTCTCCCCGGGCTGTACCTCCAGGGAGACCCCCCGGATGGCGTGGAGGCTCTGCCCCCGCAGCTCGAAGCGGATGTCCAGGTCCCGGACGGAGAGGATGCTGCCGTCTTGATTCATAGTCGTATCCCGTCCTCTTTTGTCAGATGTGGTTTTTGGGGTCGGCGGCGTCGGCAAAGGCGTTGCCGATGACGTAGAAGGAGATGGTAATGATGGCCAGCACGGTGACGGGGAAGAAGAGCTGGTAGCGCAGGGCGGGCACCTTCATGAGCTCCCGGCCCACCTGGATCAGGTTGCCCAGGGAGGGGATCTCCGAGGGGAGGCCGATGCCGATATAGGTGACGAACACCTCGTTGCCGATGGCGGTGGGGATGGCCAGGGCCATGCGCAGGGTGATGACGCTCACCAGATAGGGCAGCAGGTTGCGCATCACCAGCCGGAAGGTGGGGGTGCCCAGGCAGCGGGAGGCCAGGTTGTAGTCCCGGTCCCGGATGATGACGATCTGGTTGCGGATGAACCGGGCGGTCTGGAGCCAGCCCGTAAGGCACAAAGCGAAGATGATGGTGGACACCCCGGGCTTGAGGATGTAGGAGATGAGAATGAGCACCAGGGTCTGGGGCACGTTGTCAAAGACGTTGTAGAGCTCGGTGAACACGAAGTCCAGCTTGCGCACATAGCCCCACAGGGTGCCCACCAGGATACCCAGAATGGCCTCCACGCAGGCCACGGAGAAGCCGATGAACAGGGACGTGCGGGTGCCCGACCAGATCCGGGCCCACAGGTCCTGGCCGATGGAGTTGGTGCCGAACCAGTACTCCTCGCAGGGAGGCAGGTTCATGACGAAGGAGCCGTTTTCGTTGTAGTTGACCAGGTTGGGGTCCCGCTGGCCCGGGAGGAGGGGCTGGATAAAGGTGAACAGCAGCGTCAGGGCCACCACGCACAGGAAGAACACCGCCACCTTGTTTTTCAGGAAGGAGCGCAGGGTGGAGCCCCAGTAGGAGTAGTTGGAGTACCCGCCCCGCTCGGCGGCGGTGCGGTCGAACTGGGCCGGGGAGAAGAGCTCCTCCTCGCTCATCTCCTCCAGGCGGCGCTCCTGGTGCTCCTCCAGGGCCTTGCCCAGCTGCTGGGTCTTGTGATTGCGGTAGGTTTTCATTACCGGGCGCCCTCCTTTTTGGAAAAGCTGATGCGGGGATCCAGAATGGCCATGAGAATGTCGCCCAGCAGCAGCCCCAGGATGGAGATGGCGGCGTAGATGAGCACCAGGGCCTGGACCAGGGTGTTATCCTGGACCTTGATGACGTTCACCAGCAGTCCGCCCATGCCGGGCACGGAGTACAGGGACTCCACGTACAGCGAGCCCATCAGGGTGAACAAAATGGAGTTGGGCAGGTACTGGATCAGGGGGACCATGGCGTTGCGGAAGATGTGCCGCCGGGAGATGGCCGACCCCGGCACGCCCTTGGCCCGGGCCAGGCGGATGTAGTCCTTGTTGGCCTCATCCACCATGTACCGCCGCAGCCACATGGCGTAGTAGGCGATGTTGCCCAGGGACAGGGAGAAGATGGGCAGCACCCAGGAGATGGCCTTCCCCTGGCTGAAGAGCATGGGGAAGTTTAAGTACTCCGAGCCGAAAAACTGGATCAGGATGTGGTACACCGCCGCGGGCACCGCCTGGATGAGCACCACCAGCACCGTCCCCAGCCGGTCCCCGATCTTCCAGCGGGTGCGGCTGCTGCGGGCCATGAGGATGCCCAGGGGCAGGCCCACCACCAGGGCGATGGCCAGGGCGATAAGCCCCAGGGTCAGGGAGATGGGGATCTTCTCCAGGATAATGTGGAGGTTGTCCGCCCCCTCCCGGTACTTGTTGGAGGTGCCCAGGTCCCCCTGGAACACCCCCTGATAGAAGTGGAGGAGCTGCACGGGCAGGGGGTCGTTGAGCCCCAGGGAGTTGAGCTTCACCTGGATCTGGGTCTCGGTGAGCTTGTCGAAGTTGTTGAAGTAGCCCTCGATGGGCATCAGGCGCAGCAGGGAAAAGACGATGGTGATGATGATGAACAGTGTAATCAGGGAGCGCACCAGTCGTTTGATGATGTACTTGGCCACAGGTCGGACCTCCTTGCAGATAGCAGGGTGAGAGCGCGTCCAGCCGACTCCCGGTCCTCCGGGGGGCAGCTGGCCGCGCTCTCCCGCGCGGCGGTGGGGCAAAGGCAGGCCAAAAGGCGGGCTCTGCCCGCCTTTTGACCCGGCGTGTAGCAAATCTCAAAAAAATGCCAGCATTTTTTTGATGGGATGCAGCCCGCTGCGTCGCACGCGCAAAGCGCGCACGCTTGCGGGATGAGAAGTGTTTTTCCGAGGCCGCAGCGTGAAGAAAATGTGCCGGCGGCACATTTTTAGCGTAGGCCGAGCGGCTATGCCGCGAGGATAGCATTTCGTCAGGGGCAACAACCATTTTGCCGGCTACGCGCCGGCAAAACTCTGCCGAGGGCTTTTTGCTTACAAGAGACTGTCAGCCTCTTCATTGTGGCCTTTGGCTTTTTGGATAGCCCGTCCCCCGCCCTCCGGCGGAGGGCGGGGGCACTTGGCGTCTGGGAAAACTTAGTCGGCGGCGGACTCCTGGGCGGCGGCGCACTCGTCCAGCCAGGTCTCATAGGCGGTGTTGAACTCGTCCATGCCCATGGAGGTCTCCTGGAGGGACTGGCCCTTGAAGCGCAGGTTGGCCATGCCGTAGGGGGCGTACTGCCCCTCGAAGGGGTTCAGGTTCTGGCAGATGTACACCCGGGAGTTCACGGAGAAGGGAATGGCGAAGGCGTGCTCAATGAGGAAGGCCTCCGCCTCGGCAAAGGCGGTATACCGGGCGTTGTCGTCATCGGTGATGGCCTTGGCGGTAGCCACCAGGTCCAGGTACTGGCTGTACAGGGCCTGGGTGTTGGGGTCCTGGCTCTCATAGATGAAGCTGTAGCTGGAGGTGTCGGAGAAGGGGTCGGTCCAGGTCTCGGGGTCGGCGTAATCCGCGCCCCAGTTGCACTTCATGAAGGCGTAGTTGCCGGAGCGGCGGACCTCCGCCAGGAAGTTGGTGTCGGGGCCGGCCTCAATGATCACGTCGATGTAGTCGGCGCCCAGCACGCTCTCCAGCTGCTGCTCCACCACGGTGCACTCCTTGTCCCAGTCGGTGGTGGAGGGGTTGTAGCGCATGAGGACCTTCACGGGGAAGGTGCACCCGGCGGCGGTGAGCTCCTCCACGGCCTTCTCCTTGTACTCCAGGGCCAGGTCGGCGTCAAAGCTGTCCCCGTCGGAGATGTCCTTCAGAGCGGGATACTGGGTGAAGTCCAGGCCGTCGCCCACGGCGAAGGTGGCGGGGGTAATGGTGTTGTTCAGCAGGCCCGCGGCGTTGTAGGGGTCAGACACGGACAGGGCGTTGGTCCGGTCCAGGGCGTGGAGAATGGACTGGCGGAAGTTCTCGTTGTTCACGGCGATGGTCCAGTTCTCCGGCTCGTACTCGGCGTCAAAGTTGGCGTCAAAGTTGAAGAGGTAGAAGTAGGAGTAGGACACGTCGGGCCGCTTGGAGTGGATGGTGGAAGCGGTGGACTCGTCGGCCATGTAGGCAGAGAGGAGAGAGGAGGAGATCTCCGCGTAGTCGGTCTCGCCGGACTGATACATGTTGGCCCACAGGGAGCTGGCCTCGGAGTTATAGGTGTAGCGCACCTCGTCCAGGTAGACGTGCTCGGCGTCCCAGTAGGTGGCGTTCTTGGTGAGCACCCGCTGGACCTGGGGCTGGAAGTCGGACAGGATGAAAGCGCCGCAGTAGAGCAGACTGGTCTCATCGTTGGCCACGCCGAAGCTGTCGCCCTTCTCCTCCAGGAAGGGGCCGTACACCGGCATGTAGCAGGCGTAGGACAGCAGGGAGGGGAAGTAGGGGCAGGACTTCTCCAGGGTGTACTCCAGGGTGTAGTCGTCCAGGGCCTTCACGCCGATGTCCTCGGCGGCCACGGCGGCCACTTCCTCGATGACCTCCCCGTCGGCGTCCAGCTTCACGGGGTTGCCGTTCTCGTCGGTGCCGTCGGTGGCGCTCTCCAGGGCCAGGAGGTAGGCGGTGTAGTTGTAGTAGGCACCGGCGTTGAGCACGTAGCCGTCATACATGTACTGGGTGGCGGAGTCGTTGGCGGCGTCGTTGGCGTACTGGGCGGCAGTGACCCAGTCGTTGGCGGTGACGTCAGCCACCTCCGCGCCGGTGGAGTCCACCCACTTCACACCCTCCCGGATGTGGAAGGTCCACACGGTGTTGTCCTCGTTGGCCTCCCAGCTCTCGGCCAGGGCGGGCTGCATCACGCCGTGGGAGTCGTACTCCACCAGGCAGTCCACCACGTTGGCGCAGATCTGAAAGTCGTTGGTGTTGCCGGTGACCAGGTAGTTGAGGGTGGAGATCTCACTGGCGTAGAGCTCACGGTAGACGGCGGAGCCGTCCCCCTCATCCTCTTCCTGGGTACAGGCGGCCAGGCTCATGGCCAGAGCACAGGCCAGAGCCAGGGCGGTGATGCGTTTCATCCATTTCATAGCGATCCTTCTTTCCTTTCCATATTTGCCCATTGCTCCTCGCAATGAAGACAACTACATGAAGGGGGCGGTTTTCTCTGCCGGGGAAAACCGGGGCGCAGGCGGTCACATACCACCCCTATCGAAGATTTATAAAGCCAGGCCGTTGTCCCGGTCCGTAGGGGGCGGTGTCCTCACCGCCCCGCCATGCCAGGCTTTCCCAACATCGCCAGGCCAGGCGCCCCTTGCAAGAAAGACAGGGTATTTCGTTTGCCAAGTCAGGCCGCCGAAGGCCGGTCGATCAACGATTCGACACGACAAAGTTTCCACGCGCCGGCAAATAGGAGTTTGCATTGCAGCGGGCGGGGGGATTCATAAGGGGGAACGCCCCCTTATGCCCATTCTTTTGGGTACTTTTCTTGTGGGAGCAAGAAAAGTACCATCGTCCCCTCGTCTCCAAATGGAGAGAACGGATTGCCGCGGGCCTGCGGCCCTCGCAATGACAGGGTAGCAGACGGCGGCCCGGGCGCTGGGCGCCAGTTCTTCACGCTTTGCCTGTTCGCGACGCCCGGCTTCCCCGGCTTCCCTCCGGCTCCGGGCAGACCCGGGCCGGGCCACGGCCCGCCCCTGGGCTCTGCCCATCCGCTCCGGTCCATCCGGGCTGCTCACGACGGCTCAGCGCCAGCTCTTCACGCTTTGCGCCCTCCGCGACGGCACACTGCTCACCACTCCGCCGGAAATGCCGCCGGGCTCCGCCTGGCCTGTTTTCCGGTCTGCGTGGTTCGCTGTGCGCCTGCTCCCGGGCGCTCAGCGCCAGCTCTTCACGCTTCGCCTGTTCGCGACGCCCGGCTTCCCTCCGACTCCGGGCAGACCCGGGCCGGGCCACGGCCCGTCCCTGGGCTCTGCCCATCCGCTCCGGTCCATCCGGGCTGCTCACGACGGCTCAGCGCCAGTTATCACACGGGATGTTTTTCACCCCGATGCCCGGGTCCTCGGTCATGACAATGGCGGGGCCGTCAAACACCGGCCCGCCGGTGAAGGGGTCCACGGCGCACAGAGCGGGCCCGTCCAGGTCCACCCGGGTGATGATCCCCTGGCCGGCGGCCAGGTGGGCCGCCGCCGCCACGGACAGCCGGGACTCCAGCATACAGCCCATCATGCACGCCACGCCCTGCTGCTCCGCCACCCGGCAGATCTTCAAAGCCTGCCAGATGCCCCCGGTCTTCATCAGCTTGATGTTGATGAGGTCGGCGGCCCTGGCCTGGATGATGTTCACCGCGTCGTCGGGGGAGAACACCGCCTCGTCCGCCAGGATGGGGGTGTCCACCTGGCCGGTGACGAACTTGAGCCCGGCGAAGTCCCGGGCGGGGACGGGCTGCTCCACCAGGTCGATGTTCAGCCCCCGGTCCTCCATGGCCCGGATGACCTGAACCGACTGCCCGGCGGTCCAGCCCTGGTTGGCGTCCACCCGCAGGGCCACGTGGGGACCCACTGCCTCCCGGATGGCGGCAATGCGCTCCACGTCCGCCAGCCCCTCCTTGCCTACCTTAATCTTTAAGATGGAAAAGCCCCGGGCCACGGCGTCCACGCTGTCGGCAACCATCTGGTCAATGGGGTTGACCGATATGGTCAGGTCGGTCTCCAGAGACTGCCGGGCGCCCCCCAGCAGCTCAAACAGGGGCTTCCCCTGGGCCTGGGCCCACAGGTCGTACAGGGCCATGTCCACCGCGGCCTTGGGGGAGGTGTTATGTACCAGGCAGCCCGCCAGCTTCTCCATCACGGCGGGCAGATCCATCACATCCATGCCCACCAGAGCGGGGCGGATGTACTCCTCCACAGCGCACAGGATGGAGCCGGTGGTGTCCCCGGTGATGACAGCGGTAGGAGGCGCCTCGCCGTACCCCACCGCCCCCTGGTCGGTACACACCCGCACCACCACGTCCCGCACCGCGTCCACGGTGCGCAGGGCGGTCTTGAAGGGGGTGCGCAGGGGGAGGGCGATCTCCCCCACCTGAATATCCGTAATTTTCATGGCGATCCCTCCGGGGAAAAGCCGCCGCCCCCGTGGGAAAAAATGCAGCCCGGCTGTGCCGGCACTGCACGCCGGGACAGGCGGCTGTACAAGTTGAAGTGATTTTACCACACTACACTGCCGATGTAAAGGGTGGTCCGCCCTGCAGCGGCCTGATGAGAGAAAAAATGCAGCCCTTGTTTTAAAAAGTTGCAAAGTGTCAAAAAAGGTTGGCATAGTTGGCAAACTATGGTACACTGAAAAGAAAGGTCCTGTTTAAGGGACCGGGCCTGTGCTAGCATGGGGTGGAAAGGGGATGGTTCCTATGGCACGCAGCGCCAATCAGAAGGCAAAGATCCTGGTTTTGCGCCAGATCCTCCTGTCCCGCACGGACGAGGACCACCCGATGTCCATGGCCCAGCTCATTGCCGCCCTGGAGGAACGGGGCATTCAGGCCGAGCGCAAGAGCGTGTACAGCGATCTGGAGGCCCTGAGCTGGATGGGGCTGGATGTACAGTGCCGCCGGGGGCGGCAGGGGGGCTGGTTCATCGGGGAACGGCCCTTCCAGCTGGCGGAGCTCAAGCTGCTGGTGGACGCGGTGCAGTCCTGCCGCTTCATTACGGCCAAAAAGAGCGGACAGCTCATCGGCAAGCTTGAGGCGCTGGTGAGCGCCCACCAGGCCCGGCAGCTCCAGCGGCAGGTCTATGTGTCCGGCCGGGTGAAGGCCCCCAACGAGCACGTCTACTACAACATTGACAAGCTCCACACCGCCATTCACAACGACCACATGGTCACCTTCCGCTACTTCATCCAGAACCCCCGGAAGGAGCGGGTGTTCCGCCGGGATGGGGGGCGGTACCGGGTGTCCCCCCTGGCGCTGCTGTGGGACAACGAAAATTACTACCTGGCGGGGCTGGACGAGGACCTGGACCAGGTGCGCCACTACCGGGTGGACAAGATGGCGGACATCGCCCTCACCGGAGCCCCCCGGCGCATACCCGAGGGGTTTGACCCGGCGGGGTACGGCCGGCGGCACTTCGGCATGTTCACCGGCCGCCCTGCCCAGGTGACCCTGGTGTGCCGGGATGAGCTGGCCGGCGTGGTGCTGGACCGCTTCGGCCAGGACGCCATGCTGGTGCCCCGGGAGGACGGGCACTTCTCCGTGTCGGTGGATGTGGTGGTGTCCCCCCAGTTCTGGGGGTGGATCTTCGCTCTGGGGGAGGGCGTGCGGGTGGCCGCCCCCCAGTGGGCGGTGGCGGAGTACCGCCGCTGCCTGCAGCAGGCCCTGGAGGCCTGCGGAAAGGAGGAGAACCTGTGACCCGGAGGATCCTGATCGTGGACGACGAGGAGCGGGTGTGTGCCCTTATTGAGAAGTATGCCCGGCAGGAGGGGTACGACACAGCCCGGGCCATGGACGGCCAGGAGGCCCTGCGCCTGTGCCGGGGGGAGAAGTTCGACCTGGTCATTCTGGACGTAATGCTTCCCGGCGGGGACGGGTTCCACGTCTGCCGCAGCCTGCGCCGGTTCTCCGACGCGCCGGTACTGATGCTCTCCGCCCGCAGCGAGTCCTACGACCGTATCAAGGGGCTGGAGGCCGGGGCGGACGACTACATGGCAAAGCCCTTCTCCCCCCGGGAGCTGATGCTGCGGGTGGCGGCCATTCTCCGGCGGGGGGCGCTTCCGGCGGAGGAGAAGGAGCTGCTGGTTTTTGACGGGCTGGTGATTGACCGCACCGCCCACCAGGTCTATGTGGACGAGCAGCCCGTGGCCCTGAGCCCCAAGGGCTTTCACCTGCTGCTGGCCCTGGCCTCCCGGCCCGGGGTGGCCGTCACCCGCCAGCAGCTGATGGACGCGGTGTGGGGGGAGAGCCAGAGCCCCCGCAGCCTGGACACCCACATCAAGCAGCTGCGTCAGGCCCTCTCCCCCCGGGGAGACCTGATCCAGACCGTGTGGGGCGTGGGGTACCGGTTTAACGGGTAATGTTTTTTTCTGAAGCAGCAAAAAACGGCCGCCGAAAGGCGGCCGTTTCTTTGCTGCTTGCTTATCGAGGCGTCAGGTGCCGGAGGAGGCGGAGGGCTCGGGGCTGGTGGTCTCCTGGGGCATCTCGCCGCCGTTTTGCTGGTACTGGCTGTAGTTGTTGTAGAAGGTCTCGGTGTCCAGGGCGTCCACATGCTCGCTGGTGGTCACCTCGGCCTCATCCACCCACTGCTGCACCAGGGCCTGCATCTCCTCACTGCGGCAGGAGTCCTTGATGTCCTCCAGGTCCGCCTCGGGAATATCCTGGCGGAGGATGATGTGGTAGCCGTAGGGGCTCTCCACCACGGTGGAGATCTCCCCCACCTCCAGGGACAATGCGGTCTCCTCAAACTCGCTGACCATCTGGCCGGAGTAGGTCACATAGCCGTCGGGGTAAGAGGCCAGGCCCGTGTCCTCGGAGTACTCGTTCATCAACTCGTCAAAGGTGGCGATGGGGTCCTCGGCGGACTGGATCTGGGTGAGGAGCTGGTCGGCCTGGGCCTGCTTCTGGGCCACGGTGTCCGCGTCCAGGGACTCCCCGGTGGCGGGATCGGTGGTGAGGAGGAGGATGTGCTTGGCGCTGTAGTACCCGTTGGCCTCGATATAGTCGTTCAGGGTGGCCTCGTCCACCTCGCCCACCAGCTTATCCATCAGGTTGTTGTACAGATAGCTGAAGCGGTTGATGCGCTGGAAGGTCTCGTGGGAGATGCCATAGCTGTTCAGGTCCGCCTGATAGGCCTCCTGGCCGCCGCTCTCCTCAATATAGTCCGCCAGATCCGCCTGGAACTGCTCCTCCTGCTCCTCAGTGAGGCCGCAGTCCTCCTCCCGGGCCTTCTGCTCCACGGTGAGGTAGTAGGTCACCAGGTCCACCGCGTCCTGCCGCAGGAACTGGGCGTTGGTGGTGCCGTCGCTGAAGGTCTCCTCCCAGTCCAGGGCTACGCCGTACTGGGACATGTAGTTGACCCAGTAGCTGCAGTCGTAGGCCAGCCAGTACAGGTAGTACTCCGCGTCCACGTCCTCCCCGTTGACGGTGACCATCACCGTGTCGGCATCCAGGCCGGCCACCGCGTTGGTCATCTTGTTGACGGGGTCCTCCCCCTCATCCTTCTGGCAGGCGGCCAGGGTAAATACCAGGGCGCCGCACAGGGCCAGGCTGGCCAGGCGTTTGAAAATCTTCATGCTGCTCTCCTTCATTCATCCGGTGATTCCCCGGGAAGCTGGCGCGCCGGGGCGCGCTGTCCTGAAATGGCATTATATCACATCGTGCCTCCGGTGACAACGGTCAATTCCCGTCCTCCGAAAGGGTGTTCACGATCTCCCAGTAGTCCTCCACCAGCCGGGAGGTGAGGCGCAGCACGTCCTCCCCCCGCTTGAGGCGGATGGTGAGGTTGGCGTTCACCCCGGGGGCAAACACCAGCCGGGGGGCGTACTTCCCCGCCAGCTCGGACACCTGCCGCAGGTCGTACCGCCCCAGCTCAAAGCGCACGGCGGCGTCCTTCTGGGTGATCTCGGTGATGCCGCACGCCGCCGCCCGGCCCCGGAGCAGGGCGATGGAGATGAGGTTGTTCACCGTCCGGGGCGGGTCGCCGTACCGGTCGATGAGCTCATCCACCATGTCGTCCGCGTCGGCCTCGGTGCGGATGCGGGCAATGCGGCGGTAGAGGTCCATGCGCTGCTCCGCCGCGGGGACGTATTTGTCCGGGATGGAGGCGGCCACGCTCAGGTCCGCAGAGCACTCGGCGGGGATCTCGGGCTCCCGCCCCTGCTCCCGCAGCACCGCCTCCTCCAGCAGCTTCAGATAGAGGTCGTACCCCACGCTCATGAGAAAGCCGCTCTGCTCGGGCCCCAGGATGTTGCCCGCCCCCCGGATCTCCAGATCCCGCATGGCAATCTTGAAGCCCGAGCCGAACTCCGCAAACTCCCGGATGGCCCCCAGCCGTTTGGCGGCCACCTCGCTGAGCACCTTCCCCTGGCGGTAGGTGAGGTAGGCATACCCCCGCCGGGCGGACCGGCCCACCCGGCCCCGGAGCTGGTGGAGTTGGGCCAGGCCCATCTTGTCCGCGTCCTCGATGATGAGGGTGTTCACGTTGGCGATGTCGATGCCCGTCTCGATGATGGTGGTGCACACCAGCACGTCGGCCTCCCCGTCGGTCATGGCGGTCATCACCCGGCTGAGCTCCTCCTCGGCCATCTTGCCGTGGGCCACCACCACCCGGGCCTCCTCCCCAAGCAAATCCTGCACCCGGGCGGCGGTGCGCTGGATGGTGTCCACCCGGTTGTGGAGGTAGTACACCTGGCCGCCCCGCTCCAGCTCCCGGAGCATGGCGTCCCGCAGCACCCCCCAGTCGTGCTCCAGTACATAGGTCTGCACCGGCTGGCGGTCCTGGGGGGGCTCCTCCAGGGTGGACATGTCCCGGATGCCGCTGAGGGCCATGTTCAGCGTCCGGGGGATGGGGGTGGCGGACAGGGTGAGCACATCCACCTGCCGGGCGATCTCCTTGAGCTTCTCCTTGTGGGTGACGCCGAAGCGCTGCTCCTCGTCCACCACCAGCAGCCCCAGGTCCTTGAATTTGATGTCCTTCTGGAGCAGGCGGTGGGTGCCGATGAGCAGGTCCGTGGACCCGTCCGCTACCCCCGCCAGGGCCTTTTTCATCTGGGCCGGGGTGCGGAAGCGGGACACCGCGTCGATCTCCACCGGGTACTTGGCGAAGCGGGCCCGGGCGGTGAGGTAGTGCTGCCGGGCCAGCACCGTGGTGGGCACCAGGATGGCGGCCTGCTTCCCCTCCAGGATGCACTTCATAATGGCCCGGAAGGCCACCTCCGTCTTGCCGAAGCCCACATCGCCGCACAGCAGCCGGTCCATGGGCCGGGGGGCCTCCATATCCCCCTTGATCTCCGCCGCCGCCCGGAGCTGGTCCTCCGTCTCGGCGTACTCAAAGGCGTCCTCAAATTCCTTTTGCCAGGGGGTGTCCGGGGAGAAGGCGTACCCCGGCTGCCGCTGGCGCTGGGCGTAGAGCTCGATGAGCCCCTTGGCCAGGTCCGCCACCGCGGCCTTGGCCCGGCTCTTGGCCCGCTCCCAGTCGGCGCCCCCCAGCTTGGAGAGCTTCTTGTGCTCCGTGTCCTCCCCGGCGCCGATGTACTTGTTCACCAGGTCCAGCTGGGTGGCGGGGACGTAGAGCACGTCGGTGCCGGCGTAGGCGATCTTGAGATAGTCCTTCTGAATGCCGTCCACCGGCATCTTCACCATGCCCACATACCGGCCGATGCCGTGGTGCTCGTGGACCACCAGGTCCCCGGGGGACAGGTCGGTGTAGGAGTCCAGCTTCTGCCGGTTGGTGGGGTCCTTCCGGGGCCGGGGGCGCTTTTTCTCCCCGGCGCGGCCCTCGGTCAGCAGGGCGAAGGAGGCCCCGGGGTACTCAAACCCCGCCGACAGCCCCCCCACGGCGATGGTCACCCGGCCGGGCTGGGGCAGGTCGTGAAGGTCGAAGTCCACCGCCGGGCGCAGCCCTTTGTCCCGCAGCATGGACTGGAGGTTCACCGCCCGCTGCTGGCTGGACACCAGCACCACCACCCGGGTGCCCCCGGACTGGTAGTGGGCCAGGTCCGCCGCGGCGGTCTCCAGGCTGGCGCCGAAGGAGGGCAGCTGCTTGGCCATGACGGACAGCACCGTCCTGGGGGGCAGGGGACAGGCGGAGGTGGCGAAGGAGTCCAGGAAGCACACCGGGAAGTCGGACAGCCGGTCCATCAGCTCCTCCATGGTGCGGCTGAGGACGCACCCCTTGCCGGAGAGCACCCCCTGTTCCAGCAGGGATTTCACGTCCTCCCCCAGCTGCCACAGCCAGTGCTCCCCCCGCTCGGCCACCCGGCCGCTCTCGGAGAAGCACACCAGGGCGTCGGGGGGCAGGTAGTCCGCCCCGGTGGCCATTTCCCGGTACACCAGCCCCAGCTCCCGGTCGCTCCCCCGGCCGGGGGTCCCCCCGGCCAGGCCGGGCAGCACCTCCGCCGCAGGCAGGATGTCCAGGGCGTCCAGATTGCCGGTGCGCCGCTGGGTGGCGGGGTCGAAGAGGCCCATGGCGTCCACGTCCTCGTCCCAGAAGTCCACCCGGGCGGGGCGCTCGTAGGCGGGGGAGAACACGTCCAGGATGCCCCCCCGCAGGGCGAACTGGCCCACCCCCTCCACCTGCTGGCACCGGCTGTACCCTAGGGCGGTGAGCCGGTCGGCCAGATCCGCCAGGTCGTGCCGGTCCCCCGGGCGCAGGGTGAGAGTCCCCTGGACGAAGAGGGCGGGGGGCATCGTGCGCTGGAGAAGGCCCTCCACCGTGGCGATCACCAGGGGGGCCCTGCCCTGCTCCATGGCCCAAAAGGCGGCCAAGCGGCGGTGCTCCCACTGGCGGCTGGAGGTGCCCTCGTAAAAGACGAACTCCCGGGCGGGGAGAAGAAGGGGGTGCTCCCCGGTGAGGGCGGCCAGGTCCTCCCCCAGCCGCATCCCCTCCCCCTCGTCGGCGCACACCACCACCAGGGGGCGGCCCGTCTCCCGCCGGAGGGCGGCGGCGAAGTGGGAGCGGTGCACCGGGCTGAGCCCCGTCACCGCCGCGGGACAGGCGCCCCCCTCCACGGCGGCGGCGAGCTTCCTGAACTCCGGCAGGGCAGACAGGATCTGGGTGAGCAGCTTCATGGTGTGCCTCCTCTCCTTCCCGGCCCGGGGGCCGGGGGTGTACATTAAAATAATAACATCGCGCCTGCCCGCCCCCCGGAGGGGGCGGGACGCTTGGGTTCCCATTTTACTCCCAAAGGGGGAGGCTGTAAAGTCTGTTGTGTCGGAAATCCCCCGGAAGGGGCAAAAAAATTCCCCCGCGGCCTTGACTTTCCCGCTCGCCGCTGGTATACTATCAAAGCCGCTTTGAATGGGACAGCAAGTGAAGAGGGGCTGACGGGGATATTGAGGTTCGGACGGACCGAAAGCTCCGCGGACCCACATTCCTGTCACGGTTCTGACCCTCCGCAACGGCACATTGCTCACCACTCCGCCGGAAATGCCGCTGGCCTGCGGCCAGCCTGTTTTCCGGTCTGCGTGGTTCGCTGTGCGCCTGCTCCCGGGTCATCACCGCTTCTTCCTCCCCCGACAGCGAGCCCGTAAATGAAGGAGTTGAATCTGAGAAATGTACGCGATCATTGAGACCGGCGGCAAGCAGTACAAGGTGACCGAGGGCGACACCCTCTACATCGAGAAGCTGGAGGCCGCTGCCGGCGAGACCGTCACCTTTGACAAGGTCCTGGCCGTCCTCAACGGCGAGGAGGCTACCTTCGGCACCCCCGTGGTGGCCGGCGCCGCCGTGGAGGCCAACGTGGTGAAGAACGGCAAGGGCAAGAAGGTCATTGTCTACAAGTACAAGCCCAAGAAGGGTTACCACAAGAAGCAGGGTCACCGTCAGCCCTACACCAAGGTGGAGATCACCGCGGTGAAGGCCTGAGCATGACCTCCGTCACCTTCCGAAGCGAGGGGGGACGGCTGTGTGCCTTCCACGTGGAGGGCCACAGCGGCTACGCCCCGGCGGGCAGCGACATCGTCTGCGCCGCCGTCACCTCCGCCGTGCGCCTGACCGAGTGCGCCCTCAACGACGTGCTGGGTCTGGCGGCCCCTGTCCGGGTGCGGCCGAGGGAGGGGGCCATCTCCCTGCGCCTCCCCACGGGGCTGGGCGAGACCGCCGAAGCCACCAGCCAGACCCTTCTGGCTGCGCTGATGGTCCACCTGCAGGCCCTCCATGAGGAATATCCGGATCATATTATCGTCTTCTGTGAGGACGATGAGGAGGAGGAATCCTCCTCTCACTCTCAAGGAAAGGATGGCTGAACGCTATGTTGAAGATCGGTCTTCAGTTCTTCGCCCACAAGAAGGGCGGCGGCTCCACCAAGAACGGCCGTGACTCCGAGGCCAAGCGCCTGGGCGTCAAGCGGGGCGACGGTCAGTTCGTGCTGGCCGGCAACGTGCTGGTCCGTCAGCGGGGCACCCACATTCACCCCGGCGTCAATGTGGGCAAGGGCAGCGACGACACCCTGTTCGCCCTGAAGGACGGCAAGGTCAAGTTCGAGCGCCTGGGCCGGGACCGCAAGCAGGTCTCCATCGTGGAGATCGCCCAGTAAGTCCCACCCCAGCCGGCGATTGTTTTGCTGACACGAAGCCGCAAACGATTTCGTTTGCGGCTTCTTTTTTCTGGTTTCTCTGCGGGGCATACTAATATTGTGAGAGCCCCATTTTCACACTGACAGGAGGTGCCCGGCATGGCAGCAGCCTTTGTGGATACCGCCCGCATCACCGTGCGCTCCGGCGCGGGGGGCAACGGCGCGGTGTCCTTCCACCGGGAGAAGTATGTGGCCGCCGGCGGCCCCGACGGAGGGGACGGCGGCCGGGGGGGCGACATCGTGGTGCGCATCGACGACCACATGTCCACCCTGATGGATTTCCGCTACAAGCGCAAGTACACCGCCGAGAACGGCGGCAACGGCCAGGGAAAGCGGTGCTCCGGCAAGGACGGCGCCCCCCTGGTGATCAAGGTCCCCCGGGGCACCGTCATCCGGGACGCGGACACCAACGAGATCATCTGCGACATGTCCCAGACCGAGTCCTTCGTTTTGTGCCGGGGGGGCAACGGGGGCTGGGGCAACAAGCACTTCGCCACCCCCACCCGGCAGGTGCCCAACTTCGCCAAGGCGGGCCTCCCCGGCCGTACCCGGGAGGTGGTGCTGGAGCTCAAGCTCCTGGCGGACGTGGGGCTGGTGGGTTTCCCCAACGTGGGCAAGTCCACCCTGCTCAGCGTGGTGACCAAGGCAAACCCCAAGATCGCCAACTACCACTTCACCACCCTGTGGCCCAACCTGGGGGTGGTCTTTGTGGACGAGGGGGCCTCCTTTGTCCTGGCGGACATCCCCGGCATCATTGAGGGGGCCGCCGAGGGGGCGGGCCTGGGCCACGACTTCCTGCGCCATGTAGACCGCTGCCGCCTGCTGATCCATGTGGTGGACGTGTCGGGCAGCGAGGGGCGGGACCCCATCGCCGACTTTGAGGCCATCAACGCCGAGCTGGCGGAGTACTCCCCGGAGCTGGCCGCCCGGCCCATGATCGTGGCGGCCAACAAGGTGGACATCCTGGCCGACCAGTCCCTGCTGGACAAGTTCCGCGCCCATGTGGAGGGCAAGGGGTACGAGCTCTTTGAGATCTCCGCCGCCGCCCACCAGGGCACCCGGGAGCTCATGGCCCACACCGCCCGGCTGCTGGGGGACCTGCCGCCGGTGACGGTGTACGAGCCCACCTATGTGGAGCGGCCTCCGGAGGTGGACACCTCCGCCCCCCTCCAGATCGAGCACGAGGACGGGCGCTGGTTCGTGGACGGGCCCTGGCTCCAGCGGCTCATGGCCAACGTCAACTTCGGAGACTATGAGTCCCGCAGCTGGTTTGACAAAAAGCTGCGGGAGTCCGGCCTCTTCGACACCCTGGAGGAGATGGGCATCCAGGACGGGGACACGGTGTGCCTGTACAACCTGGAATTTGAATATCAGCGGTGACACAAGGCCCCGGGGATGCTGTGCGTCCCCGGGGCCTTCTTTTGCCCGTTGACAAAAAACTTGCGCCGGGATATAATAATATTGAATATATGACATGATTTTCCTGACAACTCGGAAGGGAGGAGAACCCCATGGGCTCCGCGGTCTGATTTTGCGCACTCCGGCCGGATGCGCTGCCCCTGTCATTGTTTGATGCGACTTGTGAGAGGTGGTGTACCTATGAATCCGATCGCTTCCCTTTTTCTGGGCGATACCCGGGCCGCCAGGGCGCTGCGCTGGATTTTGGCGGCTGCCCTGGTGGCAGTGCTGGGGGTGCTGGCCGGGCTGGACGCCTGGGGACTCTATGTGACCGGCCGGCCCATTGACCGGGTCTATCAGGGCGTCCACTGGAAAAACGGCGACCCCTCCGTCAGCGGTGGGGTGATGATTCACCTGGAGGGGACCTGGTGCTGGCCGGGCAGCTTCCAGGGCGATATCACCGTCTCCTTCCTGGACACCCCCGGTGAAGAGAGCCCGGAGCCCATCGTCCTCACCGACTGCGCCACCATGCTGTACGGTTACAAGTCCGGGGCTACCCCGGGCCACCCCAATACCACCCGCTTTGCCAACTCCTGGGGTATCTATGTGGGAGACGAATTTCAGCGGACCGTGGATCAGGCCCGGGGACAGAAGGTGGCCAACGACATCCACCGCACCCAGGCCGCCCAGTCCACCATCCGGGGTATCCTGTTCATCTCCGACCCGGCCATGAGCGCCGTCTCCCTCTTCCTGGCGGAGGAGCCGGGGGCCATGGTCAGCAGCGGCGATTTGGAGCTCTACACCGCGCCCGCCCGGAGCCGGGAGCAGGCCATCGCCATGATGGAGGACTTGCAGTACTCCTGGACCACCGGGTCCACCTTCTATTAACAGCTGACAACACAGGAAACAGACTGCCCGCCCCGGGGACGATGTGCGTCCCCGGGGCCCTTTGCGCCCCAGGACAAAAAGCCCGCTGGCTTTTTGCCGGAAATCTGGTATACTGGGGGTGGCGCAAAGCGCCGCAGCCTTTCTGAAAAAAAGTTGGGAAAAATTTTTTGAGAGACGCAATAAAACGGCGCCCTCCCCCGTTATATGGGTGAGGGCAGGGAGAGATGGAACATGGAATGGGGCAATCTAAAGCCGCTGGGGCAGCCCCGCCCCGCGGCAGACCCACAACTGGAGAACTGGATCCGCGCCGCCCACCGGGACGCCGGGGCGCTGGAGTCCCTGTATCAGGCCACACGCAGCGCGGTGTACGCCTTCGCGTTCTCCATTTTGCGCAATGCCCACGACGCCGAGGATGTGCTCCAGGAGACCTACATCCGGCTGTGGGGCGCCTCTGAGGGGTACCGCCCCCAGGGCAAGCCCATGGCATGGCTTTTGCGGATCACCCGCAACCTGGCCCTCTCCCGCCTGCGGGAGGGGCAGAAAACCACTGAATTTCTCCCTGACGCCCAGCTTCCTGCCCCGGAAGGCCTGTCCACGGAGGACCGCCTCCTCCTCCAGGCCCTGCTGGACCGTCTGCCCGACCAGTCCCGGCAGATCCTCACCCTCCACGCCGTGTCCGGCCTGAAGCACCGTGAGATCGCCGCCCTGCTGGACCTCCCCCTCCCCACCGTTCTCTCAAAATATCACCGCGCAGTCAAGGCCCTTCAAAAGGCCTGGAAGGAGAGTGAATCACAGTGAAACAGACCGATGTGGAGCGCCGTCTGAAGGAATCCTTTGAGCGGGCCACCCCCGATGTCTGGGAAGGGATCCTCTCCGGCTGTGCCCAACAACAGAAAGGTAAGGTTATTCCTATGACGACGACGATCAAGACCAAAAAGAACCGCCGTTTTGTCCCCGCGCTGGCCGGCATCGCCGCCGCCCTGGTTTTGGTGGCCGGTGGCTTCTTCGGATTCGGACAGTACCAGAAGGCCTACGCCGTGGACTCTGTCATTGCCCTGGATGTCAACCCCAGCGTGGAGCTGGAAGTGAGCCAGACCGAGCGGGTCCTCTCCGCCCAGGCCCTCAACGAGGACGCCCAGGTGATTCTCAGCGGGCTGGACCTGGAGGGGTCCAACCTGAATGTGGCCGTCCACGCCATCATCGGCTCCATGGTCACCAACGGCTATATTGACGAGCTGGCCAACTCCATCCTCATCTCTGTAGAGAATGACGACGCCCAGCGGGGGGCCGAGCTCCAGCAGCGTCTCACCCAGGAGGTGGAGACCATCCTCTCCGACGCCGCGGTGGACGGAGCTGTCCTCAGCCAGACCGTCACCGCCACCCAGGAGGTCCAGGACCTGGCCAATGACTACGGCATCTCCCAGGGCAAGGCCCAGCTCATCCTGAACCTGGTGGCCGCCAACCCCCAGTACACCGTCACCGACCTGGTGGGCCGCACCATCAACGAGCTTAACCTGCTGGCCTCCGCCGGGGGCAGCCTGGGTGACGTGTCCGCCACCGGCTCCGCCAGCGACCTGTCCTATATCGGCCAGGACGCAGCCCTGGAGAAGGCCTGCGCCCACGCCGGGGTGTCCGTCTCCTCCGTCACCCTCCACAAGTGCGAGTTCGACTGGGAGGACGGAGCCATGGTCTATGAGCTGGAGTTCTATGTGGGCAATGTGGAATATGAGTATGATATCAATGCCACCACCGGCGCGGTGGTGAAGTCCAGCCGGGATGACCACGGCGCCTCCTCCTCCGGCGGCGCCACCGGCACCGACATCGGCGGCGACGCCGCCCTCCAGAAGGCCTATGACCACGCGGGCGTGTCCGCCTCTGCCGCCACCGTGCGGGAGATGAAGCGGGACTACGACGACGGCCGGGCCGTGTACGACATCGAGTTCCACGCCGCCGGTGTGAAGTATGAGTACGAGATCGACGCCTACACCGGCGCGGTAGTCAAATATGAGTCCGAGACCATCAGCAGCGGCAATGCCGGCGGCAATACCGGCTCCAACGGCGGCGGCTCCACCAACGGCAACGGCGGCTCCGGCACCAACTATATCGGCTCCAGCGCCGCCCTCCAGAAGGCCTACGACCATGCCGGGGTGTCCGCCTCCAACGTGTTCGACGTGGAGAGCGACTTTGACTGGGATGACGGCCGGGCGGTCTACGAGATCGAGTTCCAGTGCGGCGCCACCGAGTATGAGTACGAGATCGACGCTGTCACCGGCGCGGTGATCACCTACGAAATGGACACCGACGACGACTATGTGGCCAATACCGGCTCCGCCTCCTCCTCCCGCATCACCGCCGACCAGGCCAAGAGCGCCGTCTGCACCCACGCCGGGGTGAGCAGCGCCAGCGTCACCTGGACCAAGTGCGAGCTGGATGAGGACGACGGCCGGTGGTGCTACGAGCTGGAGTTCTGTTACGACGGCACTGAGTACGAGTACGAGATCGACGCCTCCAGCGGCGCGGTGTACTCCAGCGAGCAGGACCACTGCGACGACGGCCACCGCCACGGCCACAGCTGATATCCTCCTTCCCCCCTTCCGGAGGCCGGCCACCCCGGCCTCCGGAATTTTTTAAAAAATTTGAAAAAACCCTTGACAATCAGGGGGTGTCGCGGCTATAATAACTCTTGCCCTGTGAAAAGCGGGACCGTGTTTGGCGGCGTAGCTCAGTTGGCTAGAGCACTCGGTTCATACCCGAGTTGTCACCGGTTCGAATCCAGTCGCCGCTACCAGACTTCCTGCGGGATGCCCCGCGTCCCGCAGGAACCTTACCAATATCGCTTATCATGGCCCGTTGGTCAAGCGGTTAAGACACCGCCCTTTCACGGCGGTAACACGGGTTCGATTCCCGTACGGGTCACCATCTTCCTCATGTGGAAGTCATCTGGAGGCATAGCTCAGCCGGTAGAGCACTTGCTTCACACGCAAGGGGTCACAGATTCGAGTTCTGTTGTCTCCACCAGGAAAAAACACCTGAAATCGAAAGATTTCAGGTGTTTTTTTGTTTTCAGTAATTTATTCACCCGTTTTTATCCCGGGTCCCTAAAATGTCCTAAAAATGACTAGTCATCCGCCAGTAACGTGCGCCCCATAGTCTGCGCAATGTCCGTGAGCCGTTTTTCTTCCAAGTGGGAGTAGATATTTCCGGTGGTAGAGATGTCCGAATGTCCAAGCCAACCCTGAATGTCTTTCAGATCGTATCCGCCGCTATGAAGCAGGGTAGCTGCACTATGGCGCAAATCGTGAAAGCGAATATAGGGGAGGCCGCTTTTCTTTATCACCCGGGCAAAGTGATGGGAGACAAAAGTGGGGTCTAATGGCAGACCATCCGGTCGGACGCAAACATAGCCCGAGTCTTTCCACAGGCTGCCGAGGGTCCGGGCTGCCGTTTCCTGGGCTGCCCATTCCGCCTCAAGCGCTTTGCAGATCTGCGGGCTCATGGGAAGAGTACGGCAGCTTGCGGCGCTTTTGGTCTGGTTGGCGCGGATGACCTGTCCATTGATCGCAACGGCGGTATGGTCAATGCGCAGATGTTTGCTTTTAAAATCTACGGAGGACCAGCGCAAGCCGCATACTTCGCTTCTCCGCAGCCCATAAGTAACGGTGAGAAATACCACCAACTCGAGAGGATCGCCTTTCAGGAGGTGGAGCAATTCTTGCAGCTGCTGGGCTGTATAAGCCTTCCCAACATTTGGCCGTACTTTTCGGGGAAGGGTGACCCGTTGGGCAGGGTTGGACGGAATCATATCCATTGCCACAGCGTAATTCAGAAATTTATTTAGGTTGGCGTGCAGCTTGTGGACCGTATTGGGGGAGAGCCCGGCTTTGACCTTGGCATTATAGAAGCTTTGGAGCAGCGCAGGGGTTAACTTTTGCAGCCGGACATTTTGAAAAGGAGGATAGCTTTTGATGTTGTATGCAAAAGCATTTTTGTACTGTACCAAAGTATTATAACGCACCTGCCCTATCATGACGTCTTCAAGCCACTGTTCCATGGCATCCAAGAACATAACTTTACTGTTTTGGAGCAGTTTATCCGAAGTATGACTGAGCTCTTTTAATCTGGCGTCCAGCATGGCCGCTGCACGGCGCTTGTTTCCCTTTTCTTTCAATCCGGTACTCTCGGATTTGGTGCGCCATTTCCCTGTGCTGTCCTTATAGGAAAACACCATCTGCCAGATGCCTCGTTTTATTCTGAGACTTCCAGTCATGCCACCACACCCCCTCCTCCGCTTTGGCCCGCAGCTGCTTCTGTGCGGGCCAAAGCGGACACCAGGGCAGGCTTCGGGATGCGAATGGCAGCGCCCAATCGAACGCTGTGAACCTTACCTGCCCGTACCAACCGGTAGGCTAGGGTGCGTCCGATATTCAACGCCTGGGCCAACTGCTCCACGGTTAACATGTCGGGATAGGATTCAAACATCTGGCTCATTTTGCAGCCCCCTTTACCGTGACATACTTAAAGCTGACGCCCAGGTCTGCTACGTAGTAGGGGACTCCTTCCATCTGATCGTAGGCCAGATTCATGTATTCTGTCTCGGGCTTGCGCTGTATGTTGCCTCCTGCATAGTAGAAGTTTCCCAAGATTTTTTTGGTGTCCTTGGTAATATATTTGGCGATATATCGTGCCACCGCCTCCTGGTCGCCTGTTAGCTCAATACAGGTACTGAATCCATATCTCCAGTTTTCCATATTATAGACGGGCTTGCCGTCCTTTGTTCTGTGCCCGCTGTTTACCAGGCGGAAGCGTCCCGAGACTAAGCCGTGAAGATGAATGCTCTTTCTGTCCCGGTGATATTCTGGAATGATAAGGTAAGACATATTGTTTCGCCTGACCTGATTGGACAAAAAGGTCTTTAATTTTTGGGCCACTTCCTCAGGGGATTGGCGGTCTATTTTCCTGGCGTCCAGGGTGAGGGTCACAAAATACTCGAAAGGGTTCAAAGCTGCAATATCAAAAATTTTTCGCTTTGCTCTGCGAATGCTTCTGCTCTGGGGAATGCTGCCGGGAGTCTGGGGCTTGTGCAGCCTGTGACGGGACTCTACGCTCTCCCAACCTGGCTCCCGAAATACGGGTGCGTCCGCCACAGTGAACCGGGTAAAGCTCGGGAAGTACTCCGCCTTCCCGTTGGTGTAAATGCCACAGGCTGGGCGGCGGGCGAACTCAAGCATAGCGCCGCCCTCCCTTCTGGAAGCGTGAAGGAAATCTGTGCCTATTATCAAGTATAGGCACCCCTTGCAAGATGACGACGTTTTTCATAGAAACTCCTTGTATTATAGAGTAGTAGTTATTAGAGCCCCTCTCCAAGGGCTGTGTGCTACACTGTAAGGGATGCTGTGGATTGGTGCAAATCTCCTACCACA
>CASFCS010000009.1 GCA_949293245.1 uncultured bacterium | reverse complement strand
CTGTTTTCAGTTTAGCAAATCCTTCGGTTAACGCACAGACTATATTTTCATTCTCAGCTGTGATGGCATTTCATGAGGCGTTGAAAATTGGATATGGCACCCATTTACTAAATTTAAGGAGGAATTTTATGAAAATGCTCATCTTGAGCGCAAAATCCTATACCCCCCAAGGTCCTAACTATGGTGACTGCATACTCATCGACACAGGAAGTGCTCTCGTGGTGTATGACTGTGGTTGCGAAGAGCATGCCCAGAGAGTAGAGGCCTACATGTCTACCAACGGTTATTCCAAATCCATCGTCGTCTTGTCCCACAATGATGCCGACCATTTCGAAGGCATTCCCTACTTAGTCGAAAAAGGCCTAGTGTCGAAAGTCTACACGCAGCTCTTCCTCAAACACAAAGAAGATATTCTTGAGTTGTTAGATGACGGCAGGGCAACTGACCATTCCATAGGCGAACGTATCAAGAAAGTCTACGACAACATTGCCAGTTTGAGCAAACGAGTAACACTTGTTGATGCTCTTACGGCCGGTGAAATCGTCCCCGGTGTAACCATCATCGGTCCTACGGAAGACTACGCACTTGACACAATTAGAAAAGCTCTGGACTCTAATGAGAGTGACCGCATTGATGCAGAGACTGTGATTAACGCCGCTAGTATACAGGTATCCGTCGATTTTAACCAGACTCAGTGTCTTCTCTGCGGTGACGCTTCTTTCGAAGCAATCAAGGATAAGCTCGATGACTACATGCTGATTCAACTTCCGCACCACGGGAAACCTGATACCGCCGAGAAGATTTTCGAGGCAAAGCGTGGAAAGAACAGCACGGTCTATTTTGTTAGTGATAACACAGGGAACACTAATGGAGGCTCGCTCAAGCTCAAGACTCTCGGTAAGAATGTCCGTAAGACAACCAACGGAGATGTTCATTACCCGCAAAACACTGGTTCTTCCGGGATCGGATCTGCTCCCCGGCGAACCTTAGGCTTCAGTTATTGAAAGGAGTGTGATGCCATCGATGACTTATATCCTGCAACGAGTCTTTGAGTCTGAGTTGGCGGCCCGAAAAGAATATCTTCTTCATACGTATCACTTCTATTTTATTGAGGTTAACCGAACTCCCAGTTTTATCGAACTAAAAAGTTTTCCGTTCATTGACGACGACATTATAATGTTGTACGGTCACTGTCCTTGGCTCCTGAGTTATTTCGCGATATATGGTTCTGAGCTTAAAGAAAAAACCAAAATCATAAACTCTTGTTATCCAGACCGCATTCTTCCGATACTCAAGCAAAAACATATCTACTACAGTAAAGTGAGTTCAACAGGAGAAGCCTATTGTTATGATGGTAGCAGTTTCGGCATTTCCTTTGACATAACCGATTCTGAGCTGGATGCCCTAAACTCTGCACACCTTCCTTTTATGGAACAAATTGAGTTCGCTTACAAAAAGGTGGCGTAACCATGAACTTGAACCTCTTCGACGCATATAATCTTCGTGCTCGCTTTTGTGTCAGTATTTTTTATGTGGCCCCATTTATCTTCGATATTATCTGCTTCACACATAAAACTTTTTCCGTTACCGAAAGCATCATCTTATCCGTAATATTTGTTGTCATATGCCAGGCATTGCTTGGTATACATCGTACTCCCGTCAACAAGCAATCCCGCAAGAATACAGCTGCTGAATTACTTGCTCCTTCATCGTCTTTGCCTGCCGGGGTGCGTGCCCGTTACTATCGTAAGCTTGCTTCATTTGAACCCGAGTTCCAGCCACTCCTTAACTACATTAATCCCGAACCTCAAGTGAATAAAGCCCCTTCCACAGATATTGGCAAGCTATGTATCGATGTCATCTCTTGGTTACGTGCTAAAACACGTGATCCAGAGATGTTCCGGCTGGTATATGAAGAGAACATCAATTACGGATATGCAAGAAACATGCTTCGCTTAAAGCCAATTGGCATCGGAGCTAATTGGCTGTTTGTTGCCTTTTTTTGTATCTATCTCGGCTCAATTAGCAGCACATTTACCTGGGGTGAACATGGGTTATACTGCCTTTGCCTAATAATCCACCTAATTACTATTTTGTATCTCCGCTGGGCCATCGATGTTTCCTTTGTTGATGCTGCAGCGACACGTTATGCACATGCACTTCTAGAAGCTATAGACATTCTTTGATTCCCTCGTCCATTATTATCTCGTGGTTATGTGCCGTATCTAATTTTAGGTCATCTATTAATTAGCAGGCGGTCAGTCTCTTCTTGATAACGGATGATCCGGACACTGTTCAAAAAATTCCCCTAAGATTCCCTCTATGTAGTGGTTATGGACAGTGATATTTTGGAACAAAACCTTTCCTAAAGCAACGCCCTACAAGCGTGGAAACGAAACAACAGATCAGGACTCCAATAGTACATTAGTAAATCCAAGAAACCGTTGCCGTTCAAGAGTTCTGAGGAAAATAATTAGCGAGAACCGAATTGCTACACATCGGACGTATCAGTTTTTAACATGCTATATACAAAGAATAGGGCCCGCTGAAATCTGTGGATTTCAGCGGGCCCTACTGCCTTTTTAGTTGTCTTGTTCGGGGTATTTACCATAGGCGTTTGTCCAGTGCTCCGCCGCGCTCAGGAAGGCGGCGTGGCCGTGGGCGCGGATATACTCCAGCGCCTGCTTGTATTTGCCGTATTTATAGCCGGGGTGGTTGAGAAAGGACTGGATGATCTCGCAGGACTCGTACTCCCCGCAGTCCCCGCAGGTAATGTGGCCCTTGGTCAGACAGCATTTCTTCATCCTGCACTTTGCCCGGCTCAGGTTCCGGGAGCCGTCCAGGTATCCCGGTTTGCAGCCCTTACAGATCTTCTGATATTCACAGCAGGTGCCGCAGTAGGCGCCGCAGCAGCCAATCTCCTCCGTGCCGCTCATTGGGACGCGCTCCCTTCCGAGTGATAGAGTTTCAAGAAATCGCTGATGCTCTTTTCCACCGTGCGGAGGGACGATTCATCGCCGTATTTGATGTTGATGCACCGTTTTCCCTTTTTGCAGGCGGGCAGACGCTCTGCCAAGCGGTCCAGGAATTCCTCGTCGGAAAAATGGATAGAGAAATGGGCCCTCGCAGCAGAGATTGCTACATATCCCTCGTACAGCTTCTTTCCCAGCAGCCACATGGGCATGGAAAAGGAGATTTTAGGAGTCAACTGCGGGTATTCCGCACTCATAAAGTCAATAAACGCACTGACATACCGCCGTTGCTCTTCGTTCAGCGATGCCACATACGCGGAAACAGATGCTGCGCCCATATCGTACCTCCAACTGCCTATTGGGACTGCTGACGGTCCCACTCTTTTTTCAGGATGGCATACTGCACCGTGTTTTCATACCTGGGCGTACCGTCAGGATTGTTCACAAAGGAGATGAATTCCAGAAACAGGCCCTCTCGTCGCATCCCCAGTTTTTCGCACAGGTGCTGGCTGGAAAGATTATAGTCTTCGGTGTAGGCGTAAATTCGCCTTGCACCCTTTTGGGAAAAGAGATAGTCGAAGAAGGCATGGGCCGCCTCGAAGGCATACCCCTTGCCCTGGTAGGCCTGGTTCAGCATCCAGCAGGGGCTGAAGGTGTCCTGTTCGGCGTCCTCATCTGCGTGGGGCTCGCCTGCCTCCGGGTAGGCGTCGATCTCTCCGATGACCTTGCCGCCGTCCTTCAGAGTGATGGCGAAATAGTATTCCGTTTCACCGAGACGCTTTTTCATCTCCGCCCTGGCCTCGTCCAGGGAGTGCAGTTTCATGCAGGCAAAGCAGTTGACCGCGGGCTCTTTCAGATACTCATAGACATCCGTCGCGTCCGCCTCCAAAAAGGGGCGCAGGATCAGCCGTTTTGTCTCGATCACCATATTTCGGCACCTCAAGGAAAGGAAAAATGAATAATGGATTCTAATAGAATAGTTTTGTTGCAAAAGTTAAGAAAAATCCGCCAAAATCACAAGATTTTGACGGATTTTGGTCCGAGTGGGGAGACTCGAACTCCCGGCATCTTGCTCCCAAAGCAAGCGCGCTACCAACTGCGCTACACCCGGTTATGAAGTTTTCCAATTGTGGTCAAACATGTGGTCAACGCCGATTTTTGACCAGTTACCGGCGAGGGGAAAAGTGCTGTCAGCCCAAGTGTCCCAAGGCTTTCCAGGTTTTCCGAGGACTTCGGCTCGAACCCGAGCCTCACGCTCCCAAATGTGGCGCGGTACCAACTCCGCTACACCCGGATATTGAAACGGCAGCGGGGAAGAGGGGACGGGGGAATGACTCTGCACCGCCAGCTTATCCAGTATACCCGACTTTCTTGCGATTTGCAAGGGGGTGTGGTATGATTGTAAAGATCAACAACCCCGTGATCGGGGCATCAAACCACACAGACAGGATGACATGATCCATGAGAATGCGGAAAAAGAAGAATCTTCTCCCCCGGATGGAGCGGTGCGGGGCCCTTTGGGTGAAGGACCCGAGCGCCTGCCGGGGAGCTTGGCGGGACAAAATGCCCGGCTGTACCCAGCTGCGGCTGGAGCTGGGGTGCGGCAAGGGGCGCTTCACCTGTGAGACCGCCGCCCAACACCCGGATGTACTCTTTGTGGCGGTGGAGCGGGTGCCGGACGCCATGGTCATTGCCATGGAGCGCTCCATGGCCATGGGACTGAGCAACGTGCTGTTTATCGACGGGGATGCGGCGGTGCTCTCGGACTACTTCGCCCCCGGCGAGGTGGACCTCATTTATATCAATTTCTGCGACCCCTGGCCGGGGAACAAACATGTCCGCCGCCGCCTCACCCACCCGGAGATGCTGATGGGCTACCGGGCGGTGCTGCGGGACGGGGGAGAGATCCACTTCAAGACAGACAACCACGATCTGTACGAGTGGTCCCTGTTCCAGTTCCCCAAGGCGGGCTACCGCCTGTCGGAGGTCACCCGGGACCTCCACCGGGACGGGGTATGGGGCGTGATGACCGACTACGAGGAGAAGTTCCACAGCATGGGCACCCCCATCAACCGCTGCGTGGGCACCAAGGAGCCTCTGGCCCAGGTGTCCTTTGCCCAGGGCCTGGAGCGGGAGCTGCCGGAGTGGACGGTGGAGGAGCGCCCCGGGGAACCGGAGGGGGACCTGCCCCCCCGTGCCCGGAGGGAGCAGGTCCGCCGCCTGGCGCTGCGGCGGGGGGATGAGCCCCCTATCCTTCTGGACTACCTGGAGGGCTACCCCGGCGGAGGCTTTGTGTGGGTGCTGTCTCTGGACGGAGAGGACGGGACGGCCAGACAGGAGGCGGCCGCCGCTCTGCCCCGGGCCGGGGCCTGGGCGGGGCTTCGGGCGGTGCGCCTGGCCTGTTCTCCGGCGGAGCGGGAGAGCTGGCAGGCCCTGGGCTTCTCACCCCTGCGCCCGGCGGAGGGGACACAGCCGGACTGGACCGTGATGGAATATCAGATGTAAGAGACGGGATCATAGAGGAGGGGACAGTTGTGGACAAAAGGATCATTACCATCGGGCGGCAGTTTGGCAGCGGCGGCCGGGAGATTGGCCAGAAGCTGGCCAAAGCCCTGGACATCGCCTATTATGACAAGGAATTGCTGCTGGTGGCGGCCAAGGAGAGCGGCCTGAGCACCCATTTTTTGGAGAGCCAGGATGAGAAGCGCATGTCCAGCCTGCTCTTTTCCCTGGTGATGGGTCAGCCCAACATGGTGCTCTCCAGCTTCGGCGGTACCACTGTGGAGATGCTGGCCTCCCAGGCCCAGCGGGACGCGGTGCTCCGGGTAGCCGAGGAGGGCAGCTGCGTCATCGTGGGCCGGGCAGCGGATTACATTTTGGAGGGGCGGCCCGGCCTGGTGAAGGTCTTTATCACCGCCGATGAGAGCTGCCGGATCGCCCGGGTGGCGGCCCGGGACCAGCTCTCGGAGAAGGACGCGGGGGACAAGATCCGCCGGATGGACCGCTCCAGAAAGTCCTACTATGACTTTTATACCAGCCGCCAGTGGGGGGAAGCGGCCAACTACGATCTGTGCCTCAACGCCACCCGGCTTGGCATCGACGGTGCCGTGGAGCTGATCCTGCGCTACCTGGATCAGCTGGCCCAGTAGTTCTCTCCGTGGAGCGCTCCCCGGCTTTTGGGGGAAAGGACATAAAATCCCTGCCGTATACCAGGGGTTTGGTGCACAGTGGATAAAGCTGCGTCGGGTCCCCGAAAAATGTTGACAAAATTAGTCCACATTGCTATAGTGGTACCGCAACCAAGGGCGAGAGGGGGGATGGGAGCTGCTGATCACCAGAGAGACAGATTACGCCCTGCACATCCTGCGGGCCCTGTCCCACGGGCAGAGAATGAGCACCGGTCAGCTGTGCCGGCAGGAGGAGCTGCCCAAGCAGTTTACCTATAAGATCCTCAAAAAGCTGGAGCGGGCCGGCCTGGTTGAGAGCAGCCGGGGCGCCGACGGGGGATACCGTTTGTCTGCGCCGCTGGAGTCGGTGAGTCTGTGGGACCTGCTGCGGGCGGTGGAGGCCGAAGAGGCCGTGGCCCCCTGCCTGGACCCGGCGTACCGGTGCCAGTGGATGGAGGAGGAGCGCTGCGGCGTCCACTCCCGGCTGTGGGAGATTCAGCGGGGCATTCAGAAACAGCTGTGTGCCTGTACCCTGCAATGGCTGCTGTTTGGCGTGGAAGAGAACCTGTCCCCCCAGGATTAAGAAGAAATATAGTGCTCCGCCGGCTGCCCGCCGGGGGAAATGCTGAAAAAGGAGACGGAACAGAAGATGTATTGCGTGCGAAACGTGAAGGAAGACCTCTACTGGGTGGGGGCGGACGACCGGCGGCTGACCCTGTTTGAGAACATCCACCCCATTCCCAACGGCGTGTCCTACAACGCCTATCTGCTCATGGACGAGAAGACCGTCCTCTTTGACGCGGTGGACTGGTCCGCCGGCCGTCAGTTTTTTGAGAATGTGGAGCATGTGCTCCAGGGCCGGGCACTGGACTACCTGGTGATCCACCACGCCGAGCCCGACCACGCCGCCACTGTGGAAGAGGTGCTGCTGCGCTGGCCCGATGTGACGGTGCTGGCCTCCGCCGCCGCCCTGCGCTTTCTCAAGCAGTTCGGGGTGTCCCTGGAGGGCCGCAGCGTGGAGGAGATCACCGACGGGGCGGAGAAGTCCTTCGGCCGCCACCAGGTGACCTTCCTCTCCGCCCCCATGGTCCACTGGCCCGAGGTGATGGTGACCTACGACCGCACCGACGGCGTTCTCTTCTCCGCTGACGCCTTCGGTACCTTCGGCGCCCTCAACGGCAAGCTCTTCAACGATGAGGTGGACTTTGACCATTGCTGGCTCCGGGACGCCCGGCGGTACTACACCAACATTGTGGGCAAGTTCGGCCCCCAGGTCCAGGCCCTGCTGGCCAAGGCCAAGAAGGCGGACATCCGCATGATCTGCCCCCTCCACGGGCCCGTGTGGCGCACCGATCTGGGCTATTTCCTGGAAAAGTACGACCTGTGGAGCAGGTATGAGCCCGAGAGCCGGGGGGTGATGATCGCCTACGCCTCCATGTACGGCAACACCGAGAGCGCCGCCAACGTCCTCGCCGCCGCCCTGGCGGACCGGGGCGTGAAGGACGTGGTGCTCTACGACGTGTCCCGCACCCACGTTTCCGACCTGATTGCCGAGACCTTCCGGGTGAGCCACATCGTGCTGGCCTCTGTCACCTACAACCTGGGCATCTACCCCATGATGCACAACTGCCTCTCCGACATGAAGGCCCTCAATGTCCAGAAGCGCACCTTCGCCATTCTGGAGAACGGCACCTGGGCCTGCCGGGCGGGCGCCCTCATGAAGGCTGAGGTGGAGAGCCTGAAGGACGCCGTGGTGCTGGAGCCCAAGGTGACCATCACCTCCTCCCTCAACGAGGCCAAGCGGGCCGAGCTGGAGGCCCTGGCCGACGCCCTGTGCGCCGATTTGAAGAAGTGATCTTTTCCCCAACAGCATATCGTACGCCCTGTCAGAACGGAGATCTGACAGGGCGTACGTTTTTTTCGCAAGAAATATCTGGCATGTTGTTTTTACAACATACTTCTCCCTCAAGGTGTGTTATGCTCTCACCACAGGCGGCAGGGGAGATGGCCGGAAGGGCCGCGCTGCTGCCTCCCCCACGGGGACAAGACCCACATAAGGAGGCCGGAACAATGGGCGTGAAAATGAAAAATATCAGCCAGGGAGAGGTTCTGGTCCTAAAGGACCAGATCGCATACCAGGAGGGACAGGTGGTCAGCAGGACCCTGGCCCAGAACAGCGCCGTCAGCGTCACCCTCTTTGCCTTTGACAAGGGGGAGGAGATCAGCACCCACGCCTCGGGGGGCGACGCCATGGTCACCTGCCTGGACGGGGTGGGGAAGATCACCATCGACGGGGAGCCCCGCCTGCTGCGGGAGGGGGAGTGCATCGTCATGCCGGCGGGCCACCCCCACGCGGTGTACGCCCAGGAGAGATTTAAAATGCTGCTGGTCGTGGTATTCTAAAAAACACAAGGAGTTTACAATCGTGGAATATAACATGTTTTGCTATCAGTGTCAGGAGACTGCCGGCTGCACCGGCTGCACCCGGGTGGGTGTGTGCGGCAAGACCGCCGATGTGGCGGCCATGCAGGACCTGCTGGTGTATGTGACAAAGGGTCTCTCCGCCGTCACCACCGCCCTGCGGACCCAAGGGACACCGGTGGAGGAGGAGGTCAACCACCTCATCACCCTGAACCTGTTCACCACCATTACCAACGCCAATTTTGACAAAGAGGCCATTGAGGAGCGCATCCGCTCCACCCTGGAGGTGAAGGCCGGTCTGCTCCCCCGGGTGGAGAAGGGGGAGGACCTGCCCGAGGCCGCGCTCTGGGACGGCTCGGGCGACTGGGAGGAGAAGGCCGGGACTGTGGGGGTGCTGTCCACCGAAAATGAGGACATCCGCTCCCTGCGGGAGCTCATCACCTACGGGCTGAAGGGTCTGTCCGCCTACACCAAGCACGCCAACGCCCTGCTGCGGGAGGACGAGGCGGTGGATGCCTTCCTCCAGCGGGCCTTGTCCGCCACCCTGGACGACAGCCTGACCGCCGACGACCTGGTGGCCCTCACCCTGGAGACGGGCAAATACGGTGTCCAGGGCATGGCTCTGCTGGACGCCGCCAACACCGGGGCCTATGGAAACCCGGAGATCACGAAGGTAAACATCGGCGTGGGGACCAACCCGGGTATCCTGGTGTCCGGCCACGACCTGCGGGACCTGGAAATGCTGCTGGAGCAGACTCAGGGCACCGGGGTGGACGTGTATACCCACTCCGAGATGCTGCCCGCCCACTACTACCCCGCCTTCAAGAAGTACCCCAATTTTGTGGGCAATTACGGCAACGCCTGGTGGAAGCAGAAGGAGGAGTTCGAGTCCTTCCATGGCCCCATCCTCATGACCACCAACTGCATCGTGCCCCCCAAGGAGAGCTACAAGGACCGGCTGTACACCACCGGGGCCGCCGGCTTCCCGGGCTGCAAGCATATTCCCGGCGGGGTGGGGGAGGAGAAGGACTTCTCCGCCCTCATCGCCCACGCAAAGAAGTGCGCCCCGCCGGAGGAGATCGAGCGGGGCGAGATCGTGGGGGGCTTTGCCCACGCCCAGGTGCTCTCCCTGGCGGACAAGGTGGTGGAGGCCGTGAAGAGCGGCGCCATCAAAAAATTCGTGGTCATGGCCGGGTGCGACGGCCGGGCCAGGAGCCGGGAGTACTACACGGAGTTTGCCAAGGCTCTGCCCCAGGACGCCGTGATCCTCACCGCGGGCTGCGCCAAGTACAAGTACAACAAGCTCCCTCTGGGGGACATCGGCGGCATCCCCCGGGTGCTGGACGCGGGGCAGTGCAACGACTCCTACTCCCTGGCGGTGATCGCCATGAAGCTCCAGGAGGTCTTTGGTCTGGCGGACATCAACGACCTGCCCATTGTGTACAACATCGCCTGGTATGAGCAGAAGGCGGTCATCGTCCTGCTGGCCCTGCTCTACCTGGGGGTGAAGAACATCCATCTGGGCCCCACTCTCCCCGCCTTCCTCAGCCCCAATGTGGCCAAGGTACTGGTGGAGAACTTCGGCATTGCCGGCATCGGCACCGTGGAGGAGGACCTGGCCCTCTTTTTCGGCGGACACAACTGAAAAAACACAAAAAGGTCCCCGGGGAAAGGGCGTATGCCCTTTCCCCGGGGACCTCTGATTGTTTGTCTCTCACTCCTGGGCGGTGAGGAGGGAGCGGTTGATGGCGCACAGGATGGCCCGCAGAGAGGCCCGGTTGATGTTGTGGCTCTTGCCCACGCCGAACACGTCCTGGCCCTTGGGGTCCTTCAGGTGGATGTAGCACACCGCCTGGGTGTCGGAGCCGGAGGAGATGGCGTGCTCCTTGTAGTCCACGAACTCATACCCCTCAATGTGGCCCTCGGGCAGGTCGTGGAGGGCGTTGAAGAAGGCGTCGATGGGGCCGTTGCCCTCGCCCGAGGCGGTCATCACCTTGCCGCGGTAGCTCACCTCGCCGTCGAACACCACCGCGCTTGCCACCCCGTGGCGGGCATCCTCGTGGAGGCGGTGGCGCTCCAGCTGATAGATCTTGGGGATGGACAGGTACTCCTTGTCGAACAGCTCAAAGATCTGCTGGGGCAGCAGCTCGGTGCCCAGACGCTCGGTCTCCTTCTGGACAATGGCGCCGAACTCGGGGTGCATGGCCTTGGGCAGGTCGTAGCCGAAGTTCTGCTGCATGATGTAGGCCGCGCCGCCCTTGCCGCTCTGGCTGTTGATGCGGATGATGGGCTCGTACTGGCGGCCCACATCGGCGGGGTCGATGGGCAGGTAGGGCACCTCCCAGTAGCCCGAGTCGTGCTCGGCCATCCACTGGGTGCCCTTGTTGATGGCGTCCTGGTGGGAACCGGAGAAGGCGGTGAACACCAGCTTGCCGGCGTAGGGCTGCCGGTCTCCCACGGGCATCTTGGTGGTGCGCTCGTACATCTCCTTGATCTTGTTCATGTCGGAGAAGTCCAGGCCGGGGTCCACCCCCTGGGTCCACATGTTCATGGCCAGGGTGACGATGTCCACGTTGCCGGTGCGCTCGCCGTTGCCAAAGAGGGTGGCCTCGATGCGCTCGGCCCCCGCCAGCAGGCCCATCTCCGCCGTGGCCACGCCGCAGCCCCGGTCGTTGTGGGGGTGGAGGGAGATGATGGCGCAATCCCGGCTGGGGAGCTTGCGGATGAAGTACTCGATCTCGTCGGCGAAGTAGTTGGGCATGCAGTTCTCCACGGTGGAAGGCAGGTTCAAAATCACCTTGTTCTCCGGCGTGGCGTGGAGGTGGTCCAGCACTGCTTGGCAGATCTCCACGGCGTAGTCCATCTCGGTGCCCATAAAGGACTCGGGGGAGTACTCAAAGCGCAGGTTCATCCCCGCCTGGATCATGGGCTGGGACATCTCGTAGATCAGGTCCGCCGCGTCGGTGGCGATCTTGGTGATGCCGTCCATGTCCGCATGGAACACCACCTTCCGCTGGAGGGTGGAGGTGGAGTTGTAGAAGTGGAGAATCACGTTCTTGGCCCCCTGGATGGCCTCGAAGGTGCGGCGGATCAGGTGCTCTCTGGCCTGGACCAGCACCTGGATGGTCACGTCATCGGGGATGTGGCCCCCGTCGATGAGCTCCCGGCAGATCTCATACTCCGTCTCGCTGGCGGAGGGGAAGCCGATCTCGATCTCCTTGATGCCCAGGTCCAGCAGGGTGTGGAAATACTCCAGCTTCTCCTGGAGGTTCATGGGGTCCACCAGGGCCTGGTTGCCGTCCCGCAGGTCCACGGAGCACCACACAGGGGGCTGGGTGATCTGCCGGTCGGGCCAGGTGCGGTCAGGCAGGGAGATGGGAGTAAAGGGAATGTACTTCTGGCATCCTGATTTCATGGTGTGTCTCTCCTTTGCAGTTGTGGCGGTGCGGCTCAAAACAAAACGCCCCTGACAAGACGTCAGGGGCGTAACAATACGCGGTACCACCCTAATTCTGTCCCCGGTTGCCCAGGGGACACTCGTCGGCCTCCAACAAGGCCCAGACCGGTAACGGGGTCATCCGTCCTGCCCTTGGCGGCGTGCTTCAGGCAGAGCGCTCCGAGGCCAGTTATCCACATGGAGCACCGCGCCGGCTCGCACCTGCCGCCGGCTCTCTGAAACGGGAGGGACCATGTCTTTTCCTCTTCACAGCGTCTATGATGTTATGATTTTAAGTTATTTTACACAAAAAAGCCCACCATGTCAAGGCTGAATAGAGACAAAAATTTTTTCAAAATAGCTCTTGACAATATGGGACCTTTTGCGTATAATAACACTCGTGCTCCGCAAGAAAGCGCTGAGCACAACAGATCTAGCGGGATTGTGTAAGGGTAGCACGACAGACTCTGACTCTGTTTGTGAGGGTTCGAATCCTTCTCCCGCTGCCATAAAGAAACCCTAGAGCCGCAACGGTTCTAGGGTTTTTTTATTGCTTATTGTATGTTGTTTTCCCTTGAGTTTTCCCTTTACAGATTTAATATGTATTGCTGCATCCGGGCCGCGCTGTCCTCTTTCATGCGCTCCGACACATGGCCGTAAACATCCAGAGTAAAGGCTGCGGTGGCGTGGCCAAGGTTTCCTTGCACGGTTTTTACGTCGTCGCCGTTCTGGAGGGAGAGAACTGCAAATGTGTGACGCAGGTCATGCACCCGGCTCTCAGGGGCGCCAATCTGAGCGGCCAGCTTTTTATAATGATTGTACACCGTCTGAGGGCTGAGATTGCCCCCAGCCACAGTGGTGAACACCAGGGCGGTCTTGTATTGTTCGCTGGTCGTCCAGCCCTGCCAGAGGGGACCAGCCTTTAAACGCTGGGCAGCCTGCTCCCGGCGGCGGCGCTCTAACAGCTCCATGACGAAGGGAGCTGGCCTGATGATACGGGCTTTATCGTTTTTCAATGGGGCGAAAGTAAAGCCGCCGTCAGCCAGCGGGCGCTTCTGAAGCTGCTTGCACACTTTCACCGCTCCGGCCTTGAAGTCTATGCAGTCCCAGGTGAGCCCGATGGCCTCCGATTCCCGAAGGCCGGTAAAGAGAATCACTTTCAAAAGGATTTCATATTCATCTCCGGCAGATACCCGAAGAAAATCTTTTACCTGCTCGTCTGTGAGCGGGCGGATTTCTTTCTTTTCCACACGGGGGAGGGTGACGCGGCTGGCCGGGTTATCCCGGATATATTCCACACTGACCGCAGTAGATAAGCACTTTGTGAGAATACCATGGATATTTCGCACGCTTTTGGGAGCCATTCCGGATCTCAGAAGCCCGTTGTAAAATGCCTGTATTTGCGGCGTGGTCAGCTCTGACAGCTTCAAGGCTCCCAAGCTGGGGACAATATGAGCTTTGCACTGTGCTTTGTAGTGCTTGACCGTCAGATATTTTTTATCGCCAGTGTATTCCTGGAGCCATATCTCAGACCATCTTGCCAATGTCATTTTGGAGGGCTCAAAATAAGTACCCTCATTTACAGCGACTGCCGCAGCCTGCATCTTTTCCCGGACTTCCTTTTGGGTTTTCCCTGAGAAGGACCGCTGGATCTGCTTGCCCGTCCCGGGATCTGTGCCCACTGTGAGCCTGGCTTCCCAGTAAGTATACGTCTGTCCGTTGCGGGTGACACTTTTTTTACGGATGGTACCGCTCCCCTGAGCGGCCCGGGTGCTCTTCCTCGCCATTGAAATTCCTCCTTCGCATATGATAAAATGGAGGAGCAGTAGGCCCGCAAAGTTTACTGCTCCTGGTATCCGCCCCCGGTGTTGTCAGCGCCGTGGGGCGGATTTTTTTCTTTCTGTTCCCCGTTATGCGGCGCCGCATGACGGGGTCATTTTTTATGCTTGATTGCCCAGGTTAGCCGAATCGTATTTTTTATAACGCCCACCGGCGGCCAGATCCTCGGCATACTCCACCACTTTCTCCCGGCCCTCCTCGTTCAGCTGGGATATGGCTGAGGAGATGCGAGTAAACTCCTCATCGGTCATAGAGTCGCACGTATGCGAAGATTTAACATAATTTCTCCACGCAATATCCTTTGTAATATTTGGCCTAACAGAGAGCGCCCCATCCATTAGACTTTCCAAGTCTACATTGAGTTTCTTGCAGATTTGAACTAATGTGCCTGCATTTACACTGTCCAAACCTCTGGTAAAAATATTTCGGATTGATGATTCTGGAATTTTAGTTTCCTTTGAAAATTTCAGTATGCTCCCATATTTTTCTTTTACGAGCTCCTTTAATAGTTCCTCACGATCCATATATATCACCTCTTCAATTAGAATAGCGCATATTAGTGAGACAAGCAAGTATTTTCGCTAATATGCGCTAATTCTTCTGAAACTCTATTGACAAGACGCTCAATTTAGCGTATCTTATTTATAGAATCGCTAGAATGAGCGAATTGAAAGGATGTGATTTTATGAGTTATCCGAATTTAGAGGCGGAGATGGCCCGCATGGGCTATACGAAAGAAGACATCGCCAGGTGCCTGGGCCTCCATATCAGCGGCGTTTATCTCATTTTATCTGGGAAAAGGCGGCTGCCCATTACAAGCGCAATTAAAATTCGTGATTCTCTCTTTCCTAAAATGCGGCTTGACTATCTGTTTGACATTGAACCGGTGCTTAAAGGGCCTGAACTGCGCAACTAAACGTGTGGTAAAACAGAGCGGCCCGGAGAAGGGCCACCCCCTCCTGCGGTGCCTCGCAGGAGGGGATGACGCACACTTGATCTCTTTACACCGGAACCGGTGGGCGGCGCCATTTCCCTTACCTGATTTCGCCTGCGTACACAGGCCCGGCTCGAACGGTCCACTCTTCCCACTGGGCATCAGCGGAACTTACCGGTGTTTGTCAAGCTCTACGGACGCGACCCGGCGGCTTTTGCCGCACCAAGCGTGACGCTGTGATGGCTCACAGCAGAGATCTGGCGAGGGTGCACGGATTTGTAAAGGAAGATGGCGCAGGCAAACACAAGGTCTACAGCAGCGCTGTTTTCTCCGGTCACGAAATCATGCACCTCCTTCCTGTTACCCGGGGTTTTAGCTCCGGCCGGGCCGTTCTATTTTACCACACGAAAAGACGGATTTTATTCCACGTTGAAAATTTTCATAAAAAAGGGAGGTGAACTTATGAGCGAGAAGGAGAAGCAGATCATCCGCTCTCTGAAAAAGTCGGTCAGCGCGCTGCCGGAGGAGAAGAGAGAGTTCCTGCGGGGCTATGCCGAGGGCGTGGCCGCCATGGCAGAGAAAAAGGCGGAGAAAAAAGCGGAGGAACCGCGCTCGGAAATCGAATAAAAGGAGGCAGATCCAGGTGGCCACAGATATCAACAACCAGATCGCCATTACGGTGGGCCAGGCGGCAAAGCTCCTTGGCGTGTCGCCCCCCACGGCTTACCGGATGGCCCGGATGCGGGGGTTCCCTGCGTTCAAGCTCAATGGCCGGGTGCTGGTCTATAAACAGGGCCTGGAGGAATGGGTCAGGGCTCTGGCGGAGGCCAATGCGGAGGTCGTGATGGAGGAGGAAGCGGGAAACGGAGGGAGTGCTGTCTATGATCCGGAGTGAACGCAGGCGGAGGAGACGGGGCGCGCCTGTGCTGAGATCGTCCGTCCTCCTTCTGATGGCGGCTTTGGCTACGGTGACCATGGCGCTGGCCCCCTCCGCCCAGACGGCCAGGACGGAGGGGGCGGGCTGTGAGACGCCGGTGAGCGCCGGAGCGATGCCCATCGTCCCCATGGTGGAGTTTACCCGGGAGACAGAGGACCCAGCCGAGTACCTGGCAAAGACGATCTACGGAGAGGCGCGGGGGTGCAGCACCACGGAACAGGCCGCTGTGGTCTGGTGCGTGCTCAACCGGGTGGACGACGAGAGCGGCCTTTGGCCGGACGACATCGTGGCCGTGGTCACCCAGCCCAGACAGTTCCACGGGTATGACCCCGGCAACCCCGTGCTGCCGGAACTCCTGGCGGTGGCAAAGGATGTGCTGGCCCGCTGGGAAATGGAGGACAGCTGCCTGGGCAGTGTGGGGCGGGTGCTCCCCAGGGAATATACCTACTTCTCCGGGGACGGGCGGCACAACTATTTCCGCACAGAGTGGGACGGCGGAACGACCTGGGACTGGACGGCGGTGAGCCCGTATGAGGGGTGAACGCCATGGTAAAAGGACAATTTGATTTTTTTAGCGAAATCATCGTTGATAATTTCGCTGGCGGAGGCGGAGCTTCTACCGGAATCGAACTTGCCACTGGACGAGTAGTTGATATAGCCATCAACCACGACCCGGATGCCATTCTCATGCACCGAACCAACCATCCGCATACCGCACATTATCAAGCGAGTGTTTGGGATGTTGACCCCGTTGAAATATGCAGAGGCCGCAAGGTTGGTCTGGCGTGGTTCTCCCCTGATTGCAAGCATTTCTCCAAAGCAAAAGGCGGGAAACCTGTTGATAAAAACATACGGGGCCTCGCCTGGATTGTTTTGCGGTGGGCTGGAACTGTCCGCCCGAGAGTAATCATTCTGGAAAATGTGGAGGAGTTCCAGACTTGGGGGCCTGTCCGCAAGGGGAAACCCGTAAAGAAACTCGTCGGTCAAACATTCAAGAAGTGGTTGTCACAGCTCCGAAGCCTCGGCTACGACGTGGAATGGCGTGAACTGGTTGCGGCGGACTACGGAGCGCCAACCACGCGAAAAAGGTTCTTTCTGGTGGCAAGGTGCGACGGTGCGCCTATTGTGTGGCCGGAGCCGACACACGCGCCGGCGGGCAGCCGGGAGGTGCTGGAGGGGCGGAAAAAGCCGTGGAGGAGCGCGGCGGAGATCATAGACTGGAGCCTGCCCTGTCCTTCCATCTTCGACACGCGGGAGGCCATCCGGGAGAAATACGGGCTTTCCGCACAGCGGCCACTCCGCCCCAACACAATGCGGCGAGTGATCCGAGGGGTGGACAAGTTCGCAATCAAGGCCCCGGAGCCGTTCCTGGTGGTGGTAAACCACGCCGGGGACTTCCGGGGGCAGAACACGGCGGACCCGCTCCAGACCGTCACGGCCAAACATGGGTATGGTGTGGCCTCTCCCCTCCTTGCCCCGCTGACCATGCACAACAACGAGAACGCCATGGGGACCAAGATCACCGAGCCGGTGAACACGATCACAAGCAGCGGAGCGGGCGGCCATCAAATGGTGATCACGCCGGCCATGATCCAGTACCACACCGAGCAGACGGAGCGGGTGCGGGGGCAGGGGCTGGCGGATCCGCTTATGACCATTGACGCCTCCAACCGCTACGGCCTGGCGGCGGCCAGCCTGGTCAAATACTACGGGAGCGACCAGCACGGACAGGGCGCCGGGGACCCTCTCCACACCATCACCGCAAAGGACCGGGAGGGCGTCCTGGCGGCGAACCTGGCCAAGTTCTACGGAGGGACCTATACCGGGAGCGGGTCCAAAATGTCCGATCCGCTCCACACCGTCACGGCCGTGGATCACAATGCCCTGACGGCCACGCACCTGGTCAAAATGAAGGGCACAAACCTGGGCGGTCCCATGTCGGAGCCAGTGCAGACCATCACTGCCGGCGGCGGCCACTTCGGCGTCGTCACCACCGTGGTGGTCAAGGCGGAGCCGGGCGCGGACCTGAAACACTGGCCGGAGATCCGGGACCTGCTGAATACATACTGCGGGTACAACCTGGGGGCGGGGGACGTGATCCTGTTCCAGATCGGAGAAACGGCCTATTTTATGGCGGACATAGGATTGCGTATGCTGACGCCCAGGGAGTTGTATATGGCCAACGGGTTCCCCCAGGACTACAAGATCGAGCGGGATTATACCGGGCGGGAGTACCCAAAGACCAAACAGGTGGCACGGTGCGGGAACGCGGTTCCCCCTCCCTTCGCCACGGCCCTGGTGCGGGCCAATCTTCCGGAATGGTGCGGAAAAGCCATCACATCAATGGAGGAGTTCAAAAAGGCGGTGGCTGTTTAAGATGTTCCCTGACGTTAAGCATGGGTGCTGCTCCTGCACCCACTACAAATTGCCAATGAGCAAAGAGCCTTGCAAGAGCTGTAAACGATGGAGCAGATGGGAGGACAAAGACCATGGCAAACCGATTACAGGAGAGGCGGCTGGCGCTGGGACTGACGCAGCCTCAGGTGTCGGCCCGGCTCAAAGAAGTGGAGACCCGCGCGGATGTGGGCATGGTGAGCCGGTACGAGAAGGGAGTGTGCCTGCCCACTGGGGCGCAGCTCAGGACGCTGGAGTCCGCCTTGCAAGCGGACAGGCTGGAGCTGTTTGACCCGGAGGACCTGGACCTGCTGGGGCTTCTCCAGGCGGGCTCAGCGCCCCCTGCGGAGCGGATTGAGCGCAAGGCGACAGCCCCGCCCCCCAGCCATGTGGGGCGCTTTCGCAAATGCTACCGCATCAGCCGGGAGTTTGCGGAGAGCCTGCCGGACGATCTGCTCCAGGTGTGCGGGTACAGTTCATGGCAAAGCTGGCATGACGCAGCCCTGAAACGGCTGCTGGCGGAGTATGCGGCCCGGTCAAGGGCCAGGAAAGGAGGAAAGGCAGTATGAACGAGCAGCTGGACAAGAAAAGCATCCTGGAGATGTCCATGGGCGCCATCCTGGAGCGGGTGGACTATGAGATGGGCAGGGTCCTGGACAACATCCTGGACGTGAACACCAAGCCCACCGGCAAGCGGAAGATCACAGTGTCCCTGGAGCTGATCCCCAGCGCGGACCGCAAGACCATTACGGTACAGACCACGGCAAAGTCCACCCTGGTCCCCACTGACCCCGTGACCACCAGCCTGTTCATCACCAACCAGCCGGCCACCGGTGAAATGGTGGTGGCGGAGATGGTGCCCCAGGTCCCCGGGCAGGTGGCGATGGATGGAAGCGAGCAGGAATACCCCAAAATTCTCAACTTCAAGAGAGCATAAGAAAGGAGCACGACCATGCTGAAAGAATTTGTCAAGTACCTGGTTTCCCTCAAGGACAACAAGATCTACACCATCAACGGAGAGACCTATTCCGACCGGGAGCTGGTTCGCATCCCGCCTCACGTTCCCCACCCCGGGCGCATCTGCGTGACCGGCCTGGACAGCATCGTGAAGCTGGTCCGCAGCGAGCTGGACGTCCTGGACAATCTGCCCCTCTTCATCCGGGTGGATGACGCCCGCACGGTGAGTGTGTTTTCCACCTTCGACACGGAGATGGAGCGGGACAGCCTCTACAAGGCCGAGTGCGACGTCCCCGGCTTTCGGGATGGCTTCCGGGAGCCGGAGAAGGCCATCATCGAGCTGCGGAGCAAGTTCGCACCGGGCGAGGGGGTGGACTACCTGCTGAATCTGCTCTCCCGCATCAACAAGGAGAACGGGGTCACCACCCGGGACAACGGCGTGAGCCAGGAGGTGGAGGCCCGGCAGGGCATCTCCTTGAAAACCATGGTCCAGGTCAAGCCACGGGTGAAGCTGCGCCCCTACCGCACCTTCCTGGAGGTGGAGCAGCCGGAGAGCGAGTTTATCCTGCGGCTGGACGAGGAGGGCAACGTGGGCCTGTTTGAGGCGGACGGCGGGATGTGGACCATGGAAGCCAAGGGCCGCATCTCCGCCTACTTCGAGGAGAAGCTGGCCCAGGATATCGGCATCGGGGCCGTCGTGGTGATGATGTGACGGGAGGCAGGAGGACAACATGAAAGGCATCAAGCAGGTATCGACCCGCGGAATGGACCGGCCCGAGTGGCTGGCTCTGCGGCGGAAAACCGTGGGCGGCTCTGACGCCGCCGGTATCATCGGCCTGTCCAAATGGTCCACCCCCTACACCGTATGGGCGGACAAGACCGGCAGACTGCCGGACAAGGAGGACAATGAGGCCATGCGACTGGGACGCGACCTGGAGGATTATGTGGCCCGCCGCTGGATGGAGGAGACAGGGAAGAGGGTGCGCCGCCTCCAGGCCATGCTCTACAACCCGGAGTACCCCTTTGCCCACGCCGACATCGACCGCATGGTGGTAGGGGAGAACGCGGGACTTGAGTGCAAGACCACCTCCACGCTGGACATCCGGCAATTCAGGGGCGTGGACTTCCCGGAGAAGTATTACGCCCAGTGCGTCCACTACATGGCTGTGACCGGCGCAGACCGCTGGTATCTGGCCGTGCTGGTGTTTGGGCGGGGCTTTTTCACCTTCACCCTGGAGCGGGACCAGGAGGAGATCCACGCCCTGATGGAGGCGGAAAAAGACTTCTGGGAGATGGTGCGGCTGGATACTCCGCCCTGTCCCGACGGCTCCAGAGCCACCAGCGACGCCTTGCAGGTCATCTACGCGGATACCCAGGACTGCGGCATCGACCTGTTCGGTCGGGAGTCCATGCTCAGGGAGTATGTGGAGCTCAAGAAGCACAAACAGGTCCTGGATGAGCGCATCGGGGAGATCGAGAACATTGTCAAGAGCGACATGAAGCAGGCCCAGCGGGCCGTGTGCGGCGTCTACGCGGTGACCTGGAGGCCCCAGGTCCGGCAGACCTTTCAGGCCAAGTCCTTTGCAAAGGACCACCCGGAAATTGACCTGGCTCCATACTACAAAGACAGTGTCTCGCGCCCCTTCAAGGTGACGGAGAAGAAACTCAGCGATAAGGAGGCTGTTTGATATGGCGGGGAACAAAACCATTCAGCGGGCCGCCGGGCAGACGGCGGCGCGGCAGGAGCAGGGCGGCAAGGCCACCATGCAGCAGTACATCAAGCAGATGCAGAGCGAGATTAAAAAGGCCCTTCCCTCCGTCATCACGCCGGAGCGGTTCACCCGGATCGTGCTCTCTGCCCTGTCCACCAACCCCAAGCTGGCGGAGACCACGCCTCAGAGCTTCCTGGGGGCCATGATGACCGCCGCCCAGCTGGGCCTGGAGCCCAACACCCCCCTGGGGCAAGCCTGGCTGATCCCCTTCTGGAACAGCAAGACCCGCTGTTCGGAGTGCCAGTTTCAGCTGGGGTACAAGGGACTGATTGACCTGGCGTACCGCTCCGGCGAGGTGAGCGTGATCCAGGCCCAGGTGGTCTATGACAATGACGAGTTTACCTACTCCTTCGGCCTGGAGCCTCAGCTCAAGCACGTTCCCGCCATGGGCGCCCGGGGCAATCCCACTCATGTCTATGCCGTGTTCCGCACCAAGGACGACGGCTACGGCTTTGAGGTTATGAGTATGGAGGATATCCGGGCCCACGCCCAGCGGTACAGCAAAGCCTACTCCTCCGGCCCCTGGCAGACCAATTTTGAGGAGATGGCCAAGAAAACCGTGCTCAAGAGAGTCCTCAAGTACGCACCGCTCAAGAGCGATTTTGTCCGGGGCGTGGCCCAGGATGAGACCATTAAGACCGAGATCTCCGAGGATATGTACTCGGTCCCCGGGGCCTATGTGGAGGTGGAAGCCTACGAGGTGGACGACACCACCGGGGAGGTGGTGAAGATGAAGGGAGACTCCGCCGGCGGGGAGGAGACGGCGGAGCAGTAAGGAGGGGTGACAATGCCCAAGTCCAATGAGAAAGACGCCTACTTCTTTTCCCACGACTGCAACGCCCGGAATGATCCCAAGATCCTGGCCCTCCGCTCCGTATACGGGGCGGAGGGCTACGGGGTGTACTTCATGCTCATCGAGATTTTGCGGGAGCAGCCGGAGTACAAGCTGGCCGTCAATAAATACATCTGGGCTGCTCTTGCTATGCAAATGCAGGTGGATGCATCCAGGGTGGAACAGATCATCACGGACTGCTGCACTGAGTTTTGCGAGAACGGAAAGCCGCTTGTGATAAATGATGGGGAGTATCTGTACTCTCCGTCTCTGCTCAGACGCATGGGGAGGGTGGATGATATCTCCAACCTGCGCAGAGAAGCGGCCAACAAACGGTGGGGAAATCGGCCTTGCAAGGCAGAAAGCGAAACTTGCAAGGACACAGAAGATTCAGGCGTGTGCCCCGGCAATGCAAATGCAGAGCAAACCGATGCAAATAAAAGAAAAGGAAATAAAAGAAAAGAAAATAAAACTATTTGCACCATAGGTGCAAAAGAAAAGAAAGCTACGCCAAAGAAAAGCGACCCGTTTGTTGCGTTTGCCGACGGAGACCCGGAGCTCCTGGCTGCCTTGCGGGGATTCAACGAGATGCGGGTGAAAATCAAAAAGCCCATGACGGACCAGGCCAAGAGACGCCTGCTCACAGAGCTGGAAAAGCTGGCCCCAGGAGACAGGGCCGCCCAGATCGCCATCCTGCACCAGAGCGAGGATCGCTGCTGGGCCGGGGTATTTGCCCTCAAGGACGACGGGCCGTACCGGTCCCGCTCCGGCCCGCAGCAGGCCAGCGCTGCCGACAAGGCACAGGCACTGCGGGAGCTGCATGATACGTTCTCGGGAGGTGAGGGAGGATGACCCGGGCTGAAATGACCGAGATCTTCGCCCTGCTGATGATCGCCTACCCCAACGCGGAGATGTTCCGGGCCCAGACCCAGCAGAGCCTCAAGGAAAAGCTGGCCCCCACCATCACCCTGTGGACAGCCTGCCTGCGGGAGGTGGATTTCTGGACGGCCCAGAAGGCGGTCATCCGGCTGTGCCGCGCGTGCAAATTTCCGCCCACCATTGCCGAGATGCTGGAGGCTGCCCAGACGGTGGGGCAGGAGGTGGCGCAGGAGATCCGGTGCGCGTACCTCCAGGCCAGGAGCGCCGTGCTGCTGGAATGCGGGGACCCGGAGGAGGCGTACAGCACGCTGCCCACCAGGACGCGCAAGGTCATAGACGAGATGGGGGGCATGGAGGCGTTTTTCCACCCCGGGGAGGGAATGTTCGATATGCAGGGCTTTATGGACACCTACGAGAGGCTGCTGCGGGCAAATCCTGTTGGGCTGCCCGGGGGAGCGCGCAAGGAACTGAGCGGAGGCGGGAGTGTCTGAGATGGGCTATTCCAACAGGACCTGGTCGTGCCCGTTCTTCACATGGGACGAGCGCCTGTGCGTCCACTGTGAAGGCGGATGCGTCACATTCCCGGACCGGGAGGCCGAGCGGGATTATATCAGGCAATACTGCGCGTCCCGGGACGCAGTGGGCTGGAAAGCCTGCTCTGTTGCGGGAAATCTCCTGAAATATTACGAAAGGACGGACTGATATGCGGAATATCGACAAAATCAGGAAGCTGGAGCACGAGCTGGGCCGATACCGGAAGAAGGTGGCGGACCAGGACAAGCTCATCATGAAGCTGAGGGGCCAACTGGATGAGGTCCACGCCGGGGCCATTGAACTCCAGAACCACACCGATGCGCTCCTTACCGTTGTGGCGCGGCAGTTCGGTGAGATGGTGACGGACGAGGAGACCATGGAGGAGCTGGGCCGGCGGCTGCGGCTTCCGCCTTTCGACACGGCGGATGTCCGGCGGCGGTATGAGATCCATGCGCGCCGGGATGCGGAAACCGGCGACTACATCGTGGGCGTGGTGCCCAGAGGGGGAGCGGACACCAAGACATCTGCCCACCAGAACGGGGAGCGGAAGTCGGAGGAGGTGACGGCGCTATGAGCGTGCGGAGGGAAACGCCAAACCGCCTGACCCTTCATCGCGTGTGCGGCACCTGCGGGCGCTCTATCGTCACCACGGCAGATACCCCGTGGGTCCGACAGGTGGAGAGGGATGGGAAGAGGCAGGCCACCACCTATTTCTGCTGCTCCAGCTGTTTTGCCGCCAGCTACAAGCACATCGGCTGGTATGACGGGAAAAACCGGGAGCGCCGGAGGGCACGGGAGGCCGCCAGAGACAACCGGGAGCGGAACCGCCGGTACTACGCCGCCCACGCGGAGGAGCTGCGGAAAAAAGCCCGCCGTTATCGTTTGGACCACCCCGGCATGGCCGCAGCGGACAGCGCCTACCAGCGGCGAAAGCGGAAACTGACGCGGGAGCCGGCTGGGCTGACCATCACGGAGGTGTGACCGATGTATGACGAGATCAACCGTGGAGATATCTTTTACGTCTCTATCCCATACGCCACAGGGCACGAGATGGAGAAGGACCGGCCCGGCATCATTGTGAGCTGCAATGAGCTCAACAGGACCAGCCCATGTGTGGCGGTCGTCATGTGTACCGGCTCCGAGAAGAAGGACCTGCCCGAGCACATCACCATCCGCTCTACGCCCATCCAGAGCACAGCGCTGTGCGAGCACATCTACACCGTGGACAAAAGCCGCATCGGGAAGTTCGTGGGGCGCTGTACAAGAGCCGAGATGGCCTCGCTGGATATCGGCATCATGGCAGGGCTCGCCCTGGGCGCATACGGCCTTGCAAGCCGGGAAGAGGACGGGGAAAGGACCGGGCCGGAGCACAGGGAACTGGCTCCTTCGCCCCGAGACCAGCCTGACGCGGAATTCGTGAGGACGCAGGCGGAACGGGACCTCTATGAGGAGCTGTACAAGTACCTGCTGGATGGAATGAACATGGAGAGAAGGGCCCGAGTATGAGACAGAAGAAAAACCTGCGGCGCATCAGCGTGCTGGTCACCGCACAGACCGCCCATAACCTGGACAAGCTGGCCGACATGTGCGGGTACGGGGATAAGGGGCGCGTCATTGATAAGCTGGTGCGGGAGAAGATGCTGGAGCTTAATGGAGGAAAGAGACATGAGGATGAATGAGTTTTCACAGGAGGTCCACCAGAACGCCGTGGCGCACGGCTGGTGGGATGCCCCCAGAACTTTCGGGGAGATTATCTCACTTTTCCATAGCGAGCTGTCCGAGGCTCTGGAGGAGCTGCGGGCCAACCGTCCCATGATGTATTTCGTGGAAACGAACGGATTTGTGGTAACCGACATGAACGAGCGAAAGGACGAGAAGCCGGAGGGTATCGCCATGGAGCTGGCCGACTGCATCATCCGGGTGCTGGACTACTTCGGCAAGGAGGAGTTCGACACGGACGCCCTGCTGTTGCAGGCCAGAACGACCATCATGTGCGATGTGCCGTGCCGCATTTATAACGCCCCTCTGGGGGAATGCATTGCCCGCTGGCACTTGCTCCTTTCCCTGGCGTATTCGTGTTGGTGCCTGGCCTCTGGGACCTACGCCGTCGCCCTTCGGATGGCGCGCTGCGTTTGCGAAATCCAGGAATGGGCCGAGAAGAACGGCGTGGACATGGAGATGGCCCTGGACATCAAGCATGCGTACAACAAGACCAGACCCTACCGGCACGGAGGCAAGGCGCTGTGAAGGTTGGGCAAAAGGTGGTACGACGCCCGGAGACCTTCTGGGACCGGGAGGGAGAGAAAAACAGTCCCAAGCGCCCCATGAGGGGAAAGGTGGTCTACATCCACCCCAGGGGGCGGTATCACACCGTCGAGTTCGACCTCCCGGGCGGGAAGGTCAGAGAGAGCTTTCAGGGGGTAGAGGGATGAAAAATATCCTGCGGCGCATAAGGTCCTGGCTCATCAGGAAGCTGGGCGGCTACGACCGGCAGCAGCTCATCACGACACGTATTTCCCACAAAATCGTGAACTTGACGCCGGTACGAGTGAGGAGCGAGGTGAAGATTTCGAGGGACTGCATCTGTAACGCGGACTATTTCAGAGATGAGGTCCTGCACGCCAGAAATACCATGGCGTATATGATCGCCTCCGAAATGCTCAAGCGCGACATGATTCTTTTCCAAAGCCAGGAAAGCATCGAGCGCGACGAAGTTGTTCTGCGTGCAACGGTGTTCCTGGTTTCTGCAAAAGATGCTGCCATGTTCATCATTTGATATGCTGATGGTGTGCTTTAGCATAGCATAAGCAAAAAGTACGGCCCTGGGGCACAAACCCTGGGGCCGTTTCTTATGCTAGCCTACATGGGGGAGAGAGGGAGAGGGGGGAACCCCTCTCTTTTCTTTTTATATATTTTTCTTTTCTCTGAGGAGGGGGGGCGCGAGCGCGTCCCTCTCCTTCTCTCTCAACTTTTCCCGGGTTTCGGGGCGCAATTTGACCGGTTCCCTGATACGATGAGATCAGCATGCAGAAAGGGAGGGTATGGAGATATGGCGAAAAGCAAATACGAGACCCACGTTTCTCCGTACCTGGGCAAGATCGAAAATTGGGCGCGGAAGGGAGCGACGGCAAAGGAGATCGCCGGGAAGCTGCGTATTGCCTACTCCACCTTCCGGAAGTACCTGGACCTGGGCGGCCAGGGGGACGGGCGCTATGCGGCGCTGGCAGAGGCTTTCACGCAGGCGTGTGAGGAGCCGGACGACAACGTGGAGGCGGCTTTGTACAAGCGGGCCTGCGGATTTGAGTATGTGGAGACCAGGCGGGAGCAAAAACTGGACCGGGCCGGGAATGTGGTGGAGCTGGTGACCACCACCAACAAGGTGGTGCCGCCGGACCCCACCAGCGCCATGTTCTGGCTGACCAACCGCAGGCCGGGTACCTGGAAATACAGCCCCGAGGAAAAGGACCCGGACGGAGACGAGGGGAGCGGCATTGTGCTGCTGCCTCCCGTCATGGAGGATGCCGCGCCGCCTGAGCCGGAAGGAGGCGGAGCCGTTGGGTAACGTGATCTGGAGGCCCCAGCCCAGACAGGCTGCCCTTATGGCCCGCTTTGAGGACGAGGCCCTGTACGGAGGCGCTGCCGGAGGCGGCAAGTCCGACTGCGCCCTGGCCGAGGCCCTGCGGCAGGTGGAGATCCCCTATTACCGCGGACTTATTCTCAGAAAGACCTATCCACAGCTCACGGAGCTGATGGACCGATCCACCGAGATCTACAAGCGGGCATACCGCAGGGCCAAATTCAACGAGAGCAAGCACGTCTGGACCTTCCCCAGCGGCGCCAAGATCTACTTCGGCTCCATGCAGCACACCAAGGACCGCACCAACTACCAGGGCAAGCGGTATGACTTTATCGACTTTGACGAGCTGACGCAGTTTTTGTGGGAGGAGTACAGCTATCTGTTCTCCCGCAACCGGCCAAACGGCCCGGGGACCCGCTGTTACACCCGCGCCCAGGCAAACCCTGGCGGCGTGGGACACGGATGGGTCAAGGAGCGGTTCATCACAGCCGCCAAGCCCATGGAGACCATCTGGGAACAGGTGAAGATCCGGCACCCGGACGGCCATGAGGAGATCCGCTGGAAGTCCCGCATCTTTGTGCCCTCCTCGGTGTTTGACAACAAGATATTGCTGGCCAATGACCCGGATTACCTCACCAGATTGGCCTCCATGCCGGAGCAGGAGAGAAACGCCCTGCTGTACGGCAACTGGGACACCTTCTCCGGCCAGGTGTTCACCGAGTGGCGCAACGACAGCGACCACTACGGCGACCGCGTGAATACCCACGTCATTGCCCCGTTTCATGTGCCGGACACCTGGCCCATCTGGTGCGCCATGGACTGGGGGTATTCCAGGCCGTTCTCCGTGGGGTGGTACGCCGTGGACCATGACCGGCGGCTCTACCGCATCCGGGAGTATTACGGCTGTACGGGCACGCCCAACACCGGCGTGAGGCTGGAACCCGCGGAGGTGGCGCGGCAGATAAAGCGCATAGAAGGGGAGGACCCCAACCTCAAGGGGAAGCGCATCAGCCGGGTGGGAGATCCGGCGATCTGGGGGAGCCAGGGCACGGAGAGCATCGGGGCCCTGATGGAGCGGGAGCGGATCTATTTTGACCGGGGTGACAACGCCCGCATTGACGGGAAGATGCAGGTACACCACCGCCTGGCCTTCGACGAGGGCGGGGTCCCCATGCTCTATGTGTTCTCTACTTGCAGGCACTTTATCCGCACGGTCCCGAATCTGGTGTATGACGAGAAGGACGTGGAGGACATCGACACCGACGGAGAGGACCACATCTACGACGAGCTGCGGTACGTCTGCATGAAAAACCCCATCGCGCCGCGGCCTAAAAAGGCCCCTCCCCTTGTGGTATATGACCCGCTGTCTACCGACGATGACCTGCGGTACGACCGATACGAATTTTTCAGGAGGTACTAGACCATGGCAGCATTCCGACAGAAAAGGGACCAGAATACGGCTTCGACCCGGCCCAGGCCCGGGGCGGAGCTGCCCGGAGCACAGCGGCAGGAGGGCGTCAGCCCGGAGATGGCCGCCATGCTGCTGCGGGGAAACAGCCGCACACCCCTGGTGGGGGCGCTTCGGACAGGCTGGGAGGTCCAGGCGGAGAAGCCCCGCATCGGGGAGAAAGAGGTGGCCCGGGCCATTGAAATCCTGACGAAGTACAAGCAGGGGAAGGCCATGCTGGAGCAGCGGGTGGTGGAGGACGAGCTGTGGTGGGAGCTGCGCCACTGGGAGGTCATGCGGCGCGAGCGCAGCAGGGCCGGGGAGAGCACCGACGCCAGGCCGGAGCCCACCAGCGCCTGGCTGTTCAACGCCATCAGCAACAAGCACGCAGACGCCATGGACAACTACCCGGAGCCGGTGGTGCTGCCCAGGGAGCGGTCCGACGAGGAGAGCGCCAAGATGCTCTCCTCCGTGCTGCCGGTGGTCCTGGAGTATAACGACTATGAGCAGACCTATTCGGACAACTGGTGGGAAAAGCTCAAGCACGGCACGGCGGCCTACGGCGTGTTCTGGAACAGCGGCAAGGAGAACGGCCTGGGCGACATCGACATCCGGGAAATCGACCTGCTCAAGCTGTTCTGGGAGCCGGGGGTGACCGACATCCAGAAATCCCGGAATCTGTTTATCGTGGAGCTGGTGGACGAGGACCTGTTGGAGCAGCAGTACCCGGAGCACAAGGGAAAGCTGGGCGGCAGCGCCATCGACGTGAAGCAGTACATCTACGACGACACCGTGGATATCACAGGGAAGAGCGTGGTGGTGGACTGGTACTACAAGGTACACAGCCCCTCCGGCAGGACTCTGCTGCACTATGCCAAGTTCGTGGGGACCACCTTGCTCTTCTCCAGCGAGAACGACCCGGATTACCGGGAGCGGGGCTGGTATGACCACGGGAAATACCCTGTGGTCCTGGACGTGCTTTTCCCGGAGAAGGGAACGCCTGTGGGCTTTGGCTACGTCGCCATCTGCAAGGACCCGCAGATCTACATCGACAAGCTCTCCGCCAACATCCTGGAGAATGCCATGATGACCACCCGCAAGCGATTTTTTGTGTCCAGCAACACAGGGGTCAACGAGGAGGAGTTTAAAGACTGGAGCAAGCCTCTGGTCCATGTGGAGGGGGAGCTGGATGACCGGAGGCTCCAGGAGATCGTCACCCAGCCCATGTCCAGCATCTATCTGGAAGTCATCAACATGAAGATCGAGGAGATGAAGGACACGGCGTCCAACCGGGACGTCAACTCCGGCGGCTCCGGATCGGGCGTTACCGCGGCCGCAGCCATCGCGGCCCTCCAGGAGGCGGGCAACAAGGCCAGCCGGGATATGATATCCGCCAGCTATCGCACCCATGTGAAGATCAACTCCATGTGCATTGAGCTGATGCGGCAGTTTTATGACGAGACCCGCTCTTTCCGCATTACCGGGACAGCCCCCGGCAGTTATCAGTTCATCGACATGAACAATTCCGCCATCCGGGACCAGATTGTCCCGGCGGCCTATCCCGGGCAGATGGAGACCTACCGCAGGCCCGTATTCGATGTGAAGATCAAGGCCCAGAAGAAGAACCCGTTCTCCCGCATGGAGCAGAACGAGCGGGCCAAGGAGCTCTACGGCATGGGCTTCTTCAACCCGGAGCGGGCCCAGGAGGCCATGGGCGCGCTGGAGATGATGGAGTTTGAGGGCATCGACAAGGTGCGGGAGCAGGTGCAGCAGGGGCAGACCCTCCTCAACATCTGCCGGCAGATGTCCCAGCAGATGGACCAGATGGCCGCACTGCTCCAGGCCCTCACCGGAAAGGACATGGGCGTGGGTGCGGCGCCCCAGGGCGGCGGCAGCGCCCAGGGCGGGGGACAGTCCCCCGGCTCCCCGGCAGGGGGAGGAAACAGCCTTGCAAGCGCTGTGACGCAGGCACAGACGCCCATGACCGGGTACGGACAGCGGCTGGCTGCCAGGAGCAAGCCGGACATGAACGTGAAGAGCAGCGCCGCCGCGCCCAAGGCATAAGGAGCATGGGGAACCCGGCGCGGCTGGCCGCGCTGGGAGAGGAGGCGCAACGGACTGGAGCGGATGCCTGCCGAACAGGCGGGCGGAGCGGAAGGGAGTTTGTGACGACGATATGACACAGGTGTATGCCGAGCTGGAGGGCGGGCGGTGCCTGCTGGCCCTGGACGGGCACGCCACGGGCAGCCCGGAGATGTGCGCGGCAATCTCCGGCATCGTGTATGCCCTGGCCGGGTATCTCTCCAACGGGGAGCGGGACGGCTTCGCGGAGGTCTACCACATGGAGCTGGAGAGCGGGAGAGTACGGATACACTGCCGCGGGGACGACCGAGTGACAGGGGCCTGTGAAATGGCAATCATCGGACTGGGGCAGCTGGGAAAGGCGCGGCCAGACCTGCTCCAGATGGATTTGCAGGAAAGTTGAAAAATTTTTCTTGTTTTCGGGGCGCAATCAAAACAGATTTCTGATACGCTCAGAATGTCCTCCTACTTCACCATGGATGGCGGATGCGGCGAGCGCCGCTCCGCTGTCCTGGTGGAGTACATGGACCGACCCACGGGGGCGTGACACCCGCGATAAAAAGGAGGCTGTGGACCATGAAATACAGCAAGAGTTTGCTGGACATCGACCTGCGCCTGTTTGACGGCGGAGCGGGCGCGGCAGCGCCCGGGGCCGGAGACGGGAGTGATGGCGGCAGCCAGGGCGCTTCCAAGGCGACCCCCGGTCCCACCCGCCGGGGCAAATCGGGCGAGTTTGACAACGTGATCTTCGGGAAGCAGGATGCCCCGGCGGAGACCGGCGGAGATCCCGCGCCCGAAGGCGGAGCGAAACCTTCCGCCGCCGGGAAGGACAGAGAAGGGGATGTGACTGCCACATCCAGCACCGCAGAGGACAGACGCCGCGCGTTCCACGAGCTGATCAGCGGCGAGTTCAAGGATGTCTACACCGAGGAGACCCAGCGTCTCATTGACCGACGATTCCGGGAGACCAAGAACCTGGAGCGGCAGGCCGCAAGACAGCAGCCCGTCATTGATATGCTGATGCAGCGCTACAAGATCGCAGACGGCGACCTGGGCAAGCTGGCCGCCGCCATTGAGGACGACAGCGCCTACTGGAGCGAGGCCGCCGAGGAGGCGGGCATGAGCGTGGAGCAGTACAAGCAGTTCCAGAAACTCCAGCGCGAGAACGCTGCCCTTCTCCAGGCACAGCGTATGCGGCAAAACCAGCAGGCAGCCCAGCAGCAGCTCCAGAAGTGGTACAGCGAGGGCGAGCAGGTAAAGGCTGTGTACCCCGGCTTTGATCTGGCCGCGGAATCGAAAAACCCCCAGTTTCTCGCCATGCTGAAAGCTGGCGTACCGGTGCAGCACGCCTACGAGGTCATTCACATGGACGAGATCAAGGCTGGCGTGGCCCAGCACACGGCAAGGCGGACGGAGAAACAGGTGGTGGACGGCATCCGGGCCAAGGGCAGCCGGCCCGCCGAGAACGGAACATCCTCTCAGAGTGCGTTTACCGTGAAGGACGACCCCAGCAAGTGGACCAAGAAGGACCGCGCGGAGGTCGCCCGTAGAGTAGCACGGGGAGAAAGCATCAAACTGTAAGGCTTGCTGTTCTCCCCAAGGAAAGGAGAACAAGATTATGAGAACCTTCAAGGACATCATTCTGCTGCCTGTCATTCTCTCCCTGTTTGACGGCAACACCAACATCACCACCGACACCGGCCTGTCCAACGAGATGAAAACGTTTTACAGTGATTATCTCATCGACATGGCCGAGCTCGAGCTGGTGCATGACCAGTTCGGCCAGAAACACCCCATCCCCAAGAACGGGGGCAAGACCATCGAGTTCCGCAAGTACGACCCCCTGCCCAAGGCGCTCACCCCCCTGACCGAGGGCGTGACCCCCGACGGCCAGAAGCTCAGCATGGGGATCATCACCGCCACCGTCAAGCAGTACGGCGGCTTTATCGAGCTGTCCGACATCCTGCTGCTGACCGCCATCGACAACAACCTGGTGCAGGCCACCAAGCTGCTGGGCAGTCAGGCAGGCCGTACCCTGGACACCATCACCCGGGAGGTCCTGAACGGCGGCACCAATGTGCAGTACGCCGAGGGCCAGGTGACCAGCCGGGCCAACCTGGTGGGCGGTGCGACCGCAGACCCCACCAAGAACCACTACCTGACCGTGGACGCCGTGCGCCGTGCGGTCCGCTTCCTCAAGGTGATGAACGCACCCCGCATCAACGGCTACTATGCCGGCATCGTCCACCCCGACTGCTCCTACGACCTGATGAGCGACCCCAAGTGGGTGAACGTCAAGACCTACTCCGACCCCGAGGGCATCTATGAGGGCGAGATCGGGCGCATCGAGGGCGTGCGGTTCGTGGAGGCCAGCGAGGCCAAGGTGTGGGAGAAGGCGGGCAAGGACGCCTCCACCAACGAGAGCACCCCTGTTGCCAACGCCCGGGATGTGTACTCTACCCTCATCCTGGGCGCGGACGCCTACGGCGTGACGGAGATCACCGGCGGCGGCCTCCAGCACATCGTCAAGCAGCTGGGTAGCGCCGGCACTGCCGACCCCCTGAACCAGAGGGCCACCGCCGGCTGGAAGGCCACCAAGGTGGCCGAGCGCCTGGTGGAGGCGTATATGGTCCGCATTGAGACCACTTCCACCTTCAACAGCGCGGCTGCCTAAAAAACAGGCGGCGGGGCCATAAACTCCGCCGCCCACAGTACCGAAAACAAGGAGGAAACGACCATGGCGACCAAGAAAGAGGCGGCTGTCAATGAGCAGGAGCAGAGCGCTGCTGGCGTGCCCGCCCAGGACGCGGCCAGCGCGGAGGCTGAGCGCATCATCGCCCAGGCCAGAGCAGAGGCTGACAAAATCGTGGCCGACGCCAAGGCTCAGGCGGAGGCGGCTGTGGCGGAGGCAGAAACGGCCTCCCCCTCCCGGGCCCAGGACCCCGGCGACGAGCTGGTACCCATCCAGCTGTTCAAGGACGGCGAGCGGTACAAGGACGATGTCTTTGTGGCGGTCAACGGGGAGCGGGTGCTGATCAAGCGGGGTGAGCGGGTGATGGTCAAGCGCAAGTTTGCGGATGTGCTGGAGCAGTCCATCCAGCAGGACACCGCCACCGCCAGCATGATGGACCGGCAGAGCGCCGAGTATGAGGCCCAGGCCAAGGCCATGAACATCTGAACATTTTAACCGCGAACACCACGGCGGCTGCGACACGGCGCGGCAAGGTATCGGAGGGCCCGTTTACTCCGGCCTTGCCGCGCCGTTTCCAAATCAAAGGGGGGTCATCATGCGTATCATCCAGGTCAATGTGGCCGGATACCAGGCAAATAAGGACAGTCGGACAGCGGGAGTGCAGGGGGAAGGCAACGCTGCCTCGCTGCGCCTCACCTTCAGCGAGGACTGGGACGGCCTGGCAAAAAAGATCACATGGGTGGATGCCAGCGGCGGCAATCCGGTGGAGGTGACGCTGGGGGCGGACCTCCTGGAGGACATCCTGACGGATACCCGCACCTATCTGACCGCCATCCCGCCGGAGCCTCTGGCCAAAGCGGGCAGCTGTATGGCCGTGCTGGACGGGTACCAGCAGGGGAAGCGGGCCCGCTCCATCCCCATGCAGTTCAAGGTGGAGGCCGCGCCGTTTTTCCCTGACGCGGCGGAGCCGACCGACCCCACCCCCAGTCAGGCGGAACAGCTCCAGGCACAGATCGACGCCATGCTGGGCACCATGCAGGGGTATGCCCAGAGCGCCAATGCCTCCGCGGGGGCGGCGGCAGACGCCCAGACGGGCGCGGAGGAGGCAGAGTCAGAAGCCCAGCTTGCCCGTGACGGAGCAGAAACCGCCAGGGGCGGGGCAGAGGATGCCCAGGAAGCAGCGGAGGCGGCCCGGGATGCGGCCCAGGCCGCCAAGGCGGGGGCAGAAGCAGCACAGGAAGCGGCGGAGGCGGCCAGGAATGCGGCCCAGGACGCCGTTGGAAAGACCTCCTACATTGGGGAAAACGGGAACTGGTTCGAGTGGAGAAACGGTACGTTCGTAGACTCCGGCGTGGCTGCGACACAGCTTGTGGATCAGAACGGCCAGCCGGTCAGAATGTGGTTTGGCACAGTGGCCGAGTACAACGCGCTGACCGAGATCCGGAGCGATACCTACTATAACATCCTGGAGGGGTCGGGATGAGCCTGCGGAGGAAGAAGAGCGGGACGGTATACCAGGTATATCCCATGGAGCTCCGCCGGGTCCAGATGGGAGCACAGCCGGTTTATGACCGCGATACAAGAGGACAGAGCTGGGTCATCATCGACCTGATGATCCCGGAGGCAAAGTTCGTTCCGCGGGGCGCGGATCTGCTGGTCACATCAGATGGCGCGGAATTCACGGTGCGCGGACGGCGGATGGTTTGAGGAGGGAATATGGCAAGCTATTTCAATTTGACGCTGGACACCGCGGCGCCTGCCGGTGTGGCGGTGACGATCAATGACGGCGCGATCTATACCACGACCAGGAATGTCACCCTGTATATCTCCACGTCAGACTCCAACACCGACGGATACCAGATGAAGATCTGGGGCATCGACGGGATCTCCGATGAGAGCGGCGCGACCTGGGAGGCGTTTGCCTCCACAAAGACGGTCTCTCTCCCGGCGGGCGACGGCCTGAAAACGGTCTATATCAAGGTGCGCGACGATGTGGGCAACGAGTCCGCCGCGGCCAGCGACACCATCACGCTGAACACATCGGTACCCACCGTCACGGTCACCGGGCCGGACCGCACGAGGCTGTCCATGGTGAGCGGCTTCAACAAGTCGATCATCAACTTTACCGTCAACGAGACCTTCTCCGAGTACAAGGTCTGTGTTGTTCCGGCAAGCAATTCCACCCAGGACGCGGGCGAGGTCATCCCCACCACAGGCGGCAGCATCAACACCAGCGGCTCCGCGGGCAGCTATCCGGCCTCCACCAATATCCAGGTTACCATCTATGCCGAGGATCTGGAGAGCGCGTCCAGCGGAGACGGCGCTAAAATCGTCAAAGTCTTTGTCCGCAATCAGGCCGGGACATGGAGCGTGGCGTGATGCCGGCCCCGCAGCTGACGTTTCAGGCCAGCCGGACTGGGATCTCGTCTGCCGCCGGCTTTGACAGCGTATCCGTGACCTTCTCTGCGGATATGGCGTATACACAGTTTCAATGCCGCGCCACCAAGTCCGGGGAGGCATACGGCGTGGATGTGGGGGCCCTGGTGGCGTCCTTTTCCTACACCCCGGCCAACACCCCCAGGACCTTTGAGATCTACGACGAGCACCTGCTGAGGGGAGACGGGGACTACCGCATCTCCCTGTTCGCCCTGGGGGAGGATGGGGCGTGGAACGACAACCATCTTTTCCTGCCCAGCGGGGACAGTGGCCTTGTGACTGTGGACGGGGCATATTTTCTTTGTGTGAGGTGATAGCATGGCAAACTATAATTCCGTACACTCTGGGCAGGAGATCGACGCTGCCGTCAGTGCGGTGCAGGAAAAAGAGGACAACTGGGACGGGAAGGCAGAGCAGGCGGATCTGTCGGCCCACATCGCGGACAAAGGCAACCCCCATGGGGTGACCGCCCAGCAGGCGGGGGCTATCCCCGTGACCCAGAAGGGCGCCGCCGGGGGCGTGGCGGAGCTGGGGGCCGACGGAAAGGTGCCCAGTGACCAGCTGCCGGAGATGAACTACGACCCGGCGGGGAGCGCTGCGGCGGTGCAGCAGGCCCTGTCGGCCCACACTGGGAACACCAGCAACCCCCATGGGACCACGGCGGCCCAGGTGGGGGCGGCGACCCGGGCGGAGGGGACCATCTCCCTGCCCAGCACCGGCTGGACGGACGACACAGAAAACAGCGGGTACTGGTACCGCAGCGTGACGGTATCGGGCATGCTGTCCACCGATGAGCCCCATGTGGGCCTGGTCAAGTCCTTCACCGACGCCGACGCCGACGACGCCATGCAGGAGGCCTGGGACCTCATCAAGGGCGCGGAGAGCCTCAGCGGGTCTCTCCGCTTCTACGCCCTGGAGGTGCCGGAGGTGGCGGTGAGCCTCCAGTGGGAGGTGATCCGATGAGCTGGGCGTTTATTCACGGGAAAAACAGCTCCGAAATGCGTGTCGTCCATTATACTAGCCTGCAGGCTATGGTGGTGGGATCTATATCTCCAGGGATAAACTCACCTACTGAGATTACACGGAACAGGCGAATGGATGCACCGCACTTTGTCCTTATTGTCTATCCTCCTGAGAATAGCTTTTCCCGTGATGGTACGATCATAAGATTCAAAGTTGGAGATCCTCCTGTTGCAGTGGGATTTTCTTCGGATACCATCACTTTTTGGGCAGAGCAAAGAGCTGAGGCCCCAGAATATAGCGCACTTTATTGTATGGGGGAAAAAGGGTTTTCTATTGGATCAGTTTTTATTTTGAACCACAATTAGGAGATGTAACAACATGAATAAAACCAAAAAATACCAACGGGGGGGGGGCCGTGACCTAACCCTTCGGCGTTTTGACGGCATCTCCGCCGGGGAGGTGCTGTGATGGGGGCCGCGTTTTTGCTCGGCCAGAATGGTGGTGGGCTGGCCGGCTGCTTTGAGATTGAGGCTCCGGAACTGGGAACAGCAATGACTATCCCAAAGGAAGCATTCGCCGGAGTACCGGACGGCAGATATCTTTTTCTCTTCCGATACTACATGGAGAAAGTACAGGTGCAGACCGTCTTTATCCCAGTAGACATTAAAAATTCGTCCGTATCAGGGATTTCTGAGGCAAAAAGCATGAAAACGAATCAGAGCGGAGTGAGCACCCTATCGGCCACGACATCAGGCGGAGACATCAAGTTAGATAAACTTTGGTCCACAGATGATTACGACCAAAAAGAGGGCTTTGCCATCTGCACGGTAAACACAGGATGAGGAGGTTTGTTGAAAATGGATAAACCCATAAATTACCAGCGTGGGGGGGTGCTGTAACCCTCTGACGCAGCACTTTCACGACAGTCCCGGGCGGGGGGTGTCGTGATGGGCCGCGCGTTTTTGCATGGGCAGAGTTCTGGCGGCGGTGGATTAACAAGCCTTTGCTATTTAGGTTCCGACTCGAGCAAGGTTCCTGGCGCAGAAACTGAAGCATGGTTTACATGGGATGGCAGCAGTTTTGGGCTGGATAAAGAATCGTGGACAAGAATTGGACATTTGGTGAGCAATCAGCATAAAAAAGCGATCGCTTACTTAAATATTTGTCAATCCTCCGGTTATGGAGATATCTTTATCGCTGATATGGGCGAACCTGTTCCGGCATTCTATTTTTCTACCATGGCGTGTGAAGCAAAACTGGACATAGACTCAGATGGATACGTCGGTGTTTACCTGAAATTAACACAAGACTCTCCTTGGGACGCATTGAACATCCAGCACTCAACGGCTTATGGAGCAGGAAATATCCGATCAATGTTTATGGCCCCAGTTGACTGATAGGAGGCAGCATTATGTATATACAAATCAACGGAACGTCCTATCCGTGCGGAAGGCCCACATTTTCAGCGGGCACATTGCGGTGGCCGGGGGTGGAGGGGCTGGAGCTGCCCATTGCGGGCACGGTCCAGACCTGCCGGGACGATGGCTTCGTGATGCGGGAGGACGATGCCGCGGACTGGGCCCGGCAGCTCTATGAGGGGAACGTCCTCACCCTGACCAATGCCCCGGAGCAGCCCCCGGACCTGGAGGCGCTGCGGGAGAACAAAGCCGCGGAGCTCTCCGCCGCCTGCGAGCAGGCCATCTTCGCCGGGTTGGACATCCAGCTGCCCGGAGGGGAGACCGAGCATTTCGACTATTCGGAGCGGGACCAGATCAACATCAAGGAGATGTTCGACGCGGTTCAGCTGGGGGCCACCCAGTTCCCCTATCAGTCCGAGGACGGCAGCTGCCGGGTGTATGCGGCAGAGGAGATTCTGACCATCTACGCCACACTGGCAGGGCACAAGACCGGCCAGCTAACCTATTACCACCAGCTCAAGGAGTACATCAACACCCTGGAGACCGCCGGGGAGATCGAGGCTGTGACTTACGGCCAGCCCCTCACCGGCGCGTACCTGGAGCACTACACCCAGATGATGGCCGTGGCCCAGGAGCAGATGGGGCTCATCCTGGCCGGGGGGAGCAGCCAGTGACCCGGGCAGGCCGGTGGGTGCTCTCCATGCTCCTGTGGTTCTGGGGCGGGACAGTATACTTCCTCCTCGAGGTGGTATACAAGACCGCCACCGGCCACCCGGAGCGGATATCCTGGACCATGCTGGTGCTGGCCATCGTTCTCACCGTACCGGTGGAGCGGTGCGGGGCCCAGCTGCCGTGGACATGCCCCCTGTGGCTCCAGGCCCTGGCCTGCGCCGCCCTGGTGACCGCCGTGGAGCTGGCGGCAGGGGTGGTGCTCAACCTCTGGTTGGGGCTGGGGGTGTGGGATTACTCCGCCCTACCCGGCAACCTGTGGGGCCAAATCTGCCCACAGTTCGCCCTCCTCTGGTGGGGGCTGTGCCTCCTGTTTATCCCTGTGTTCGACTGGATTCGGTGGTCGATTGAAGGCGGGGAAAAACCAAACTATCACTGGCGTTTCCACATGGGGAAGGAGAATGCAGTATGACCACCAACGAGGCCATCGACCGCGTATCCAGGCTGAAACCCAACGCGGTACAGGACAGCGACATTGCCAGATGGATCATGGAGCTCAACGGGAGACTCATTGCGGAGCTGCACATGGGGGATACGGAGCAAACCGCAAGCTGGCCGGAGGATGCCGACGTGCCGCTGGCAGCGACGGGCCAGTGGGCGGAGCTGTACATTTTCTACGCGGTGGCCATGATCGAGTTCTATCAGAGAGAGTACGCCAATTACAACAACTCTATCATCATGTTCAACGACCGCGTGGCGGACTTTCGGCGCTGGTACCGCAGGACCAACATGCCCACGGGGGGCGGCGGGTGGAAGAACCTGTAAGGAGGGCACATGAAACTACCGCAGATGCAATACGCCGGAGACAGGCGCACCCAGCAGACCATCCAGTTTGGCGCTCTGCAATACGGGCGGGGCGGCGGCGAGGGCGACTTTGCCCAGACCCTGAATCTGTCCAGCCGCCTGTTTCCCGCCCTCTCCCAGCGGCCAGGGCGGGCGCTGGTACAGGAGTATCAGAACGCCACAGCCCTGTTTGCCAAGAACAAGCTGCTGGTGGTCTCCGGCACCAGCCTGTACTACGACGGAGAGGTGGTGGGTACAGTCACCCCCGGGGAGAAGATGATCGCTGCGGTGAACACCAAGATCATCATTTTCCCGGACAAGGTGTACTACGACACCGCGTCCCACCAGTTCGGCAGCATGGAGGCCAGCACCAGCGCCTCCGCCGCCGCGGTGACCTGGACCACCGGCGCGCTGAAGCTGACGGTGGATGACCTGGACCTGACGGACCTGTTTTCCGTGGGGCAGGGGCTCAGGATCTCCGGCTCCTCCATTGGGGAAAACAACAAGACCCTGACGGTGCGGGCCGTATCCACCGACACCCTGACCTTCGCGTACAACAGTTTTACCGAGGGCACGGAGAGCGGCACAGTGACGGTGGCCCGGGAGGTGCCCGACCTGGTGTGTATCTGCGAGAGCGGCAACCGGCTTTGGGGCGCCGATGGAGATACCATCTATGCCTCCGCCCTTGGGGACCCCCTGACCTTTTTCAGCTACGAGGGCGTGGCCACTGATTCCTACGCGGTGGCGGTGGGCACCGACGGAGTATTTACGGCCTGTGGGGCGTACTCCTCCAATGTGCTGTTTTTCAAAGAGACGATGCTGCACAAGGTGCTGGGGGCGATGCCCAGCGAATACCGCATCTACGACTACACCATTCCGGGCGTACAGGCGGGCAGTCAGAAGTCCCTGGTCATCATCAACGAGGTGCTGTACTACAAGGGGCCGGATGGAGTATACGCCTACAGCGGGGCCACACCTGCCCTTATTTCGGAGAATTTCGGCGTCCGGACGTACCGCAATGCCGCAGCCGGGACAGACGGCTCCCGCTACTACATCTCCATGCAGGACATGGCCACGGACGACTGGAACCTCTATGTCTATGACCCCATGTGCGGCGTCTGGCTGCGGGAGGACGACACCCATGTGATCGACTTTGCCCGGCTGGACACCCGGCTGCACTTTCTCAGCGGGGCGGACGGAGGGGTCTGGGCCGTGGGGCAGGGAGAGGAGGAGCCCTTCCCATGGGAGGCGGAGTTCTACCCCCTGGACGACACCCTCTACGGAAAGCGGGGATACTCCAAGCTGTGGCTCAAGGTGGAGATGGAGAAGGGCGCGCACCTGAAAGCGGAGATCAGCGAGGACGGCGCCCCCTGGCGGCAGGCGGGCATGTGGCATTGCAGCAGGGCGGAGACCGTTACGGCCCCCGTATACCCCGTGCGCTGCGACACCTTCCGATTGAAGCTGTCCGGCCTTGGACGCTGCACCATCAAGAATATGGTGCGGGAATTTGATATCGGGAGTGAACGATAAGTGAATATCATCGACAAAACCGCCCCGGATATTGACCGGAGGGATCTGATTGGGTCTGTCGTCGCCCTGAGAAACTATATCGTGGAATCCATGGAGACCATTGATTACACTCTGGCAAACCAGAAAAACCGCCTGGGCGGTACGGTGAGCCAGGAGGATATGGCCGCGATGTCCCAGGCGGTGGCCGCCCTCTCCAGCAGCGTCACCAGTCTTGCAAACCAGACGGCTGCCCTGCTGAAACAAGTGGATGGGATGGCGGACGAGCTCCATAGTCTGGGGGACCGGGTGACAGCTCTGGAGAGTGCCGGGCAGTAAGGAGGAAAAGCATGGCGACGAAGGAAAAGAAATATGTGCCGCTGGATACCAGCGGGAACGACTACGCCAGCATGGTGGGCATGAGCGACCTGGACAAGGCCGCCATTGAAGCCGCGAAGCAGTCCTACAATGCCGCAAAGGCGTCCGGGAACAAGACCGCTATGGACGCCGCCCACCAGCAGGCGGAGGCCATACGGGCCCAGTACGGATACTCCGGCGGCGTGGACGGGTCGCAGTATATCCCCACCGCCAGGCCGGAGTTCTCCTATGAGGAGGCGCCGTCCTATACGAGCCGGTATCAGTCCCAGATCGACGACCTGGCCGCCCAGATCATGAACCGGCCAGCCTTTACCTATGACGCAAACGAGGACCCCCTGTACGCCCAGTATCGGGACATGTACACCCGCTCCGGCCAGCGGGCCATGCAGGACACCCTGGGGCAGGTGGCCGCACGCACAGGCGGCCTTGCAAGCTCCTATGCCACGACCGCCAGCCAGCAGGCATACGGGGACTATATGGAGGCCCTGAATGCCATGATCCCCGAGCTGCAGCAGCTGGCCTATTCCATGTACATGGATGAGGAGAACGGCCTGTACAACCAGATGCAGATGCTCACCGCCCTGGAGCAGGGGGACTACGCCAAATATCAGGACCTTCTGGGCCAGTACAACGCGGACCGCAGTTTTGAATACGGCATCTGGCGGGACCAGATCAGCGACGACCGGTATGACCAGGAGTGGGACTATCAGGTGGGCCGGGACCAGATCAGCGACCAGCGGTACGAGGACGAGACCGCCTGGGAGCGCAGCCAGTATGAGAGCGAGACGGAGTATAACCGCGCCCTTGAGCGGGCGCAGACCCTGGCGGCGGCGGGGGACTTCTCCGGGTTCAAGGCGCTGGGCTACACCGACGCCGAGATCGCCAGCCTCCAGGCCGCCTATAACCGGGAGCAGGCCGCCGCGAGCATGTCGGGCAGCTATTCCGGGGGAAGCGGGCGCAATTCCAGTGAGGGAGAGGGCAATACCGGAGGAGAGGACGAAGGGACAGACGCCTCCGGGAGTATCTATCAGAGCATGTATGACGCAGGTGTCCGCAATGAGGGAGACGCCTACGCCTGGCTGCTGGCCTCCGGATACAACACCACGCAGGCCGGGAAGCTGGCCGGGTACTTCACCGAGTGGATCGACAACGGCGGCGGTGGCGGCGGGAGCGACTATGAGAGCGCTACAGTGGATATGTCCTCCGTCCTCGACCTAGGCTACGGGCCTATCAACGAAGAGTACCTGGTGGAGCTGGAGGCCAACGGGCAGATCGAGAGCTACGTGGAGGACGGGAAAATTAAGTTCCGACGCACGAACCGCACGAACGAAAACACGGGGTTTGGCATTCTGGGAAAGTTGGGACTTTTGGGAGGTAACTGACCATGGCAAGGACCAACGACTTTACCAGCCGATACCTGGAGCGGCGGCATGAACTTCTGGGGACCGGCCTGTCCGGTGGGAGCGATGACCAGACCAACACCAGGAACGGCGGAAGCTCCGAGGGGATGACCCCTGACGCCGAGTCTGGGCAGACTCAGGGCACACAGCGTACCACTACAGGAGGAAACGACTTTACAAACGGATACCTGGAGCGCCGCCGGAAGCTGATGGCAGAGAGAACGGCTGGACAGCAGCGCCCCTCCACCACCCTCTCCACGACCCGGCCGTTTGCCATGTCCACCTTTCAGCGGACTAGTCCATTCTCCTTCTCCTCCTTCCAGTTCCTCACCACCAGACCGTCCGGCGGGGGGCAGTCCGGGAGCGGCCAGCAGCAGACCAGTATGCCCAGCGCCACCATGAGTAGCGCAGACATGTCTGCGCGCATGGATGAACTACGGGAACTGCGGGATGCCGCCGAGAAGGAGCGGAACGAGGCACGCACCGCGATGAACGGGGCCCGGTATATGACGCAGAGCCAGAGGGACGAGTGGAGCGCCAGGCTGGAGGAGGCAGAAGCAAACTACTCCCGGTATGACCAGGAGTACAACGACCTGCTGAACCGCTATTATCAGACAGAGAATGAGGAGAAACGGACATCTATCCAGCAGGACGCGGCCATGTCCGAGCAGTATCAGTCTGCCCAGGACATCCAGACGGACATGGACAAGGTGACCGCCGTTATGGCCTACACCACCACCCGCAGCGGCGACGCGGCCCAGGTGGAGGAGTACAAGCAGTACCTGTTCGACAAATACGGTCTGGACCAGCAGGCCATCGACCAGTACGCCATCTCCGGCACAGGCGGCGCTTACGTACCCAGGACGGACGGAGGATACAACACTATCTACGACCTGTACTTGGAGCTCCAGGAGAAGAAGGAGAACGCGGTCTCCACGCTGTCCGAGGGCGGCTATGACTACGAGCGCATGACTGGGTACGAGGACATGCTGGAGGACGCGGCGCAGTACCGGGAGGACATGGGAGAATGGCAGGAGTATGCCAGGGAGTACCCCATTCTCTCCTCCGTTGATACCCTGCTGACGGCCCCATTCCAGGGCTTGGACTTCTTGCGTGTCATGGGGCAGAATATCGGGCAAAGCGACCGAGACGACCCGGAGAACTACGTGCCCATGAACAGCTACGACATGGAGCTGACCAACTACATCAACGCGGTGCGACAGACGGTCTCCGAGGAGATCGAGGGGGCCACGAAATGGGAGATTTTCGACCAGAACGTGGCCGCTTTCCTGTATCAAACGGGTATGAGCATCGGCGACAGCTCCCTGAACCTACTAGCCTTTGGCCCAACCGGGGCGCTTGTGGTGGGCAGCTCCACCGCCGCAGCCAACCAGGCAAAGGACATCATCGACCGTGGCGGCTCCAAGGAGCAGGCGTTCATGGGCGGCATGGCCGCCGGTGCCTTTGAGGCCATCTTTGAGAAGGTGAGCATCGACAACCTACTGGCGACCAAGAGCGTGACGGGCTGGCAGAGCTGGCTCAAAGAGACCGCCAAGCAGGCGGGCGTTGAGGCCAGCGAGGAGACCTTCACGGAAATCGCCAACATACTGGCGGACGCGGCCATCATGGGGGACAACTCCAACTTCGACGTGGCCGTGGCGGAGTATGTGGCCCAGGGTATGAGCCGAGAGGATGCGGAGCGACAGGCGTTCATGGATCTGATCGGCCAGGTAGTCCAGGCCGGTGTTGGCGGGGCCATCTCCGGCGGCGTCATGGGCGGCGTAGTGAACGGTGTGAATGGTGCTACCAACGCGGCCTACAACCGATACAACCAGCAGCTGACCCAGGAGAACGACGTCAAAAATACCCCTGTTTTGGAAACCACCACCCAGGAGGGTCCGGTACAGTCTCAAAATGAGGGGGAAATTGACAGTATCATCCCGGAGGCCACCCGGCAGGCGGTGGAGATGCTGGTGCGCGGGGAGGAGATCAGCGGGAATCAGGCGGCCCGCATTGCCCGGAATGAGGAGGCGCTGGCGCTTCTGACTGAGCTGACGGGGGAATCCATCAACACGGACGCCCCCCTCAGCCGGGTCAAGAGCGATATCCGCGCCCTTGCAAGGCGGGGGAGCGAGGTTTCCGAGAGCGCGGTGGACGGAGGACAGGTGCAACAGGAAGCGGCCCCTGGGACGTCACAGGAGAGCGCCGGACGTACCGCCGCCCAGGCCGCCTATGATATGTCCCGGATGCGCCGGGCCGCGGAGGCGTCCGGGTTTGGTGAGAGCGGGCAGAAAGCACTGACCGCGGTGTATGACGGGAGTGTGGATGCGGGCAGCTTCTATGCAGGTTTTTCCGCTTACTATGAGGCTGGTGTGTCGGGGCTTGACGTGGGAAAGGTGCGCAGTGAGTACACGGAGGGGCTGAACGAGGCCCAGCGTTATGCCGCCTACACCGCCGGGCAGAACGACGCGGCGGCCAGTCTCCAGCGGGAGCGGGAGGGCGTGCAGCTCGCCACCGTCTACGGGGACGAGGCGGGCTTCATTCCCAGCGAGCACTCCCGGAACCTGTCACAGGACACTGTGCGCTTCTACAATGCCCTGGGCCGGGCCACCGGTACCAAGATCACCGTCACCGCCGCCACCGGCGAGGGAGGGGCCAACGGCTGGTACAGCAACGGGACCGTCTACATCGCGGCGGATGCGGAAAATGCGGGCGAGGTGGTTGCAAGACACGAAATCACCCACCGACTCCAAGAGATTGCGCCGGAGGCTTACAGAGCATACCGAGACTACGCCATGAATGCAATGGCGGAGCGGGACGGCTCTACAGCCGCGCTGGTGGAGCGCTATAGGGCCAGGTATGCGGAGAGCGGCGTTAATCTGACCACGGAGCAGGCCATGGATGAGATCGCGGCAGATTTTACTGAGGCTTTGACTGTGGACCCCTCCAGATTTGAAGCGCTGGCCCGGGAAAACCGCAGTGTGGCCCGCCGTGTATTGGATGCGTTGAAGGACTTTATCCGGCGCGTCAAGTCTCTGTTCCATGGGCAAGGGGACCAGGATCGGGCAGCCAGGAATGAGTACGGTGTGGATATGGCCACATTGGAGGAAGCTGCCCGGCTGTGGGAGATCGCGTTGGATGCAGCGCGGAGCAAAGTTTCCGGAGGCAATGGGACCAGACAGGTGATCCGGAACGGGCGCGCCGTGACGGTCCGGGAGGACGGGTCCGAGGTGCGCCCCCTGCGCAGGAGTGCCGGAGTGGAGCGGGCGGCGCAATATCTTGCCACAGAGGAAGGACAGCGGGTCGAGCTGTCCGACAGGGCCACCCGGTATTCCCTGCGCGAGGAGGAACCGCCCAAGAAAACCGGCGTGGCATACAAGGTGTTCTACGCAAAGGACGGGCAGCTCTATCCTCCTATGGTGGCAAACCCTGGCGGCGCTGGCACACCGGTGGGCGTATGGCTGGATGCGGATATTGGGCAGGCGGCCCCGCCCTCCAAGACCGGGCGTATGCAGGTGCAGGCGGGCGGCAAGGGGACCAATGCGGCAAAGAGCAGCCTGGCGTTCCGCCCCGGCTGGCACCTGGGCGACATCCCCCTGGCGAAGCAGTTTGCCAGGAAAAACCCGGAAACCGGCGTGAAGGACCTGTTCCCTGCCAACTTCGTATGGGCGGAATGCGAGTATGCCATGGATGTGGACTACCAGGAGGAAGCCATGTCCTACGGCTACACGGAAAACGGGAAGTTCCGCCACTCTTACGCAGGTCTGCCCAAGCTGCCCACCGACGGCTATTACCGCTACCGGACCAACCCCAACCCGGACACCGTTCCCTGGATTATCACGGGGGCCATGCGTGTGCGCCGTATCCTGACCGACGCGGAGACCGACGCCATTTGCCGGGAGGCGGGTGTCGAGCCTATGCAGAGGCAGGGTGGTCCTCTGGACGAGGCCGGTCTGGAGCGGCTGGGGCTGGAAGCCGGAGATGTTACCGGAAACACCAGGTTTTCTATGAAATCTGCTGTGGAGGACAACGGCACGCTGCTGGCCCTGCACAACCTGACGGAGCAGAATTTAAGGGACGCGCTTCGTCTTGGCGGGCTTCCTATGCCCTCCATCGCTATTGTTCAGGCACAGCAGGGACATGCCAAGTACGGGCCCATCTCCCTGGTGTTCGGCAAGGCCAGCATCGACCCCCAGAGCAATAGTGACAACCGGGTGTATGGCGGAGATGCATATACACCGACGGCCCCCAGGGTGGAGTATGAGGCCAGCGAGCGGGTGCAGACCAAGCTCCGCCGGATGTACTATGACCTGGAGAAGCGGATGGGACGCGACTTCGCAGACCCCCTCTATCCCGTAGGAAACTACCTGGAGGACGAGATGAACCGCAAGGGCGGTGTATCCGGCATCCTGGAGGGCTGGCGGGACAACTCCAAGATGATGAACATCTATCTGGAGGAGACCGGCCAGGGAGCCGTCGAGCCTATCCGATATAGACGCGTTGACCGGCTGGATGATGACACCATCAGACAGTACGACTTTCTCCTGGAGCATCTTGGGGATGATGCGGTACAGGATTTGCGAACACAGGAGCACCACGCCCCCATGCCCCGGAGGATTTGGATGGAGCGGCACGGGGAGGCCATGGAGAACGCCTACCGCGCCTATCTTCTGGACTATGGCATGACGAGCGAGCAGGCAGACAACGCGATGGAGAACGGCTCCCTTGTCAATGGAGCGCTCGCGGGGCTTCGCAGATACCTTTCCAAGGGGGCAGAAACTGTTACGGAGGGCATCGATACCGCGGCGACAGATGACGCCATCCGGGCAAAGGTAGACAAAGACGCCTATAATAGGTGGCTGGATGACCTTCTGGACGGGGCGGAGAAACAGGTGGGCATCTACAACGGCAGGGACCTTTTCACCGCTTCCGGCAACCCGCGCAGCTTCTCCCAGCTTCACTATGCCTACACTCTGGAAAATATTGTTCGGGCCATGAAGGAAACCCAGGACGAGCGCGGCGGTCAGGTTTGGGGCGTGAGTGCCAAGACCCTGCAATCCGTGGCTACGTCGCAGTATGGGAGCGTCCAGGAAATCCGGGATGACAGCGGACGGCTGGGCACCGTGGATGATGACACCTACACCGCCCAGGTAACCGCCATTGACGAGCAGATCAGCGACATCATCCAGAGGGTAAAGCAGACCAACAAGGCGCACTCCAGCAACTCTTTCGAGGAGAGCGACATTATCGGCAGCGTCATGCTGGAGGCGGCCAAAGGAAAGAAAACCGTGGACGCCATCATGCGGACCTTCTCCGGGGAAGGGTATAAAATCAGCTCCCAGACCGCGCAGGACCTCCAGGCAATTTATCGCTCCGCGGCAGAGCTCCCCACCGAATACTTCGAGGCAAAGCCCCGGCGCGCCGTGAGCTTCGACGAAGTGCTGGCTGCTGTTGTACCGGACAATATGGACGCAAAGCTGCGGGCGGACGCAGAGCGGGCCGGTATGCGGGTACTGGAGTATAAGTCTGGAAACGATACGGACCGGCTGGCAAAGGTGAACAGCGTGGAGGGGGCCCGCTTCTCTCTGAAACCCACGGACAGCCAGGGCCGGGAGCTGACGCAGGAGCAGCAGGAGTTTTTCCGGGACAGCAAGGTGGTGGATGCGGAGGGCAGGCTGCTTGTCCTTTACCACCAAACTGACGGAGATTTTACTGTCTTTGACCCCAGACACGTAGGGGCGGGAACAACCGACAGCGAAACGCCATCCGGCGTGTTCCTTAAGCCGACGGCGGAGGATATTGGATTGCGCGGCAAGCGGCAAATGAAACTGTACGCCAACATCACAAACCCGCTGTCTGTCCGAGATCGTGCGGAGTTGTCGGCTTGGTATCGAGAGAACATCCAGGGATATACAGAAGCAGAGGCAAAAGTGCGTGAAATCGAGCGGGCGTTCCATGAGGAGTACGAGGCGGCGGAGGCTCGGAGCGACGCCTGGTATGAGGAAAACTACGATGACTACGCCGCTGGACGCATCACCGAAGAAGAGGTTATGCGCCATATCACCGGTGAACTGGATGAAATTTTGACCCGCTGGAAAGTGGAGGAGGGGGAGGCCAGACAATCGGTAAAGGCGTTGCTGAACGACTATTTCTCCAAGAGCCGCTACGACGGCGTGCATATTCTGGAAGATGCCGGAAGTTTTGGACGCAGCGTGGAAACCTGGATTGCACTGCGCCCGGAGCAGGTAAAAAACACCACTAACCAGACCCCCACCAGCGACCTGGACATCCGGCGTTCCATCAAGGGCAGCGACATCCTGCGGGAGAACGCGGCCTTGCAAGAGGAGAACGCACTGCTGCGGGAGCGGGTGGAATACTGGAGGGGCCAGACCCGGCGCACGGAGCGGGTGACCACCGACAAAAAGGCGGTGGAGCGGGCAGCGCGGGAGCTGATCCGCACCTACAATGCGGACCTGACCGCCGAGGATATCACCGGGGACTTGCAGGGCCTTTATGACTACATCGCCAGCGGCAGGGATGGGAGGGACGAGCTGACCTACACCGGGGCCCGCCGCCGGTCAGACGCCATCGCCCGCAAGATCGTGGAGAATGCCAGTGTGCGGGACGACGAGTTTTACCGGCAGTACAAGGACCTGCGGGACTACTTCCGCACCACCAAACTGACCGTCTCCCAGGAGGACAGCCGGGACATCCCGGACTATGGAGCGTTCCGGAAGAAGAACTTCGGCAGAATGAACCTAGGCAAGGGCGCGACCAACATCGACCAGGTGTTCCAGGAGGCGTCCTACCTGTGGCCGGAGTTCTTCGACGAGCAGCGGGTCAGCCACCCCATGGATCAGCTGCGCCTGATCGAGGAGGTCCTGGACGGGATCTACTCCGTGGAGGAGCGAAACCCATTCGGGGCCTACCTGGACGCCGCCGTGGTGGATGTGTCCAACGAGATCATGGAGCGGTTTTTCGACCTGCCCCAGACCCGCAGGACCTTTGCCGACCGGCAGGCCGCCAAGCTGGACGAGGCCAAGGCCGCCGGACGCCGGAGGCTGGCGGAGCAGCGGGAGCGAAATGACGCCCGGCTGGCCCAGCTGCGGCAGCAGAACCGGGAGCGGGTGCAGCGGACTATCCAGCGGGAACGGGAGACCAGGAAGCGACAGATCGACCGTCTGAAAACGCGGCATGCCGCCAGGGATGCCGCTTCGCGGGAGCGCCGGAACGCCAGGGAGCTGCGGGCCCGCATCTCCCGGCACGCCAGTGAGCTGTCCAGGAAGCTGCTGCGGCCCAGTGACAAGCAGCATATCCCGGAGGGCCTGCGCCAGGCCGTGGCCAGTATGCTGGACGCCATCAACCTGGAGAGCGTCTACACCGTGGACCCGGCCACCGGCAAGCGGAGAAAGGGCGGAAACGGCGACCCCACCAAGCGCACGGAGGCGTTCCGGGCGCTGCGGCAGGCGTATGCCGACATCGCCAAGGAGGGGTCCGACTACACCCTGGTGCTGGACCCCGACCTGATGGACAATCTCAGCGAGTTGGAGGCTATGCGGGATACCCCGTTGGCGGAAATGGGAACCGGCCAGCTCACCACGGTATGGGCTGCCATTCGGGCGGTGGAGGCATCGGTCCGCACGGCCAACCGGATGCTGGGGGCCTCCCGGTTCCAGACCATTTCCCAGGTGGCCGAGGGTATCAGGAACGACAACATCCTGCGGCAGGACCGGGGCGACTGGCGGGGCGTGCTGGGCAAGGTGGACAAGCTGGTCAACCTGGACATGCTGACCCCACAGGGGTATTTCCACCGCCTGGGCAAAACCGGGGATGCGCTTTTCCAGATGCTCCGCTCCGCCCAGGACCGGCACATCGAGATCATGCGCAGCGCCCAGCAGGCGACCCAGGACATCATCGGCAAGACAAATGTGGGGCAGCTGGAGCGGGAGATGCACACCTTTGACATCGACGGCCAGAAAGTCACCATGTCCACGGCACAGGTCATGGCCCTGTATGAACTGATGAAACGCAAGCAGGCGCAAGAGCATATCTTCACCGGCGGCATCCGGCCAGACACGGTGCGGGGCGGACGCGGCCTGCGGGAAAACCGCCGGGCCGACGCGGTGCATGTGAGCATCGAGGACCTGGCGGAGATCACCGGCGTGCTGACAGAGGAACAGGTCAAAATTGCGGACGCCCTGCAAAAGTATATGGGCGGCCAGCTGGCGGACCTGGGCAACGAGGCCAGCATGGAGGTGTATGGATACCGGAAGTTCACGGAGCCGGACTACTTCCCCATCCAGGTGGACCGGAACCAGACCCGGCAGGACATCGCCAAAGAGGCACAGGCACAGACCATCGCCGGGCGCGGGTTCACGAAGGGCACCAACCCCAACGCCAACAACGCCGTTATGGTGGGGAGCATCTTTGACATCTTTGCATCCCATGTCAATGACATGGCGACCTATGCGGCGTGGCTGCCCACCATGGAAAATGTGCGGCGTATCCGCGATTTTACCTATCGGGACAGCGAGGGGAACCGGACCGGCACGGTTAAGAGCGTTATCGAGCGGGTGTTCGGAAGGAACGGCAACGCCTACCTGAACAAGCTGGTGGACGACCTGAACCAAGGCGTGCGCACCACTGGGAGCGGGAATTTCATGGACGGCATCGTGGGCAACTACAAGGCCGCCGCCGTGGCCGCAAACCTGCGCGTCATCCTCCAGCAGCCCACGGCTATCCTGCGGGCGCTGAACACCCTGGATGCCAAGTACCTGATGGCCGGGACCGTGCGGCGCGGGAACTGGGAGCGCGTGATGCAGTATGCCCCCATTGCCCGCTGGAAGGACTGGGGCTATTTCGATATCAACACCGGACGGCAGATGAAAGACGTGCTGCTGGGCAGCGACAGCCGGTTGGAGAAGCTGCGGCAGGCGGGCATGGCCGGGGCCGGAAAGGCGGACAGCTTTGCGTGGGCGCGCCTGTGGAACGCGGTAGAGGCAGAAACCAGAGACCGCAGGACCGAATTGAAGCCCGGGACAGAGGCGTTTTACCGCGCCGTGGCAGAACGCTTTGGGGAGATTATCGACCAGACCCAAGTGGTGGACGGCATTCTCCAGAGGTCCCAGATCATGCGCTCGCCGGATGGGCTGACCAAGATGTCCACCTCCTTCATGGGCGAGCCGACCAAGACCTACAACATGTTCGTGAACGCGGTGTATGACCTGCGCCACGCAACGGGACAGGAGGCGCGCAGCAGAGCCGGAAAGGCGCTTGCAAGGACCTCCACGGCCCTTGTGGTGTCCTTCACGGTCAACGCCATTATGCAGTCCATCATCGACGGCCTGCGGGACGACGACAAGGAAACCGACTACTGGGAGAAGGTTTTCCAGGCGTTCACCGGATTTACCGGGGACGAGGAAACTTTCCTGGACTACTGGAACAGCTTTTGGAGCGGGAACCTGGAGGCCAACTATAACCCGCTCGCCTACATGCCCTACTTCAAGGACCTGGTATCCATCGCCCAGGGGTTTGATGTGACGCGGATGGACATGGAGGCCGTGGAGCAGGTCTGGACGGCGTTCTCCAACATGAGAAAGGCGCTCTCCGGCGAGGGGCGGTACAGCATCGCCGGGGCATCGGCCAACATGCTGGCGGAAGTGGCGCGGTTGTTCGGCCTGCCCGTCGCCAACCTGAAACGGGATGTGCAGGCGGTGGTCACGACGGCGGCCATTGAAACGGACAACTATCTGCTGCAATATGAGATTGACAAGGCGCTGCTGAACATGGGATACCAGGGAAACCGCAGCAACTTCATGAACATCCTCTATGCCGCCAGCGTGAACGACCCGGAGGCATACGAGATCATCTACGATGACATGGTGGCAAACGGCGTCACGGAGGAGCAGATCAGGACGGCAATGGAGAGCCGGATGAAGGAGGAACAGGGCGTGGAGAGCGTGTCTGACCTGACGCGCCGGTATCTGACGCCAACCCAGGAGCGGACCTATGACCGGCTGTACGGGCAAATCTCCAGTTCTCCGGTGTGGAGCGCGGCCAACGCGGAACAGCGGGCTGCGGTGGAGGAGGACCTTTACAACCTGACCGTCGGGACGGACGCCGGGCTGACCCTCCGGGAAAAAATCGACGCGGGAGCCGCCTATGGCATCAGCGAGGCGGACTACCTGCTTTATCTGGCGGCGCGGGAAATCGCAGACGCAGAGAATGAGGACCCGGAGAAACGCAACGGCAGCATCGACCAGGCAGAGGCACAGGCCGCCATCGACATGCTCACCGGGCTGTCCGACGAGGGGCGGGCCTATCTTTGGCAAAGCACTAACAAGGGCTGGAAAGCAGACAACAACCCCTACCAGTAAAGCGAAAGGGCCGGGATTACTCCCGGCCCTTTGCTTATGGATTGCAGACGGAACACGGATGTTTGCCGTCTACAACGGCGTCCGCCTCCGAAAGATAGTAGGTGCGGTTCTGCTCCAGGATGTTTTCCACATAATCGCAAGACGAGCGGTGGTATATGTCGCTGTTCACGCTGGCGACATAGTAGGGCAGCCCTCTGTTTTCTCGCTCCTCCAGATACCCAGCCGTAAAATCGTCAATTCCGGTCATGCTGGCGCTGGCGGTCTGTGCATCCTTCAGCGCGCCTATTTCTTCCCGCAAGGCTGTATTCTCCTCCAGCATGTCGGCGTTGACCTGGATAAAGTCTATTGCCATCGACCTAAACTCGTAGACCTTATACCCGAGGACGGAGGATGTGACAACCAGAACTGCACAGGCCACGGCAAGGCCGATTTCCAGACGGGTGCGCCGCGCTCTTTTCTCTGCTGGCGCTGCATCCTGCCCGGCGGGGACACCCTCACCGGCGCGCACAAATGGAGTTCCGCACAGCTTACTGCCAGGAGCGGGCCAGGCGGCTTTCTCCGTTTTCTTTCCCTTTCTGTCCCATACCCTGCACAGGAGCGGGGCCGGTAGGATGACCAAAAGCAGGAACAGCAGAGCCGTAGGGAGTGCCCCAAAGGTAACGCCGCCCAACCGGCACGCGGTGACGACCACGCTGTAAACTACAATACAGCCGCACCAAATGGCAATTTTCATAGGAAACCCTCTCTTTCAAAATTTTCTATCTTTTCGGGGCGCAATCCCTTTCCTGTTCTGATATGCTCGATTGGAAAGGCGGTGACAGATATGGGCGAATGGGAAGTGGTCAGCGTTATTGTCGTACTCGTAGGGCTGATAATCTCGGTCAGCGGTCCTATGGTGAAACTCAACGGAACCCTCACCAAGCTAACCACCAAAATGGAGCATTTCACCGAGGGGCTGGAGAAGTTCCAGGGGCGGTACAAGGACCATCTGAAAGAGCAAGGCGAGATCAACGAAAAGCATCAGGCCGAACTCGATAACCACGAACACAGAATTACCGTGCTGGAGGCCAAGGAAAAGAATGGCTAACGGAGGAAAGCGAATGTCCGCCCGCTCCGTGACGCGCATCCTGTTCATCACCACTCAGCTGGCGGCCCTGGGGTGGGTGTCGGTATCGTACCTGATTGCTCTTTATGCCACCGTTCGGCTGGGACAGGTGTTCCCGGTGGTGGAACTCTCCCAACAGGCCATTGAAACGATACTTGGGGTGAATGTTCTAAAGACGGTGCAAAACATCTTTGAACACAACGACGGCCCCGTATTCGGCACCAACAATTCCAAGAAGGAAGTAAAACGCGACTGCTGAAAAGGAGGAAATGAGCATGGAATTTATCCTGGAAAACTGGCCCATCATTGTGGCGGCAATCGCTGTCGTGGCCGTGGCCGCTGTGGCCGTGGCGCGCTTTGTGGGGCTGCCCACGGAGGCGCAGCTTTCAAAGGTCCGGGAGTGGCTTTTGTGGGCTGTCACGGAGGCGGAGAAGGACCTGGGCGGTGGAACCGGGCAGCTGAAGCTGCGGCAGGTCTATGACCTGTTCGTGACGCGCTTCCCGTGGCTGGCAAAGCTGATCTCTTTTGAGCTGTTCAGCAATATGGTGGATGAGGCCCTGGAGGAGATGCGGGAGATGCTGGATACCAACCAGGCCGTCAAGGCGTTTGTGGAGGGGACGGTATGAACATCGTCCCGTGTCTTTTTACCAGCAGCGACTGCTATAAGGCGGGGAGCACCATCGCGCCCAAGGGGGTGATGGTCCACTCCACCGGGGCCAACAACCCCAACCTGCGCCGCTATGTCCAGCCCGACGACGGCGCGCTGGGGAAAA
>CASFCS010000008.1 GCA_949293245.1 uncultured bacterium | reverse complement strand
ACGATCATGGCCCGCTCCTTACAGGTTCTCCCGGAAGAAGGCCTCCATGGCCGCGATGGCCCCCTCCTCCGAGGGGCCCTCCGCCGTCACGGTGATCTCGTCTCCTCCCTTGACCCCCAGGCCCATGAGCTTCATCAGCTGGGTGGCCTTGGTGCTCTTCTCCCCCTTCACCAGGGTGATGGTGGTGTCCGGGTAGGCCTTGGCCGCCTTCACCAGCAGCCCGGCGGGCCGGGCGTGGATGCCTACGGGGTCCGTGATGGTATAAACAAAGCTCTTCATAGCGATTATTCCTTTCTCATATCGTACAATTTCAATTTTTCTTGTGGGCGGGGCAGGTCACTGCTCCCGCTGGATCTCAAAGACCCGCTCGATGTGCATGGCCAGGTAGCCCACCTCCATCTCGTCCACCTGGCAGTTCAGGGTGCGTTCCAGCTGCCGGCAGATCTCCCCGGCGATCTGGAACGCCCGGGGGTAGGACTCCTGCATGAAGCGGTTCATGTCCATCTTCAGCTTCTCCCCCTTGAGCATCCGCACCGCCATATATTTGATGTGGCTCATGAGGCGGTTGTAGGACAAGGAATTCACATCAATGGTCAGGCCAGTCTCCTGCTGCACCAGGTCCACGCACTCCCGGATGATGCCCGCAGTCTGCATGGCCTGGGACACCTGCATGGACTCCAGAGAGGAGTGGATGTGCAGGGCGATATAGCCCAGCTCGTCGTCGCTGAAGCGCACGCCGGTGTGCTCCCGGATGATCTCGCCCCCACGGCAGGCCACCTGGAACTCCTCGGGAAAGAGGGCCTTGATGTCCGGGGTGAGGGGGTTGCTGAGGGGGGCGTTTTTCCGGATGCGCTGGGCGGCAAAGGCGATGTGGTCCGCCAGAGGGATGAGAATGCTGGTGTCGATCTCCCCGAATGTCCCCTTGGCCTCCAGCAAAATGGCGTCGGTGATGTTGAGATAGACCGGGTCGATGCGGCGCACCAGCTCCCGGGGGTTGCCCCGGTCGCACTTCTGCTCCAGGTGGTAGACCGTCACCGGGCCGGGGAACTCCAGCCGCTCCCCGGGCTTGCGCCCAAAGCCGGCGCCCTTACCCACGATGAGATTTTCCTGCTGGTCCTCCATATTCAGGGCCAGCACCGCGTTGTGATTGAGCACTTTCGTGATTCGGTACACAAAAACGCCCCCCTTTTCTCAGCATTCAGCAGGTCAGGATTCGTAGATGTCCAGGGCCAGCAGGTCCTCGCCGGGCCGGATGTGGCCCGTCTTCAGCAGCCGCAGCTCCTGGTTGTCCTCCATGGAGGTGATGAGCACCGGCGTAGAGGTGGAGGTGGCGTGCTCCCGGATATAGTCCAGGTCAAACTTCAAAATGGGGTCCCCTTTGCGCACCGTGTCGCCGGCCTCCACCAGGGCGGTGAAGCCCTGGCCCTCCAGGGCCACGGTGTTGATGCCCACGTGGACCATCACCTCGGTGCCGTCCTCCAGCTCCAGGCCGATGGCGTGGCGGGTGTCGAATACGAAGCCCACGGTGGCGTCGCAGGGGGCGATGACCACACCCTCACAGGGGACAATGGCCGCGCCGTCGCCCATCATCTTCTCGGCAAAGGCGGGGTCGGGAGAGGCGGTGATGGGGGCGGCCTCCCCGTGGAGAGGACTGCCGATGATCACAGTGCGCAGCAGCTTCCCGTGTTCTGTGGGCTTCTCCCCCTCAGCCGCGGGGGCGGCCTCCACCGCCGGGGCGGGGGCGGCCTTCTCTGCCGCGCCGCTGCGCAGGTAGTCCTCCAGATGGGCCTTGATGATGTTCACCTGAGGGCCGTATACCACCTGGACCCCCTCGCCCTTCTGGACCACGCCGGCAGCACCGGTGCCCTTCAGGACGGCCTGGTCCACCTTGCCGCCGTCAGCCACGGTGACCCGCAGACGGGTGGCGCAGCAGTCCACGTCCCGGATGTTGGCCGCGCCCCCCAGGCCCTGGACGATGGCGGCGGACACCGGGTCGCCCTGGTCCTCCCCCGCCTTTCTGGCGTTGTAGTCGGCCTTGGTATAGAGCTTGGTCTCCTGGTCGCCCTCCTCCCGGCCAGGGGTCTTGAAGTTAAACTTTTTAATGAGGAAGGTAAACAGGAAATAATAGGCCGCAAAGAACGCCGCACCCAGAGGGAGAATGAGCAGCCAACTGGTCTTCTCATTGCCCTGGAGCATGCCGAAGAGGGCCAGGTCGATAAGGCCGCCGGAGAAGGTGAGGCCCACGGTGATGTTCAGGATATGGCAGAGCATATAGGCCAGGCCCGCCAGCACAGAGCTGATGGCAAAAAGCACAGGAGCCACAAAGAGGAAGGAGAACTCCAGGGGCTCGGTGATGCCGGTGAGGACCGAGGTGAGGGCGGCGGACAGGAGCAGGCCGCCCACCTGCTTTTTCCGCTCGGGCTTGGCGCAGCGGTACATGGCCAGGGCCACGCCGGGGAACCCGAAGATATACAGCACGAACTCACCGGTGAAGCACCAGGTGCCCGCGGTGGAGAAGTGGGTGACGGTGGGGTCAGCCAGCTGGGCGAAGAAGATGTTCTGGGCGCCGGAGACCATCTGTCCCGCCACCTCCATGGTGCCGCCCACGGCGGTCTGCCAGAAGGGCAGGTAGAACACATGGTGCAGACCGAAGGGGATCAGCAGGCGCTTGATCATGCCGAAGAGGAAGGTGCCGAAATAGCCCGAGTTGTACACCACCACGCCCAGGGCGTTGATGCCGTTCTGGATGGGCTGCCACACGAAGAACATGAGGATGCCCACCAGGGCAAAGACCAGGGTGCTGATGATGGGCACGAAGCGGGTGCCGCCGAAGAAGGAGAGGACCTGGGGCACCTGGATCTTGTAGAACTTATTGTGGAGGGCTGCCACCCCCAGGCCCACGATGATGCCGCCGAAGGCCCCCATCTGGAGGGAGGTGATGCCCAGCACCGAAGCGGTGGACCCCTCCAGCAGCGCCTCCGCCCCGCCGGTCAGGGTGATCATGGCGGAGATGGAGGAGTGCATCACCAGGAAGGACACGGCGGCGGCCAGGGCGGCCACCTCCTTCTCCTGGCGGGCCATGCCGATGGCCACGCCGATGGCGAAGATCAGGGGCAGGTTGTCAAAGATCACGCCGCCGCACTTACTCAGCACGGAGAAGATGAAGTACGGCACGGTGCCCGGGCCCATGAGCCCCAGCAGGTTGTAGGTGGCCAGGGTGGTCTCGTTGGTGAACGAGCTGCCCAGGCCCAGCAGGAGTCCTGCCACCGGCAGGATGGCGATGGGGAGCATGAACGAGCGCCCCACCCGCTGCAGCACGCCAAAGATCTTGTCTTTCATAGAGTTACCTCCTCAAAATCTATAGCATCGGTCAGTATTTCCTGCCGCAAACAAAAAAGCACTAACCGACAACTATTACATAATAAAAATCATGTAACGGTCAAAGGTTAGTGCCTGCTGAACAGTAACACACCTCTATGAAATTCTGTGACCAAAGTCTAGCACAGGATGGGAGGCAGTGTCAATATTTTTTTGTATTTTCGACTAACTCTACGATTTTTCTCCCCCTGTTTTAGTCATCTTCACAATAACTTTTGATGCTCTATCCAATAAAATGCTTTTTTACAGCACATCACCCAGATGCTTCTCCAGCAGCTCCTCCAGAATGCCCTGGGCCTCCGCCTGGAAGGCCAGGTAGCCCTCCATCAATGCCTTTCCCTGGGGGGTGAGCTTGGCTCCGCCGCCCCCGGGGCCGCCGATGTGCCGCTCCATCACGGGAAAACCCAGCTGCTCCTCGCACCGGCGGAGCACCGTCCAGGCCTTGTTGTAGCTCATTTTCATCTCCGCGGCGCTGCGCCGCAGGGAGCCCAGGCGCTCCACCCCGCTGAGCAGCTGGGCCATACCAGGGCCAAAGACCTTCTCCCCGCTCACCAGGCGCAGTCTGGCCTGCACCTCAAACTGCTCCTTCATCCCGGTCCTTCCCCCTTTCTGTTGTTTTCATTGTACCATCCCCTGGGGGCAAAATCAATCGAGAGGTGCATTATACACACATTTGCGCGCATAAGAGACAATATAAGAGCCCCCGGCGCCTGCCGGGGGCTCTCAGTCGCGATGAATTTACGGGCGAGGACCGGGAACAGCATTCAAATCTTTCCCGCGGGGCTGCCTTTTCCCCCGGTTACGGGCAATCTGGGTCACCACGCCGGTGAGGGCAAACAGGGCGATGGCGTTGGGGATGACCATCAGATTGTTGAACATGTCCGTGAGCTCCCACACCAGGTCGTTGGACATAAGGGTACCCAGGAAGATGAACACCAGGGCCAGGGCGGAGTAGACCGGGGCCGCCTTCTTGCCGAAGAGGTAGACCACGTTGATCTTACCGAACATATTCCAGCTGAGCACAGTGGAGAAGGCGAAGAAGAACAGGCAGATGGCCACAAACATGGCCCCCGCCTCCCCGCCGAACACGGTGCCGAAGGCGGTCTGGGCCAGGTTGGTCTTGCTGATATTCTTCGGGATAACGCCGGTGTAGAGGATGCCGTCAGAGGTGTACAGGGTGGAGATCACCACCAGGGCGTTGAGGGTGAGCACCACGAAGGTGTCCATAAACACCCCCACCATGGCCACCACCCCCTGATCGTGGGGGTCGGTGACATTGGCCTGGGCGTGGGCGTGGGGGGTGGAGCCCATGCCCGCCTCGTTGGAGAAGAGGCCCCGCTTGGCCCCCTGGCTGATGGCGGTCTTGATGGCGTAGCCAAAGCCGCCGCCGATGATGGCCTGGGGCTGGAAGGCGTAGCGGAAGATCATGGCAAAGGTCTCGGGGATATACTGGATGCGGGCGATAAGCACCGCCAGGCCTCCCACCAGGAAGATCACCGCCATAACGGGCACCAGCTTCTCCGTGACCGCCGCCAGGCGCTGCACGCCGCCCAGGAAGATTACCGCGCAGATCACCACCAGCACCAGGCCCACCGCCCAAGCGGGAACGCCGAAAGCGGTCTCAAAGGTGGAGCCGATGGAGTTGGACTGCACCATGCAGCCCATAAAGCCCAGGGCCAGGATAATGGCCACGGCAAAGAAGCCCGCCAGGAACTTGCCGAAGGCCCCCTTGAAGGCGGTGGTGATATAGTAAACCGGGCCGCCGTGAAAGTTGCCCTCCTCGTCGGTCACCCGGGTCTTAATGGCCAGGGTGGCCTCGGCATAGATGGTGGCCATGCCGAAGAAAGCGATGATCCACATCCAGAAGATGGCCCCGGGACCGCCGGTGAGGATGGCCCCCGAGGCGCCCACGATGTTGCCCGTGCCCACCTGGGCCGCGATGGCGGTGGCCAGAGCCTGGAAAGAGCTCATGCCCTGCTCCTGCCGGCCGCCCCGGAGGGACAGATTGCCGAATACCTTGCGCATGCCCTCACCGAAGCAGCGCACCTGGACAAAGCGGGTGCGAACGGTGTACCACAGGCCCACCGCGATGAGCAGAAAGACCAGGATATAGCTGGACAGGTAGTTGTTGATGTTACAGACGATGGGATAAAAAAATGCTTCCAGTTCTTCCAAGTTTACCATTCCTCTCCTCTAGTTGACAAAAAAACAGGCCGCAGAGAAACCCACGGCCTGCAAGACAAAACCTCCCCCCGGCGGGACCTCTTTCTGGCCCTGCCGGCGGCATCTTGTCCTCTGTCCTTTTGCCTGAGAGATTGACGGAAACACGCTGCATTCCCGCGTTGCACCTTCGGCACTCATCATTGAGCTTCTCCAGAGTCACATTCACGCACAGTCCCCACCCTCCTCAGAGGGCGCCTGAGAGTGTTACTCCTTCGGCAAGCGGTACGCTTTTTCCTGCGCGCTTCATCTGTCCTGTTCAGTTGTGAGGGACATTATACCGCCATTGGCGGACGCTGTCAAGGCAAAGCCCAAAATTTTCCCGTTCTACTCCCCGCCCTCCAGAGGGATGCGCTCCACCAGCTGGGCGTGGACCACCATCCGCTGGAGGGTGGTAACGGTGGTGCAGGTGGAGAGGGTGAGGATGGGGTCGGAGCTGTTGGCCTGGTACCCATCCGGAGCGGTGATCACCGTGCGGCTGCACAGCTTCTCCAGATAGTCCTGAAAAGCGGCGCTGTCAGCAAAGTCATAGGTATAGGCGTCGCTGTCGGCCTGGGTGGTGTAGGCGGAAAAGACCCGGTAGACCAGGGTGGCCTCCGGCGTGAAGAGGTACACATCCGGGTGAGTGTCTGCGTAGTCCTGCTGGCGGTACTTCATGAGGAGGCTGAACATGGAGCCGTTTTTCATGTGGTGCCCGTAGAGGATGGCATTGGGAGCCGACAGCTGTCCCTGGATACGGTAGTCCAGAAAAATACTGCCCGAGGAGCTGTGGCTCCCGTCATAGGTGGTGTAGAGATAGGTCTGGTTGGTCTCCCCCACCAGAACCGGGTAGCTCACCACCGTGTCCGGGATCCAGATCCAGCCGATGATGTCGGAGTTGATGCTCTGGAGGGTGGCAAAGTCCACGGTGGGCAGCACCAGCTCCTCCTCTTCCTCCTCCGGGGGGACACTCTGGCCGGGCTGGGCTTCCCCCTCGTCCTCCGTAGGCCGGGACTCGGGCATGGTGAATACCTGCTGGCGCACCTCATCGTACATCGCCTCCGCCCGGGCGTAATCCACCAGGATCACCGCCATCCACACGGCGCACACCACGAACACCAGGCTGAAAAAGATGATCAGCCCACGGCGGAGCCATTTTTTCTTCATAGGCCCTCTCCTCTCACCTGGCGCCTCCCACCCGTCGCTCCATCTGGGCGGGGTTGTAGGAGTAATTCACCGCGGTGTCCGCGGAGATCTTCTTCTGCTGGAAGAGGGACAGGAGGCAGCCGTCCATGCTCATCATGCCCTCGGCGGCGCTGGTCTGGATCACGCCGTCGATCTGGTGAAGCTTGGCGTCCCGGATCATGCTGCGGATGGCGTTGTTCAGGTGCATGATCTCAAAGGCGGGCACCAGCTTGCCGTCCACCCCGGGCACCAGCTGCTGGGACACCACGGTCTGGAGGACCATGGCCAGCTGTACCCGGATCTGCTGCTGCTGGCTGGCGGGAAACACGTCGATGATGCGGTCGATGGTGTTCACCGCCCCCACGGTGTGGAGGGTGGAGATCACCAGGTGGCCCGTCTCCGCGGCGGTCATGGCAATGCGGATGGTCTCCAGATCCCGCATCTCCCCCAGCAAGATCACGTCGGGGGCCTGGCGCAGGCAGGCCCGCAGGGCGGTGACATAGCTCTCGGTGTCGGTGGCCACCTCCCGCTGGCTCACCACCCCCACCTTGTTTCGGTGGAGGTACTCGATGGGGTCCTCAATGGTGATGATATGGGCGTTGCGGTTGGCGTTGATGGCGTCCACCACACAGGCCAGGGTGGTGGACTTTCCGCTGCCCGCCGGGCCGGTGACCAGCACCAGACCCCGGGTCTTGGTGGAGAGCTTCATCACTTCCTCAGGGATGGACAGGGCCCGGTAGTCCGGGATACCGAAGGCCACCACCCGCACCACCGCCGCCATAGAGCCCCGCTGGCGGTAAGCGCTCACCCGGAAACGGGCCAGCCCCTTCACCGACACGGAGTAGTCGTCATCCCCGCAGGCCAGGTAGTGGTCCATGGACCGCCCCGCCAGCTCATAGATCTGGCTGATGAGGCGGTTGGCCTCCTCGGGCATGACCATGGTCTCGTCCTGCCGGACAATGCGCCCGTCCAGCTTCATGGAGACCGGCAGGCCGGAGACGATGAACAGATCCGCCGCCCCGTTCTTCACGGCGGCCTCCAGATAGGTCCTGATATCTTGACTCATAGAGAATTCCTCCCCGTATCACATATGGCCGGGGCGGGGCGTCATTCCCCGTCCCACACTTCGATGGAGTCGTCCGCCTCCCACTCCCCGGTGCGCACGCATTGCCACCGCTTCACGGCGAAGTCCTCCCCGTTCAGCTCCAGCTCCACCAGCAAGGTGCGCTCCTGGTCCACCGGGCAGGCAAAGGAGGCGGTGAGGCCGCCCTCCTCCCCCTGGTTCCAGGTGACGGCCACGCCGTCGATCTCCCCCGGGCGGCTGTCCCGGGCGGCCAGGGCCTGGGCGGCAATGTCCGCCGCCCGGCTGTCCGCCTGGTAATAGGCCTGCTGGGTCTGGGCGGCCTTCTCCGCCAGGGCGTGCTCCCCCGCGGCGGTGGACACCGTCAGCAGGGCGAAGATCACGATGCACAGCACCGAGAACATCAAAATCAGGGACACCGTGCCGGTGCCCATATGGCCTCCCCGTCTCATGGCGCCACCTCCTCAGGGGTGAGGACCGACACCGGATGGGCATAGAGGGTCTCCCCGTCCCCGTCGGTCACAGTGAGCTGAGCGGAGACCACATTCTCCTCCCGGCTGTCCAGGGAGAGCACCAGCCGGTACTCCCCCTCCCCGGGGGCGGCGGGCACCCAGCCCGTCTCCCCGTCGTCAAAGCTGAGGGCGAGGTTTTCCTCCTCCAGCCGGCAGGCGGGGGCGCCCTCCAGCCCCTGGAGCAGGACGGCAGTGTCCTCCAGGCTGCCGCCGGCGGCCTGGAAGCAGGAGCTGACGCTGCCCGACCAAAGGACGGCATTTTGGGTGGCCCGGCTCTCCTCCGAGAGGGTGTGGGCCCGCACGAAGAGCTGCACGCAGATGGCCGCCGACAGAGAAAACACCAAAATGGCAATGAGCAGCTCCATCAGGAAAAGGCTGGCTCCCGAGGCGGTGCGGGGGGTGACGGTCCGTTCTCTCATGTGCCCTCACCTCCGCTGCGCAGTGCCACACAGGCACTGGCGGTCTCTCCCTCTTCGCCGGTATAGGTCACGGTGAGCAGCTCCCCCTCCAGCCGGAAGGTGAGGGCCCCACAGGGCATGAGCAGCTCTCCGTCCTCGGGCACCAGGCCGGAGTCGGGCTCGCAGAAGAGCTCGTACATCCAGCCGTCCCAGGCGTAAAGGATGGTCTCGTATTCCACCCCGTCATACTCCTCCAGGAGGAAGAGGGCGGGCTGCCCCTCAAACTCCCCCACCTGCACGTCCCCCCGGCTGTCGCCGCTGTGGACCTTGGTGGTAATGTAGGCCAGGGCAGTGCGGCCGTCCCGGCCCGCCTGGCTGGACTGGGAGACGCTGCGGTACACCCGGGCCCCCAGCAGCAGCACCGCCAGCACCATCACCACAAAGAGGCAGGCGATGGCCAGCACAAACACCACATTGACGGACCCCTGTTCCCTGCGTCTCATGCTTCATCCCGCCTTTCCATCACGGTGATGTCCGGCATCAGGTTGGAGGCAAAGACCTCATAGTGGATGATGTACTTCTCCTCATCCACCCGCAGGCCGTAGTGGTCCCGCAGATATTCATAGCTGTCGGGGTAGACCCCCTCGGTGGCGTAGCACACCAGCACCGCCCGGCGGATGCTCTCCTCGGCGATGCGCAGCCCCTCGGCGTCCGCGGTGCCGACGGCGTCCCGGATACCCGTCAGGGCGAAGGCCAGCACTCCCCCGAAGAGAAGGAGAGCCAGCACCGCCGTGACCCAGGTCCGGCGGCGGTAGCGACGTTTATCCATGGCCCCTCACCCGATGGAGGACATGATGCCCAGCAGGGGGATCATGGCAGACAGGAGCACCACGCCTACAGACACGGAGGCCAGGATCACCAGGGTGGGCTCCACCCGGCCGATGATACGGTCCAGCTCGTCCTGCACCTCCCGCTCGCTGCGCCGGGCGATGTCGGCCATGATGTCAGAGAGGGAGCCGGTGCTCTCCGCTAGGGTGAGCAGGCGGCTGTTGCGGGTGGAAAACAGCCCGGATTTGGACAGGGCCTCCCCCACCCGGCTGCCGCTGAGGATCATCTCCCGGCACCGGGCGGTGCGTTCGTCAATGGCCCGGGCCCCTCCGGCGATGCGGGCGGCCATGTCCACCGACTCCTCCAGATCCAGGCCGCTGGCCATGGCCATGGCCATGGCGGAGGTGAAGCGGTTGACCGAAATACGGCCCCACACGCCCCGGCCGCCGAAGGTGCGCCGCAAAAAGCCCCCCAGGCGGCTGCGCACCGGCGGCACCAGCACACACACCAGCACCGCCGCCAAAATCACCCCGAACACCACGGCGATGACGGTGGAGGCAGCGGACAGCCCCTCCCCCAGGGCCATGAGTCCCAGGGCAAAGGAGGACATCTCCGCTCCCAGCTGCTGGAACACGCTCTGGAAAATGGGCAGTACCTGGGTGATGAGGACGGTGATCACCGCCAGCAAAATCACCAGCAAAATCAGCGGGTAGGCCACGGCACTGCGGACGGCGGAGGCCATCTGGGCCTGCCGGTCGTAGTACTCGGCCAGGGCCCCCATGGTCTCCTCCAGCCGGCCGGTGCGCTCCCCCAATGCCACCATGTCCAGCATGTACCGGGGGAACTGCCCCGTCTTTTCCAGGGCCTGGGAGAGAGAAGATCCCATATCGGTCTCCTCATACAGCTGCCCCATCAGGACCTTGGAGCGGCGGTCGTTGTCCTCGTCCCGCAGCATCAGCAGGCCCTCGCTCACGGGGAAGCCGGAGCGCAAAATCAGGGCCAGCTCGGTGCAGAAGGCGGAGAGGTAGGGGGCGGTGGTGATGCTTTTTTTCATCGTATTCCTCCCATCAAAAGGGCCATATTATGCAAACAGGAAAGCACAATAGGCCTGTGGCACCGCCACAGACCTATTGTGCGTATAACCGGACTCACGCCGGATTGTCTCAGTAGAGATACTTGGCCTTGTAGTTGCTGCCATTGCCGATGTACTGCATGATGCTGCTGCTGGAGTTGCCGGTGGAGGCAAAGGTGGGATCCATCAGCTTCCACTCGTTGCCGTCAAAGTAGATCTTCCCATCCACCCAGCCGGTCTCCTCGGAGTAGGTGCTGATCCAGGCGTGGTAGGCCGACCCGGTGTACCCCACCACCAGCTTGCAGGGGATGCCCTGGCTGCGGAGCATAGCGGTCATGGTGGCGGCGTAGTCAAAGCAGATGCCGCTCTTTTTGTTGAACACCTTGTCCAGGTCAGGCAGGTAGCCGCTGGTAACAGTGGCCGCCAGCTGCCGGTCGTAGGTAAAGTTGTTCACCACGTAGTTGTACACAGCCTCCACCTTCTTCAGGGTGGTGGTGGCTTTGGCGCTGGAGATAAGCTCGGCGGCCTTCTTAACACACTTGCTGTTCTCCGTGTAGTTCACATACTGGTTGGGCCGCAGGAAGGGGGCGAACTCGTCGGTGAGGGTGACGGTAAAGGTCTTGGAATACACGGTGGAGTACTTGGTGCCCGAGACGTTGCGGTAAACACCCACCTTGTACTTGCCGTTGCCGTCGGACAGAGGGAAGGCCTCGTAGCTGCCGTCGTTGGTAAGGTTATAGGTATAGGTGGTGCCGCTGGGCCCGGTCACCAGCACCTTCAGCTTGGGCTTGTCGGTGCCGGCGTAGCGCACCATGATGTAGCCGTCCTGGGCGTTGGAGGCGTCGATCTTGGCCTTGGTGTTGCCGTACACCGTGGTACCGGGGGCGGAGGTGGTCAGCATGGTGGAAATGGCGGGAGAAGCGGTGAGGGGGATGAGCTCGTCACCCAGGGTGAGCTCCTCCTCGTCAACGGTGACGGTCTCCGCCGCATCCAGGTCCAGCTGCTCCCCGGCGTCATCACTGGGGGTAACCTCCACATCGTCGGAAGGGGTAACAGAGACGGTGATGTCCGGGTCGTCGCTGTGATCGGCGCTCTCGCCCGTGCAGGCGGACAGCATGGTGAAAGTCATGGCCACAGACAGAGCAAAGGGAACAATACGCTGCCATTTCATAGAGAATGCTCTCCTTTTACTATACTCATGAGGCGCCGCAGCTGCCGGACATGTTCACAGCAGCGGCGGCCCTTTGTATCTCATATTATAGTTCATCCAAATTCTAGTGTCAACGAAATATCCTCCGTTAATATTACAAAAATTTAGTTCTCAAACAAAATAATTATAACAGTAATGTATAGCGTTATTATTTTATCTGGATATCTGAAAAATAATTTTAAATAGGCCTTGCATTTCCATCTGCCTTGTGGTAAGATAAATGCCGTCCTCAAAACAAGGAAATATCCGGTTCAAGAGGCCGCTGGTTCGAATCCAGTCACTCGGACCATGCGGAGTATCATGAAAGGATCTGAAAAGGTCTGCTGATGATACTCCGCATTTTTTATTTCCAAGTTTATATGGCGATCTGTGTTGGGGCGTAGCTTAATGCTACGCCTTTTCTCGTTTCCATGATAATGTCAGCATGGGGATTTTCCGGCGGTCAGACACATGATTCGTTTTTTCCCACATTCCCGTATCAGCCGCTATTTCACTACATACTTATCCCCAAATCCATAGTACTCCGCCCCATCGTGGTTTCTCCTCTGCCACCATGGCCCTGATCTCAGGCCGCAATACTTGTACGTGTGTGTGATTTCGTTTTTTCATGACAATACCCCCTGATGTAGTCTATTTTCCTACATCAGGGGGCCTTTTGCTGCTTTCCGTTTTGGCTGGACCTATTTGCGGTACTGGATGCCCTGTTCTTCTCTTATTTCGGCCAGGCCCGGCGGGAGAGGATTCCAGTGCAGGCAAAGCGGAAGATAACATTCCCCAATTTGCACTTGCGGAGGGAGACTCCTGTAACGTATTCTCACTCCGGCCTCACCCCGCTCCTTGCCATAGGTGGGGGAACGCGGTATAATGAATCCAAGAGGTTGCCGGAGGGCGACAGGATTTCCGGGCGGCGCCCGGGGAGCGCGGAGGAGGAATGGATATGATCCTGTATTTCAGTGGTACCGGAAACAGCCGCTATGTGGCCCGCCGCCTGGCTGCGGCAGTGGGGGATCAGCTGGTCTCCCTCAATGAGTACATCAAGAAGGAGCAGACCGGGGACTTCGTCTCGGAGAAGCCCTGGGTATTTGTTACGCCCACCTACGCCTGGCAGATGCCCAGAGTGGTGCGGGACTTCATCCGCCGCTCCACCTTTGAGGGGAGCCGGGCGGCTTACTTTGTCCTCACCTGTGGGGAGAGCGTGGGCAACGCCGCGGGATACGCCGGGCTGCTGTGCCGGGAGAAGAAACTGGAGTTCCAGGGCCTGGGAGCGGTGGTGATGCCGGAGAACTACGTGGCCATGTTCCCCGTGCCCACCCGGGAGGAGGCCGCCGCCATTGTAGACCATGCCGGGGGGATCATCAATCAGCTGGCCTCCTGCATCCATTCCGGCAGCCCTTTCCGGGAGGAGGATGCGGGGCTCAGCGGCCGGATGAAGAGCGGAGTGGCCAATCTGCTGTTTTACCCCACCTGCGTGTCCGCCCGGGGCTTCCGGGTCACCGATGCGTGCATTGGCTGCGGAGAGTGCAAGGCCTTCTGCCCCCTGAACAACATCGAGCTGGAGGACGGCAAGCCCCAGTGGGGGAAGCACTGCACCCACTGCATGGCCTGTATCAGCGCCTGTCCCCAGGGGGCCATCGAGTACAAAAAGGCCTCTGTGGGCCGCCCCCGCCACTATCTGGAGTAAACCGGGGCCGGACCCCCAGCGGCGGAGTGTATATAATGCTTTCCCCTTCCCTCCAAATGGCCGCCTGCAGCGGCCATTTGGAGGGAATTATTTTTGCTGCCTGGCATATCCAGCCCGGGGGAAATTGAGGGCGGCCTTGACAAAGACGGAGAAACCGTATACTATGTAATTGGTTACCTAATAGGAAGGAGGAGGCGCGGGCCATGATGCCGTTTGGATTGAAGATCGCCATTATCAACCGGGCGTTTCGGAAGAAACTGGATGAAAAGGCCGGGGATATGGGCTTGACAGCGGTACAGCTGCGGGTGCTGGGGTCCATCAGCCGTCTGGAGGCCTCGGGCGAGACAGAGATCCACCAGAACGACCTGGAGCGCATCGAGCATGTGACCCATCCCGCCATGACAAAGCTCCTCCAGCGGCTGGAGAGCAAGGGATTTATCCGGTGCGTAGTCAGCGCCAGAGACCGGCGGTACAAAAAGATCACCTGTACGGAGCAGTCCGCCGGGATCTATAAAATGATCCTTGCTCAGGATGAGGAGGTCTTTGACGAGCTGTGCCGGGGACTGACGGAGAAGGACAGAGGGGACCTGATGCGGCTGGCCGATATGCTGCTGAAAAATATTGATTCCGAATAAAGCGTGCCTTCCAAAGGCAGTGTGATGCGCCCCTCATGGCGTCCCACTGCCTCTTTTTCAGGCAAATAGGTAACTAGTTACTTAATTTGAGAGGAGACCTTATGATGGAAAAAACGGTTCCGGAAACCCAAAGCCCCTTTGCTACAGAGCCCATTGGGCGGCTGATTTTAAAATTCGCCGTACCCAGTGTCATCGCGCTGCTGGTAAACTCTCTGTACAATATTGTAGACCAGATCTTTATCGGCTGGGGCGTGGGGTATCTTGGCAATGGGGCGACCAACATTGTGTTCCCCATCACGATCATTGCGCTGGCCCTGGCCATGATGATCGGCAACGGCGGCGCCGCGTACCTGAGCCTGAAGCTGGGCGAAGGGGAAGCTGAAGCGGCGCAAAAAGGCGTGGGCAACGCGGTCACCCTGGTGACCGTAGTCAGTATCCTGCTGACGGTGATTTTTCTTGTGTTTATCAACCCCATCCTGACGCTGTTCGGCGCTACAGAAGTGCTGCGCCCCTTTGCACTGGAATATGGCTATATCATTGGCATTGGTCTGCCGTTTATGATGATCTCCGCGGCCATCAACTCCATGATCTGGGCAGACGGCAGCCCCAAATACGCCATGTTTTCCATGGTAATCGGTGCGATCATCAACGTCATTCTGGACCCCGTGCTGATTTTTATATTTCAAATGGGCGTGCAGGGCGCCGCCATTGCCACCATCATCGGGCAGGTGGCCTCTTTTGTGGTGTCGGTGGCCTATATGCCCCGCTTTAAGACTGTCCGCCTGGATGCCCGCGCGTTTCGCCTGAGCGGAAAAACCTGTGGGAATATCGTCACATTTGGTCTGAGCAGCTTCATTACCCAGTTCGCCATCACCATTGTCATGGCCCTGACCAACAATCTGCTGGCCCAGTACGGCGCGGCCTCTGTCTACGGCGCTGAGATCCCTCTGACGGCTACCGGCATTGTGATGAAGGTCAACCAGATCATGATCGCCATTCTGCTGGGCATCGCCACCGGTGCCCAACCCATTATCGGCTTTAACTATGGAGCAAAAAACTATAAGCGAGTGAAAAAGTCCCTGGAGATCTCCCTGATCGCCTCGGAGGTCGTGTCTGTGGTTGCCTTCCTGATTTTCCAGTTTGCTCCTATGAGTGTGGTCTCCCTCTTTGGTTCTGAGGAGGGGCTGTACAATGAATTTGCCGTCATGGCGTTTCGGATTTTCCTGCTGCTGTGTCCTCTGACCGGCTTCCAGACCATTGCGGCGGTCTATCTCCAGGCGGTGGGCAAGCCTGTCAAATCCGCCATCCTCTCCCTGGCCCGGCAGATCATTTTCTTTATCCCCGCCGCCCTGATTCTGCCCATGTTTTTGGGGGTGACAGGGGTGCTGTGGACGGGACCCGTGGCGGATGGACTGGCGTTCGTGCTCTCCCTGGTGCTGCTGATATATGAGAGGAGACATTTGAAGCGGGAGCACGCGCTGCAGTCGTCCAATGCCCAATGATATTTGGAAAAGGAGGCCGAAACCATGAAAAACAGGATCATCACCATTAGCCGTGAGTTTGGAAGCGGTGGCCGTACCATTGGCAAACAGGTGGCCGGGACTTTGGGAATTCCATGCTATGACAGTGAACTGCTGCAAAAAATCGCGGAGAAAAGCGGATTTCACCAGGCCTATATCAAAGAAGCCGGAGAATACGCACCGGGTGGATTTCTCTCCTCCGCTTTTTCCCACTGTGGTACCGGCCCGAATAATGCCGACTATCTGTGGCAGATCCAGTATCAGCTGATCACGGAGCTGGCGGAGAAAGGACCGTGCGTCATTGTGGGGCGGTGCGCGGACTATATCCTGCGGGATACGGCCCGCTGCCTCCGGGTCTTTATCCACGCGGATATGGCCTTTCGGGCCGAACGCATTGTAAAGGTATATGGAGAGCGGGAGGAGTCCCCGCAGCAGCGGCTGAAAGATAAGGACAAGCGGCGGGCCGCGTACCACCGGTTCTACACCGATATGAAGTGGGGCCATGCCCAGAACTATGACATCACCCTCAACAGCGGCACGCTGGGCATTGACACCTGTGTGGAGCTCATCTGCCGTCTCTATCAAAATGACCCTCAGGGTGCGGACGATTTGGCATGATAAGGGATACAGGCTCTGACCTGCCGCCCACCGGCAGCACAGATTGAACGCAAAATGGGGAGGGAATCATCTGGGCTGAAAGGGCGGAAAATAGGATGGGAACAGGGCAAAAAGCGGCGGCTCTCCACGCGGAGAGCCGCCGCTTTTGTGGTGTACTGCCGCATGGGGGCACATCTTGGGCTAGACATAAAACTCAGCCAGATCTTCCAGCCGAAGACATCCCAGCCGCCGCCGGTCTGTGGAGTTGCCGCAGCCGCAGTCGATGTCAATTATGCCCCTGCCGTGCCACATCCGCAGGGGGCCGCCGTCGTCGCCGTTGAGGTAGACGGTAGGGGTATGGCCAATAATGGTAAGCCGGTCGCCAAAGGGGGCGGGAGAATCGGGCAGAGGCCGCCCCCAGACCCGGTCATAGGTGGTCTCCCCGGGCATGCCGTGGACCAGGTGGAATTGGCGCCCTCCCGCCTGGACATCCAGGCAGTCGGGCAGCCCGCTCAGAAACCGGAGAATCTCATGGCGCTCCCGGACCGGGGTGGCATAGACCAGCTCCCGATACGTGCAGCCGCCGCCGTTGCTTTTCCAGAGGCTTCTGGCCCCAAAAGTGTTGTAGGGGCCCAGAGTATCCAGGCACATGGCTTCGTGGTTGCCCAGCAGCATCACCATGTTGGGGGCGCCCATGATGAGGCGCAGCAGGTCCACGCCCCCGGGCTTGCGGTCGATGACGTCGCCGATGATGTAGAGGGTGTCCTCCTCCCGCAGCCCGATGAGCTCCAGCATGGCGTGGAACCGGTCCAGCTCGCCGTGTACATCAGAGAGACAGTAGGTCATGGCCCCGTCACACCCTTCTTTCCCACCCAGGAAATGGCCCCGCAGGGGGCGTGGGACATATCCGGGAGCGCCGGCTGGCGCTCCTGATATGTTCCATTATACCGGAAAGGAAAAAGACCCGCAAGACCGGGCAGTCAGCCGGGACAGAACAAACGCCCGCCGCCTCTCAGGCTGAGAGGCGGCGGGCGTTTTCTGCCGGAATTTATTTCTGGTCCTTGCCCATCAGCAGGTACATAACCGCCTTCTGGGCGTGGAGGCGGTTCTCCGCCTCGTCGAAGATCTCCTGGGCGTGGGCCTCAAAGACCTCGGCGGTGATCTCCTCCTCCCGGTGAGCGGGCAGGCAGTGCTGCACCATGCACCCGGGGTTGGTCAGGGCCATAAGGGCGGCGTTCACCTGGAAGCCGGCAAAGGCCTTCTCCCGGATGGCCTTCTCCTCCTCCTGACCCATGGAGGCCCACACGTCGGTGACCACCACGTCGGCCCCCTGAGCGGCCTCCTGGGGGGTGCGGCACAGCTGGAACTTGGCGTCGGTGACGGTCTTGGCAAACTCCAGCACCTTCTCATCGGGGTCGTACCCCTCGGGGCAGGCCACGGACACGTCCATGCCGCACTTCAGGCCGCCCACGATGAGGGAATTGGCCATGTTGTTGCCGTCGCCGATGAAGCACAGCTTCAGCCCCTCCAGGCGGCTCTTGTGCTCCCGGATGGTCATCAGGTCGGCCAGCACCTGGCAGGGATGGGCAAAGTCGGTCAGGCCGTTGATGACGGGGATGTCGGCGTACTCCGCCAGCTCCTCCACCTCGTCCTGGCCGAAGGTGCGGATCATGATGCCGTCGCAGTAGCGGCTGAGCACCCGGGCGGTGTCGGCGATGGGCTCGCCCCGGCCGATCTGGCTCTCCTTGCCGGAGAGGAACAGGGCGTGGCCCCCCAGCTGGAACATGCCGGTCTCGAAGGAGACCCGGGTGCGGGTGGAGTTCTTCTCGAAGATCATGGCCAGGGTCTTGCCCTGGAGGTAGTTGTGGGGCAGGCCGTGCTTCTGGTTGTACTTCATCTGGTCGCCCACATTGAGAATGTTGATGATGTCCTCCCGGGACAGGTCCAGCAGCTTGAGCAGATCCTTTTTCATGTCAATCCTCCCAGTGTTTCCTTCATGATGGACAAGCCCTTGTCCATCTCCTCTTTGGTAATGGTCAGGGGGGGCAGCAGCCGCAGCCCCGGTCCGGCGGTGAGGGCCAGCAGGCCGCTGCGCACCAGCATGGCGCACAGCTCCTTGTTGGTGTGCTCCCCCTTCACCTCGATGCCGATCATCAGCCCCAGGCCCCGGGTCTTGCCCAGGCAGGGCAGGTTCATGTCCTCAATGGACTGGCGCAGGTAGGCGCCCTTTTCCTTCACCTGGTCCAGGACCCCCTGGTCCAGGATGTCCAGCACGGCGCAGCCCGCGGCGGCGCACACCGGGTTGCCGCCGAAGGTGGTGGCGTGGGTGCCTGGACCCAGCACGTTGCGGCACTTCTCGTTCACCAGGAAGCCCCCCATGGGAAGCCCCCCGGCGATACCCTTGGCAAAGGACAGCGCGTCGGGCATGATGCCGTACTGCTGGAAGGCAAAGAGGGTGCCGGTGCGGCCCACGCCGGTCTGCACCTCGTCCACCAGCAGCAGCCAGTCCCGGGCCTTGCACAGCTCGGCAAGCTTCTGGACAAAGGTTACGTCCATGGGCAGCACGCCCCCCTCCCCCTGGACCAGCTCCAGCAGGACGGCGCACACGTCGTGCCCCGACACCTCCTGCACCCCGTCCAGGTTGGGGTCGGCGTGGCGGAACCCCTCGGTAAAGGGGAAGAAATACTGGTGGAACACGTCCTGCCCCGTGGCGGCCAGGGTGGTGACGGTGCGGCCGTGGAAGGACTTATTCAGGGTGATCACCGTGCCCCGCCCCTCGCCGTACTTGTCAAAGGAGTACTTCCGGGCCAGCTTGATGAGGCCCTCGTTGCTCTCCGCCCCGGAGTTGGCGAAAAAGGCCGCCGCCATCCCCGTGCGGGTGCACAGCTTCTCCGCCAGGGCCACATAGGGCTGGCTGTAAAAGAGATTGGAGATGTGGCCCAGCTTGGAGGCCTGGTCGGTCACCGCCTTCACCCAGGCGGGGTGGGCGGTGCCCACAGAGTTGACCCCGATGCCTGAGGAGAAGTCAATATACTCCTTCCCCGCCAGGTCGTACAGGGTGGCCCCCCGGCCGTGGTCGATGTCCACATCGTTGCGGCCATAGGTCTGGAGCACGTACTGCCGGTCCAGGGCCGTGAGTTGTTCATGTGTCATATCTCTGCTCCCCCTTTAGTTGGTCAGCATGGTGCCCACGCCGCTGTCGGAGAGCAGCTCGATGAGAATGGAGTGGGGGATGCGCCCGTCCAGGATGACGGCGTTCTTCACGCCGCAGCGCACCGCCTCCACACAGCACTCCACCTTGGGGATCATGCCCCCCTTGATGATGCCGTCCTTCACCAGGCCGGGCACCTCCGAGGCGGTGACGGAGTTGATGAGGGTCTCCTCGTCCGCCGGGTCCCGCAGCAGGCCCCGCACGTCGGTGAGGAGCATCAGCTTCTCCGCCCCCAGGGCAATGGCCAGCTTGGCCGCCGCCGTGTCGGCGTTGATGTTGTAGGCCGTGTCGGCGTCCACCCCCTGGGCCACGGTGGACACCACGGGGGTGTACCCCTTGGACAGACAGTCCACCACCGCGGCGGGGTCCACCTTCACGATCTCCCCCACCAGGCCGTACTTCTCGCTGAGGCACACAGCCTCAAACATGGCCCCGTCCATGCCGCACAGGCCGATGGCCCGGCCCCCCATGCGGTTGAGGGTGGCCACCAGGTCCTTATTCACCTTGCCGCAGAGGATCTGCTGGACGATGTCCATGGTCTCCTGGTCGGTATACCGCAGGCCGTCCACAAACCTGGACTCCTTGCCGATCTTCTTGAGCATGGCGGAGATCTCGGGACCGCCTCCGTGGACCACCACCACCTGGATGCCCACCAGGTGGAGGAGGATGATGTCGGAGATCACCGCCTGGCGCAGCTCCTCGGAGATCATGGCGTTGCCGCCGTATTTCACCACAATGGTCTTGCCGTAGTATTTCTGAATGTAGGGCAGGGCCTCCACCAGGACCTGGGCCCGATCCACTTCCTTCATAGACATCCGTCTTCCTCCCCGGAGCAAAGGGCAAAGAGTGCAGAGTGAGGAGTGGAGAGTGGAGATATTCCCCTCCCCCGGCTTTCAACTCTTCACTCTCAACTCTTCACTCTCAACTCTTTCTTTAAGTGCGATAATCGCCGTTGATCTTCACGTAGTCGTAGGTGAGGTCGCAGCCCCAGCAGGTGGCCTGGTGCTCCCCCTCGTGGAGGACCACGTCGATGATGACCTCGTCCTGGGAGAGGATGTTCTTGGCCAGCTCCTCGTCAAAGTCCAGGCCGGCACCCTGGCGGCACACGGCCACCTCCCCCAGAATGGAGCGGAAGGAGATGTCCACATACTCCGGGCGGAAAGGGGCCTTGGAGTACCCCATGGCGCACAGCACCCGGCCCCAGTTGGCGTCGGCGCCGAACATGGCGGCCTTCACCAGAGCGGAGCCCACCACCGCCTTGGCCAGGCGCTCGGCGCTCTCCTCGCTGCGGGCGGCGGACACGGTGCAGGTCACCAGGCGGCTGGCCCCCTCGCCGTCGGCGGCGATGGACCGGGCCAGGTGCTCGCACACCTGGTAGAGGGCCTTCTCAAAGATGTGGTAGCTGTCGTCCTTCCACTCGATCTGCTCGTTGCCCGCCATGCCGTTGGCCAGCACCACGCACATGTCGTTGGTGGAGGTGTCCCCGTCCACCGTCACCCGGTTGAAGGTGCGGGGGACGATCTCCCGCATGGCGTCGGAGAGCATCTCGGAGGTGATGGCGCAGTCGGTGGTGATGAAGGCCAGCATGGTGCCCATGTTGGGGTGGATCATGCCGGAACCCTTGGCAATGGCGCCGATGGTGACGGTCTTGCCCCCGATGGTGAGGGAGAGGGCGATCTCCTTCTTCTCGGTGTCGGTGGTCATGATGGCGTTGGCCGCGTCGTCGGAGCCCTGGTCGGAGAGCTGCTCCACCAGCACGGGCATCCCCTTCTCAATGGCGGCGATATTCAGGGTCTGGCCGATGACCCCGGTGGAAGCCACCACGAAGTCCGACTCCTTGAGCCCCGTGGCGGCAGCCGCCGCCTGGCACATGCGCTGGGCGTTCTCATGGCTGTAGGGGGCACAGGCGTTGGCGTTGCCCGAGTTGGCAATAACCCCCCGGCACACCCCGTCCTCCAGGTGCTCCATGGTCACATAGAGGGGGGCGGCCTTCACCCGGTTGAGGGTGTACACCGCCGCGGCGTTGCACTCCTGCTCCGAGAGGATCATGGCCAGGTCCTTCTTGCCGGTGAGGTAGTCCTTCATGGAGGAGACGATGGGCTGGTTGCCGTCGCACTTGCCCTGCTTGACGCCGCAGTGGATGCCCGCAGCCCGGAAACCCTTGGGGGCAGTCACGCCGCCCTGGATCTGTTTCATATGGATCACATTCCCTTCTCTTGCTCTCAGCCCAGATTCAGGCCGCAAGTCTCGTCAAATCCCAGCATCAGGTTCATATTCTGTACCGCAGCCCCCGACGCCCCCTTGCCCAGGTTGTCCAAGCGGGAGAGGACGAAGGCCTGCTCCTCATTGCCGCACACGAAGATCTGCAGGGTGTCGGCGCCGGCCAGGTTGTTGGAGCCGATGAAGCCGCAGGTGGGCGCCTCGGGGGGCCGCACGGAGATGAGGGAGGAGCCGGCGTAGTACTCCTTGTACACCGCCCGCAGCTTCTCCAGGTCGGGCTGCCCCGCCAGCATATCCAGGAACAGGGGCACCGCCACCACCATCCCCTGGGGGAAGTCGCAGATGATGGGGTTGAAGATGGGCTTGCGGGTGAGGCCGGTCACGGCCATCATCTCGGGGATGTGCTTGTGCTGGAGGGTGACGGCGTAATGCCGGGGACTCACCAGCTCCGCCTCCCGCTCCTGGGCCTCGTAGACGGCGATGGTCTTTTTGCCCCCGCCGGTGTAGCCCGACAGGGCGTGGATCATCACCGGGTAGTCGGGGGCCATGATCCCCCCCTCCACCAGGGGGCGCAGGAGGGCGATGAGCCCCGTGGCGTAGCAGCCGGGGTTGGCCACCCGGCCGGCGGCGGCGATCTTCTCCCGCTGGCCCGTGAGCTCGGGGAAGCCGTACACCCAGCCCGGGGCGGTGCGGTGGGCGGTGGAGGCGTCGATCACCCGGGTGTTGGGGTTGTGGATCATGTCCACCGCCTCTTTGGCCGCCTGGTCGGGCAGGCACAAGAACACCAGGTCCGCGGCGTTGAGGAATTTCTCCCGCTCCTGGGGGTCCTTGCGCTTGTCCTCGTCAATGGCCAGCAGCTGGATATCCTCCCGGCCGGAGAGCCGCTCCCAGATCTGAAGTCCGGTGGTGCCCTCCCGGCCGTCGATGTAAACGGTAGGTTTCGTGTTTCCCATGTCAGCCTCTCGCCTCCACAAAGGCCTCGATGCTGGCGATCTGCTGCTCCACCGCCTCCTTGGCGGGGCCGCCGTACACCTTGCGGCCGTTGACGCAGGTGCGCAGCTCCAGGGCCTGGTACACGTCCGCGTCGAACAGGCCCGACACGGAGCGGAAGTCCTTCAGGGGCAGGGTGTCCAGGGTCTCGCCGGTCTTGATGCACATGTTCACCAGCCGGCCCACGATCATATAGGCCTCCCGGAAGGGCAGGCCCTTCTTCACCAGGTAATCGGCGCAGTCGGTGGCGTTGATGAAGCCGCCGGAGGCCGCCCGCTGCATGTTCCGGGGCAGCACGGTGAGGGTGTCCAGCATGGCGGCAAAGACGGGCACGCACATCTCCACCGTGTCGATGGCGTCGAACACGGGCTCCTTGTCCTCCTGCATGTCCTTGTTGTAGGCCAGGGGGAGGCCCTTCATCACGGTGAGCAGGGTGATGAGGGAGCCGTACACCCGGCCGGTCTTGCCCCGCACCAGCTCGGCCACATCGGGGTTCTTCTTCTGGGGCATGATGGAGGAGCCGGTGGAGTAGGCGTCGTCCAGCTCCACATACTTGAACTCCCAGGAGCACCACAGGATGATCTCCTCGGAGAAACGGGAGAGGTGCATCATCAGGATGGACAGGGCGGACAGAAGCTCAATGGCGTAGTCCCGGTCGGACACAGAGTCCATGGAGTTGTCCGTGGGCTTCTTGAAGCCCAGGGCGGCGGCGGTCTGGAACCGGTCCACGGGGTAGGTGGAGGTGGCCAGGGCGCCCGCCCCCAGGGGGCACTCGTCCATGCGCTCCAGGCAGTCCTCCAGCCTGGTCACGTCCCGGCGGAGCATGTTGGCATAGGCCATCATGTAGTGGGCGAAGGTGGTGGGCTGGGCCCGCTGCATGTGGGTATAGCCCGGCATGACCACGTCCAGGGTGGCCCTGGCCTTCTTGATGAGCACCTTCTCCAGGTCCAGCACCTGGCCGATGATAACGGGGATCTCCTTTTTCACATAGAGGCGGAAGTCCACCGCCACCTGGTCGTTCCGGCTGCGGGCGGTGTGCAGCCGCTTGCCGGTGGTGCCGATGCGCTGGGTGAGGAGGGCCTCCACGTTCATGTGGATGTCCTCATTGTCCATGGTGAACTCCACATTGCCGTCCTCGATATCCGCCAGGATGGCCTTGAGCCCCTCGATGATCTTCTCGGCCTCGTGCTCCTCGATGATGCCCTGCTTGCCCAGCATGGCGGCGTGGGCCATGGAGCCGGTAATGTCCTCCTTATAGAGGCGGGCGTCGAAGGTGATGGAGGAGTTGAAGTCGTTGACCTGGGTATCCGTCTCTTTCTGGAACCGTCCAGCCCATAGTTTCATAGCAAATCCCTCTCAGTCTATGTACAGAGTGAAAAGTGAAGAGTGGAGAGTGAAGAGTACGGATATCTCCACTCTCCACTCTCCTGTCTTTACTCTTATTTCTTCAGCTTGCCCAGGTCGCGGAGGGCCAGCACGGTGTCGGGCAGGCCCCACAGGTTGATGAAGCCGGTGGCGTCGGCCTGGTTGTAGTCGCTCTCCTGGAAGGTGACGATATCCTCGGAATAGAGGGTGTCGGGAGAGGTGACGGCGGCGGTGATGATGTTGCCCTTGTAGAGCTTGAGCTTCACCTGGCCGGTGACGTGCTTCTGGGTCTCCACGGCGAAGGCCTGGAGAGCCTCCCGCAGGGGGGTGAACCACTTGCCGTTGTACACCAGGTCGGCGAAGTCCACCGCCAGCTTGCGCTTCATGTGGGCGGTGTCCTTGTCCACGGTGATCATCTCCAGCACCTCGTGGGCCCGGTAGAGGATGGAGCCGCCGGGAGTCTCGTACACGCCCCGGTCCTTCATGCCGGTCATCCGGTTCTCCACGATGTCCAGCAGGCCGATGCCGTTGGCGCCGCCCACCACATTGAGCTTGCGGATGATGTCGCTGGCCTTCATCTTCTCCCCGTCCAGAGCCACGGGCCAGCCCTTCTCAAAGTCGATGGTCACATAGGTGGCCTGGTCGGGAGCCATGGCGGGGGACACGCCCATCTCCAGGAAGCCGGGCTTGTCGTACTGGGGCTCGTTGGCGGGGTCCTCCAGGTCCAGGCCCTCGTGGGAGAGATGCCACAGGTTCTTGTCCTTGGAGTAGTTGGTCTCCCGGGAGATCTTCAGGGGCACATTGTGGGCCTCGGCATACTCGATCTCCTCGTCCCGGCTCTTGATGTCCCACTCACGCCAGGGGGCGATGATCTTCATCTCGGGGGCGAAGCGCTTGATGGCCAGCTCGAAGCGGATCTGGTCGTTGCCCTTGCCGGTGCAGCCGTGGCAGATGGCGTCGGCCCCCTCGGCCTTGGCGATCTCCACCAGGCGCTTGGCGATGATGGGCCGGGCAAAGGCGGTGCCCAGCAGGTAGTCCTCATACTTGGCGCCCATCATCATGGAGGGAACGATGACCTCGTCCACCATCTCGTCCACCAGATCCTCGATGTACAGCTTGGAAGCGCCGGTCTTGATGGCCTTCTCCTCCAGCCCGTCCAGCTCGTCGGCCTGGCCCACGTCGGCAGAGACGGCGATAATCTCGGGATCGCCATAGTTTTCCTTCAGCCAGGGGATAATGATGGATGTATCCAGTCCGCCGGAATAGGCGAGTACGACTTTCTTAACCTCAGACATAACAGAGACCTCCAGTGCGGCCGGCAGCCCGGCCTTGATGTTGGAGACAGTATAGCACCCTGTCGAATAAATTGCAAGTGCTTTTTTGCATAAAAATGCGAATATCTCCCCGGCCGAACTGGACATTTTCTGCATAAACCTCTGTATTATTCATTATTTATGAATAATTATTTTACGGCAATTTCCAGATGCGCACATCTGTCCGTGCCTCAGGGATAAAAAAGGGCGGAACCCTCCGGGCTCCGCCCCTTTCCAAACAGGATCGGGATATTCCCCCTCACGCGGGGCGGGGCTCGCCCCGCTCCACCCGCAGCTCTGTCCCGGTCCCGCCTGTGGAGAGCACCAGGGTGTCCCCCGCCGCCAGGGCCCCTGTGAGCAGCAGCTCCGCCGCCGGGTCCTCCACCAGCCGCCGGATGGTCCGGCGCAGGGGGCGGGCGCCGTTGGCCTCCTCTCCCGCCTTCCCGGCCAGGCATGCGGCGGCCCCGGCCTCTGCCCGGAGGGCCACTCCGGCCTTGGCAAGGCGCTCCCCCGTCTCCGCCAGCAGGCGGCACACGATCTCCTCCCGCTGCACCGCCTCCAGGCGGTGGAAACAGATGATCTCGTCCAGGCGGTTGAGAAACTCCGGGCGGAACACCTGGCCCAGCTCCCGGCGCACCGCCCCCTCCCAGTGGTCCTGCCTGTCCCCGCCGGAGAAGCCCAGAGGCACCTGCCCCCTGGCCAGGGCCCGGGCCCCCACGTTGGAGGTGAGCACCACCACCGTGTTGCGGAAGTCCACCCGGCGGCCCAGGGAGTCGGTGAGCACCCCGTCCTCCATCACCTGGAGGAGGATGCTCCACACGTCGGGGTGGGCCTTCTCGATCTCGTCAAAGAGCACCAGGGACCAGGGCTGCCGCCGCACCCGCTCGGTGAGCTGTCCCCCCTCGTCGTGGCCCACATAGCCCGGGGGCGCCCCGATGAGGCGGGAGACGGCGTGGCGCTCCATATACTCGGACATGTCAAAGCGCACCATGGCCTCCTCGCTGCCGAAGAGGGCCTGGGCCAGAGCGCGGCACAGCTCTGTCTTGCCCACGCCGGTGGGCCCGGCAAAGAGAAAGGCCCCCACCGGGCGGCCGGGCTCCTTCAGCCCCACCCGGCTGCGGCGGATGGCCCGGGCCACTGCCGCCACTGCGGCCTCCTGCCCCACCACCCGGCGGTGGAGCTCCGCCTCCAAAGAGAGGAGCCGGTCGGACTCGCTGCGGGTGAGGCTGGTCACCGGAATACCGGTCCACTGGGCAACCACCCGGGCCACATCCTCCCCCTCCACCCGGCGGCCGGCACTGTGGCCCCGCTGGCGGACCGCCTGGCGCAGCTCCCGGCGGAAGTCCTCCTCCGCGTCCCGCAGCATGGCCGCCCGCTCGTAGTTCTGGCTGCGCACCGCCGCCCGGCGCTCCTCCCCGGTGGCTTTGGCCTTGCGCTCCAGGGCCTTGAGCTCCGGCGGCACTTGGGAGAGCTCCAGCCGGGACAGGGCCGCCGCCTCGTCCATCAGGTCCACCGCCTTGTCCGGCAGCCGCCGGGCGGGGAGATAGCGCACCGAGTAGTCCACCGCCGCCTCCAGGGCCCCATCGGTAATGGGGATGCCATGGTGCTCCTCATACCGCCCCCGGATGCCCCGCAGGATGGCCAGGGCAGTTTCCCGGTCGGGCTCGGCCACCGTTACGGGCTGGAAGCGCCGCTCCAGGGCGGCATCCCGCTCGATATATTTGCGGTACTCCGCCAGGGTGGTGGCCCCCACCACCTGGATCTCCCCCCGGCCCAGGACGGGCTTGAGCATGTTGGCCGCATCCACCGCCCCCTCGGCGCTGCCCGCCCCCACGATGGTGTGGAGCTCATCCAGGAAGAGGACCACGTCCCCCGCCCGGCGCACTTCCGCCAGAACAGTCTTGACCTTCTCCTCAAACTCCCCCCGGTACTTGGTGCCCGCCACCATGGAGGCCACATCCAGGGAGAGCAGCCGCTTTCCCCGCAGGGCATCGGGCACCTGTCCCTCCGCCAGGCGCTGGGCCAGGGCCTCTGCCACGGCGGTCTTGCCCACTCCCGGCTCCCCGATGAGCACGGGGTTATTTTTGGTGCGGCGGGCCAGGATCTGGATCACCCGGTCCACCGCCTCCTCCCGGCCAATGACCGGGTCCAGCCGCCCCTCCGCCGCCATGCGGGTCAGGTCCCGGGAGACCTGGTCGGTGAGGCGGGTCTCGCTGCCCTGGCTCCGTCCGCTCCCCCGGGACATAGACGGCATGTCCCCCTCACCCAGCAGGCACACCACCTCCTGGCGGACCTGGGCCACGTCACTGCCCACCTGGTGCAGGGCGGCCATGGCCCCACAGCGCTCCTCCCGCACCAGGCCGTAGAGCAGGTGCTCCCCAAAGATCCAGCACCGCCGCTGCCGCCTGGCCGCCGCAATGCTCCAGCCGATCACCCCCCGACAGTGGTCCGTGAGTCCCTGGGCAGGGCGGGCCCCCACGGAGCCCGCCCCCACCAGCTCACGCACCGCCTGGGCCACCTTCCCCTGGGTGGCCCCGCACCGGGCCAGCACCCTGGCGGTCCAGCTCTGCTTCTCCTCCATGAGCCCCAAAAGCAGGTGCTCGCTGCCCACATAGCTGTGGCCCAGCTCCGCCGCCGAGCGCAGCGCCCCCTCCCAGGCCGCCCGGGCCGTGGGCGCAAATCTCACTTTTGCCATGGTCATTTCCTCCAAACGGAATTTTCTTCCTCTATTGTGCCTGTTTTCTCCTGGCTCTATACCATTTGCACCCCTTTTGCCCGCTCTTTCCCGGGGGAAAAAACTCCTGATTTTAGTGATTGATTTTTTTAGAAACTGTGGTAGAATGGGGGTGGTTCGATACATAAGTAATTGGAGGTGTTTTAAATGGCCTATGTTATCAGCAGCGACTGCATCAGCTGCGGCGCTTGTGAGGGCGGTTGCCCCGTGGAGGCGATCTCCATGGGTGACGAGCACATGATGATCGATGAGAGCAAGTGCATCGATTGCGGCTCCTGCGCCGACACCTGCCCTGTGGGCGCCATTTCTCAGGGCTGATTGAGAAACCCAAAAAAGAAGTGCCGCGGGACCGGCCAGGTCCCTGCGGCACTTCTTTTTTTATCTGCTTCCGGCCGGGGGCTGCACCGCTGGCCGGGATGTTTCCTATCCCCGGCGCAGCAGGCGGACAGCTTCCGAAGGCGCAGCCAGGAACATCTCCTGCCCCGGCGCCACTTCCACACCCGGAGGCAGGCGGAGATACAGCTTCCCCCGTGGAGGGGAGAGCACCGCCAGGGTCCCCCGCTCCTCGGGAAACACCCGCTCCACCCGGGCGGAAAAGGCCCCGGGCTCCTCCGGCTCCGCCGGGCGCAGCGCCGCCGCCTTCAGACCCAGGTGGGTGATATCCTCCCCCATCTGTCCGGCAAGAGGCAGCGTGATACCCCACGCCTCCGCCTCCACCTCACCAGACGGGAGCACCCGCAAGGGCGAGATGTTCTCCCACCCCGCCAGCTGGCAGGCCGCCAGGGTGGCAGGGGCGCGAAAAAGCTCCTCCGTGGGCACTTTGGGATGGGAACGGCCCTGGTGAAGGACGCATACCTCCCGGCACAGGTGGCACACCTCCTCCCGGCTGTGGGTGACAAAGAGCACCGCCCCGCCAAACTCCTCCAGCCGCTCCGCCAGCTCCAGCTCCATCTGTCGGCGCAGGCCGCTGTCCAGAGCCGAAAAGGGCTCGTCCAGCAGCAGCGCCCGGGGGCGACTGGCCAGGATGCGTGCCAGAGCCACCCGCTGCTGCTGGCCGCCGGAGAGCTGGCGGGGGTACTTCTTCTGGTTCCCCTCCAGCCGGAAGGCCCGGATGAGCCGCTCCAGGGTCTCCCGCCGTCCTCGGCGGTCCCGGATGCCCACGGCGATGTTCTGCTCCACCGTCATGTTGGGAAAAAGGGCGTAGTTCTGAAAGAGGTACCCCACCTGACGGCGCTGCGGGGTGAGGTCCACCCGTTGGGCCGAATCAAAGAGGACCTGGCCGTCCAGGGTGATGCGTCCCTCATCGGGCCGCTCGATGCCCGCGATGCACTTGAGGGTGAGGCTCTTGCCGCAGCCCGAGGCCCCCAGAATGCCCGTCACCTGGTCCGCGGGGGCGGAAAAGGCCACGTCCAGCTGGAAATGGCCCAGCTTTTTCCTGATATCCACCTCCAGCATCACGCACTCCCCCCTTCCGGTGCGGCGGCGGAGCGTCTGGGCGCCCGGTCCCGCCGCTCCAGCATGTTCACCGCCAGCAGCACCACCGTGGAGATGGCCAGATTCACCAGCACCCACTTCATGGCCTCCTCATCGTTGCCGGTGCGCCAGAGCTGGTACACCGTGGTGGAGATGGTGGCGGTCCTGCCGGGGGTGTAGCCGGCGATCATGGCGGTGGCGCCGTACTCCCCCAGGGCCCGGGCAAAGGAGAGCACCGTGCCGGCAATGATCCCCTGCTTGCAGCAGGGCATCATCACCCGCCAGAAGATCCAGGTGTTGGATTTGCCCAGGGTGCGCCCGGCGTAGGCCAGGGTGGTGTCAAAGGACTCGAAGGCCCCCCGGGCGGTGCGGTACATCAGGGGAAAGGCCACCACCGCCGAGGCGAAGATGGCGGAGTACCACACCATGGTGAGCCGGGTGTCCAGCACCTCCAGAAACCACATGCCCAGCACCCGTTTGGGCCCCAGCAGCCGCAGGAGAAAGTAACCCACCACCGTGGGGGGGAGCACCAGGGGCAGCGTGAGCACCACGTCCAGCACCCCCTTCACCAGCCGGGGGAGCTTTGCCACATAATAGGCCGCGAAGATGCCCAGGAAGAAGATCACCGCCGTGGAGATGGCGGCGATGCGCAGAGAATTGAACAGTGGATACCAGTCCACAGGGGGTCACCTCCCAAAATCAGCGGTCCGGGCGCCAGGGGCGCCCGGACCCTGCGCATTCATCAGTCCAGAACAGTAAAGCCCACACCCTCCAGCACCGCCACCGCGGCGGCATCGGTGCGGATGTAGTCCAAAAATGCCTGGGCGGCGGTCTGGCTGGCCTCATCGGTGCCGCACTTCATCACGGCGGCGGGATAGATCACCTGGCTGCACATGTCGGCAGTGGCCTGATCCACCACGGTGAGCTCATAGGTAAAGGCGTCGGTGGCGTAGATGATGCCGCAGTCCACGGCCCCCTCCTTCACCTGGTTGGCCACCTCGGTAACGTTGGAGGCGTAGGTCACCTTGCCCTCGCTCTCCAGCTGGGCGATGTCGATGTCCAGGGTGTCCAGGATCTCCAGGGAGTAGGAGCCCACAGGCACCTCCTCATTGCCGATGCACAACAGGGAGAGCTTGTCGGTGGCCAGGTCGGTAAAGGCCTCAATATCCTTGGGGTTGTCGTCAGGCACCGCCAGCACCACCTTGTTCTCCACAAAATCCACCCGGCTCTCCGAGAGGACGTAGTCATTCCCCGCCTGGTTCTTCCCGGTGGTGTCGGCGCTGTCCAGCTCGTTCATCTGGGCCTGGCCGGCGGAGATAAAGAGGTCGCACACCGCCCCCTCCAGGATCTGATCCCGCAGGGTGCCGGAGGAGTCAAAGGTGAAGGTGAGCGTCACATTGGGGGCCACGTCCTTGTAGAGGTCCGCGATCTCCGTGAGGGTGGCCTCCAGAGAGGCGGCGGCGAACACCACCACCTCCACGCTCTCCCCCTGCTCCTGCTGGTCCTCCTGGCCCTGGCTGGCGCTGGGGCTCACCGCCGGGGAGCCGGACTCCCCGCCCTCCGGGTCGGAACAGGCGCTCACGGCCCACATCATGGTCCCCGCCAGCAGCAGGGCAAGCAGTCTCTTTTTCATCCATATCGCTTCCTTTCAGTTGATTCCGCCCGCCCTTTCAGAGCGGGTCGGGGCTTTATTTGAAAGGAACGGTTGGTCATGACGTCCTCGTCAAAACTCTGACGTCCCGTTTCAACCCAGTGCTTCCGGCCGGGCGCAGTTGGAGGCGTCCCCCCGCAAAATCTCCAGGCCGTGGCCCAGGGCGGGCAGGATGTAGGAGAGGCACTCCCGCACCGCCTTGGGGGAGCCGGGCAGGTTCACGATGAGGGTGCTCCCCCGGATGCCCGCCGCTCCCCGGGAGAGCATGGCCCGGGGGGTGATGGACAAGGAGTAGTACCGCATGGCCTCGGCAATGCCCGGGGTGGGCCGCTCCACCACGTCCATGGTGGCCTCCGGCGTGCAGTCCCGGGGGGAGAAGCCGGTGCCCCCGGTGGTGACCACCAGGTCCGCCAGGTCCCCGTCGCACACCCGGCGCAGCTCCGCCGCCAGGGCCTCCCGGTCGTCAGGCAGGAGGATATATCCCCCGTCGGCGTAGCCCGCCTCCGTGAGCAGCTCCCGGGCGGCGGGGCCGGAGCGGTCCTCCCGCTCCCCCGCCCAGCCCGAGTCGCTGGCGGTGATGACATAGGCGCGATACATCCTCATCCCTCCTCCACCGTGAGCTCGTTCCCCACGGAGATGGTCCCCCCGGCGAGCACCCGGGCAAAGACCCCCTCCCGGGGCATGATGCACTCCCCCATCCGCTGGAAGATGGCGCAGCCGTGGTGGCACTCCTTGCCGATCTGGGTGATCTCCAGCTCCACCGGGCCGCAGCGCAGCCGGGTACCCACCGGCAGGGCGCGAAAGTCGATGCCCTGGACCAGCAGGTTCTCCCCGAAGGCCCCGTCGGCCACCTGGGCCCCCCGGGCCCGGAAGTCCTCTACCTTATCATAGGAGAGGAGGGACACCTGCCGGTGCCACTTCCCGGCGTGGGCATCCCCCCGGATGCCCCAGTCCTCCACCAGCTCCGCCGTGCCCACATTGTGCTTCTCCGTGCCCTTGGCGGGGCTGGTGCACACCGCGATCACCTTTCCCATTGTCCTTATCCTCCGATCTGATTCATGATGCGGCCCTCGCCGCCCTCCACCTCCCGCTGGGCAAAGCAGTGGCCCGCGGGCTTTTGGGCCAGGGCGGCGGCCATGGCCGCCTGAAGGGCCCCGTCCGGCCCGGACAGCAGGGGGCGCAGCTCCACCCCCCGGTCATATTGCAGGCAGGTCTTGAAAAAGCCCGACGCCGTCAGGCGCACCCGGTTGCAGCTCTGACAGAACTGGTGGCTCACGGCGCTGATGAACCCCAGCCTGCCCGCGAAGCCCGGGACGGTCACATAGCGGGCCGGGCCGCTGCCCGCCTCCCCCTCCCAGGGGGTCAGGGGGCCCAGGACCTCCTCTAATCTGGCCCGTACCCACGCCTCGCTCCGGCCCTCCATATGGGCCCCCAGGCCGATGGGCATCATCTCAATGAAGCGCACCGCCAGGGGCCGCTCCCGGGCCAGCAGGGCCAGGGGGACGAGCTGGTCGTCGTTGTACCCCATGGGCACACAGTTGAGTTTCACCTCCAGCCCCGGGGCGGCCAGGGCGGCCTCCAGCCCCTGGAGGACCTGGTCCACCCGGAACAGATCCCCCCGCCGGGTGAGGGCGGCAAACTGCCCCTGGTCCAGGGTGTCCAGGCTGATATTCACCCCGTCCAGCCCCGCCGAGAGCAGGGCGGGCAGCTGCCGGGCCAGCAGCAGGCCGTTGGTGGTGAGGTTGACCCGGCGGATGCCCGGGATGGCTTTGAGCATGGCCACCAGCTCCTCCAGCCCCCGGCGCACCAGGGGCTCCCCCCCGGTGAGGCGCACCGTGTCCACCCCCATCTCCGCCAGTATCCGGCAGATGCGGCCGATCTCCTCATAGGTGAGGATATTTTCGTGGGGCAGCCACTCCACCCCCTGAGGGGGCATGCAGTAGACGCAGCGCAGGTTGCACCGGTCCGTCACCGACACCCGGATGTAGCGGATCTCCCGGTTTTGTCCGTCCCGCATGGTTCTCCCCCTCTCTTTCCTTCCTTTCAAATATGATCCGGGGCTGTCACGGGCCGTCGTTTACATACACGCCGGACTTGCCCCCCTCCTTGCGCACCAGGTGGATGGCGCCGATCTCCATCCCCCGGCCCAGGGCCTTGCACATGTCGTAAATGGTGAGAAGGGCCACGCTCACTCCCGTGAGGGCCTCCATCTCCACCCCGGTCTTGCCCGACACCTTCACCCGGCACTCCGCCCGGATGACCCCCTCCTGGGGGCAGGGGGTGAAGTCCAGGGCGCAGGTGTTGATCATCAGGGGGTGGCACATGGGGATCAGGTCAGAGGTGCGCTTGGCGGCCATGATGCCCGCCACCCGTGCCACCCCCAGTACATCCCCTTTGGCGGCGGTGCCCTGCACCACAGCCTCCATCACCTCAGGGCTCACCCGGATCTCCCCCCGGGCCACCGCCAGGCGGCGGGTGGGCTCCTTATCGGACACATCCACCATCACCGCGTTGCCCCGGCTGTCAAAGTGGTTGAGTCCCTTTCCTACAGTCGCTTCTCCCATGGCCTTACACGCCCTTTCCAAAGGGACAGATGGGGTAGCGGCACTCCCCACACCCCAGGCACAGCCCCCCGTGGCCCATGTCGCTGATGGTGGCCCGGTCAATGGCCACCCCCGCCGCCACCCGGGGGAGCAGCAGGTCAAAGATGGTGGCCTTGGCGTACATCACGCAGCCGGGCAGCCCCATCACCGGGGTGCCGTCGGGGAAATAGCCCATGAGGAACATGGCCCCGGGCAGCACCGGCGCCCCGTAGGACACCACCTCCACCCCCGCGTCCCGGATGGCGCCGGGGGTTCGGTCGTCGGGGTCCACGCTCATGCCGCCGGTACACAAAATGAGGTCCACGCCCTTCTCCCGGCAGTCCAGCACCGCGGCAGTGATGGCCTCCCGGTCGTCCCCGGGCAGGTGGTGGACCGTCACCTGGATGCCGCAGCGCGCCAGCTTGTCCACAACCACCGGGGTGAACTGGTCCTGGATCAGGCCCTTGGACACCTCGCTGCCGGTGGTGACCACCCCGGCGGTCCTGAGCTTGTAGGGCAGCACCGCCAGCAAGGGGGTGTCCCCCGCCGCCCGCTCCGCCGCGGCTACCTTCTCCTCCCGGATCACCAGGGGGATCACCCGGGTGCCCGCCAGCTTGTCCCCCTTCTTCACGGGGGTGTTGGTGTGGCGGGTGGCGATCATCAGCTCGTCCATCTGGTTGACCTGCCGCAGCCGGTCCACGTCCACCTGGAAAAGACCATCGCAGTCGGCAATGAGCTCGATCTTCCCCTCCTTCACCGCCGTGGGGTGCATGTTCTCCCCCTGGCAGATGGCCCGCAGCCGCTGGGCGGCCTCGTCCTCGTGGAGCATACCGGGCACCTTCTCCCAGATGTACAGGTTCTCCTTGCCCATGGACAGCAGCACGGGGATGTCCTCCTCCGTCACCACGTGCCCCTTGCGAAACCGGGCGTCCTTGGTGACCCCGGGAATGATCTGCGTCATATCGTGGCAGAGCACATGGCCCACCGCGTCCTGCGTCTTCACCAGCTTCATGCGCGCACTTCCTCTCCCACCGGTCCGGTGTTGTCCGGGACCGTTATACTTTCTAAAGTATAACAAGGAAAGTCCCACATTGCAAGTGCGGTTTCTCCCCCTGGTTTTATTTCAAATTATGTCAACTGAGGAAAACCTATTGACGAGGGCAGTACCCTTTTGTAGAATAAAAAAGAATCGACCCATTTTCCAAAGGAGGCTGCTATGAAGCGTATTATCAACCGTCTGCTCTGTCTGGGTGTGCTGCTCTCGCTGCTGTGTGGATCTTCCCTGGCGGCATTCACCCCGCCCAACGGGTACACCAATCTCTCCGTACATAACTACACCACCAACCTGGGGGAAAAGACCTCTCTCCCCACAGTCAACCTCTATCTGGACGGAGTACCGCTTCAGGCCGACCTCCCCGCCGTCATCTGGAAAAATACCACCATGGTGCCCATCCGCCTGGTGAGCGAGTCTTTGGGCGCCACGGTGAACTGGTCCCCCTCCGCCCCCAGGGACGCGGAGATCATCTGGGAGGACACCACCATCCTGCTGACCCAGGCCTCCAATACCGCCTATGTCAACGGGGAGGCCCGCTCCCTCCCGGGGACCGTAACCCCGGTGCTGATGAAAAACACCCTGGTCAACTCCACCATGGTGCCCATCCGCTTCGTCTCTGAGATCATGGGGCTGACGGTGGAGTGGGACCCGGACACCTACAGCGTCTACCTCATCTCCCCCGAGGAGGAGGTGGAGTACAGCCAGGTGTCCGCGGTGACCTACCTGGCCGGCTCCCAGAGCATCTGGATCGCCACGGAGAGTCAGGCCGACCCCATCCTCACCGACCTGGGAGACCGGCTGGTGATCGACCTGCCCAACTTCGTGCTGGGCAGCGGGGTGTCCACCTCCACCGTCATCACCGGCAGCGAGGCCTACAGCTCCATCCGCTGCGCCAACCATGACGACTCCCTCTACAGCCAGTACGGCGCCACTGCCCGCATCGTGCTGGACCTCACCGGCAGCACCTCCTACCGCAATAACCTGTCGGTGCAGACCACCGCCGCCGGCATTACCATTACCTACACCCCCTCCCAGGGGTCCGGCAATGAGACCACCGACCCGGTGACCCCGGGGGTGGATGACCCCGGGGCGTACACCGTGGTCATTGACCCCGGCCACGGCGGCACCAGCAGCGGCGCGGTGTACGAGGGGATCTATGAGAAGGACATCACCCTCCCCGTGTCCCTGAAGGTGGCCGACCTGCTGATAGCCCGGGGGTACAACGTGCTCATGACCCGGTGGGACGACAGCTCCCGCACCCTCACCGAGCGCTCCGACTTTGCCAACGCCGCCAAGGCGGACGTCTTCGTCAGCATCCACGCCAACGCCCTGAGCGACTTCAGCTTCCAGGGCATCATGACCTTCCACCACCCCAACAGCATCATCGGCCCCCAGCTGGCGGGCTGCATCCAGAGTGCGGTCCTGGCCACCACCGGCGGCATTGACCGGGGGGTACGCACCGAGAACTACGCCGTTCTCCGCCAGACCACCATGCCTGCCGCCCTCATTGAGATCGGCTTCATGTCCAACCATGAGGAGCTCATGCTCATGCTGGACGACAGCTACCAAAACCGCATTGCCCAGGGCATTGCCCAGGGCATCGAGAACTACTTCGCTGCGGGCAATGCCCAGGCCGCCCGCACCGACGACACCCCCAACGACAGCAACCTGCCCCTCCCCACTGACGACGAGAGCTGACAGGGAATCTGCCGCAGCTCCCCACTGCGGGAGCCGCGATACTATGAAACCGCCTGAAAAGAGGGCGGCGAGGAAATCTCCTCGCCGCCCTCTTTTTCCGCGTCTCAGGGTTATGCCGCGCCGCCAAAGCGCATCAGGATGGTGGCCACCTCCGCCCGGGTGGCGGTGCCGGCGGGATCCAGCACGCCGCCGCCCTTGCCGCTCAGGAGCCCCGCGCCGCAGGCCCACTGGAGGGCCGGAATGGCGTACTCGCTCATCTGGTCGGCGTCCACATAGCTGAGGATGTTGGTGTCCTCCCCCACGCTGACGTCGTACCCCTTGTACTGGGCGTAGCGGTAGAGGATAGCGGCCATCTGCTCCCGGGTGATGTTGTCCTCGGGGCCGAATTTGCCGCCGCCGTAGCCGCCCACGATGCTGTTTGCCGCCGCCCAGGCCACCGCGTCGGCGTACCAGGCGCCGGAGCCCACGTCAGTGAAGCTGCTCCCCGCCGTGACGGCGGGCTCCCCCTCCAGCCGGTAGAGGATGGTGACGATCATGCCCCGGGTGGTGGTGGCGCCGGGGGCAAAGGTGGTGGAACCGGTACCCGCCATGAGGCCGTTGGCGTACACATAGGCCACGGCCTCCTCATACCACGCCCCGTCGGGCACGTCGGCAAAGGGCAGGTCCACCTTCCCCGTCACGGTGGTCACAGCGCCAATGGTCTGGGCAATGAGGGTATGGCCGTAGGCGTTGGGGTGGAAGTCCAGGTTCACCGGCGGATCGGACATGAGGGAGAGGGAGGCGTTGCAGGGGTTGCGCTGGGCGCCGGCAAAGGCTGTGTACACGTCCGCCACTCCGCAGCCCCCCTGGGCCGCAATGGCAGTGATCTGCCCGTTCAGGGCCTGCACCCCCGCCTCAAAGGCGCCGGAGATGTTTTCCGCCATCTCCCCGTAGGAGGTGGCGGCCAGGCTGGCGGCCAGGAAGTGGTAGGGGTTGTACTGGGTGGCCATCACGATCTCCGCCTCCGGGGCCAGCTGCCGGAGGGTGGTCAGCACCCCGGCGAAGTCGGCGGCAAACTGTGTCAGGGCCCCGGCGGCCTCCGCCGACCCGGCGAAGCCCACCACCTTCTCCGCGGCAAAGCTCAGCACCTCCATCTGGGAGACGCCCTGTCCGGCGCCCATCAGGGCGCTGAGAAGCTCCCGGGCCGTGAGGGACGTGGAATAGGCGGCGTTATACTCCTTCACCAGGTAGCCGTACAGGGCGTCCATCAGGTCGTTGCCCCCCACGGTGAGGGTGACCAGCGCGGCGCCGGAGAGGATCTGGCTCTCCTCCGCGGACAGGCCCTTCAGGGCCGCCAGCACGTCCCCGGCGGTGGCCCCCGGCGCACCCCAGTTGTACACCGTCAGGCCCCGCTCTCCCGCCAGCAGTACCGGGAAGCTCTCCGCCTGGGCGCTCAGGCCGTATCCGCTGGTGATACTATCCCCCAGGGCTACATACACCGGATCGGGCTCCTGGGCGGCGGCTGCCCCGGGCAGCAGGCATATCGCCAGGCACAGGCACACAACAGCGGAAACAAACCGTTTCTTCATCTGAATTTCCTTCTTTACAGTCGGCATATCCGGCATAGTTTCACAGCTTCCGTCCCTTCATCCCTGTTTCTCTGTGAAGCCTCCGCCGGACCTGCGGGTAAAATAGGAGTCCTCCGTCAGGCCCAGATGGGCCAGTTTGGCTTCAATAGAGCCCCGGCTCCTGCCGTGTTCCCTGGCAATGGCAGAGACCTTCATCCCTGCGCCAAATTCCTCACGCAGCCTGTCCTGTTCGGCCTTGGTCCAGGGTTTCCCCGCATTGGGAGGTCCGTCGGCCCTATGCGCCTGGGAAAGCTGTGACAGTGCGTGGTGGATCGCCCGAATGATCTCAGGTTGGTTGCAGATATGATCCTTTGGAAAAAGTTCGCCGGTAAAAGGATCTACACCATCTGCCAAGCAGGCCAAAAGTTCCCTTGCCCTTGCTGCATCCATCTCATGCCCTCCTCCTCCGCTGAATGTACACTGCTGGGCAAAATCTGCCGCGCCAGACGGGCAGGCAGCCCAAGCGTGATGCTCTTACATTTTTAGTATAGCTGGAATTCCAAAATTCTACAAGTATTGTTCTCAGAAAGATATAGGATCCCAAACCCTATCCCCTTCTCTGTGTGCCGTCCGCTGTGGAAAGGCCCTGCCGTGACACCCGGCAGCCACATCGAAACTCTATCTGGCACATTTATAAAAAGACCGCCGGGGCATGTGGCCTGCCCCGGCGGTCTTTCCCACGCTAAGTTGTCTTTTTCTCCCCCGCGGCCATGGAGCGGCGCAGCAGCACCAGCCCCAGGGGGAACAGGAGAGCCAGGGCCACCACACCGGCCTTGGAGGTGCTGAAGAGCTGGGTGGACACACCCATCAGCACCGCGCCGAAGAAGGAGGCCCCTTTGCCGAAGATATCGAAGAAGCCGAAGTACTCCCCCGCCTTGTCCTTAGGGATGATCTTGGTGAAGCAGGAGCGGGACAGGGCCTGAATGGCCCCCTGGAACACCGCCACACACACCGCCAGGAACCAGAACTCCCAGGCCTTGTCCAGCTGCAGCGCGAAGATGGTCACAAAGAAGTAGCCCCCGATGCACACCTGGAGGAGGTTCTCCGTCCGGAAGCGCCTGGCCAGGCGGCCAAAGAGCAGGGAGAAGGGGAAGGCCACCACCTGGGTCAGGAGGAGGGCCAGCACCAGATCGGTGTCCCCGATGCCCACATCCTTGCCGTAAGATGTGGCCATGTCGATGATGGTATACACGCCGTCGATGTAGAAGAAGAAGCCCAGCAGGAAGAGATATACCTGTTTATTGCCCCGAATCTCCTTCAGGGTGTTCCACAGCCGGCGCAGGTAGTTCTGGGCACCCTCCCGCTGGCTGTGGTCGCAGTGGGTCTGCCGGTAGGAGCGCAACAGAGGCACTGTAATCAAAAACCACCACAGCGCGGTGATGACAAAGGCGATAGCGGTGGCCCGGGCGGTGCCCAGCCCAGTCTGCTCCGCGGTGAGCACCAGCCCCAGGCAGGCCACAAAGGGGATGCAGGAGCCCAGATACCCCCAGGCGTACCCTTTGGAGGACACCATGTCCACCCGGCTGTCGTCCGTCACGTCGGGGAGCATGGAGTCATAGAACACCAGGCTGGCGGAAAAGCCGCTCTTGGCCAGGATAAACACCAGCAAAAAGGCCAGCCAGCTGCCCATGGCCCCCAGCAGGGCGCAGCACAGGCACCCCAGCAGCAAAAAGGCGGTAAACAGGGGCTTTTTCCACCGGCGCCTGTCAGCGATACCCCCCAGCACAGGGCCAAGGATGGCCACCAGCAGGGTACATACTGCGGTGGCATAGCTCCACCAGGCGGTGGAATTATGGTCGGCCACGTTGGCCGCGGAGGCCAAATTTTTAAAAAAGATGGGCATGATGGTGGAAGTCATCATCACAAAGGCGGAGTTGCCCACATCGTACAGCACCCAGCTGCGCTCCAGAGGCGTAAGCTTATTCATGGCCCTTCCCCCCAAAATCCAGACTCAGCCGCCCATCCAGGGGCTCGCCCCGCTCCACAGCCCGGAAATAGCCCTCCACCTGGGCCGCCGCCGGGGCCACCGTCTCCTCCAGGGCCCTCTCCAGAAGCTCCACCGGGCCGGCACAGGCCGGGTCCGCCTGGGGCCGGAGGAAAATGCCCTGGTACCCCTCATAGCACCCCGCCAGCCGCAATCCCCACAGAGCGGCCCCCCGCACCACGCCGCTGGGGGTGTGGGAGAGGGCCAGACAGCGCTTCATGGACTCCAGCGCCGCCCGGATCTGCCGGGGCTTGATCCCGGGATAGAAGGGGGCAATGGTCTCCGCCAGGGTGCCGGAGGGCTGGATGTCCCGCACCCCATCTCCCCGGAAGGGGTCTTTTCCCCGGCGAACCAGCAGGTCCCGGTCCAGCTCCGTCTCCAGCTGGGTGTGGGAGACCCCGGCAGCCTCCATTCCCCTCTCCACCAGGGGGTGGCAGGCGGAGTCCAGCATATAGTGGCACATAAAACCCGCCAGATAGCTGCGCCCGCCGGGGGTGTCCCGCCGCCCCAGCACCTGTGCCGCCTGGCGGAAAAACACCGTTCCCGGCCGGTCGTGGATGGCGTCCCCCTCCCGCTTCACAGGGTTGGAGGAGAGGGGGTGGTAATAAAAAAGAATATCCGGCCCCTGAAGCCCCGCCAGAAAGGCGTACCGGTCCCGCCGGGCCACCTCTCCCACAGGGCCCCTGAGGGCCGCAAGTACCTTCTGACCAAAAAGCAAATGGGCGTAATGGGCCGGCATGGCCACTCCTCCTGTCTATTCCCGGTTTCAGATACCCTTTCCACACGGCATCTTACAGAGTATAGCACTTTTGTGTCAGCTTTCCGGGTGTCTGTTGTATGGGCCAGGTAAAGTTTTGGGGCAAGCATTCTCCTTGCGCAGGAGAAGCCGCTGACTATATTATACTCATGTTCCACCCACTGGGCAAGGCCTCTCCCTGGGATCCATTTGCAATTTTTCCGGCGGCGTGTCATAATGGGTGTACATATGATACAGGAGGTCTCAGCTATGGACCGCTATCTCATCGTGATCGACATGCAGCATGATTTTGTGGACGGAGCTCTGGGCACCCCGGAGGCCCGGGCCATCCTCCCCGCCGTGGCGGAGCTGGTGGAGACCTTCCCCGGCACTGTCCTCTTCACCCGGGACACCCACGGGGAGGACTACCTGAACACCCAGGAGGGGCGGCTCCTGCCGGTGCCCCACTGCATCCGGGGCACACCGGGCTGGGAGCTGGCATCCCCCCTGGACCAGTTCGCCCGGGACCACGGGTGCCTCATCTTCGATAAGCCCACCTTCGGCAGCCGGGCTCTGGCGGACCACCTGGAGGCCGTCCATCGGGAGCGCCCCATAGGGCAGGTGGTGCTGGTGGGGGTGTGTACCGACATCTGCGTCATCTCCAACGCCCTGGCCATCAAAGCCGCCCTGCCGGAGGTGCCTATGGCAGTCCTCTCCTCCTGCTGCGCCGGGGTGACGCCGGAGCGCCACCAAAACGCCCTGGACGCCATGGCCGCCTGCCAGATCAGCATCCTCCCCCAACTGTGAAAACGCGCCAGACCCCGGCGGGGACCGCTCCCCGCCGGGGTCTTCCGGTAAAAAATTATTCGGCCTTCTCTCTCCCCAGCCTGGCTTTGGCCATTTGGATCCAACCCTCCAGCCGCTCCCGGGGCAGGAGGAAATTGATGAGCAATGACATGGCCACCCCCACGGCGGTATCCGCCATGCGGTTGAGGGCGTAGCTCACATAGCTGTCCACCGGGGTGTTGAACAGTACGATACACAGCACCACGCCCCCGGGCTGCACCGCCCCCACCCAGAACATCTGGGCCAGGATGATGAGCACCACCACCCCGATGAAAAGCAGGGGCACCAGCAGCAGCCGCCCCTCCCCATCGGGGTAAAAGATCAGGTAGATCCGAAACAGCACGATACCCAGCAGCCCGCCGATGATGGTGCCGAAGAGGCGGTTGCCCCCGTGGAGCTTGGAGTGCTCCATGTTGGCTCCCATGCCGAACACGGCGCCGATACAGGCGAAGGTGGGGTTGCGGTCAATGAAATAGTAGAGCAGGGCACACAGCGAGGCGGAAAAGGCGGTCTTCAAATTGCGCAGGCCAATGCCGGGCACAGCTCTGGAGGGGGGTTCTTTCATGGGCGGCTCACACTCCTGCGGGGTCGTCCCCTTTTTGGACAGGATATCATATTCTCCCGCGGTTTTCCAGCCCATTGCAGAAAATAAGCCCGCAAAAGCGGGCAAATGCGCTGCTCTCCGCCTGTTTCTCCCAAAAACGCTCCACGCAACCGGCTGTTGTCATATTGCCGCTCCCCATTGGTTGCCTGGAAGCACATTTTTTGTTATGCTCTTTTCGCAGCCTGCCTCTCCGGCTCCAGCTGGGCGCGGCAGGTCAAAAGGAGGAAATCCAAGATGGAATTTTGTCAGCGTCTCTACCAGCTGCGCCGGGAGGCGGGCCTCTCTCAGGAGGCCCTGGCCCACCAGCTGGGAGTCTCCCGTCAGGCGGTACAGAAGTGGGAAAGCGGAGCGTCCCGGCCGGACCTGGACAACCTTACCGCGCTGGCCCAGTGTTTCTCCGTCTCCCTGGACTACCTGGTCACCGGGGAGGTCCTCCCGCCCCTGATGCAGGAGTCGGCACCCCCTCCCGATGCCGCCCCGGGACGGCCCGCCTGGCCCATCTGGTACGAGTACAAAAGCCGGCGGACCCTCTGGGGCCTCCCTCTGGTCCACATCAAACTGGGGGTGGGCCTTCAGCGGGCCAGCGGCATCATCGCCATCGGCAATGTGGCCACAGGTCTTGTGGCCCTGGGGTGCATCTCTGTGGGCCTTCTCTCCCTGGGGTCCCTCTCCCTGGGGCTGCTGGCCATCGGCGCCATCTGTGGGGGCACCCTGGCTCTGGGCGGGCTGGCGGTGGGACTGGTGGCCCTGGGGGGACTGGCGGTGGGCCTGCTGGCCATCGGCGGCTGTGCCATCGGCGTCTACACCGTGGGCGCCGCCTCCATCGGGGCAAAGGCGGCCCTGGGCGCCGCGGCCATAGGGCCTGTGGCCATCGGCACCTCTCCCCGGGGGGACCAGGTCTTTTTCACCCCCATCGCCCAAGCCCAATTGCCCGCCCTCCGGGCCGCCCTGGATCAGGCCTGCCGGGGCGTGCCCCATTGGGTGAGCGATCTCTTTTATTTTCTGGCCAGCCGGCTGTGAGGACCGGGCAGTCCTCACCCCTCTTTCCGCTTGCCGGTCATCTCCTCCACGGTCAGCTTGAGAACAGCGCAGGCGGACAGCCATCTGGAATCAAAGTCCCAGGGGCCGCCGCCGGGGGCGTAGTGCTCCATGACGGCCTCCAGACCCCGGCGCACCTCCTCCCCCGAGACCCGGGTCAGCATGCCGGTTCCGCACACGCTCTCGTACGCCATGCTGTAGTCGCATCCCCTGAGGCCCCGGATGAGCGCCCCCGGACAGGCGGCGGAGAAGGCCGCATGGTGATTTTCCTCCAGCAGCTCCAGCTTCTTCCCTGCCGCCGCCCCGTGGAACCACAGGGCCACGCCCTCCCCCTCCCGGGTGACCCCGAAGTTCAGCGGCACCACATAGGGGAAGGTCCCGCCGTGGAGGGCCAGATGGCACACGTCGCACCGGTCCAGAATGGCCAGCAGTTCTTCCGGCTGTGTGATCTCTCTGTCTTTTCTTCTCATGCTTCCTACCTCCAAAAACGCCTCCCGGCCGGGCCGGGAGGCGTTTTGTGTTATTCCGCGGTGATCTCCACCGCCCCATCCGACGCCGAGGCGTGGAGGGCGGTGATGGGCTTCATATAGCTGTCGATGATGCGGGTGGCGATGGTGTCCTCCAGGTCCTTCTGGATCTGGCGGCGCAGGTTCCGGGCCCCGTAGGCCACGGAGTAGGACTTCTCCACCAGGTAGTCCATGAGCTTCTCATCCCAGGTGAAGGTGATGCCCTTCTCCTTCAGGGTGTCCCGCAGCTCCTCCAGCATAATGGTGGCGATGGCCCGGAAGTTCTCCTGGGTAAGCTGGTTGAAGTAGACGATCTCATCCACCCGGTTGATGAACTCCGGCCGCAGGAAGGACTCCAGCCCCTTCATGGCCCGCTCCTTCCCCAGCTGGTTGGCCGAGCGGTCAAAGCCCAGGGAGGTGCCCTTGCTCTCGCTGCCGGCGTTGGAGGTCATGACGATGACGGTGTTTTCAAAATTCACCGTCTTGCCGTGGGCATCGGTGATGCGCCCGTCGTCCAGCACCTGGAGGAGCACGTTGAGCACGTCGGGGTGGGCCTTCTCGATCTCGTCAAAGAGGATCACGGAGTAGGGCTTGCGCCGGATCTTCTCCGTGAGCTGCCCGGCCTCGTCGTAGCCCACATACCCCGGCGGGGAGCCGATGAGCCGGGAGACCGAGTGCTTCTCCATAAACTCCGACATGTCCAGCCGGATGAGGGACTCGGGTGTGTTGAAGAGGTCGGCGGCCAGGCGCTTGACCAGCTCGGTCTTGCCCACGCCGGTGGACCCCACAAAGATGAAGGACACGGGCTTGTGCTTGGCGGAAATACCCACCCGGCCCCGCCGGATGGCGGCGGCCACCGCCCGGACTGCGTCGTCCTGGCCCACAATGTGCTCCTTGAGCCGTTCCTCCAGCTTGGCCAGCCGCTCAAACTCCTGCTCCTGAATCTGGGAGGCGGGGATCTTGGTCCACAGCTCGATGACCCGGGCCAGATGCTCCACCGTCAGGGGCGGATTGCCCTTGGCCAGCAGGGCGGCCTTCTCCGCCTCCAGCTTGGCCTGGCGGCTCTTGAGCTCCGCCAGGCGCTGATAGGCCTTGGCGCTGATCTCGTTCATCAGGTCCTGCCGCTGGGCGCTGAGCTGGGCGATCTCCCGCTGGTAGGTCGCCACCTGCCGCCGCCGGGACTCCTGCCGCTCCCGGAAGGCCGGGTCGTCGGGGTTGGCGGCGCTGCTCTCGTCCTGGGCGATGCCCACCTCCATGGCGTCCTTCTGCTTTTGCAGTTTCAGCTCCCGCTGCTGGAGCTCCCCGATCCTGGCGTCCCCCTTGCCGCTGGTGGCCGCCAGGACCACCTCGGTCTCCTTGGCGTAGTCGGCGATCTCCTTGTCGATCTCCGCCAGGCGCTCCAGGTCCAGGTTGTGGAGGTTCACGTCGGAACAGGCCTCGTCAATGAGGTCGATGGCCTTGTCCGGCAGATACCGGTCGGTGATATACCGCTCGCTCATGGTCACCGCCAGGCGGCACATGGGGGCGGGGATGATCACCCGGTGGTAGCTCTCGTAGTAAGGGGCGATGCCCTCGATGATCTTCACCGCCTCCTCCACCGAGGGCTCCTCCACCATGACAGGCTGGAAGCGCCGCTCCAGGGCGGTGTCCTTCTCGATGTACTTGCGGTACTCCGTGAGGGTGGTGGCGCCGATGACCTGAATCTCCCCCCGGCTCAGGGCGGGCTTGAGGATGTTGGCCGCGTTCATGGACCCCTCGGCATCCCCGGCCCCCACGATGTTGTGCACCTCATCAATCATCAGAATGATGTTGCCCAGCTTGCGCACCTCGTCGATGAGGCCCTTCATCCGGGACTCAAACTGTCCTCTGAACTGGGTGCCCGCCACCAGGGCGGTGAGGTCCAGGAGGTAGACCTCCTTATCCCGCAGCTTGTAGGGCACCTCCCGGCGGAAAATCCGCTGGGCCAGCCCCTCGGCAATGGCGGTCTTGCCCACGCCGGGCTCGCCGATGAGGCAGGGGTTGTTCTTCTGCCGGCGGTTGAGGATCTGGATGGTGCGCTGGATCTCCTCCTCCCGGCCCACGATGGCGTCCAGCTTGCCCTCGGCGGCCTTCTGGGTGAGGGAGATGCAGTAGCTCTCCAAAAACTTCCGCTTGGAGGACCGCTCTCCCTTGCTGCGCTCCTCCTTCTGGGGCTGCTGGGGAGCGTGATTCTTGGGGTCAGGCTCCTGAGGCGGGTTGTTCTGACCTCCGAAAAGCTTGCTGAGGAAGGGGAAGGTGGCAGTGCGCCCCTCGTCATCCTCCTCGTCGCTCTCCGCCGGAGGCTCCCCTCCGGCGCCGAACATACTCTCCAGCCCCTCGGCGCCGCCGAAGGCGGACATCATCTCGTTGGAGATGCCCTCCAGGTCCTCGTCGGTGATGCCCATCTTGCGCATCATGTCGTCCACCGGTTTGATGCCCAGCTCCCGGGCGCATTTCAGGCAGAGGCCCTCGTTCTTGGTCTCGCCGTTTTCAATTTTCGTAACAAAGATCACTGCCACGTTCTTGTGGCAGCGGGTACAAAGTGTGGGTTGCATCCGTTCCTGCTCCTTTCGCGGGACTTACCCTGGCATGAACATAGCACAGATTTGTGAACTTACTGTGAATGTATGGGAAATTCTAAAATTTTCATGACCTCTCAGCCCTGCAGGAAAAACCGGGCCACATGGGAGGTCTCCACCGCAGCTGGCGGCACCACTGCCAGTACACGCAGGATCCAGCCAACGGCAAAGAGGATCACCAGCACCTGCACGCCCCCCGCCAGGGCCCCCAACAGCTTGTTGAGGGCATGGAGCACCGGCAGGCGGCAGGCCAGATCCAGAATATGACTGAGCAAGGTCCAGGCCAGCAGCACCAGCAGGAATGCTACACTGAAGAGAATCATCCGGGCCGCATACCCCGCCACCGCGGCGGACACCGCGGTGATAGCGGTGGAGGCGGTCTGATTCACCCCCTGCTGCAGCTCCTCCCGCAGGGAGCTCAGGGCAATGCCGAACAGGCGGCTGTCCCCCACAACGTCCAGGATCTGGTCCACCGTCATGCTCTGGACAGAGTCGCCGCTCCCCTCGCCTTGTCCGGCTCCCTCCTCCAGGGCCTTGTTGAGCGTGTTTTGCAGCCGCTCCTCCACGGCGGGCTGGAGCACAGCGGACAGGCCGTCGGAAAATTCCTGGCTTACATAGATGGCGCCGGCATAGGCCACCACAATGGCCAGCAGGCCGCACAGGGTGAGCACCAGGCCCTTTCTGGCTCCCCGCCACGCCCCCAGGGCCACCAGGGCCACCAGCACCACATCCAACACGATCCCGGTCAAATTTGTCATATCATGGTCCTCCCAGTGTCGGTTCTGTCACAGACCCTCAGCGGGATGCTGTGAGGTCTTCCGGTCTGATCAATCGGGCACATAGAGGCGGGCGTAATCCACGCCAATGAGCATGGCGCTGCCGTCCTCCCGCAGGAGCACCTTTCGGGCCCCCTTGGTGCCCGAGAGGCTGGCATACAGGGTGAGGTCCTGGGTGTAGATATCCAGGCGGTCCGCCGTCAGCACCGCCAGATAGCGCCCGGCGGCAGACAGGGAGAGCACCTGCTCGTTGACCTCCATGGAGGCGGTAATGGTCCCATTTTTGTCCGCCACCGCCAGCTCCGCCTGGCTTCCCGCCCGGTACTTTCCCAGGAGCACGGCGGCAAAGCCGTCACCGTCCAGAGAGAAATTCTTTATATAGCGGTCGGACCAGTCCAACGTGCCCTGGACCTCGCCCCGGCCATTGGACACCGTAAGGCCCGTATCCCCCAGGACCCAGACAGTGGAGTCCTCCACCTCCAGCCCCAGAGGAATGGCCCCACCCAGGTCGCACTGGGCGCTGGGTGAGAGGTCCTCCGTCTGGCTCTGGTCCAAATCATAGAGCTCCAGGGCGCTGACAAAGGAGCCGCCGGACTGACCGGCCGTCACCACCGCCAGCAGGTCCCCTCCGCCGGAGAGGACCCCGTCCAAAATAAAGCGGCTGGACAATCGGAGCGATACCTGGGGCGTAAAGTCCTTGTTGTACACCGTGACCACGCCCCGGTAGCCGCTCTCATGGGTCACCACCACCAGGCTGCCGCTCTGGTCCATGCTGGCCGAGAGGATGGTAGCCCCCTCGGTGATGGTGTGGACGATGGCCCGCTCCCGGATCACATAGAGAGAGGTGCCGCCGGCGTCATACACCACCGCCGTGTTCCCCCACACCGACACCGCCGGCTGGCTCATGGTGACCGACTGGTTGATGTACCGGGTGCCGCTGCCGGAGTACAGGCAGATGGCGTTGGACGAGCACACCAGCAGGTCCCCGTCCAGGTTGCGGAAGGTGTCGGTCAGGTCCCCGTCGAAATAGAAGGACTCGGCCTGGCCGCTGTCGCTGCGCTCCAGGGTACGGTAGGTGAACCAGCGGCGCAGCGCGTCGATGTTCAGCTGGTCCCGGAATACCACCAGGGCCACCGCCCCCAGCACCAGGGCCACCGTTACCAACAGGGCCAGCAGCCGCAGGACGATATTTTTCCCCCGTTTGGGTTTGACGTTTTTCCCCTCCATGGGCAGGTTCCTTTCCCGGGGCGGTCCCCCTAGAGCACGTCCTCTTCATACCACAGCTTGGACATATACAGTCCGTCCGGCGGCGCCGTGGGCCCGGCGCAGGTGCGGTTGCGCCCGGCCAGAATAGCCGGGATGTCCTCCGGGGCCAGCTTGCCCTCGGCGGCGTACACACAGGTGCCCACCATGGCACGCACCATGTTGTAAAGAAAGCCGTTGGCGCACACCCGCAGCTCTATCACATCCCCCCGGCGCTCCACATCGAAGTAGTACACCGTGCGCACGGTGGTGCGGGTCTCGGTGCCTACGGAGCGCACCGCGGCAAAGTCATGGGTGCCCACAAACTGCTGCGCCGCCCGGGCCATAATCCCCTCGTCCAGATGGCGGGGATAAAACCACACCCGGTTGACGTAAAAGGGGTCCCGGATGCGGGAGTTGAAAATACGGTAGGTATATTCCTTGCGCAGGCAGGAGCCGATGGCGTTGAAGCCGTCGGGCACCTGGGTGGCCTTCACCACCACGATGTCGTCCGGCAGGCGGGTGTTCACCGCCAGGGGCAGCCGGTCGCAGGGGATGGTGGAGGTGGTGTGAAAATTGGCCACATAGCACAAAGCGTGGACCCCCGCGTCGGTGCGCCCCGCCCCGGTGACCTTCACCGGGTGGCACACCACGCTGCTCAGGGCCTTCTCCAGGGTCTCCGCCACGGTGGCGCCGTTTTTCTGCACCTGCCAGCCGTGGTAGGCCGTCCCCATATAGATGAGCTTCAGGGCAATGTTTCGCATGAAAACACCCTTTTCACTGGAAATTCACGGTCAAAGGCCGAAGTGGCCCAGGACCCCCACGCCCACGCACACCAGCAGCCCCAGGGCCATGACCGCCCGGTCCGCCGCCCGGTAGCGCAGCACCTTCATCCGGGTGCGCCCCTCGCCGCCGTGGTAGCAGCGGCACTCCATGGCCACCGCCAGCTCGTCGGCCCGGCGGAAGGCGGAGATGAACAGAGGCACCAGCAGCGGCACCAGGGCCTTGGCCTTCTGCCGCAGGCCCCCGGTGTCGAAGTCGGCCCCCCGGGCCCGCTGGGCCGACATGATTTTGTCGGTCTCCTCAATGAGCAACGGGATGAACCGCAGGGCGATGGACATCATCATGGCCAGCTCGTGGATGGGCACACGGATGGCCTTCAGGGGGTTGAGCAGCCGCTCTATGGCATCCGTCAACTGAATGGGCGAAGTGGTATACGTCAGCAGGAAGGTGCAGGTGATGAGCATCAGGATACGGATGACCATAAAGAAGGCGGACCACAGGCCCTCCACGCTGATTTTCAGAAAGCCCCAGCTCCAGATGGGATCGCCGGGGGTATAGAACAGATTGAGGATGCCGGTGATCACCAGGATGAACACCACCGGCTTCATGCCCCGGAGGATGGACTTCAGGGAGATGCGGGAGAGGGCGATGGCCACCGCCAGCAGCACCACCATGATACCATAGCTCACCAGAAAATCCGCAAGAAACAGCGCAACGATATACAACGTGGTCAGCACCAGCTTGGCCCGGGGGTCCAGCCGGTGAATGGGAGAATTGCCGGGGAAATACTGCCCCAGGGTGATGTCGCGCAGGGCCATTTATACCGCCCCCTTTCCCAGCTTGGCCAGGATGGCGTCCCTGGCCTGTTCCACGGTATACACCGAGGGGTCGATATCCGCCCCCATGGCCTTGAGCCGGTGAAACACCCGGGTCATCTGGGGCACGCCCAGGCCCATGGCCTCCAGCTCGTCCCCGTGGGAAAAGACCTCTCTGGGGGAGCCGGACAGGGGGATGCGCCCCTCCCGCACCACCACCAGCCGGTCCACGGTGCGGGCCACCTCCTCCATGGAGTGGGACACCAGGATAATGGTGGCGTTTTTGGCCTGGTGGTAGGTGTGGATGTTGTCCAGGATCTGCTCCACCCCCACCGGGTCCAGCCCGGCGGTGGGCTCGTCCAGAATGAGGACCTGGGGCTCCATGGCGATGACCCCGGCGATGGCCACCCGGCGCTTCTGACCGCCGGAGAGCTCGAAGGGGGACTTCTCCAGGGTCTCGGGCTTGAGGCCCACGAAATCGGCGGCCTCCCGCACCCGGCGGTCCACCTCCTCCTGGGGCAGGCCCATATTCTGGGGGCCGAAGGCAATATCCCGGTACACCGTCTCCTCAAAGAGCTGGTACTCGGGGTACTGGAACACCAGGCCCACCTGGAACCGGATCTGCCGGGTGCGCTCCTTGGAGGCCCAGATGTCCTCCCCCCGGAAGAGTACCCGCCCCGAGGTGGGGCGCAGCAGGGCGTTGAGGTGTTGGATCAGGGTGGATTTTCCCGAGCCCGTCCGGCCGATGATGCCCAGGTACTCCCCCTCGTACGCGGTAAAATCCACATCCAGCAGGGCCCCCCGCTCGAAGGGGGTGCCGGTGCTGTAGATGTGGCTGAGCTTTTCTGTCTGGATAATGGCTTCCATATCACTCGAAATCCTTTGCATGTGTGGTGCACGCCCGCCGCCGCGGCGGCCTTGTGGGTCGTGCCCGTGTCCCCTTCAGGAGACGTGGAGCAGCTTTGCCAGGGCCTGGGCGCACTCCTCATCGCTGATGGCGTCCAGGGGGACCTCCAGTCCCGCCTGGCGCAGCTCCCACAGGAGGGACACCGTCTCAGGCACCGCCAGGCCCACGGCGCGCAGGCCCTCCACATCCTGGAACACCTCTTTGGGGGTCCCGTCGGCAATTACATGGCCCTTGGACATCACCACCAGCCGGTCGGCCTGGGCGGCCTCGTCCATGTGGTGGGTGATGAGGATGACGGTGATGCCGTAGCGGCGGTTCAGGTCCCGGATGGTGCGCATGACCTCCTTGCGGCCCACCGGGTCCAGCATGGCGGTGGGCTCGTCCATGACGATGCACCGGGGCCGCATGGCGATGACCCCGGCGATGGCCACCCGCTGCTTCTGGCCGCCGGAGAGGAGGTGGGGCGCGTGGAGGGCAAATTCCTTCATGCCCACCATCTCCAGGGCCTCATCCACCCGCTGGCGGATCTCCTCCGGGGGCACCCCCAGGTTCTCCGGGGCGAAGGCCACGTCCTCCTCCACCACGCTGGCCACGATCTGGTTGTCCGGGTTCTGAAAGACCATCCCCGCGGTGCGCCGGATGTCCAGCAGGTCGTCGTCGTTCCGGGTGTCCATGCCCCCCACCCACATGGTGCCCCCCGTGGGCAGGAGAATGGCGTTCATATGTTTGGCGAAGGTGGATTTCCCCGAGCCGTTGTGCCCCAGAATGGCCACGAAGGACCCCTCCCGGATCTCCAGGTCCACCCCGTCCAGCACGATGGGGGTGACCCCCGACTCGTCGGTATAGGAAAATGTGAGCTGTTCCGCCCTGATAATGGCTTCTGGCTTCATTTGATTGATCACCTTACTGCAGTTTTTGTTGTCAGTCCAGCCGGCACCAGCGCCCGGTGGCCCCGCAGGGCAGGGCCAGGCCGCTGGCCGTCACCGGCAGGCCCAGCTCGTCGCTGACGGTATGCCCGCCGAACCGCTTGGAGAGGACGCTCTCCAGGATATAGGTCAGCACCGAGGGGGCCAGCCCCGTGGTGTAGGAGTTGAGGATAAGAAAGAGGGGGTCGTCGGAGAGGACGCCGCTGACCAGCTCCACAAAGGGGTAGAGGTTCTCCTCCAGCTTCCAGATCTCCCCGGTGGGCCCCCGGCCGTAGGACGGGGGGTCCATAATGACCGCGTCGTACCGGCGGCCCCGGCGGATCTCCCGCTCCACGAATTTGGTGCAGTCGTCCACGATCCAGCGGATGGGCCGGTCCTCCAGCCCGGAGGCACGGGCGTTCTCCCGGGCCCAGTTCACCATACCCCGGGCGGCGTCCACATGGCACACGGAGGCCCCCGCCGCCGCGCAGGCGATGGTGGCCCCGCCGGTATAGGCGAAGAGGTTGAGCACCTGAATGGGCCGCCCCGCCCGGCCGATGACCTCCCGGGCCCAGTCCCAGTTGGCCGCCTGCTCGGGAAACACCCCGGTGTGCTTGAAGTTCATCAGGCCCACGTTGAACGTGAGGTCCCGGTAGCCCACCTGCCAGCGCTGGGGCAGGCCGTGGTCCTCCCAGTGGCCGCCGCCGGTGCTGGACCGGGCGTACCGGGCATCCGCCTTGCGCCAGCCCCGGTGGGCCCGCGGGGTGTTCCAGATGGCCTGGGGGTCGGGCCGCACCAGCAGCTTGTCCCCCCAGCGCTCCAGCTTCTCCCCCCTGCCGCAGTCCAGCAGCTCATAGTCCTTCCAGTGCTCCGCAACCCACATGGCGCCCTCCCGCATTGTCATAAAATATCATGGTATTATACCATTGTACCGGGGGTTCGTCAATGGACAGCCACCAGACCTTTGGGAGCTCAGGAGTTTTTTCTCTGTAAGGTTTTACAAATGCCCCCTCATCCGCTATAATATTAAAAATATCAAGCAAGCTGTCCCCGGTCCATCCCCGGGGCCCATACCCAATCCGCAAGCGAGGTGTCCCATGAAAAAATTTCTCTCTCTTTTGTGTCTCCTCTCCCTGCTGCCCTGGACCCTGTCCGGCTGCGCCCCTCAGGAGAGCGGCGGCCAGGATCAGGACGGCGGGCTGTCCCTGGTGGCCACCACATATCCCGTGTACCTCTTCACCACCGCCGTCACCCAGGGGGCGGAGGGGGTCACGGTGGAGCTGCTGGTGAATCAGCAGACCTCCTGCCTCCACGACTACACCCTCACCGTCACCGACATGAAGCGCATCGAGGGGGCGGACGTGATCCTTATGAGCGGCGCCGGCCTGGAGGACTTCATGTCCGACGCCCTGGCCACCTCAGACGCGGCGGTGATCGACTGCTCCCAGGGGGTGGACCTGCTGCCCGCCCAGGGCCACGAGGGCCACGACCATGAGGAGGAGTACGACCCCCACTACTGGATGTGCCCCGACGGGGCTAGGGCCATGCTGGACAACATCGCCCGGGAGCTCAGCGCCCTGGACCCGGACAATGCCTCTGTCTATGAGGACAACCTGGCCCAGGCAGCGGACCAGCTGCCCGCCGACCCCCTGGACGGCAGCGCCCTCCCCTGCCCCTACCTCATCACCTTCCACAACGGGTTTCAGTATTTCGCCCAGGCCGGGGGACTGACCATCCTCAAGTCCATTGAGGAGGAGGAGGGCAGCGAGGCCAGCGCCGCCGACATCCGGGAGATCGTGGAACTTATCGAGACCTACCACATCCCCGCCATCTTCACCGAGGTCAACGGCTCCGACGCCACCGCCCAGGCCATTGCCCGGGAGACCGGGGTTGCGGTCTACACCCTGGACATGGTCATGAGCGGGGACGGCACGGGCCTCCAGCCCTATCTGGACGCCATGCAGTCCAATTACGACACCATCATCCAGGCCCTGGGAGGAGAGTAATATGCCCCACCACATGCACAACGGCGCCGACTGTCACCACTCCTGCTGCCTGAAGGTCACCGGTCTGGGCGTCAGCGCCGGGGACAGCCCCATCCTCCACGATGTGGACCTCCATATCCACTGCGGCCAGATTGTGGCCCTCATCGGCCCCAACGGGGCGGGCAAATCCACCCTGTTCAAGGCCATCCTGGGTCAGGTCCCCCACGAGGGCGCCATCGACTTCGAGACCGCCGGCGGGCGGCGCACCCGCCCTCTGGTGGGCTACGTGCCCCAGAGCCCCAGCTTTGACCCCGGCGACCCGGTGAGCGTGCTGGACCTGTTCGCCGCCGCCATCGACCACTGGCCGGTGTTCCTCCCCATCCCCAGGTCCCTGCGCCAGCGGGTGCTCACCTGCCTGGAGCGGGTCCACGGGGAATCCCTCATCGACAAGCGGGTGGGGGCCCTGTCCGGGGGGGAGCTGCAGCGGGTGCTGCTGGCCATGGCCCTGGAGCCACTGCCCCACATCCTGATTCTGGACGAGCCCTTGTCCGGCGTGGACGTGGAGGGGGAGAAGCAGCTGCTGGAGATGCTGGACGAGGTGCGCTCCACCTTTGACCTGTCCATCCTCCTGTCCACCCACGACTTCGCCACCCTGGGCCAGTTCGCCGACAAGGTGGTGCTGCTGAAGGAGACAGTCCTGCTGGCGGGCACCCCGGAGGAGGTCCTCTCCAGCGACGCCTTCTCCCAGGTGTTTCATCTCTCCTTCGGAAAGGGCGGTAAACTCTGATGGAACTCTGGTATACTATTGTTTCCCTCCTCCCCTTTGAGTGGGCCCAGGCGGGGTCCATGTACTTTATGAAAAACGCCCTGCTGGCCATTCTGGTGGTGTCCCCTCTGTTCGGCCTGCTGTCCACCATGGTGGTCACCAACCGGATGTCCTTCTTCTCCGACGCCCTGGGCCACTCCGCCTTCACCGGCATCGCCATCGGCGTGCTGTGCGGCCTGGCCGAGCCCATGTGGATGGCTGTTTTGTTTGCGGTGGTCTTTTCCCTGCTCTTCTCCCTGGTACGCCACCGCACCAGCATGGCCAGCGACACGGTGATCGGGGTGTTCTCCTCCACCGCCGTGGCCCTGGGCATCTTTATCGCCACCCTGGACGGGGGCTCCTTTACCAAGTTCAACTCCTACCTCATCGGCGATATCCTCAGCGTAGAGCCGGGCAAGATCGGCCTGCTGGCGGCCATTTTGCTGCTGGTGGTGCTGCTGTGGCTGTTCAGCTTCAACCCCCTCATGCTCTCCTCCGTGCACCCCGCCCTGGCTGACAGCCGGGGGGTGCGGGTGTTCTGGCAGGAGGCCATGTTCTGCGCCGCTGTGGCAGTGGTGGTCACCGTCACCATGACCTGGGTGGGCCTGCTGGTGATCAACTCCCTGCTGGTGCTCCCCGCCGCCGCTGGGCGGAACCTGGCCCGGAACATGCGGCAGTTCCACCTGTTCTCCGTTCTGGGCGCCCTGGTGTGCGGGGTGGCGGGCCTGCTGGTGAGCTATGAGCTGGGCTCCTCCACCGGCGCGTGCATCACGCTGTGCCTGGCGGTGTACTTCCTCATCTCCTTCTGCCTGCGCCGCCGGCGGCAGTAAAAACTGTATACACAGAGAGGGCGGGCCGTGAAAACGGCCCGCCCTCTGTCTTTTGATGAGTCAGTCCTCCAGGATCCGCCCATCGGTGGAGATGGTCACCACCTGCCAGGGGATGCACTTTCCACTCTGTTCCAGAGCGCGGCGCACCGCGTGCTCCAGCCCGCCGCAGCAGGGCACCTCCATGCGCACCACAGTGACGTTTTTGATGTCGTTGCCCTGGAGGATGGCGGAGAGCTTCTCGGCGTAGTCCACCCCGTCCAGCTTGGGGCAGCCCACCAGGGTGATGCGCCCCCGGATGAATTTCTCGTGGAAGGCGGCGTAGGCGTAGGCGGTGCAGTCGGCGGCCACCAGCAGCTTCGCCCCCTGGAAATAGGGGGCCTGCAGGGGGGCCAGCTTGATCTGCACAGGCCACTGCATCAGCCGGCTGGGGGCCTTCCCCGCCGCGGGAGCCGGTTCCCCGGCCTCCTGCCGCTCCAGCAGTCTGGACCGGCTGCCGGGGCAGCCCCAGGGCTGGGGGGCGGCCTGTCCCTTGGCCCCCTGGTTGGCCTTCACCGCCGCCTCGTCATAGGGCACGGCCTCCCGCTCAATGATCTCGATGGCGTCCACCGGGCAGGCGGGCAGGCAATCCCCCAGGCCGTCACAGTAGTCGTCCCGGATGAGGCGGGCTTTCCCGTCCACCATGGCGATGGCCCCCTCGTGGCAGGCGGCGGCGCACGCCCCGCAGCCGTTGCATTTCTCCTGGTCGATATACACGATCTTCCGTACCATAGCTGTGTTCCTCCCCAATGTTCTTCTGTTCTCTCCGGCGGCGGGCCCATTTCCTTTTGCGCCCCGCCCCGGGGTATATTATAATGACAGTACCGGCCCGGGGCCCGCGGCCCTCCCGGTGTACACGAGTATAGGGCAGCGGCCCTGTTTTGTATGTTGTTGTGACAACATTGGGAGGAAATTCTATGGAACTCACCCAGACGCCCCTGTTCGCGGGCACCCAGCCCCAGGAGGCCCAGGCCATGCTGCGCTGCCTGGGGGCCTACACCCGGTCCTACCCCCGGGGGGATACCATCTTCCATGTGGGGCAGACCGTGGACGCCCTGGGGGTGGTGCTCTCCGGGTCGGTGACCATTGAGAGCACCGACATCTGGGGCGCTAGGAGCATCCTGGGCCGCGCCGCCGCCGGGGAGATCTTCGGAGAGACCTACGCCGCCATCCCCAACGAGCCCCTGCTGGTGGACGTGACCGCCGCGGAGGACGCCCAAATCCTCTTCCTCCAGGTGGCCAAGCTGCTCCATACCTGCCCGGCCAGCTGCACCCACCACAGCCGCCTCATTGAGAACCTGCTTCAGATCTCCGCCCGGAAGAATCTCTCCCTCTCCCGGCGCATCCTCCACACCACCCCCAAGTCCATCCGGGGGCGGGTTCTCTCCTACCTGTCGGAGCAGGCCGCCCTGGGGGGCTCCCCCTCCTTCACCATCCCCTTCGACCGGCAGCAGCTGGCGGACTACCTGGGGGTGGACCGCAGCGCCCTGTCCGCCACCCTGTCCAAGCTGCGGCAGGAGGGGATCCTCACCTGCCGGAAGAATTCCTTCACCCTTCACCGCCCGGTGTGATCCCCCCGGGCCAGGGCTCCCCCGTCAGCTCCAGGTGGTACTCACACCGCCGGGGGATGTGAAAGGCCGCCAGGTACTTCTCCTCCAGGGGGATCCACTTCTCCGCAAAGACCTCCGCCCCTGCCGGCCCCTCCCGCTCCAGCAGGCGCTGCCGCTGGATCTGGGGGGGCAGCGTGAGGCACACGTGCAGGTGGTACCAGGGCCACAGGGCGGGGTGGCAGGAGTAGGAGCCCTCCACCACCACCACGTTCCCGGCCTCCACCGCCACAGGCTCCCCCAGGGCCTGGGCGGCGCAGTCAAAGGGGCGGTACACCGCCCGTCTCCCCTCCCACAGGGGGCGGAGGACCTGGTCCAGAAAGCGCTCGTGGTCCACGTTGCCCCCGGGCTGGGCGTACCGGGCGGCAGTGCGCTGGTGAGGCCGGAGAAAGAAGTGGTCCAGGTGGACCAGGGTATAGCCGTACCGGGCCAACAGCCAGGCCCCCAGGGTGCTCTTCCCTGCGGCGCACCGGCCGTCCAGGGCCACCAGCACCCGTTCCTGCCGGCGGGCCAGGTCTTGAATCTCCTCCACCAGCAGGGGGAGGGACACACGCCGGGGGAGCACCCGGTAAGCCGGGCGGTATGCCTGGCGGTACCCCTCACTGTGGGACACCGCCGGATATCCCGCCCGGCGGTACTCCGCCAGCCAGGTCTCCAGGGCCTGGAGGGAAAAGGGCAGCTTCCCCGCCCCGCTCAGCCGCCGCAGCACCCCCAGCTTCTCCTCAAATCTCTCCCGGCTGCCGGTGGGGAAGGCCCCGCCCCGGGCAAAGTCCGCCGCCAGCAGCGCCAGGGGATAGGTCTCCTCGGTCACCGCACCCAGCATCACCCGCACCATACCGTTTCCCAGATCCTCCCACCAGGGGCTTTGGGGCGTCCGGGGCACGGCGGCCCACTCCGCCCGCAGCCGCTCCAGGCAGGCTCCGCCCGCCTTCACCAGGTGGCCGCCCCCGAATTCGCTCTGATAGAGCAGCTTCACCCCGTCCGCCGGCTCCATCTCCGGGTAGCGGGCGGTGTGGCGGCTCAGGACCCGGATGAGCGCCCGGGTCTCCCGCTGGTCCATGGTCCCTCCCTCCTTCTTTCTGAGAGTTTGAGGCACATCCCCAAGCGGGATGTGCCTCAATGCATGTTTTGTTACGCCTGCTTCTCCCGCAGGGCGGCGGGGGTATCCTGGCCGGGGTACCGGGCGGGCAGCAGCCTGGCCCGGGTGAGCACCAGCACCAGGGCGGGCAGCACGATGAGCTGGACCACCGCCCCGGGCAGGGTGCCCACCACATAGCTCCCCGCCCACAGGGCCAGGGAGTACCCCTCCGCCCGGGAGAGGTACACCAGGGCCTGGACACAGCCCCCCGCCACACGGCCCAGCACCATGGCGGGCACCAGAGACAGGGAGAGGTCGGCCAGGTGCCGCCCGGTGCGCACCCGGGCCATCAGCGCCCCGGCGGCCAGGCCGTACACCATCAGCTCGGGCACCATGGTCAGCAGCTGGGGGGCGCCGGGCATACCGGAGACCACGCTGGAGAGCACCGGCCCCACCAGGCCGCACAGGGCCCCGTAGGGCCAGCCGCACACCAGGCCGCACAGCAGCACCGGCAGGTGCATGGGGGAGAGGGCGGTCCCCAGTCCCACCGCGTGGAAGGCCAGGGGCAGCACACAGCACAAAGCGGCGCACAGGGCGCACACACAGATCTTTTTTACAGATGACATCATATCTCCTCATTTCCTCTCCCGGGGACAGAGCGTCCTCCCCGCCGGACACAAAAAAGGTATGCCCTTTCTCTGGGAGAAAGCGCATACCTTCGTGGTACACCGTTGCAGGCAGGTCCTCTGAAACGCCGGAATGGGGTTGACGCCCTTCTGGGCGCCGCCGCCGGCTTCCTGCCGGACCGCTTTATTGTACCGGAAAAGCCCCCCCGTGTCAAGGGCGGCCGCGCCGCCCGGCAGGCCGGCAAAGTCCCACCGGGCAGACGCGGTCTTTTAGGAGGAATGGAACGCTTGTAATGAAGTCTTCTCAGGCGGCAGCCTTGCTTCTCTTCCGCAGGCCCCGTACCGCCAGGACCTCCAGGGCAATGAGGGCGGCCGCCAGAACTCCGTCGATGACAAAGGCAGTCACCTGCCAGCCGGGCATGGCCACCGTGCTGGCGTATACATCCGCCGAATAGGCCCGGGAGTTGGCCACGGTGTAGAGGATGTTGTGGCAGGCGTTGCGCATGGCCAGCAGGGAGGTGGCGCTGGTCTGGTCGGTGAGGATGGCGTCATTGCCGGCGGTGCCCAGCATGGCGTCGGAGCCCCCCCGGATGGCCTTGTCCGCGTCCATATAGCCGTAGTTGCCGAAATAGTCCGTGAGGACCATCCCCTGGAAGCCCCACTCGCCCCGGAGGATGTCGTTGAGCAGGGCAGAGCAGCCCCCGGCCCAGGTGGTGCCCACATAGTTGTAGGAAGACATCACCGCCAGGGTATTGCCGTCGCTGGCCTTGACACAGGCCTCGAAGGGCTTGAGGTAGATCTCCCGGGCGGCCTGTTCGGTGAGCCAGGTGCACAGCATGCCGTTGCGGTTGATCTCCTGCTCATTGAAGGCGAAGTGCTTGATGTAGGGGTAGACGTCGTGGTCGTAGGCGGCCTGGCACTCCACCACGGCCATCTGGGCGCTGAGGAGGCTGTCCTCGGAGTAGTACTCGAAGTTGCGCCCGCCGAAGAGGGAGCGGTGCATGTTCATGGAGGGGGCATACCAGCCGTTGAACCCGAACTCGATGAACTCCTGGAGCATGTTGTAGGCGTAATCATAGGCCAGCTGGGTGTTCCAGGTCTGGGCCAGGGAGATCTCACCGCAGTAGCCCATACCGAAGGAGCCCGTCAGGCTGGAGTTGACCCCCGCAGGGCCGTCGGCGTCCAGAGTGGCCACCTTCCCCACGGAGTCGGCCTCCACTGTGCCGTAGCCGCCGTAGGCGATGAGGTTGACCATATCCTCCACCGTGAGCTGGTCCAGCAGCTGCTCCCACTGGGGATCGTCGTAGTCCACCCCCCGCAGATCCACCAGTTCCAGGCCGTTGTGGGCGCCGGTGGTGGGCATCTCGTCGGCGTCGTTGTTGTGGGCGTAGACGTCATAGGTGCCGTGGCCGGTGACCTCATAGCCCTCGGGCAGGGAGTAGTCCGCCGGGGCGGCCGTAGCCTGAGCGTAGTTGGCGAATCCCCCGGCCCGGGAGAGGTAGAGCACCTCGCCCTCGGCAAAGTCCAGCTTCACGTCCGCTACGGTGAGATCGCCGTCGTGGAGGTTGTTCTCGTCGTAGACAATGGTGGACTCCACGGTAAAGTCGAAGGAATCCACTACGGTGTGGGCATCGGTCCGCAGGGAGACGGTGTAGACCCCCGCCTCCAGCACATAGTGGCCCGTGCCGTAGGTGTCGAAGGAGGCCATGTCCTCCAGGTCAAAGCCCAGGGTGATGGTCTGGGAGGCCCCCGGGGCCAGCTCCTCCGTCTTGCCGAAGGCAGCCAGGTTCACGGCGGCCTTCTCAATGCCCCCGTCGGTGTAGGGCGGGGTATAGTAGAGCTCCACCACGTCCTTGCCCGCCACAGAGCCGGTGTTGGTCACCGTGACATCCACGGTGATCCCGTCGTCGGCAATGGTGGGCTCCCCCAGCTCCTGGGTGAAGGAGGTGTAACTCAGGCCGTAGCCGAAGGGATACATGACCGCGGCATCGTAATCAAAGTCAAAGCCGTTGTCCCGGGCCTCCACATAGGCGGTCTCGTAGAAGCGGTAGCCCACGTAGATGTTTTCCACATAGTTGACAAAGGAGACCACGCCGTCCGCCCGCTCCCAGTGGGCCTTGGCCGCGTCGGTGATGGTCTGGACATTGTCATAGGCGAAGTGGCCGATGTTCCAGGCGGTGGGGGCGGCGGTCACATCCCGCAGCCAGGTGTCCACCGTCTTGCCGGAGGGATTCACCGTGCCCCGCAGGATGCTGCCCAGGGAGTTGAAGCCGGTGGCGCCGGGGCTGGAGCAGAGCACCACGCCGCAGATCTCCTCATACTCCTCTGTCCACCCCAGCTCCAGGGGGTTGGAGCCGTTGTAGACAATGACCACATGATCAAAGTTGGAGGTGACCAGGTCCACCAGGTCCCGCTCAGTGCGGCTGAGCTCCAGATAGGACTGCCCCGCCTCAAAGTCGGCGTAGTCGCCGTTGTTGCGGTACATGGCGTTGGTGTACTTGGTGCCCTGGTAGTAGGAGCCCTGGGCGATGACGTCCAGCTCCGGGTCGTAGGTGCCGTCCAGCACGGCCCCCATGTCGCTGGGCAGGTCGGCCCCCTCCCCGCCGGGGCGGCCCAGAACGATGAGGGCCGTGTCGGAGAAGGTTCGGGCGCTGTCCAGCATCTCGTCTGTGTAGCTGTCGGCGGTAGGCTCAGGCAGGGTCCAGTCCTGGCCGTTGTTGATGGTGATCTGGGGCCGGTCGCTGCGGTAGGCGGTGTAGAACTCAGACAGCTCCGTATTGAGCTGGAAGCCGGCGTTCTCCAGGCCGGAGAGGAGGGATACCGCGGTGGAGGCGTCCACTGTTCCCGAGCCGGTGCCGCCGTAGACCGGGTTGGTGGAGGCCCAGCCAAAGACGTTCAGGTTGTCCGTATCCGCCAGGGGGAGGGTGCCGTCGTTCTCCAGGAGCACGATGCCCTCATTCATCACGGCCTCCACCGTCTCCCGGGAGGTCTGGATGGTCTCCTCCGTGAGGGTGCCCATCTCGGAGAGGGCGGAGTTGATGAGGTTGGACATGGGGCCAAACAAAATGCCGTTGACCAGAAGCACCACCACCAGCACGGCGGCAATGGCGCTCTGGGCGCGGATGAACCCGGCATACTGCCGGTTGATCTTCCCTGCGAAGATCAGCAGCACTATCATTGCCACCAGGGCTGCCCCGATGCCGATGAGCCAGGGGCTGATCTGACTGATGACGCTGAATACATCTTCCCAGGCCACTTGAATACCAGTCATTTCTTTTTCCTCCTTCTTTTTCTCCCGGCCGGAGGGTACCGCCCCGGCCGCTTTGCCTGGGGTTATTATAGGTCTTTTCCCGCCGGGAGGCGAAATGTGGTACAAGTGGTCGCTTTCCTGGTAAAATCGGCACAGCGCAAAAAAGAGCGGCTTATCCAGCCGCTCTTTTTTGCGCGTATTGGCTATACAGCGCCGCCGCCCTCTTCCTCTCCGGGCAGCAGGATGTCCAGGGTAAACATGCCCCCCTCGGCCCCCATTCGCAGCTCGCCGCCGTACTTGTGCACGATGTAGCGGATGGAGCGCACGCCGAAGCCGTGGGCGTTTTTGTCCGCCTTGTGGGTGACGGGCAGCCCCTCCTGAAATTCCGGGGGGCGGCTGCACCGGTTCTCCAGATGGATGGACACCATCTGGCCCCGCCGCCGGATCTGCAGGCTGATGATCCGCTCTTCCTCTGTCTCCTGCAGCACACACTCCAGAGCATTGTCCAGGGCGTTGCCCATGAGGGCGTAAATATCCGGGGCCCGCATGAAATTGAGGCACTCCCCCTGGGCCATGCAGCTCAGCTGCACCCGGTGCTGCCCGGCCAGCAGGGTCTTTTCACTGAGGATGTAGTCCAGGGCCTCGCAGCCGGTGTGGTAAGTGGCGTCGTAAATGGTCAGGGCCTGCTGCAGCTCCGCCACATACTCCGCCCGGGAGGCCCCGTCCGGCAGGCTGGCCATGGCCCGCAGCTGGTGCTTCATGTCGTGGCACTTCATGTTGATGATGTCGATGGCCTCCCGGGAGCTCTTCTGCTGGGAATTGGCCATCTGCAGCATCTGCTCCATGACCTCCCGTTCCTTTTTAAAGCTGTTTTCCCGGAGGATATAGTACTCCAGGGTGAGCACCAGCACGCAGCAGAGGGTCCCGTAGGCCGGGCAGATCACGCCCCCCAGCATGGACAGGCGGCTCTCCGCTCCGGTGGCATAGAAGGAGCTGAGCACGATGGCAGACAGCAGAACCACCAGTGCCATGGACATGAGCCCCACATCCCTGGGCCGGAAGGCGCCCCGGGTGGAATTGGGGCGGATCACCAGGGCGTAGACCACCGCCGCCGTCAGCACATAGATCAGCAGCCTGAACAGCACAAACTCCCACGCCGCCCCGATGACCTCCTCCACCCATCCGGTGGAATATTGCGCGATCCGCCCCAAGGCAAAGGCCAGGTGCTCGGTGGCGTATCCGCTGGTGCCCACAAAGAGCAGCTCAATGGGCAGCAGATCAAAGCAAAACAGCATCCCACCCAGGGTCAGGAGGAACAGGCCGAACCAGAAGGCGATGTACACCGGCGTACACCGCCCGGGCACCTGCCTGAGCAGCAGGTACCACCCGCTGGCCGCGGCCAGATAGCCCAGCAGGGCCCCCGCCAGCCGGAGGGGAAAGTGGGGGCGCCGGGCGCGGCCCACCAGAAAAACCGCCTCGCAGATCATCAGCTGCATGGAAAAGCGGAGCAGACTGATGTACTGCATGTCCTCCATCAGTTTCCACCCCCCAGGAAATCCATGTAGTCCTGCAAAAACGCCTTCTTCATGCGCCGGGATATGGGGAGCTCATTTCCCCCTATCAACACGGTCTCCCGGCCGATCCGCTCCACATACTCCAGATTCACCAGACAGCCCGAAATGCACTCGGAGAAGGGCACACCCTCCAGCTGTCTGCGGGCCTCCTGCATGGTGCCCCGCTGGTGGAACTCCCCCTGCCTGGTGTGCCAGACCAGGTAGTTTTTGTCCTTCTCCAGATAGAGCACCTCTCTGGCCGGGATGCGGTGCAGCCCGTCGCCGCTGCTTACAAGGACAAAGCGCTCCCCCCGTCTGGCCGCCGCCCGCATGGCCTTTTCCAGCTTCTGCACAAAGTTAAAATAGCCCACGGGCTTGACCATAAAGTCCACCGCGTCCACCTCATAGCCCCGAATGGCGTACTGGGCCATGTTGGTGATGAACACGATGGCGGCGCTCTCATCCCGGCGGCGGATCTCGTGGGCCACCTCCAGGCCGTCGCTGCCCGGCATCTCAATGTCCAGGAAAATCACATCGTACGCCCCGTTAAACTCCTCCAGAAAATCCACGCTGGCGTAAAAGGTCTGCACATGGAGCGCCAGCCCTCTCTCCTTCTGAAACCGCTGTAAAAACTCCTCCAGCCGGCAGGCGTCCTCCCTTGAGTCGTCCACAACGGCGATTCTCATAACCATTCGCCCCCTCGTCAGCCCGACACTTCTTTTTATTATTGTATAAGGTGCAAACGACCCTTGTCAACGCAAACCACGGCGGCCTCTCCCCCTGCCCTCTGCCGCCTTTTCTGATCCCCGCCCGCATTTCCTCTTTGGCTGAGATTAAGATTAAAATTTCATGAATTTCGGGACACCGGCGTCAAATATGGTATAATACCCTTGAGAAGCACCCGATTTCAAAGATCCCATCACAATAAGGAGGTATTACCATGTTGGATAATCTGAGTAAGGGCCTGTTCAACGCCGCCATGGCCGGCGTGGGGGCTGTGGCCATTCTGGCCGAAAAGACCGCCAAGGTAGGCAAGATCTGCATGGAAAAGGGGGCCGAGACCCTGGAGAGGGGCCGCGTGCTCAACGATGAGCTCCGCCGCAAGGGGGAGCAGGTGACCCAGGAGCGCCGTGAGCGTCTGGCCAACGAGGCCCTGGAGCGGCTCACCGCCCAGGAGCGGGAGGCCCTGCGCCAGAAGCTGGCCGACCTGGACGCCCGGGAGGCCGCTGCCCAGGCGGAGGCTCAGGAGGTGGCCGATGAGATGGACGCCGCCGCAGCTGAGGACGAGAGCACCGACACTGCGCAATGAGGGCTCAGGCCGATGGCGGCCGCCTCAAAGAGATTCTGGGGATCCTCTCCAGGCACCAACTGGCCCGGGGCCTCACACCTGAGAAGCTCCGGGCCATTCTGGAGGAGCTGGGCCCCACCTTTGTAAAGCTGGGGCAGATCATGTCCATGCGCCGCGACATGCTGCCCGAGGCCTACTGCCTGGAGCTGGGCAAGCTGCGCTCGGAGGCCTCCCCCATGCCCTTCCCGCAGGTAAAGGCCCTCATTGAGGAGGAGTTTCAGCAGGACCTGGAGAAGATGTTCTCCTCCTTCTCCCACCAGCCCCTGGGCTCCGCCTCCATTGCCCAGGTCCACTCCGCCGCCCTGCCTGACGGCACCCGGGTGGTGGTGAAGGTCCAGCGGCCCGGAATCCGGGAGACCATGTCCCGGGATATCCAGCTCCTCCGCCGGGCCGCCGGGCCCATCCGGTATACTGACCTGGGGGGCGTGCTGGACTGGGAGCAGCTGCTGGACGAGCTGTGGGCCGTCACCCAGCAGGAGCTGGACTTCCTCACCGAGGCCAAAAACGCCCAGGAGTTCCGGGATCAAAACCGGAACACAACCTTTTTTGCCTGCCCCAGGGTGATCCACACCCACAGCTGCGAGCGGGTGCTGGTGATGGAGTACATGGACGGCATCCCCGCCGACCGCCGGGAGGAGCTGGAGAAAGCGGGCTGCGACCCGGCGGAGATCGGGCGCACCCTGGCCGGGCAGTACATGAAACAGGTGATCGACCACGGCTTCTTCCAGGCCGACCCCCACCCGGGCAACCTGCTCATCCGGGGCAGGACCGTGGTGTGGCTGGATCTGGGGATGATGGGCCGTCTCTCCCCCCGGGACCAACAGCTGATCCGGGAGGGGGTGGCCGCCTTTACCGAGGACGATGTAGACCGGCTGCGGGGCGTGGTGCTGGGCATCGGCGTGTGCCGGGAGCCGGTGGACCGGGACAGCCTCAACGACGACCTGCGGGAGCTGATGGACCGGTACGGCTCCGCCCCCCTGGACTCCATTGACCTGGGGGAGGTGCTGGAAGCTCTCCTCTCCCTGGCCAAGTCCCACCACATCTCCATTCCCCCGGGGATCTCCCTGCTGGGTCGGGGCATCGTCACCCTGGAGGGTACGCTGGCGGCCCTGTCCCCGGAGCTCAATCTGCTGGAGATCCTCAAGGGCCGGGTGAAGGCGGAGGCCTTCGCCTCTCTGGACTGGGGCGCATTGCTGGAGGAGGAGGGGTGGAAGCTCCTCACCTCAGGCCGCAAGGCGGCCGCCCTGGCCGGGCAGACCTTCGACCTGGTGCGCACCGCGTTGAAGGGCCAGGCCCGGGTGAATGTGCATCTGGCGGGCCGGGAGCGGGAGACCGCCCGGCTGGAGGCCCTGGGAAATCGTCTCATCCGCTGCCTGCTGTGCTGCGCCCTGGTGGTGGGGGGCTGTCTGCTGTGTACCGCCCCCCTCTCCCCCGCCCCTCTGGGCATCCCCGTGCCCGCCTGGGTGTGTTTCGCCCTGGCGGCGGGGCTGGGAGGAGAACTGCTGTGGTCCATGCGGCCAAGAAAGTAGGCGGTTCCCGGCCGCGGTACGCCGGGCCAACGGCAGCCCTGAATATCATAACAAGGGAGAGCCCCGTTCCGTTTTGATGCTGAACGGGGCTCTCCCTGTTTCGTCATACAGGGTATCCGTATGATGGGGAATCCGCCAGACCTTTGACTACCTGCAACATACCTATGAAAATCTTCAACCCATGCCCCCATGCGGGGGGCAACCTCATGGAGGTTCCTGTTGACGATATGTTCGTGATATTTCAACCCACGCCCCCCGTGCGGGGGGCGACTTGTAGTCTTTGTGGTCCCGGCAATATCTTTCGTAATTTCAATCCACGCCCCCCGTGCGGGGGGCGACCCGCCCTGGTGGGGGGCAGGTGGGCATCGTCATAGGTATTTCAATCCACGCCCCCCGTGCGGGGGGCGACCCGGCATGGGCAAAGACCCCTCCAAAGAGTGGCTATTTCAACCCACGCCCCCCGTGCGGGGGGCGACACCTCTCTTAATGAAAGATTAACTAAACCTGCCAAACCTGCCAAGAGTTGTCAAGGCCTAAAAACACAAAAATAAAAAAAGATAGTTTCTCAAAAATGGGCATAGCAAAACAGGCCGTCGTATCTTGGCGGCCGTGGAGATGAAATGGAAATTGTCGGTTAGATGAAACTACGGCTTCTCGAAATAGGCCATAACAGTGCCATAGTAGATTCTTAGAAACTTGTTTGCCGCAGCAGTCATGTAAACATAGTAATGCTTGCCCTCCCGCCTTTTACGGTCAAGAAATTGGTATACAGGATCATCAGCGGGTGCATGTTGGATGATGGTGGACATGACTTGGAAAAGCGTTTTGCGCAGTCTGGGGGATCCGCGTTTGGAAATATGCCTATTCTTCGATTCAAAAGTACCGGACTGGCAGGGGGGTGCGTCCACGCCAGCAAAGGCCACTAAAGATTGCTTGCAGTGGAAGCGGCGCACATCGCCGATTTCTGCCATAAGTTGAGGGCCGAGGACAGGGCCGACACCGAACATCCGCATCACAATTGGGTACTCTGGAAGCTGTGAAGCCAGCGTGAGCATCTCATGTTGAATCGCAGAAATTGTTTCTATGATCATGTTGAGCTGAGCTACCGCATGGGTGATGAGGCTCTGGATTGCAGAGGACATTGGAAGCGTATCCACCTGCGAGCCAGCGTGGGAATAGATGGCCACAGCCTTTTCTGCGTTGAATCTGTAACCGGCTTTGGCACACCATTTTCGATACTGGTTTGCGAACGCTTTCTCGGAGTTCCCACAAACGCACTGGCGGTGCCAAAACTTTCCGGCAAAATCCACCCACTTTTCGTGCCCATCCGTATCTCTGGGGGCGCTTTTGAGCAAGGTATTGATGCCAGGAAATGTCCCATCCAACAACGCAATCAGATTGTTTTTGAGATTGACCTTCAATCTTATGTACTGGTCGTACTGGCGGCGGCATGTTTTGAGTGTCTGCCGGATCTGATCAGTAGGAGAGTAACGTTCCAGATCTGTCCAACGGTCAAGGCAGTAATTCGCAATTTTCACAGCGTCCAGTTTGTCTGTCTTGCCCTTTCGGATGGAATTGTTGCCATATTTATAGATTAGTAGTGCGTTCACGGCAGAGACAAAAAAGCCGGCATCGTGCAACACTTTGGCGATAGGCTGCCAGTAGCTCCCGGTGTACTCCATGACGATCCGTGTTTCTCCGGGCAACTTCTCTAAAAAGCAAGCCAGTTTCCTTAACTCTGTATCCGTATGGGATACCTCAAATGGTTCCGCAATCACTTCGCCAAAGGGGCGCATAATGGCTACCGTGCTTTTTCCCTTGGAAACGTCGATTCCCACTGCATTCATTACCCTGTTTCCCTCCGCTCAATTATTTTCAAATTGGCGACCATCGTTTTCTCACTGCCGATTCAAATTGCTTGGTCACACGAACATCCTGGTTTTCCAGTGGTTCAACCTGCCTCAACCGAACGCTACAGTGGAAGGATGGCTGACTGTTTAGCAGCCGGACATGGTTAGTCCATTAAAAGTCTCGTCAGGCCAATTTCCCTTCCATTGTAGCTTAGGCGTGAGTACGAGAAAAGCACGCCTGGCTGGCGTGCTCCTCCCGCCTGTTGGCATTGTAGCATACAAGGTCATAGCCGAGAGCATCGGCAAGCTGTACCGCTTCCACATACCGCAGAGACTCCCGCTGGAGCTTATTGGACAGGTTGGAAACGCTGTCGCTCCAGCCGTAATCCTCGGAAAGCTGGTCAACGACCTCCTGCATCGTGCAGCCGGAACGCACGATGTACGACTTAATTTCATTTCTCAAATTGGATTTCATAGAAAACACCTCATTCTTTCGTAAACTCAGTTTTCTGTGGAGCATATTCGCTGCACGGTTCGGTAAACACGGATAACATTCAAAAAATCGCTCAGGATTGCGTCCATGAAGAACTACTCACGATAGTGCCCTATCAACTTCACGATAAGGTGGCATTACTGCTGACATGGTGAGAATAGCCACCTTTCCGCATATCACCATCACCGTTCTGTAAATTACCGAATAATGATTTGTGTTCTGTTTACGGTAGTGTTTTTCACTGTTTGCACAACCATTGACCGGAAAGCGGCTATTTTAGGAAGTCTCTGAGCTGAACAATATAAAAATGAATTTTTGCGTTCGTGCGTTCCTTCGTTCCACAGGTTGTACCCAATCAGGAACGCATGAACGCACGAACAGAAGGTTTTGAAATTTTATTACAATTCCATAGGCGAGAGCAGGACATAAATGCCCATGTATCCCCGGCACCGTTTTCCACCGCCGATGTGTAGGTTATTGACCGGCTCCAAATGGTAGCGTTCAGCATTTTGGCTAAGCTGGTTTGCAAAGCTCTTTGGGGACAGGGGATTTTCTGCATTATCCTCACACCATCGGCTGCATACAGATTTTTGGTGCTGGCTTCATAATCGGCCTTGAATGCCACATAACCCTCAGAATCGAGAAAGTCCAGAATGTTGTTGGCATCCCGAACAGCAGAGGAAATATTGTCCTTAGCTCTCTGGCTGATAGTAAAGTGGTAGTGATTGGCGATCAGCCGCCGCAGCCCATCCAGCATCCAGAGAAAGATCCCCTCTTTTTCGGCAATCAGCTTTTCGGCAAGAAACGGATCATCGAACCGATCCGCAGGCTTGTCCTTGGTGGTGAGAATGATTTGGCGGCGAAAGAAGCCGTCGCTGCGGTCGTGAAGTGCAGTCAATGCCCCGTTGCCAAAGCAGAGGAAACGCACATAAAGCTGCCCCTGATAGCTCTGTTCTTTCTTCCGTTCCAAATCCATCCGCAGTTCTGCTGTCACGATGGATTTTACATAGTTGGTTTTGGTCAAGGCGTTCATGTCCAGATCATCGTCCACCATCAACAGCTTGCCTTCCAGGTCGGCTCTGGCGAAACGGTTGTTTTCTACCTTCTGGATGGAAGTGGTGTTCATGCTGAGCCCGAAAATGGCGTTCATCACCACACCGATCCGGCTTTTGCCCTCGCCGCCCTTGCCGATCAGCATGAGCATTTTCTGTCCTTTGGTGGACGGAATCAGGCAGTAACCCAGATATTCCTGTAAGGTGGGAATATCCTCCGGCTCCAACAGTTCCGAAAGAAAGCGCAGCCATTGTTCCGGAGCAGGAGCCTCTGTCCGATAGGACACCGGCAGACGATTGCTGCAATACTCTTTTTTCGCTGTGAATGTGCCATCCTCGTCCTCGCAAGCTCCATATCCCTCGCTTCCGGCTAAAGCCGAAAGCTCACTCATTCCACTGCTCGTCCGCTCCCCAGCGGAATCGCTTCGCTGGTTCCCGCTAGGAACCCCAATAAACAGCGTGCCGTTCGCCACATGGATGCGGTCACATTGCAGGGGCAAAGGGTCTGTGTATGCCGCCAACTTCAACGCCTTGATTATCTGTTCCACCGTCTGTGCAACCTTGGCATGAAGCCAGGGCGAGATTTCCTCATAAATCGTCCGCTTCAATTTGCTTTCATCCGGCAGCTGTCCATCCACCGTATAAAAGCGGTCATTGATACAGCGCATGGGATGCCGGGACAGGAAATCCCGGCAATATTCCGGCTCGATGATTTTCCCTTTCTCATCAATCCAAACAGGGTTATTCATGGTATCGCTCCTTTCTCAGGCGGGCCTGTAATTTGCGGATGTATCCGTTTTCCGTTAGTTCGCCCACAATTTCACCTCGTTCATAGGAATCGCCTTGCAGCAGGATGTCCAGCTGATACTCTGCCCATGGCAGACGGTGGCAGGCTTCCATAAACCGCTCGTCCAGCACATCTTCCGGCGTTTGTGGTGCATACCGTTTTTCCCAATCCAGAAGCATCCGCCGGTACTCGTTCAAAACAGAAAAGCACAGCTGCTCGTTCTCACGAAGCTGCTGTGCTTTGGTTTTGTGTTTCTTTTTCCGGCGAATGGCTTCCGGCAAGGGCTTGTCCGGCGCAAGGTGAAAGTCCGCCGCCAGTTTTCGGGCCGCATCATACAGCCGAAGGTCAAAAAGTTTGGCAGTCAGGTCGATCACATCCCCGTGCTCCCCGCAGGCAAAACAGTGGTAGTGGTCATCCGATACATACAGGCTCGGATGACGGTCATTGTGGAACGGGCACAACGCCATGCCATGGTGGTTGACATCGATTCCATACGTCTGCGCTGCTTCCTGTGTGTTGATACTGGCTTTCACCACTTCAAACAAATTCATACAGATTCCCTCCATTTCCTTTTTAATGGGGCAGTTTTTTCACCCCTCTGTATAGGTTATGGGGAAAATCGAAAAAAACAGGCTAATGGCATGACAAGTCGTTTTTAAAAAACATGACAAGAATTTAATTGTGTGCTATTATGAAAATAGAAAAACATGACAGGAGGGAGAACATGGATCAGATCATCAACCATGCGGTTTTATCGCTGGATTTCTGGCAGGACACCGTGACCTATGAGGGGTGTGCCATGCCCACAGGAACCATTGGCTGCGAGGTGCTGAACATCCCGGACAGTACCATCGAAAAGCTGGATGCCCCCTGCAATGTGCTGAACCAGCTGCTTCAGGGGATGAACACCGGTTCCGTGGATATGGAGCTGCTGCCGCAGGTGCAGCAGGCCGCTGGCGAGATCATCTCCTTTTTACAGGCCACGCCACCGTTCTCCCGCCTGAATCGAAGCTATTTTGAGCAAAAACTTACAGCCATCTTTTCCGAAGAATACATGGAGGATGCCAAAGCCTATTTACAGCTCACCCAGCAGGAGCAGCTGATTTGTGCCTTGACTGGTCAGCACAGCAAGGCAACAATGCTCGTCCGAATAGCGCAGGTGCTGGGGCATTTGAGCTATTCTCTGGGGCAATACAAGGAAGCCCTGACGAAATTTGCAGAGCAGTTGAATGAGTCCGGCTATGACCGTACCCCGGATGGTTATGCGGCAATGTTCGGGCAGTTCTTCAAAGGTGAGCCAACTCTGTCGCTGGATAACCCGGCCTGGATGACCCTGACCAATGCTTCGGTGCAGTATGTGTCCGCTAATCGGCCCGGTAAGACGGAGCCTCAGCTAGTCAAGCGGATGCACTATGTCTCCTTTGTGGGGATGTTTCGTTCCGACTTGTTTGAGGGACTTTGCGTAGGCCACGCCCCCAAGAAATGCCCCATCTGCGGCAGATGGTTTCTCACCATTGACGCACGGCACACCAAATACTGCGGCGGGCTGGCACCCGGCGACCAGCGTGGACGGACGTGCCGGCAAATTGGCAATCTAAGGGGCCGGGAGCAGCGGGAACTTGCAGACGATCACCCCATCAAGGCCATTTATACCCGACGTATGAACACCATTTTGCAAAGCACCCGCCGGGGAAAGCTGGATGCGGAAACAGCAGCAGCTATGAAAAAGCTGGCAAAGGATAAGATGCTTCGTGCGCTTTCAGATCAGCGTTATGCCAGCACTGTCTATGAGCAGGAAATGACCCAGCAGGCACTTTTAGAAGCAGTGCAAAAGAACTAAACATCGAAACATCAGAAAGGCGGTGAGGAAAAAAATGGATACAGCGTGGACATGGGAACTGCCCGGCTACTGTGCCAAATACAGCTTTCTGACTGAGCCCAAGGGCTTGACCATGCGGGAAGCGGAACGCATCTTTCAGCTTAACCCGGAACCGCCTGTTCGGGAAAGCCTGAATGATTACATCATGGAGGCTGTGCGGAGCCGTGAATTGCGCTGGTTCTCCTTTTTCCTGTACCACTATGAAAATCGGCTCAATGGCCGTATTCGCCGTTTCCTGCTGCGGGAGGGGCTGGATTGCTATGCCCCGGAACGCTTTTTGGACTGCAAAATGGGCTGTGTGCTTGCCATGCTGGATTGCCCCCGAGTATACGATCCCGCACAAGGGGCAGATTTTCTGACCTATGCCCATCATTTTATCGGGAATGCCCTTTTGACCTGTCGGATGCAGGAGGAGGCCGGTTCCTTTGAAAATGTGGATGAATACAAAGCTGTGCGTGGGATTGCTTGGCTCTATCATCAATCCGGTCAGTCTGAACAGGCGGCGATCCAGAAATATGCTCAAAAAAATGGCTGTACCGAGGAGACCGCAGCGAAGTTTTTAACATTGGCCAAGCAAAATCGCAGCCGTGTTCCGTTTTACCAGACCGTACAGGACGAGGACAGCGAAGAAACCGGCGAGGATGTCAGCCGGGATAACCATTGGGACTATGCGGAGATTCTATGGAACGGCATCCAGGCTAAAGCTGTTCGGGAAGCATTTGAAAAGCTGAATTATCGTGAGCAAATCCTTTTGGAGAAACGAAACGCCATCTGTATGACTTGTGGTCGGGTCAGCCCCATCAGCACCCGGTTAACCTTTGAAGAATTGGCGGTACTTTTTGAGGGCAGCACAGCCAGCGGCGCAGAACGGGCCTACCGTAAAGCCATGGATCATTTGGCCTGTCTGCTGACAGAAACCGGGGTGTTTCACATGATTCGGCTGAAACGCAAATCCCAGACCAAACGCAAAAAGAAAATCGCCGCCGCTGTCTACCTGTATCAGGTGGACAACGACGGCGAGTGGGGCGAGATTTCGTTTGATTTTGAGGCTGGAACAGCGGAGATTGTCCGGCTGGCGGAGTGGGATATGATGGTCAGCAAGAAATTTGCTCAAAACGTGATTCAATCCCTTTTGAATGGTGATTCTAATAAACTATACAAGGAAATATCTTTGATACTATCTTTTTAGGTCCAATATTATATACTTAAATATAGAACCAAAGCAACTTGTAGACGCTAAAGCCATGCAATTTGCTTATAAAAATGATGATAAATGGCGAAAAGAAAGTGAGTGCATATAATGATTTCCAAGAATTATAAACAAAATAAATCGGATGTTATGGAACTTTACCAACAATATGTCGCAGCCTGCCGACAGGCCGGAAAAAAAGTAGCGGAAAGCATTCAAATCCAGGCCGAAAAAATTCAGGCCGAGGTTTTCAACCTTATGGTCTTAGGTGAAGCCAAAAGCGGCAAGTCCACCTTTATCAAGGCTTAATAGTGACAAGTAACTATTATTTCCTGCACGGGGCAGAGAACGGTGTGACCGCAATGGTCACGCCGTTTTTCTGGAGGCTGTTTCAAATAAAGTCCAGCCCGCTCCACTCTGAGAGAGCCTGGGCCAAGGCCTGCGGCGTCGCATCCTCCACGGTCCTGGTCTCCCGCCGGATCAGGTCAAGCTCCTCGGCCTGTTCGCTCCCACTGGAAAAATCCGCAACGAGGGTGATCTCCTTCCCGCCGCTTTCCTCCCAGGAACAGGAACATGGCGGCTGCCAGCAGGCCGGTCATCCGCTTTCTCATGCTTCTCATAAAAGCTCCTCCTTCTGTTTTTGTTCTCCGATGCTTACCCGCGATCTGCCGTTTACTTCCGATTGATGAGCCGGGATAGGAACAGGCATCCACCTCCATGTTTTCCAACGGGGGCGGATGCCTGTTTGCATGATCAACTAAGGGTCAAGGCTCAAACTATGGGCGGCATAGCCGGGTTTCCCAGCCGCCTCAGCCCATGTGCCGGTACAGGAAGGTCACGGCCTGGGCACGGGAGGCGATTAGGTCAGGGTTGAAGTTGTCCCCGCCTGTGCCGTTGGTGATGCCCGCCTGGGCGGCCCAGGCAACAGCCTGCGCGTAGTAGGCTTCATCCGCCACGTCGTCAAAGCTGACGCCGCTGGCCGCCGGGGAGCTGGCAGAACGCCACAGGAAGGTGACCGCCTGGGCGCGGGAGACCGCCGACTCAGGGCTGAAGGTGGTGCCGGAGGTGCCGTTGGTGATCCCGTTCTCCACGGCCCACAGCACCGCGTCGTAGTAGTACGCGCTGCTGGAGACGTCCGTGAAGGGATTGACGCTGCTCTGGGGCTCGGGGGACCCTGCGGCCCGCCACAGGAAGGTCACCATCTGCGCGCGGGACACATCGGCGTCCGGGCTGAAGGTGGTGGCCGAGGTGCCGTTGGTGACTCCGTTTTCCACGGCCCACAGCACCGCGTCGTAGTAGTAGTCGCTCTCGGGCACATCAACGAATGCCAGCGTGGGCTCATCCTGGATCTCTGCGAAGGTGGCCTCGATGGTCACCTTGCTGCTGGGCTGGGTGAAGCTGTAGGTGCCGTCGCCGTTGTCGGTGACTTTCACCACATTGCCCCTGGAGTCAGTGACGGTCAGGTCGTCAAGCTCATAGCCCGCGTCCGGGTCAACGGTGATGGTCACCGTCTGGCCGGAGCTGGGACGGCTGGGGCTGACGGTCACATCGCCGTTGTGCCCGGCGTCCACGCTGGGGACGTAAGTAGTGGAGCTGCTACTGCCACCAGAGCTGCCGCCGGTAGAGCCGCTCGCCTTGGCTACGGTGATCGTAACCGTCTTGGTGTCATCCTGGTTGTTCGTGACTGTATAGGTAACGTCTGCGCTGGTGTCCGTGTTGGCGGGGAAGGTCAGCGTGGCCTTCTGCTCGGTAGCCGTACCGGTGGTGGTAGCGGTGATGGAGTTATTCTCCTGCACGGTGAGGGTAATGCCGCCTTCCGGCAGGTTCGCACCGGTAATGGTAAATTCCACCTCGCCGCCGGAGGAGGTCAGGCTGGTCTTTTCCGCCTTCATTTCCGTGATGGTCACAGTACTGTCCGTTACGGTGACGTTCATCTCGTTGGAGATGATGCCGTCCTCGGTCTGGGCGGTCACCACATAGGTGCCTGCGCTGGACACGGTCAACACATTGTCCTTAATGACCGCGCCCTCGTTGTCGCACACCCAGGTAAGGTCGTCAGCGGTAGTGCTTGTCCAGGCATCGCCGTACTGGTCAAAATACTGTACCGTGAGCGTGGACAGATCCAGAGAATTGCCATTGCGGTCAAAGGCAGCCGCATCCGGAATGACGATCGAATTCAGCGCGCGCGCCGGCAGTGCGGTTACCTCGTACCAGTCAGACTTGATCTGGTTTGCGCCGGTGCCAACAATGGCGCGGACATGGAAGGTGCCTTCCTTGGTAAAAGAAATATTGTTGTTCGCAACCGTGATGCCATCCGAAGCCAGCTCCTGCTGGTCCCAGATCACCGGTCGGCTTACCTTCTTGCCTTCGGCGTCATAAATCGCCGTTTTCAGGTAGCTTTCGATCGCTTCGGAAGGATCGCCGACCGGGATCGCCAGATTTCCGCTGACGGCAACACTGCCGCCCGCAAGCGTGGTATCGGAAATGTTGACCCTGACTACTGCGGTGGCAGCCAGCGTGTCATCCGTAGCGTATACATCGGGAGCGCTGGCCGTGTTATACTTGCTGTCGTTGCCGATCAGGTACTTCAGGTACACCGTACCCGTCTGCGCCCCCGCAACCAGTCGGGTCGTTTTGGTGATCGGGTCAGTTACCAGCCTGGCAACCGCACTGTCTTCCGGCAAGTTTTGCCCGTTTTCATCCACCAGGGTCCAATGGCCCAGATACTGGTTAAAGCCGTAGTAGGGGGCGTTCTGTGCGTTCAGGCCCTCCAGCTGGATGTTGTCCACATAGAGGAAGTCCCCGGTAGAGAGGTCGTAATCCTGGACGTCGTCAATGGTCTTGACCCGGTTGAGCGGCAGCGTCGGAGACAGGCCGGTGATCTCGCTGGAGGTGGTGTTGGTGACAACCACGAACTTGGCGCCGGTGCTAGCCATGGGCGCGTACTTGCTCAGAAGCTGCTGCACGATCATTTTCAGATCCGCGTTGTCTTCATACAAATCGTTCCAGGTGATGCCATCCCCGTCCTTCAAAGCGCTTTCTACAACGGCGCGCTTATTCAGGTCCGCTCTGGCATTGGCGCCAAAGGTGCCGAGGATCCTGGTCTCGCAGGTCGCGTTGTTATCCGAGGGGTCGACCGTGTATTCCACCACAGTCACCGTGAAGTTCAGCGCCACCGGGCATGTGTAGTTGGTCGTTTCTGTGGTTTTGCTTCCGTACTGCCGGATCATAACATTGGTATAGGGAGGCAGCTCTACAGCGGCGCTGTAAGCGACGCTTTTCTCCTCGGCGGTACTCTGGGATTGCGACCAGCCGTTTTCGATCACCTGGGAGGCGGTGAAGCTGACCTCTACGCTGAGCTTGCCGCTGAGTATGCCATCGCGCTCATAGCCCGCCGTCACGGTCTCCTCAAAGCCGTATTGCCTGCTGCCATTGATCTCGCTGGTGGCTTCATAGGAGGTGGTGGTGGTGAGTTCCTGCTCGGCGGAGATCGTGGTGTTGGTCTCGTTCTTTACATGGGAGGCCTCTACCTGCGTGCCCATTGTCGGCTCGGACTCCGTCGTGGTAATGTCGCTCCCATCATCGGCCGGAAGAATGGCGGTGATGGTGGGGTCGCTGAAGATCACGCCAAGGGCCTGATAATGGCCTTTTTTATTTTTGCCAGAGGTCTTGAACGCGCCGGTCAGCATGTAGTAGACGTTATCGGGGTCCGCATCGCTTGAAAGTGCCGTATTCTTCCGGACAGCGCCATCGGACGGATCGCCGGCGTATTTATCCTCACGTCCGCCGCCGCTTGCACGGTACCAATCATAAATCTGAGTCTCCATAGCCGCCGCTGCCGCCGATACAGAACCCGCATAGGTGTCCGTGGTCAAGCCGGTGGAATACACATTGTAGGTGTTGTCGCCGTTTCTGGCGTTGGACCTTGCGTATGTGCCGCTGCTGCCGGTGACAAAGGCGAGCGACTGCCCCAGTACACCGTTAAACTGTCTTTTGAACTTACCGTCCTTGGTGCCGCGGCCGTATTCCTCCTGCAGTTCCAATGCAACGTACTGCCACAGCGCGCTGATGGATTGATCTTTACTTATCCTATCATTATCGAGCTGATTAGATTTTGCCGTCAGCATATCCTTGATATACAGAGAGGTGCTCTTCTCAAAATAGTCGCTGTCGACGCCGTAATAGGAGACGCCGTTGATATTGCTGAAATCGGTCTTGCCAGGGTCGGGCGAACCGTCCTCACCCACAGTCTCACCAGATTCCGGATAGCCGATAGAGCAGCCTTCTTTGTGCCAATAGTCTTCCTCATCGGTCCGGTATTCCCAATAGCCGCACTCCTCACAGAACAGCGTGGTGTCCGCTGCGTAGGGGCATGCAGCCTGGCTATGGCTATAGGTAACGGTTTCGTCCTCAGCCCCCTGCTTGGTCACTGTGCAGTTATCTGTAGGACAGCTATACACGCAGTTTAACGTATGGCCGCCGATGCTTTGGCAGTAGTCGCAGGCGCCGTCCGCCGCAAACGCTGTCGCCGGCAGCATAGTCAGGCACATAACGGCAGTCAGCAGGCCTGCCAATACTCTTTTTTTCATGTTTTTCCTCCTTCTTTGATGAGTTCGTTGATCAGTTGCTCTATGTTCAACTGAGGGCCGTCCTGCCAGTATATGGCCGTGCCGTCCGTCTGCGGATGGCACCAGCCGCCGCTGTCCAGCAGGGCGGAAATGGCCGGGTCAGCCCGCATGGTATTCAGATCCAGCAGCAGCACGTGCCCATTGTCGAACTCGATGTCCAGGGTCTGGTTGTCCAAGATATCCACCCGTGTGATCCGGCGCATAAACTCTCCTCCTTTCCCTTTCTTTAGTGATGTGAGCAGTATAACAAATCCCAGGCAGGTTCAGGACTTTGTTACAAAATTTTCACACCCCGCGTTTTGTCTTATCGTGCGAAATCTGCTATACTATATCAGGCACTATGCAGCGCCGGGAAACCATATAATATGGTAGGAACTATCAAAAATGGCAGAAACTATGCAATGGAGGGCCGGCAGATGCGGAAGGGACGGATATTGATCGTAGAGGACGAGACAGGCGTCCGGGAGACCAACGCCGCCCATCTGGCCCGCCTGGGCTACGAGGTATTCAAGGCCGGTACCATCGCGGAGGCGAAAAAGCTGGCGCAGGAAACGCCGCCCGACCTGTATCTGCTGGACGTGATGCTGCCGGACGGCTCGGGGCTGGATTATTGCCACGACCTGCGCCGGTACAGCACCGCGCCGGTGATCTTCCTCACCTGCCTGGACGAGAGCAGGGATATCATCCGCGGCATCGAAGAAGGGGGCGACGCCTACCTGACCAAGCCCTACGACCTGAACGTGCTGGCGGCGCAGATCATGGCTCAGCTGCGCCGCGCCGGGCTGATGGGGGTAGGGCGCGTGGAGCTGCCGCCGCTGACCGTCGACCTCGGCCGGGGGGAGGCGGTGCTGGAGGGGAAGGTCACCCCCCTGTCCCAGAAGGAGGCCCAGCTGCTGGCCTATCTCGCCACGAACGCGGAGCGCTCCTTCACCCGGGAGGAGCTGTTCCGGGCGGTTTGGGGCGAGGGGATCGACACGGGCGTTGTGCGCAAATACATCTCGGTCATCCGCAAAAAAATGGAGCTGGACGAATCCAGCCCCATTGAAATCGTAGCCACCCCCGGCGGGCGCTACCTGCTCACCCGGCCCCGTTTTCGGTAGGCAGGGTGAAGCAGACCGCCGTTCCCTGCCCCGGCGTGCTTTGCACCGCAATCGCCCCGCCGTGGCTCTCAACAATATGCTTGCAGATATACAGCCCCAGTCCCGTGCCGGTGTCGTTCCCGGCACGGTTTTCTTTTGGGGCAAAGCGCTCAAAGAGGTGGGCCATCCCCTCCGGGGAGATGCCCTCCCCCGTGTCGCGCACCGTAACGCGCACGCAGCCGGGCACGGCGTCCAGCGTTACCGTGATCTCCCCGTCCCGGGTGTGCCGGTTGGCGTTGGAGAGCAGGTTGAGCACCACCTGACGGATGCGGTCCTCGTCCGCCAGGACGGCGGGCAGATCGTAGACCGGCCGGAACACCAGCCGGTTCCCCGCCTGGACCGCCAGGGGATAATAGGTATCCATCGCCAGCTTGACCACCGCCCGGATCTGGCTTGGCCGCCGGGTCAGGCGCATCCGCCCCTCCTCGATGGCGGTCACGTCCAGCAGCTGGGACACCATCAGGGCCATGCGGTCGGCCTCGGCGCAGATCAGGTCCATGGCCTGGCCGTCCTCCTCCCCCAGATGCCGCTTGCTGGTCTGGGCGCAGTTGGAGATGACGGTGAGGGGGGTCTTCAGCTCGTGGGAGATGTTGGCAAGAAAGATGGTCTTGGCCTGGTCCGCCCGCTCCAGGGCCTTCTGCTGCCGGCGGTAGCTCAAAATTTGCAGATAGGCCGACCCGGCCAGGGCCACGGATACCACCAGCAGGCAGATCAGCATATCCGCCATGGCGTTCTCCCGGCTCTCGTGCCAGACTACAAGCTCAGGGAACCGCCAGGCCAGCAGGATGTCGGCGGCGTACACCGCCAGCTCCACAGCCAGCATGGCCGCCAGCTCCCGACCCTCCAGCAAAAATGCGGTGAAGGCATCCCGCTCAGATACCCGCCGCCCAGGAAGAAGATGACGCTGAAGCCCGCCAGAAAAATGCCGAGGATGGTGACGTAGTAGCACAGGCGGTAGCGCTTGGTGCGGGCGGAGAAGACCAGCAGCCCCACGGCGAAGGCGCACAGGGCGAAGCACAGCAGGGCGGCGGTCAGGTTGGTGGTGAACAGACTGGACAGCCCCGCCAGGGCGCTGACGGCGATGCCCGCCAGGGCCAGCAGATTGAAGTTGCGCACATGGATGTTGGGCTCGTCTGTAAACAGGGCCCGTTGCAGACGGAGCAGCTTTGCTTTCATGGTCGCTCCCCCTTCCTATGGGAGTAGTATAGCAGACAGGGGGCGGAGTCTCAAGCTCATCCTGGACGCCATGCGCTGCTGGACTGAGCGTTATCAGGCGCAAGACGCCTGAAATCCAGATGGAGCGATCCAGCCGTACCATCCATCCCCAAAATGCAGAGTCCCCCCGGCTCAAGGCCGGGGGATTTGATCATGTATCAAGAGGCCTGTATTCTGTCACTGTCTTCAGGTATGTTTTCGGATCACCATTCAGGATCAAGCCGACATAAGCCGCCGAGTCATTGTAGATCAGGAAATCCAGCTCCGAGCGCTGATACAGATTGCCGGCCACCTCATTTTCTACGGCGGTGCAGTCAATGGCGATCCTGCTGCCGTCCGTATATTTCAGCTCCACGCAACCGGTGTCCATGTTATAGGCGCAGGATATTAAGAATTTCATTTGCGTACCTCCATAGCCAAAGTAACAAATCCCGTCTGAGTTCCTGTTAGAAATCAGACGGGATTTGTTCGTATGCACCCGAAACCGTCAGCTAACAGTTGATAAGTGTACTAATTCCTTATCACTATTAAGCCAACGGTTTGCTGATTTTTGTCGCCCCCCGCACGGGGGGCGTGGATTGAAATTCGACGATGGTGGCGCCGCCGGTCGGCGGGATCCAGTCGCCCCCCGCACGGGGGGCGTGGATTGAAATATCGCTTTCCCTTTATACATTACAGACTTGTAAAGTCGCCCCCCGCACGGGGGGCGTGGATTGAAATCAGGCCTATTCAGTTGTGGGAAATTTTAGGTAGGCTGCTTGTCAGCCTGTGAAAGCGCGCCTTGCTCTGCAAGGTGCGCTTTGGCAGTATGGCAAGCGGTTACTGCTCCAGCGTTTCGCCTTTTGGGAGGCGGTGGTGGTCATAGTGGAAATAGACCGCCGACATATATTCCGAGATAATCAGGTTTTTGATTTCCTCGTCAACAACGTCGTGGGGGTTGCCGTACTCGTCGTACATCCACCGCTTGGAGAAGTGGGAGATATACGGCTCATAATGCCGGACAATCTCAATCATGGCCTCGTCATCGCCCTGCTTGGCTGCGCAGATGGTTTCATAGGTAATCCGCTGGTTACGCTCCATAGCCCATTGCCTCCAATATCGCCTTTAGGCTGCTTAGTGCCGCACTGCGGCGGCGGTTGATGGTGGACGTGTCCAGATTGAGCAGCCGCCCGATCTGTGGCTCGTTCCGCTCGGCAAAATAAAACAGCAGCACAACGTCCCGTCGTTTGGGAGGGAGGGCAAACAGGGCTTGTCCCAGTGCAGTATCATGGACAACGACGGAGAGGCCCCGCACATGGAACACCACGCTTTCCTCGTCCTCTTGGTATGTATCCTCGGTGCATAGTTTCTGCAAGTCCTGAAACGGCAGGACGGACAGCTCGGTTTCCCGCTCGGACTGCGCGGCCAGTTTCCGGCGGATATTGGCGCTGGCCTTCTTGATGGTGTTCTTACTGAACGAATCGAAGTTATCCTCATGGAACAGGCGAAAACTTCCATTGTCATTGGTACATCCTCCAGTTCGGCGTTTTTCCTTGTGGCACTTATTACTCTGGGGGAATGGAGGCAGATTTGATTTATTCCCGATAATCAGTCAAAAGTTCTAAAAAGAAAATATTTTGCGGCTTTACCCACCATTTCCCGCGCTGGTCGAGCAAAAAATTGCGTCCCAAGTTGGGACAGATTTCGCAAATGCGGGTATGCAAAAGGCGGGACGGTTTGACCCGTCCCGCCTTGTCCTGCGGTTGAGTTTACGTTGCTTACGCCAGCTTACCCCACAAAGGGAATATCTTTGGGAGCAGAGTTTGCTTACGCAGTCTTTTTCTGTTTCCCTTTCTTCGGCTGCGTTTTGGAGCGGTCATTGAACCAGGCTTTTTCAATATCAGCATAGATTTTATACATTTCGGAAAGATATGATATAGGGATATATAGGTATGCTGTCTGCTCTTTGGTTCCGTCTTTGCTGGTTTTCCCAAAGTCCTCGATCTCGATATAAAGTTCTCCGCCCTCTTTCAGCACTCTTGTCCTTCCGTGCGCGATTCCGTTGCGGATATGCCTGACAATGCTTTTTCCTTTGGAACCAGCGGTTCCCATCAGGATCGTGGGGGCATGGCAGTGACCCTTTTGCGGAAAATGTATATCTTTCAGTGCCCCGCATATGTAGTTTTCTTCCCGTAGGCCCGGCAGACGGCTTACCCGATTAGTGAACTTTGTGACCTGCCCCTTTTCCCAGCCCCGAGCCTTTGCAAATCGGTCATCATCAAGGAGCCAGTCAAGTATTTTTCCCCAGTCCTCAATCAAATCTTTTTCGACCAGTGTAGAGAAAAATTTTGCCATTTATATCACTCTTTTTATATTGGACTTGTATCAGATTTTAATATTGCTGAAAACAGAACAGCGTTGGTGCTGGATGACTTCATCGTTATGGCATATAAACCCAGTCAATTAAAAACATCTGGTCACCTTCCAAAAGGATGGCACCCTTATCTTCGTAACCAAAGGTAGTTACGCTTACTATGGGGGCACCAAGCATTTCAAATGTTTCTGTTTTCTTTATCAGCCGTCCATCTTCGTCATAGTCATATACATAATCAATCCAGGTTTCCGATACCCAGTCAGCATCAGCACTTTTGGATCTGTATTCTTTTTTAACCAATCTTCCATTTGCATCATAGGTATAGGTGTATGCCGCATACTGTTCCCACTCTTCGAGATCGGTTTGTTCGGCACGAAGGGGTCTGCCATCACTGTCATAATCCGTAACTTTATAAATATCAATAGAAGTGGGAAGAGAAACTTCGAATCCCGTTAAAATGCCATCTGGATTATAACTATAAGATGCAGAATCCTTTTGGGTGAGCCTTCCTTCGTTATCGTATCTATAATAGGAAATTTCTGCTCCTCGCCGACCGATAATCATTTTACGAAATCGTTCCAACAGTTGATCAGTATCTCTATATCCCGAAAGACTTGCCAAGTTATTATAGGCTTGGGATGACAGTTCATAGTATTCTTCATCTGCTGGAGTCTTGTAGGTATCTCCAGCATCTTGATACCCCAAATCTTCATTCAGACGATCCAGTATATCAATCGTTTCTTGATAAAGGTCATCCTTTTCGCTCATTTCTACTGCAATGGCAAACTGCGCCCTACTGTCCTTGTAACTTCCAAGCTCCCCAAAAAGGAAGGCGGCGCGTCCATATGTTCCGGGTTTCATACATTCGACAGCCTCAGCATATGTTTCTGCATTTGATTTCTGGGTTTGAGCCTCTTTCAATAGTTCTTCGCTGTCCTCATAATCTCCCAGCCCTTCAAAAAGTTCCACTGCCTCACTGTAATTCTCTGCCTCCAGCGCAGCAAGCCCGGCATGATAGTCATTTGATTTTTGGACTTTTGAGAAGTACGAGAAAATTAGTATACAAGCAGCAATAGCAATAACTGCAATCGGCGCAGCAATCATAACGATTTTTCTGTTTTTCTTTGTTTGGGCTGCTTTAACTGCTTTTTCTTCTTTGGCTTTTTGCTGCATCACTTCAAGCCGTTTCTGACAGTCGGTTTTTAACTTATCTATATCTAATGCAGCAAGAACAGCAGCCTCTTTCCGGCACTTATGACAGTATGGTTCACTTTTATGGTTGAGTATCCCGCAAGGGCATATCCACAGGTCTTTTTCCTCGTAGAACATGAACTTACAGTTATCGCCGTATTCCATCTGATACTGCTTGACAAGTTCTTTCTCTACCAAAGCCTGCTCCAGCGTTACAGGCGCAGACAGAGGTTCCCACAGCGCGCCGGAAGTTGCCCATGTCGTATTATCCACGAAAAAGGCATCGGATACTGAAACCCGGAATCCCCTCGTTGCAGCGTCGGGGAGGACGATCGGTGTTTTCTGCCCGAACTCCATATCCCGTGCCACGTTCAAGTCTAAATACTGAAACTCAACAGGTTCCCCCAGCGGTTCGCCAATGGTGTCCAACGGTTCCAGTTTGACCGTGGCAGCCTTGATTGCTTTATCGCTGATATTCTGGATTTTCAGTTGTGCTAAGACTTTGCCCGTCTGGTTATCTTTCAGCAAGGCTCCCGCCGTAATTACGACGGGAGCGCCCACAGCATAGATGGGAGCAGAGAGGACAAGCAATCTGGAATATCTCTCGCTCATGGTTGTTCCTCCTATTACAGTTCGGGAAGATCATCGCTGCTACCAGCGTTTTTCTGAGTGACACCTACCCGGTCTGGGAGGGCAATCACCATCGCCCAGCCAATCATCCCCAGCCAGAAACACCACCAGAAATATTTCTTGGGTGGTTGCCCTTTCATCTGGGCAATCTCATCAAAGCGTTTTGCCACAAACCAGTCAATGACAAAAAAGATAGCAACAAAAAGAAGAGTAAGAAACCAGCCCATTATGTAATACCCCTTTTCTTAATTTTATCTGCGTTTCCGCAGGGCCTCGTATTTCGGCCTTTGCCGGTCTAAGACCCGGCCCAGTTGCTCTATGCTGTAATTAGTAAATCGCTTATATCCCTGTGCTACTTCCTGAACGCGCCTTTGATTTTCCCCAGTGGTCAAATCCCTGCTGTCTACGATCCCGTACCTTACACGGCAAACCCGGTAGAACAGGGAGTGATCCGCAGACCACTTACACCATTTCCAATCCAGCCACTTCCACAGGGCCCAAAGCACATTGACTGTGAGGATCAACAGGCACAGCAGGAACAGCATCAGTAGAATACAGGAAATAACGTCCATGCTTTCCAGTGCATACAAATATCTGTTTGGCCCGTTCATATTCCCGCAGTCACCTCACCAAGGCGCAGCCCACATTGACCACATACTTTTTGTTCTGTTGTTACATATCTATTTTACCACTCAACTATACCAAGTTTTGCTTGCAAAATCAAGTATTCCGGGAACTTCTGAGGAAATTCTACGCATGACAAATAGGCGGGGAAACGATGATTTGGCGCATATACAATACAAGTGCAACAGTGTAAGAAAGAAGTGGACTCATAGGGGATACGCCCTTACAATGGTGTTTGCGGACAACCAAATAAAGGGGGGCAACCCTATGAGTCACTACAAACATCTTAGCATAGAAGAGCGGGAAAAGCTATACCTGATGCACGGGCAGGGGAAAAGTTTCCGGGAAATT